>JBIQJI010000127.1:0-7921 GCA_044507605.1 Actinomycetales bacterium | reverse complement strand
ACGATCACCACCGCAACGACGACCCCCAAGCGCAGCGTCGTCGTCCAGAGCTTCACCAACGGCCTGCTTGACCCCGACCAGGAGATGCTCGGGCCGGTCGAGGACGGCGGCACCATCATCGCCAACACCGCCCCCGGCTGCTGGGGCCCGATGATCACCCCCAGCCTGCGTGGCGGCCACGAGGTCACCCAGCCCGTCGCCGTCGACGGCGCCGAGCCCGGCGACGGCATCGCCATCCGCATCCGCGACATCACCGTCACCTCGACCGCGACCGCGTCCGGTCACGACTCCTCGCCGGAGGGCTTCTGCCTCGGCGACCCCTACGTCGCCGCCCGCTGCCCGACCTGCGACGCCGTCTGGCCCGAAACCCACCTCGACGGCATCGGCCAGGACGCCGTCGTCTGCAACGTCTGCGGCAACCCGGTCAAGCCCTTCGAGGTCGTCCACGGCTACACCGTCGTCTTCGACGACGCCCGCACCGTCGGCGTCACCGTGCCGCAGGAGGCCGCCGACCGGATCGCCCGCGACGCCCACCACTACGCCGCGCTGCCGGACACCTCGGCGCAGCACCCGATCCTCGCCTACGCGGTCGCCGACCTCGCCGGGGTGATGGTGCGCATGCGTCCCTTCCTCGGCCAGCTCGGCACCACCCCCTCGCACCCGCTGCCGGACTCGCACAACGCCGGCGACTTCGGCGCCTTCCTCGTCGGCGCCCCACACGACTACGCCCTCACGGCGGAGGAGCTGGCCCAGCACAAGACCGACGGGCACATGGACATCGACGCGGTCCGCCCCGGCGCGATCCTCGTCGCCCCGGTGAAGGTGCCGGGCGGCGGCGTCTACATGGGCGACATGCACGCCGGCCAGGGCGACGGCGAGATCGCCGGCCACACGATGGACGTCGCCGGCAGCGTCACGCTGCAGGTGAACGTGATCAAGGGATACCCGATCGACGGGCCGGTGCTCTTCCCGCTGCCCGAGGACCTGCCGCCGATGGCGCGCCCCTTCAGCGCCGAGGAGAAGGTCCGGGCCGAGCGGCTGGCGGCGGAATGGGGCATCGGCGCACTGGAGGAATCGGCGCCGATTTCGGTGATCGGCACCGCGGCGAACATGAACGCGGCGATCGACAACGGGCTGGAGCGGGCGGCGGCGCTGCTGGGGATGACGGTGCCGGAGGTCCGCAACCGGGCGACGATCACCGGCGCGATCGAGATCGGCCGCAACCCCGGCGTGATCCAGGTGACCTTCCTGGCGCCGATCAGCCGGCTCGACGCGGTCGGCCTCGGCGACATCGCCCGCGAGCAGTACGACCTCTGATCCGAGGGGCGGTCCGTCGTCCGGTTGGTTGAAGGAACGGCCCGCCCCCGTTTCGGGTCGTTCGGCCGACCGTCCCTCCCCTGCCCCGGCGGCCGGGGGCTGCCTTCGGCCCGGGCGGCGGGCGACATGCCACGCAAGGAATGCCAGCGCGCCGTTGCGCAGCGGGCTCGGCAGTGTGCCCGCTCGCGTTTCCGCCGGCGGTGACCAGGTTCCCGGTCCGCTCCCATCTCTTCCGGTTTGCCGGTCGCGCGTTGGACCCGAGCGCCGATCAGTGCCCGAACATGCCCCCTCGATCGGCGCAGACCGAACCGCACGCCGGTGCCGGCAGGGGCTCGATCGCGATCTGCGAGAATATAGACATAAAGAACAGCGCCCTGTATGATGCCAGTGGGACGCACAATCACTACCGGGACCCGCTCCTTCTCGGCCGCAAGCAGCGGCCCATGACGGCCCTGTCGCACCTCCGGTTGGGCATGTATTGGCCCAGCACGGTCATCGCGACATTGCCGGGTTCACGTGCGATGCGGTCGCACCAGCCCACTGGAGAAACCAGCATGCCCAAGACGGTGGCCCCGGGCCGAATCGCCATCCCCGGCATCGGCGAGTTCGTCGCCAATGCCGTTCCCGACCCGTTCGATGCACGCGACTTCCCCTACCGGTCACGCCTGCAGGTGCTGCCCTCCGAGATGGACCAGCGGGCCGTCAAGGCGCAACGCGTGATCCTGGAGCAGCGGGGCAACTCCTGCACGGGCCACGCCGTCGCCGCGGTCATCAACACCGTGCTGGCCCAGTCTCGCCCCCAGGACGAACGTCTGCGGGTGAGCCCGTACATGCTGTATCACCTGGCACGGCGGTACGACGAGTTCCCCGGGGAGGAGGACGAGGGATCGTCGCTCCGCGGGGCCTTCAAGGGCTGGTTCCACCACGGCGTCGTCCGTGACGAGGACTGGTCCGACGACGCGCTCCCCGACCTCGACGATCCCGCCTTCATCGCCCAGGCGGGACAGTTTCCGCTCGGGGCGTTCTATCGCGTCAACCCCTATCGCCTGGACGATGTCCAGTCAGCGATCACCGAGCTTGCGGCCATCGCGGTCAGTGGCGTGATCCATGAGGGGTGGGTCAATCCCACCGTGGTGCAGCGCGCCAACGGCGAGCAGCTCCATGTGATTCACCGAGCCATCGGCGCCCGAAACCTGGGTGGCCACGCCTACACCATGGTCGGGTACAACGAGGTCGGATTTCTCATCCAGAACTCCTGGGGGCCCGGGTGGGGCGACAACGGGTTCGCGACGCTCCCCTACGAGGACTGGCTGGAGAATGCCTACGACGCCTGGGTCGCGCGCCCCGGTGTGCCCAGCACGCCGTTCGCCTCGGGCCGGGTGCGTGCCCCGGAGGCGACCGGCGGGGTCGTCGTGACCGCGCCCGGACCCGACCTGCGCCGGCTCAAGGCGCATGTCGTCAACCTGGGCAACAACGGGCGACTCTCGGATCGCGGGCGGTTCGTGAGCACGCCCCAGCAGGTGCAGGGCGCCTTCGACCACATGCGTCGCTGGCATGAGTTTTGGCTCGAGCGCGGCACGGTCACCAAACGGCACATCGTGGTCTATGTCCATGGTGGCCTGGTCGGCGAGGAGGCCGGCCTGGCGCTGGCGCACCGGCAGCTCAACTGGTGGCTCAACAACGGCGTCTACCCGCTCACGCTCGTCTGGCAGAGCGGCGCCGGCGAGTCCCTCCTCAATCAACTGTCCGACCTGGTCGGTCGCCGGTTGCCGGCGGGCGGGCTCGGCTTCGACCTTGTGGAGCAGTTCGACCGCCTGGTCGAGAAGTTCGCTCGCGCCAATCTTCGCTGGATCTGGGACGAGATGAAGGAGAACGCCAGGGCGGCCGGGCATCCGGGGGACCAGTCCGGCGCCGGACCCGCGGGCGGCACGCTGCTCGTGCAGCTGCTGGCCGACTATGTCGCCGAGCATGGGGCCGATGCCGTCGAGGTGCATCTGGTTGGGCACAGCGCCGGGTCGATCGTCCTGGCCGAGCTGCTCGAGCGCCTGGCGGAGCGGCAGCTCGCGGTGAGCACCCTCGCGCTGCTCGCGCCCGCCATCCGGGTGGATGCGTTCGGCAGGGATGTCCTGCCGCACATCGGCGAGGGCAAGACAGTCGCCAGGTTCGTGACATTTGCCATGACGGACCAGCGCGAGCTGGACGATGTGTGCGGCCAGGGCAACATCGCGATCTATCAGAAGTCCCTGCTGTACCTCGTGTCGCGGGCGCTGGAGCGGCGACGCCAGGGGGACGAGGCCGCCCGGGATGCCTTCGAGGTGCCGATTCTGGGCATGCAGCGGTTCTTCGACCGGTCCATCGATGGCGATGCCGGGGAGACGCTGCGGGCCGCGCTGGAGCGCGTGGGTGGCCGCGCCGTCTTCGCGCCGGCGTCGCTGCCCGTCGACGAACGCTCGGATTCGAGCTCCCACGGCGGGTTCGACGACGATCGCCTCACAATGACGTCCGTGATCATGCAGATGCTGCGCGTGGCCGACCCTGCCGCAGTCCGGGAGTTCCAGCCGCATGCTCCGCTGGCAGACGCGGAACACGCGCCCACGGCCGAGCCGCGCGTCGCCGCTGAGCCGCCCGCCGGCGAGGAGGCCCCACGGATGGCGGCGGCGCCAGGCGAGCCGGAGCAGCCGACGGTGGAGACGCAGCCGCCGGGCGAGGTCCCGGTGACGGAAACCGGCACGGCCGCGCAAGGTCCGCCGGCCGCACCGAGCCAGGACCAGCTTTCCCTGGAGGTCGCCGATGCCCCGGTCACGGGCAGCCCGGTGCTCGATGTCCTCCTGGCCTCCGGCTACGAAGTCGTCGATGACGGAGCCGGTGTCGCCAGCGAGAAGCGCACGCCATGAGCGGGCGAGCCGCGACCCATCGGTAGGGGCGGTCCCCCGGGCGACGTGCGCGGCACACCGATCTCGCCCTGCGAGCGGCCGGGCTGGTCCTTCGACTCCGGGGCTCCGCCCCTGCTCCCGGACGCATCACCCGAACAGCGCATAGCGATGGATGAGGCAAGGCCGCGGGACGGTCCAGAGCCGTCCCGCGGCCTTGCTGTGCCCGCGGGTCAGAATTGGGTGCGATCAGGGGTTGACAAATATAAATCTAAACTATAAGTTTAACTATAGCCGGGCGAGGTCGGCGCCACCGCCCGCACGACGACGAACCGACATCGACATCATGAGGAGCACTCGCATGAAGACCACTCGACGCACCTTCTCCCTCGGCATCGCCGGCTTCGCGCTGGCGACCTCGGTGGCTGGCTTCTCGCGCGGCGCGGCCGCCCAGGACAGCACCCCCGGCATGACGGACATGGGCAACGCCACCGAGGCGCTCGGCATCGGCGCCGAGGGCGACGCCGCCGTCAACGTGATCCACGCCTCGCCGGACGCCCCGGCGGTCGACGTCTACGTCAACGGCGAGCCGGCGCTGACCGGCCTGGCCTTCGGGGAGTTCTCCGGCTGGGTCGCCCTGCCGGCCGGCGAGCACCAGATCCAGGTGACCGCCGAGGGCGCGGCCCTCGACACCGCCGTGATCGACGCGATGGTGACCCTCGAGCCCGGCGCGGCCTACCACATCGCCGCCACGGGCCTGCTCGAGGCGATCGCGCCGCAGATCTACCAGACCAACCTCAGCATGCTCATGGGCGACTCGGCCCGGATCCGGGTGATCCATACCTCGCCGGACGCCCCGGGTGTCGACATCGCCGTGACGGGCGGCGACGTGCTGATCGAGAACCTGGAGTTCCCGAACGCCAGCGACTTCCTGGAGGTGCCGGCCGGCGCCTACGACCTCGAGGTCCGCCCGACCGGGACCGAGGATGTGGCCCTGGCGCTGCCGGGCGTCGCGCTCGAGGCCGGCATGGTCTACGACATCTTCGCCACCGGCCTGCTCGCCGACGGGACGCTGGGCGTGCTGGTGGTGCCCTCCACCACGCACGCGCCCGAGGCGACGCCGGCGGGCTGATGCCGCACACACCGGCGAGGCGCGGGACCCCCACACCCCCTCCCCCGCGCCTCTCGGTTCTTGCTCCGCGCTCCGGACGACGCATGGACGGCGTCGTCCGGACCGCGCTCACCCTCCGCGCAGGGCGATCACGGCCAACGGAAGCGGACCGTCCGCTTCGAAGGTCACCCTGCTGTTCCGGCCGGCCGCGTTCCCGGGAGGCGCCTCGCGCGTCACCCGGGTCGCCGCCGGCCTTTCCGGTGCCTGAAATGAAGACGGTGATGGAGGTTCGCAACCGGGCGGCGATCACCGAGACGATCGAGATCGGGCGCAACCAGGGCGAGGCATTTTCTACCACGCAAGGAACTCCAGCTCGCCGTTGCGCAGCAGGCTCGGGAGCGTGCTGGCGGATGCGTCCGGCCCCACGTTGAGGTCCAGGATCAGCACCGACGCGCCCGGCACCGCGATCACGGTCGGCTCCGGGAACATCTCTGCATACGGCTCCCCGCCGCGCTCCCACATCCCGGTGGCCAGGCGTTCCTCGACGATCGGGACGGCCGCCTGGGCGGCTTCGGGCGTGAGCATGAGCGCCACGACGATGTTGCGGGCGTCCGGCATGTCCGGCGGAGGGACGATGTCCGGGTCCGCGAGCGGCCCGCCCGTGGTGGTCGCCACCAGGACCATCGTCACCGGCGGCAACTCGACCGTGTCGATGATGGCCGTCGCGATCGCGGCGATGTCCGGCGTGCCGCCGGGCGGGATGTCGACCAGGGCCGGCAGGTGCCCGCCCGCGAGGACGAAGCCGTTGGCAATCTCGGCCGCGGCGAGGTCGGGCGGCGCGTGGTCGAGGAGGGGCCGGACGCCGGCGTTCTCGAGCATCGAAGGGGCGGCGCCGGCGGCGACGTCGAGGACGGCGGCCAGTTGCGGTCCGTCCGAGGCGAAGGCGACCGTGCTGTCGTCGAGGATGGCCGCGAACGCCATCTCCTCTGGCGTGACGCGCGGGTCCCCGTCCCGGATTGTGAGGAGCGCGTGCCCGTCGATCTCGACCGGCTGGTAGCCGAGGGCATCGAGCGCGCTACCCACCGCGTCGGGATCGATACGGCCGCGGTAGAGGCTCAGCGAGAACGGCGACAGGGTGATCGTCAGCGACTGGTCGACGTGGAGGATGTTGAACCCGTAGTCGTCCAGCGCGGGGGCGAGGGCGGACGGCGCTGGCGGCATGTCCCGGGTGGCAGCCCTCCACCCCTCGAACTCCGGCGCATCGATGCTCGAGGCCGGGGGCAGGCCGGCCGTCTCGATCTGGGCGGCGTAGTCGGCGAAGCCGATCATTGCCAGCGCGGGGTTGTCGAACCCGGGGAGCGTCCCCGGCACGCGCGCGAGCATCGCCTCCAGCGCGCTCGGTCCCTCCGCTGCGGCCGGAGTGGGCTGGGACGCGCTGGAGGCGGCCGATCCGACGGCGAGCAGGACGGCGACGGCGAGAATCAGGAGTCGAAGGATGGGAAGCCGGGTGGCGGGATCGGTGGTCCGCGCTGGCACCATGACGTGACGCTCCCTGTGGCGAGGATCGACGTAGCGAGCGAGGCGCTCGCCGTCGCGTTGCACGGCCCCGGTGGAAGCATTGTACGTGGCGAGTTTTCGAGCCGTCGGGCCGCCTGGCCCTTCCGGGCCGGCGAGGGGCCTGATGGCCAGCGTCAGGCGGAGGACCGATGCATCATGACACAACCTGCGAACCAACCGGATGCCGGCACCTCCTGGCGACCCGGTCCGGACGGGGACTGGCCCTACGAGACGCGGGGCGTGAGGATCGCCGGGGAGAACCCGATGATCGTGCTCTACCGGCCGGGCAGCGACGACTACGTCGCCATCGCCAGTGTGTGGACCAGCGCCTGGTCGGAGGCGGGCCAGGGCCGCGCGCTGGTGATCTGGGCCGATCCCGACGCGACCGGGCTGGGCGATCTCGCCCCGGTCGGCATCTTCACCGACAACCCGGAGCTGGCCGCCTTCGTCTGGGACAACTTCTACAACGACTACGACCCGATCCACGGGCGTGGCATCGAGGAGGCGCCGATCCGCGCCGCCCGCTTCACCGAGCAGGCCGGCGGGAGGCGCCTCCACCGCATCGCCTGCACCTCGGGCGAGACGACGATCGAGCTGGAGTGGCGGGACGTGGTCGAGGTTTTCCACGCCGTCACCTACCCGACCGGGTACGAGGTCTCGGTCGTCGCCGCGCCCTGCGCCGATGCGGCGATCGTCGTCAACGGGCAGCGGGCGATCGGCGAGATCCACCGGCCGGAGGGCTGGTTCAAGAGCTCGGCGATGCTCGCCTTTTCCGAGACCTGGATCGCCCTGGCGGATGCGGAGGCCGGAGGCCGGGGGTGACCTGGGCCGGCCTCACAGGCGCTCCAACCAGACTGCACGCGGTGCCGTCACGCAGAGGGTGTCTGAGAAACCCGTAGCGGCGCCACGTGCCCGCGCATCCGCCGTTCGATCGAGGCAAGGTCCGCAGCGGGCAATGTCGCCTGCCGCGCGCCCCGACCGCAGGCAACATTGGCGGCTGCCTCGCGGTCTCCCGTTGGGGTGGGTGCGCCGCCAACGCCTGCACTGAGCGCAGGGGCGCAGCCCC
>JBIQJI010000048.1:0-48504 GCA_044507605.1 Actinomycetales bacterium | reverse complement strand
CCCCGGTTAAGGTCTGCCCATGCCCACTCACGCAGACATCGCCGTCATCGGCGGCTCCGGCTTCTACTCCCTCCTCGACGACGCCGAGGAGATCGACGTCACCACCCCCTACGGCCCGCCCAGCGACGTCATCACCCTCGGCCGCATCGGCTCCCGCTCCGTGGCCTTCCTGCCCCGGCACGGGCGAGACCACCGCTTCCCCCCGCACCGCATCCCCTACCTCGCCAACATGTGGGCGCTGCGCTCCCTCGGCGTCGGCCAAGTGCTCGCGCCGAGCGCCGTGGGCTCTCTGCGCCCCGAGCACGGCCCCGGCACCCTCGTCGTCCCCGACCAGCTCGTCGACCGCACCTCCGGCCGCCGGCAGACCTACTACGACGAGGGCGGCGCCGTCCACGTCACCTTCGCCGACCCCTACTGCCCCTCCGGCCGGGCCGTCGCCGTGTCCACCGCCCAGAGCGAGGGCTGGCCGACCGTCGACGGCGGCACCCTCGTCGTCATCGAAGGGCCCCGCTTCTCCACCAGAGCCGAGTCCCGGTCCTACTCCTCGGCCGGCTGGACCATCGTCGGCATGACCGGCCACCCGGAGGCCGTCCTGGCCCGCGAGCTCGCCCTCTGCTACACCTCCCTGTCCCTGGTCACCGACCTCGACGCCGGTGTCGAGGCCGGCGAGGGCGTCAGCCAGGAGGAGGTCATGACCTTCTTCGCCGCCAACATCCAACGCATGCGCACCCTGGTCACCAAAGTGGTCGAAGCCCTGCCCACCGACCGCCCCTGCCCCTGCCCCCACGCCCTCGACGGCATCAAGCTCCCCATCGAGCTGCCCTGACCACCCACCACCCAGCCCTGGCCGCACCCACCACCAGCACACGCCCACTGACGGGGAGAGAGGGTCGCGGCCGGGCCCACCCACCAGGAGCCGACTCCTCCCGCACACGGCCCTTGACGAGAGGCCGCCGGCGGGCTCCACCCACCAGAGGCCCGCTCCTCCAGCGCACGGCCGCCCGCAGCGGGCCGTGGCCCGGCCCGTACCCACCAGGAGCTGACCATGCGCGCCATATACCTTTTCGCCGCCCGCCACCGGCGCCTTATCGCCGCGTTGTTCACGGCGATGGCGATGGGCTGCGCCCTGCTCGCCGTCCGCCCGGAGCGCGGCGTCCCCATCCTGGCCGCGGCCCGCGACCTACCCGGCCCGCCCGCCGCGCCACCCGCACCCGGCACAAGCGGCACAAGCGCCCGGACCCTAACGGACGCAGACGTGACCACGGTCCGCCTCCCCGCGTCCGCCGTGCCCAGCGGCGCCATCCGCCCCGGCACGTCGATCACGGGCCGCCTGCTGGCAGGCCCGATGCGCCGAGGCGAGCCGTTCACCGACGCCCGCCTGCTCCGACCGGGCCTGCTCGCCGGTCAGGCACCCGGCACCGTGGCCACGCCGGTGCGCATCGCCGACGCCGAGGCGGCGGCGCTGCTGACCACCGGCGACGTGATCGACGTCCTGGCCGGCCCCGCCGAATGGACACCCGCCGCCGCCCCGATCACCCGGCCCATCGCCGAGTCCGTCACGGTGCTCAGACCACCCGCCACAAGACCCAGATCGGCCGACCGCCCCGAGACGGGCGCCCTGATCGTCCTGGCCACCACACCGGCCCAGGCGGCCGCGCTCGCCGCCGCCCAGCCCACCGGAAGGTTGTCCATCGCCATCCATTCCCGCAGGTAAGCGCATCGGCTAGGGTAAGCAGCGCAAAAGAGCGGGAGGGGTCGGCATGGGTGGGTTCAAGAAGTTCCTGCTGCGCGGCAACGTCATCGAACTCGCCGTCGCGGTCGTCATCGGCGCCGCCTTCACCTCGGTGGTCAACTCGTTCGTCGACGACCTCCTGACACCGCTGATCTCGCTGTTCGGCGGCATGCCCGACTTCTCGTCCCTGACGATCTCCGTCGGCAAGACCGACTTCCGCTTCGGCGCGTTCCTGAACTCCCTGATCTCGTTCCTGATCGTCGCGGCGGTCGTCTACTTCTTCGTGGTCCGCCCGTACGAAGCGATGAAGCTCCGCTTCTTCCCGGCCCAGGAGTCGGCCACGCGCGACTGCCCCCAATGCCTGATGGAGATCCCCAAGGCGGCCTCCCGCTGCGCCCACTGCACGGCCGAGGTGGCCCCCATCCCGTGACCCGCCCGCGCATCCCCCGCACCGGCACAGGCGGCAGCGGCGCCTACAGCACCGACCCGATCTTCGGGTCGTACTCCCAGTGCCAGGGTTCGAAGGGACTGCTGTAGGCCCAGGACGGATGAATGAAGCCGAACTTCTTGCTGTTGGCCTCAAGCCAGTTGAACTGCACGGAACGGAAAACCTGCACGCCCCCGCACAGGTCGACGGCGAGCCCGAGCCCATGGTTGCTCTTGCCCGGCACGGCGGCCAGCCCGGGCCGGGTGTAGTAGACGGACTGCTGCGCCCCGAGGCTCCGGTAGGCCGACGAGACGCACATCGGCGTCCCGAACCTCCGCTTGTACGCCTCGTTCAACGCGACGAACGCGATGGCCGCATCGGCCCGCAGCTCGTGACCCTGCTGGGGCAGCGGACAGAGGTAGGCCGCGGGCAGCAGCCCGTTGGGGAACTGCTCCACCGTGTCGATCCTGGTGGGATTGCAGGCCGTGTCCTGGTTCTTCTTCTTGATCCGCACCCCGAGCTTGCGAAGCGTCTTGGTCAACGAATCGACGATCTTGGCTGAGCGCTTCTTCAAAGTGTCGATCTCGGTGTTGAGCTGGGCTTCCTGCAGCAGGTTGGCCGCCCGTAACTGCTGCGCCTCGGCGGCAAGCCGCTCCTGCTGCTGCACAAGCCGTCCGGTGTCCTCGAACATCCGGTTACGGCCATCGACCATCTGCGTCATGTCGCTCAGCGCCCGCAACCCGGAGGCGTCCGCGCCCGAGAAGAACACCGTCAGGTTCCCGCCCGCCGGCTGCTGATAGAGGTACTCCACCAGATCCGACAGCGGCTCCCGTGCCTTGGCCAGCTCCCGATCGGCCACCTGCAGATCGGCGAGCTTACGCGACAGCTCCTTCTGCGAGGCGTCCAAGGATTTCTGCCGTTTCACCAGCGCCTTGGTGGCGGCCTCCAGATCAGCAGTGGCCTGCTGCGCCTGCCGCCGTAAGGCGTTCAGATCGGTGGGCGCCTTGGCCTCACTCACCCGACTCGCAACACCAGCGCCCCTCGCCGTCACCTCCACCTGCGCCTCGGCCGCGACAGACGAACCGACCACCGTCAGCGAGGCCATCGCCGTGACGACCGCGACCAGACCGGCTGATCGGGGAGATGACACGTTTCGACGCCTCCGTTGCTATCTCCTGACCTGGATCAGGCACGCACGTTACTACAGCCCCATGAGCCCCTGCGGCGAACTTGCCGGACCCGTTAAGCGCCAAATGCGCCGTATCACCCAGTACGCCGGACCCGCCTCGCCCACCAGAGCATCACTCTCCACGGACCAGACGACCCAACGCCGACCACACATCAGGGCTGCCACCAGCACACCCAGCAGCGCGGTCCTCACTCGGGCCCAAGCAGCCGCCCTCCGAGTCAAACACACGACCCCCCACCTTGTTCACGATTTCCGGACCACCCAATAGCCCAATATTTCCTACTACACCCCACATCACCCGCCTCACCAGTCACCTGCCCCACAAGGCAGCCCGACCAGCCGCCAACCCACCAACTCACCGACCAGCCGCCTGACCGGATCAAGCACCCCAACCCTCCACGCCGCCCAACGGTCCCCAGCCCGCCGAACCTAACCCTCCCCCCCCCCCCCCCCCCCCCCCCCTCCCCCCCCCTTTCCCAGCCCTCACCCACTTGCCGACCCTTTGCCCACCTCAGCCCACATCTGACCAACTCCCCGAGACCAACCCCGATCCCAAGGCGCACCCAACCCCATCCTTTCGCTACGCTTAGACCAGTCCCAGCCTCCGTAGCTCAGGGGATAGAGCACCGCTCTCCTAAAGCGGGTGCCGCAGGTTCGAATCCTGCCGGGGGCACTCCTCCGACCAGCCATCACAGCCCTGACCAGGGCGTTTCCTGCCTACCCCTACTCGATCATGAGCAGCCGTAGGCAGTCGTGTGCAGCCGTAGGTCAGTGATCGCGAACCATATGCGAACCGATCTTGATGGCGTTTCCCCAGGTCGTTCTGCGGAAGCGAAAGGCCCCGGAATGGACCGGGGCCTGTGCGGTACGGATATGGATCACTCTTCGAGCGCTTCGGCGATCTTCCTGTTAGCTCGGGCCTGCTGCCCGTCGAGGCACTTGGCGTAGACCCTCAGCAGCACATCAACGCTGTGACCGGCGCGCTTGGCGACCTCCGTTGCCGGGACCCCGGCGTTCAGCCACAGCGAGACAGCGGCATGGCGCAGGTCGTACGGCCGGGCCGCCAGAGGTGAGGCCACCTGTTCGGGAGTCAGCGCCAGGCGGCGGGCCTGCTGCCAGACCGCCGAGTACGCCGAGGAGGAGAACGGCCGCCCCTTGGAAGTGCAGAACAGCCGGCCATCCGGTGCTGTGCCGTACCGGTCGAGGTGCGCCCGCAAGATGGCCACCAGGACGGGCGGGATAGGGATCTCTCGGGTTTCGCCTCTGGCCCGGTGCTTCAGGCCTCGGGAATCGTGAGTCTCCCCGGAGTTGGTCCATCGCTTGGTCGCCTGAGGGCGGGTTTTCTCCACCACCAGCAGGCCCCAGCCCTGCTCGGGGAGGTGGCAGTTCTGGCGGCGCAGGCCCGCGGCCTCCTCCGGCCGCAGAGCGGCGTAGTACATGCAGGCGAACATGCCGTGCAGCCGCCCGCCGCGCGTTCGCCCGATCTTCGGGACGGCATCCAGGAGGGCACGGGCCTGGTCGGGATTGACGACCGTACGCGGGTCGACCGTGCCAGCGGCCTTGGGTGGAGTCCACTTGACGGCGTGCAGTGGGTTGGCGGGCAGCTCCTTGTGTTCCACGGCGAGTTCCAGCAGGTGATGCAGGACTTCCCGCTTACGCCGCACCGTGTTCGGGGCAGCGTCCCTGCCGTCGAAGGTGACCGATATGGCGTCCAGCGCCATCCGCAGCACACGCGGTTCTTGCAGGTCGGCCAGCGGCAGCGACGCCTTTTCCAGCCAGGACCGCACCGGCAGCAAATGACGGGGTAACTCCTCGCGCCGGTCCTCGGGCAGCAGCAGATGGGTGCGCAGCACCTCGCGCATGTCCGCATCGGCCGGACGGCCCGGCAGGTCGGCCACCAGCGCCGGAACCAGCGAAAGCAGGCCGTACACATCGGTTTCTCTGGTCCGGGCCGCCGAAGCACGCCACCGGCCGAGTACATAAGACCGCGCGAAGTCCAAAAACGTCGGCCCCGATGACCTGTTGGCGAGCATTGAGACCGGTAATCCCGTGGCGATGTCGAACGGCTCTCCCGACTTGGCCGCCTGCCGCAGGTCTGATAGGAAGCTCTCGGCCAGGCCCTTGGTACGAAAGCTCTTCGACTTGGGCTTACGGGCCACAGTCCAACGCACGAGGTAAGCCAGCGTCTTCCGGTCGGTCCTACGCTGGATCTCCCAGAACTTCACGTCATAGCTGGTGGTCATGCGGCCCTCCGCAGGGAGTCGAGCCAGGCCATCAGGTCGCTCCGCCACACGCGGAGTTCGTCGTTTGGAAGCTGGAGACAGACCGGGGCACGGCCCAGCTCACGCCAGCGGTAGAAGGTCCGGCGGGAGATGTTGAGTTCGTCGAGCACTTCCGGCAGGGTCATCAGCCTGTCGCCGTTCCTCATCGAGCACCTCCCAGAGGCGGCCGAGTCCGCCCGGTCAGTGCGTCGGCCAGGAGGTGTTCACCGGGTGTGAGGCCCTTTCCGGCGTACTCCCAATGCGAGATCACCAAGATGGTGTCGTCGTCGAACAGCGAAAGACGACCGGCGCTGATGTCCTGCTCACGGGCGTGGACGGTGCGCGCGGCGCGGAGGGCGCTCAGGGTGGTGGAGTAGCGGCGGGACTTGGTGGAGAAGTGGCCGCGGAAGCCGAGCATGTGGGCCCAGTGCGCGAGCCGGAGGTTGGCCAGTTCGTCGAGGGCGCCCAGGCGCAGGCATTCGGCGATGAGCCGCCGGGCGTGGTCGCGGATGGGCAGGGCAGCCAGGTCCTCGACGGGGCTGATGCGCCGGTCGAGGGTGCCGACGGTTTCGGCGGCCTTGGTGGCGTACTTGGCGATGTAGCCGGCGACGGCCTGATCGGTCAGGTCGCCGTCCATGCTGATGGGCCGGACGTCGAGCTGGGCACCCCAGCGCAGGACCCGCGCGGGCTCGTCGGCGACCTGGGGCAGGGGCACGCTGATCGCGTGGGCGGCGCGCCGTACGGCGTGCGTGAGCATGTCGGTGGTCGCCCAGGGCGGTGGTAGCGAGGCGGGCCCGTCGGGGCCGTCGAGGCGGATGACGGCGTGCAGGTGGACGACGCCGCGCCGCTGGTATTCGGCGACCTTGGCGAAGGAGACGACGAGCTGGGCGGCCAGGTCGCGCAGGGTCAGGCCGCCGAGTTTGGCCAGGTGGCGGCGCAGGGCCATGGTGAAGCGGCGCCACAGTTCGGGGGCGACGGCGTTGAACAGCACCGATCCGGCGTAGTCGTAGCAGTCGGGGCACAGCGGTTCGCCCAGGCAGGAGTCGTCGGCGCGGTGCCGGGCGGTGCAGGACATGACGCGCCCGTGCGGGCAGACCTGGGCGTCGCGGCGGGCGTGGCAGGGCAGGACCTTGCCGCCGTGCTCGCGGCGGGTGTGCACGGGCCCGAAGGAGGGGGCGGTGAGGGTGACGAACAGGCACGGGTGGGCGGTGACGGTGTCGGGGACGCCTTTGCCGCCGGTCAGGCCCGCGCGGATGAGGTGGTAGGTGTCGGCGCGGTAGGTCTCGGCGCAGGCGGGGCAGCGGGAGGCCCGCCGGGTCTTGCACGGCAGGCGGAGCACGCCGCCGGGTTCGGTGGCGGTGCTGTAGGTGTGCAGGACCTTGCGGGTGGCGCGGTCGATGTGGAGTACCCGGCCGCGCAGGTGGATGGGCTGTCGGCATCCGGCGAGGCGGTGGATCTGTGCGGCCCAGCGTTTGTAGCCGGGGCTGTTGAGCCGGGTGATCACTCCGGTGATGGCGTGCGCGTTGGCGGTGGTTCGCGGCAAGATGAAGGGTCTCCTCTCACTCGATGGGTGAAGGGGATGGCCCCCGACGTGGCGGACGTCTTGGCGGATGTGTGGCCACGCCGGGGGCGCCGGGCTTTTACGGCCCGTGGTTGTCGATTCCGGTTCCGTCGCAGTCGGCGCAGGTGTCGCCGAGGCTGGTCACGCCGGTTCCCGCGCAGGTGCAGCAGCGGAACCTGATAATGGGTGCCTCGATGGCCGTGTCCGGAGGTTCAGGCGGTGTGGTCATCGCCACCGGATGGGCCGTTCGGGTCGACGGTGTCGGGGGTCACGCAGTCGGCGTAGGTGTTGAAGGCGTCGTATCGGGCGCGGGCCTCTGCGCTGATGGCGACGGCCTCATAGCGGACCGGGCCGAAGGCGATCCCCGTGACGTAGTGGCCGTGCCTGATGTGGCTGAGGTCGACCGGGGAGCCGAGGTAGGCCGCGATCTTGTCGACGCCGTCGCGCTTGTCGGCGTCGGTCTCCCCGTCCGGGAAGTAGTGCAGGACGGGATGGGTCTGAGGGGTCGGGATGTCGGGGTTGGCCTCCAGGAAGTCGGCCATGTCGCGCAGTCCGGCGATCAAGGCGGTACGAGGGTCGTTGTCGGTCATGTGCCTATCTCCTTTCGTCAGGCGGTTTCGGTAGCGGTTTGGAGTTGTCGAAGCAGGTCGGTGGCGAGCTGGTTGGACACCCCCAGCCGGGCGCGTAAGGTGTCGCGGCTGATCGCCTTGCCGGTCTTGGCGGTGTGCTCGTCGGCGACTTTGCGGGCGAAGTCGACCAGTGCGGGCGACAGGCCGGGCGTCTCGTTCCGCCCGTCGTGTGTCTCGTCGAGGCCATCAGTGGCCGTGGGCGAAGGCGGGACCGGTTCCGGGACGGGTGTCGCGGCAGGTGCGGGCGTCGGAACGTCGGCCGAGGCAGGGCGGGGAGCGGCCGCGCGGCGTTCCAGCATCGAGACCGCCACCAGGAACGCGACGGCAGGGGTGGCGGCGGTCAGCCAGCCCCAGACCGAGGGCTGAGCCTGGTGGAGGTTGGCGGCGAGCGACAGGACGATTCCGCCGGTCAGGACGACGGTCGGGCAGGAGATCGGTCCGGTGCGCGGACGGCCGATCTCTTTGTCGCGCTGGCGTTCGCGGGCGG
Source organism: Actinomycetales bacterium (assembly GCA_044507605.1). Lineage (GTDB taxonomy): Bacteria > Actinomycetota > Actinomycetes > Streptosporangiales > Streptosporangiaceae > Thermopolyspora. The sequence goes on along the minus strand of JBIQJI010000048.1, from coordinate 40,218 downwards.
CCATGACGCACGTCAGGTCGACGCATACCGCCACGGCCCAGGCCATCCATCCGGTCTGGCCGGCCTCGATGGCGGTCTGCCGGATGTGGGTGAACGAGCCGGCCCCGGCGATCAGCGCCAGGATCACCACTGGCCCGGAGTCGAGCAGCCGGAGGGCGAGGCGTCGCATCGCGGTTCTCCCAGGTGTTCATAGGTTGATCGGTTCGTTCAGCTCGATCTCGGGCAGGTCGCCGGATCGGGCGTGGGCGGTGATCTCGGCCCAGGACGGCGTCAGGTGGGCGTAGGAGTGGGCGGCCTGTTCCGCGGCGCGCTCGGTGACGAGGCAGGACCGGGCCCGGTACCACTGGCCGTCCTGGGCGGCGACGATGGCGACCCCGGGTGTCTCGGCCGGGATGGCACGGGCCGAGACCAGCGCTGCCGGGTCGAGGTCGCCGAGGGCCATGGTCGCCGTCTCCGGGTCGTTGACCCGATGGCAGATCCGCCCCGAGCACTGGGCGCGCAGCGCGGTGACGCCGGGCCCGAGGTCAGAGCCGATTCGCTGGCCGGAGCAGAACAGGTGGATTCCGAACGCCCGGCCGAGCTGCGCGACCCGCAGCAGCGCGGTCGAGATCTTGGCGATCTGCTCTTTCTCCGACTTGTCGGCCATCAGGTACAGCTCGGCCAGCTCATCGATGAGCGCCACCACCGGCACCGGCCGCAGCGCCGCCGGGAGCTGCCAGATGTTGCGTGCGCCCGCCGTACGGCACAGCCCCATCCGGTCGATCATGACCGCGACCAGGTCTTCCAGCAGGGTGAGGCTTTCGGGGCGGGTGGTGGCCAGCGCCGACAGCCGGGGAGCGTAAGGGGTGAACTCCACCCCGCCTTTGAGGTCGAAGCCGACCAGGGCCACCGGTTGCGGGGCCAGGCCGACGATCAGGGCGTTGGCCAGGTTGGACTTGCCCGACTGGGTGGCCCCGGCGTTCATCCAGTGCGGCACCGTCCGGAAGTCGATGACCCACGGCCCGCCGGTCTCCAGGCGGCCGACCGTGACCTTGAGCAGTTCGGTCGAGGGCGGCACCTGGTCGACGCGGACCAGCGGGTCACGGAGGGTCGCGGCCAGGGTGACCCGTCCGGGCTTGCCGGAGGAGACCCGTACCGCATGCACGCCCCACGAGTGCGCCAGGCGCTCGGCGACCTCGGCGTAGTCGGCCGGGATCTGCCCTTCGAGCAGGTGGACGGTGACGCGCCAGCCGTACCGGGTGGGCAGGGGCATCCGCATGAACGGTTTGGTGTCGACGGCGACCCGCTGGAATCGCCGCCGGACCTTGACCAGCCCAGTGGAGGCGACGGCGTTCGGGACGAGGGTGAACCACCAGCGGTGCCGTTTCTTGGTCAGCCCGCACCCGAGTGCGACCTTGCGCCAGGTGGCCCGGACGGTGATCGCGGTCAGCGGGAAGCCGACCAGCAGCCAGAACGACCGGGGGTGCCAGCGCCGCCAGGCCCAGACGGCACCCGCCACCGCGGCCAGGAGTACGAGCGTGTGAAGGAACTCAGCCAAGGTCACCCCCGGTGGCCCCGGCGGTCGCGGTGGCGGGAACGAGGGAGGCGGCCCGGTAGCTGATGCCCCAGCGGCTTGCACCGCCCTGGGGCATCTCCCAGACGTAGCCGACCAGGTCGAGAGGGGTGACCTCCTGTCCGGCGGAGATCAACGGCTCGCCCGCGATGCTCAGGCGCATCAGCTCGATACGGCCGGCCTGGTCCTCGACGGTGAGGGTGACCTCGTACATGGGCTGGCCGTTCTTGTCGGTCTTGACCTCGCCGGTGTCGCGGTTGGCCAGCCGAGGCCGGGGCGCCTTGACGCAGGTGAAGGTGAGCTTGCTGGTGTCGACCGGGATCGGGATGTTGCGCATGGGTGGACCTCCTGTTCGTCCTCTGAGTTAGACAACATAGTTGACTTAGTCGCCTAAGTTGTCAATGACATCGTGGTTGGCCTGGTCGGCTATCTGTGCTGAGATGGGAGGCGGACGAGGAAGAGGGAGAATGATCAAGAAGACCGGGCGGCCCGGCTATCTGCAGATTGCCGACGATCTGCGCGAGCAGATCCGTAGCGGATCACTCGCGCCCGGGAGTCCGCTGCCGTCGACCGTCCGCTTGGCCGAGCAGTACGACGCCTCGGTGAGCGTGGTGAAGATGGCCGTCGGGATCCTGCGGAACGAAGGCCTGGTGATCGGTCAGCAGGGCAAGGGCGTCTTCGTCCGCGAGAACATCGGCGCCGAGCAGGCCCCGGAAGGCGACCTTCGAAGTGAGCTCGCCGAGCTGCGAACCGTCGTCCACGATCTCGCCGAGCGCCTGGCACGGGTCGAGGCGGCTATCGGCGAGTCCGGCAAACGTCGATCTCCTCGTAAGTAGCCGCGTCCTTCTGGACGTGGCAGCCGGTCACCCACCGCGCGAACGCGGGCAGCAGTCCCGGAGGCACCTCAGGCAGGTGCTTCGTACGGTCCTCGCAGCGCATCCCAATCAGGACCGCCGCGTAGCCGACCAGCAGAACCGCGCCGAGCAGTGCGGCGAGGATCAGCGGAAGCGCGGTCATGACCAGCTCACCCCCATCTCGGCGATGTTGCGGGGACGGCCGGCGGGGCGCCGGGTGTGGCCGCGTCGCTTGTTCGCCTTGCGCCGCTGAGCCTGACGCCGCAGCCACCGACGCCAGGCGCTGCACTTGTGGCAGCGCTTCTGGCCGCGCTCCAGCCGTGCGCCGCACTCGCACGACGGCCGGTCGTCCAGCGGGGGCACCTTGTCCATCACGTCGCTTTCTCCTCTCGTCGGATCTGTGTTCGTTCCGGTACTGAGAGTGCGACGAGGAGGTAGGACGAGATCAGCACATGACTGGACCTGTTCAGGACGTCCCGGCTAGGGTTTGCGCGTCCCCGGACGTCCTCGAGCGGGCAGGTTGAGATTGGCCAACGAGAGACTGCGCGCCTTACTGCTCGAACGTGGAGCGACCTTGGCGGATCTGGCCGCCGCTGTTGAAGTGGATCCCAAGACGGTCGAGCGCTGGATCACGCAGGGACGCACACCCTACCGCCGGCACCGGTTCGCGGTCGCGGCGTTCCTCGGAGTCGACGAGGCGTACATCTGGCCGAACGCGCTGAGCCGTGAGCAGGTCGCCTCAGCCTCCCAGAACGAGATCATCACCGTGTATCCGCACCGCTGGGCCGTACCGCGGGACACCTGGGGACGCCTGTTCGGTGAGGCGGAGCGGGAGATCGGCGTGCTGGTCTACTCGGGGCTGTTCCTCGCCGAGGATGCGGGCATGGTCCGGCTGTTCAAGGACAAGGCCGAAGCCGGGGTGCGGGTGCGCATCCTGCTCGGCGACCCAGACTCGCCCGAGGTCGCGCAGCGCGGCGCGGACGAGGGCATCGACGACGCCATGGCCGCCCGGATCAGGAACGCGCTGGTGCTGTACCGGCCGATCCGGGGTCTTGAGGCGGTGGAGATCCGGCTTCACCGGACGATCCTGTACAACTCGATCTACCGGGCCGATGATCAGTACCTGGTGAACACCCACGTGTACGGCACACCCGCCGCCGAGGCCCCGGTGCTGCATCTGCGTAAGGTCGCCGGAGGCGACATGGTGGCCACCTACGCCAACTGTTTCGAACGCGTCTGGGCCGATGCCCAGCCGGTCGACTGATCTCCGGTTAGGGTGATGATCGTGGCGCGGAGGATCGACTACTACGACGACCCGGACGCACCGGCCCCCAACAGCCTGGTGCCCTCGGTCAACGTCGTGGTCACCAACGACGCGGGTGAAGTGCTGCTGATCCGCCGCAGCGACAACGACAACTGGGCCGTCCCCGGCGGCGCCATCGACCTGGGCGAATCCCTCCCCCAAGCCGCCGTACGCGAGACCCGGGAGGAAACCGGCATCGAGTGCGAGATCACCGGCCTGGTCGGCATCTACACCGACCCCCGCCACGTGATCTACTACACCTCCAACGGCGAGGCCCGCCAGGAGTTCTCCATCGTGCTCACCGCCCGCGCCACCGGCGGGCAGCCGACCACCAGCGACGAATCCCGCGAGGTCCGCTGGGTCCCCCGCGACAAGCTCACCACCTACCCGATGGACCGGTCGATGCGCATGCGCATCGAGCACTTCCTAGCCGATACCGGCCGCCCGTACATCGGCTAGCCGCCCTGTAATCGACTCCACCGCCGCGGTGATGCACGGGGTGGCCTTGGCGATCGACCGGCTCACCAGATGCTCGGGACCGTAGCGGGAGTGGATCTCGGCCAGCCGGTCGTTCACGTGCAGGTGCGTGCCGTCCGGGCCGGTGGTCATGTCGCAGTAGGTGAGTGCCTGCCGAAGCTCGGCCGCCTCTTGCGGGAACTCGGCCTGAAGGACGTCCAGCAGGCCACGCTGCTCAGCCTCGAACACCGCGCAGGAGTGGTGCGCCACCAGCCGGCACAACCGCCCGTCCGCTTTGGCGACATCGCGCAGGTACCGCGCGCCGTCCAATGGGTGAAACCCGGTGTCGACCAGATCAGGCGCGTACCCGATGTCATGCAGCCACGCCGCCGCCTCCACCAGCTCGGCATCGGCACCCAGGATCGGCGCCAGCTCCACCGCGCGGGCCGCGACGCCTTGAGAGTGCGCCCACCGCCGAGGCAACGACCGCTCAAGGAGGTTTCGGGCTAGATCACGGGCCCAGGCTGCTTGTCCCATGCTGTTCACAATAGGCATAGCGCCCAAGCCGATATCCAGCCCGCCCCCGCAGATGCCCCGGCACGTCCCCAAGCCGCGGTCAGCCACCAGGACTGGCAGTAGAGCGGACGAATCGACCTTTGCCTCGTATCACCACGATCAGACCTTCGGCCACCAGCAGGGAAAGTGCCTGGCGCACCGTGTTCCGCGACGCCCCATACCGGCGGGCGAGCACCAGCTCACCCGGCAACCGCCCACCTGCCGCCAGCTCCCCCCGCGTGATCTGCTCGCGCAGGTCCGCGGCGATCGACACGTATGCCACCTCGCGTTCCAGGTTGAAGCCGGGCGCGTCGCGCCCCAGCACGATCCGCCCCTTGGTGGCGATGGTGGCGATCAGACGTTCGTTCTCCAGCAGAGCCAGCGCCCGGCGCAGCGTGTTCCGCGCCACGCGGAACTCCGCGCTCAACACCGCCTCCGAGGGCAGATACGACCCGGCCCGATACAGCCCTTCGGAGATGCGCTGCCGTAGCCGCTCGGCGATCTGTGGATAGACCTGCCCACCGGTTACCCACTTCGGATTCACCGCGCCGTCTCCCGGGTTCTCCGGCGACCCGGTGGCCGCTGCGCTGGAATCGCGCGCCGACCGTAGAACCGGGCCTCAGCCGCAGCCTGCGCGGCCAACTGACCCGCGAGATCCTCCAAACTGTCGGCGCCCAGGACATTGCAGATGCCCCGGGCCTCGACGTCGGGTGACCAGAAGGCACGCCGGTAGGCGACCCAACCGCCGTACCAGTCGCAAATCTCCCACGCATGGCCGTACTCGCTGCGCAAAAGGACAAGCGCCGAGTCGCTCATGGCCAGACGCTCCACGCCGCCGGCACCCCGATCTCGCCAGTCGCCTTCCGGACCTTCGCCGCATATTCGCGACTTGTGTGCGTTCTCATCAGCCCGTCACCACATCCGGCAGGCCCAGCTTCCGGCCCTCAGGCCGGGTTCCCGGCGCGGCAGGCATAGGTTCGTCATCGGCGGCCTCATCGCTCGTGCCGACGGGCGAGGTGGGTGCCGAAGGAATAGGGGTGTGACCCGGCGCTGCGGGCGCAACGACAGGAACAATCGGGCGTGACGACAGGAACCACCAGGTAATCGCCGTGGTCAACGCCACCCCGAGGACGACCAGCAAAACGCTCTTCATGGGCATTCCTTGCGTCAATCGGCGGAACGGGGCGGTAAGGCTCACCGCAGGAGGGATGACAGGCCCGGCCGGTCTCCATCGAGGACCCGCGAGGTGGCCGGGCAGGTCGCAAGTGGCAGCGGCTTCGGACTCTGTTGCGGGACTACTGCCGCCGGTCAGAGAACGCGCCGAGGGGAGGGTGATGACGTGTCTCGCCGTGCTCGGTGGAGCCAGCAGGGTGGCGGGCACCTACCACCGGCCGGATCTGCCTCTCGGCGCTCGACGGTGGCCGGTCGTATCGGCCGTGCAGCTCCCGATGCCGTGTGGCGACGCGACGGGCGACCGATGACACCCCGGACCATGGGCACCGGCTGTAGATGCGCCGTCCTGTCGCCGGGTTGATCCGGCCGGTCCACCACACGTAGTTCCAGCAGCCGCCAGGGCCGGGCTCCACCCACACCAGCAGATCGGGCCCGACCGACAGGACCGCCACCCCGAAGGCCATGCCATGGCCGACATACACCTCGGCAGCGATGCCGTACCGCGCCAGCTCGTCACGTAGCCGGTTGGCGACCTCAAGCGCCGGGTTGCGTCGACTGACGACCTCGCCGAGGCCGACTGGGCCGTAACAGTTCTGTCCTTGGGGAGCGAAGCCGCCAGGGGAGCCGGTCACCCGCATCTGCTTGTGTTCCAGTCATGGGCCTCGGCCACCAGGTACGCCAGCGCCTGCGCCGGATCGATAACCGGAAACAGCAGCGGCGAGGCGATCCGCGCCGGGTGAACCAGGTACGCGAAGCCGTCGGCATCGGGCACCACCGTGATCCTCGCCCTGACCCGTCCGTCGGCTCCGCGCATCTCGAGCTCGGGCGGCCGATGCTGGGGAAGGCCGATCTCGGGGAAGCGCAGAACAAGGCCGACCGTCCTGACCAGCAGGGCGGATATACCAGGTCCCTCCAAGGCACGCCGCAGCACTTCCAGCAGCCCCGTGCACACATCCGCGGTCTGCTCTGGGATGACCTCGGGCACATTGATCACCGCTGGCCCCTTCCTGTTGACGTCGGTTCGTGTTCCGGCACGTCGTGGCCGGTACCGAACGAGCCTGGTCGAGCCGGGGGAACTTCTGCACCGCACTTAGGGACGTCTAGGGACGTCTTGAGCTAGCATCGAGATGCCCCTCAGGGAAGGTGCCAGCGTGAACCTCAACCTCCGCCAAGCACTCGCCGCGGCCCGCCTCCACCCAAGCGATGTCGCCGCCCGCCTTGCCGTCGACCCCAAGACCGTCGACCGCTGGCTTGCCGGCCGCACCCCCTATCCCCGCCACCGCCTCGCCCTCGCCGACCTGCTAGGCGTCGACGAAGCCGACCTGTGGCCCGACGTGACCTCACCGGCCGTCCCCCGAGGCACACGCGATGAGTTCAAAGCGCTGTACCCCCAACGCTGGGCCGTCCCCCAAGAGCTCTGGCGCCGCCACTTCCGCAAGGCAGAACACGAGATCGGCATACTCATCTACAGCGGCCTGTTCCTCGCCGAGGACACCGCCATCACCCACACCCTGCGCCAAAAGGCCGCTCAAGGCGTGACCGTACGCATCCTGCTAGGCGATCCTGACAGCCCAAATCTGGCCGAACGCGGCCGCGATGAGGGAATCGGCGCAGACGTCATGGCCGCCCGCACCCGCAACGCCATCGCCCTCTACCGACCCCTGCACGCCGTGGAGAACATCGAGATCCGGCTCCATCGGACCGTGCTGTACAACTCCATCTACCGCGCAGACGACAAACTACTGATCAACCTGCACACCTACGGCACCCCAGCCGCCAACTCTCCCGTCCTCCACCTCCGCAAGACCACTGACACCGGCCTCGCCGCCATCTACCTGGGCAGCTACGAACGCATCTGGGCCACCGCCACACCACTCACCTAAACCACAGACCGTACATACTCAGGCCGAAAACGATCGCTCTGCCTGGTTGGCCTCCACACGGCTGGGGCGATCGACGACCCGGAGCCTACGGCCCCGGCTCAACGAGAACCCAGCAGCGCCCCTCACTAACAGCTCATGTAGCCCAACGACCAAGTCCACCGCCGCCTGCTCGATCGTCCGCGCCCTCAGTGACGGCACCCGCTTCACTGCTCCCGATGAGAACTTTCTCTACGCCTTCAAGGGCGAGCCGCCTACGGCGGCCCGCCTTCGCGCGCCGGTCGGCCAGCTGGCCGGGCATGCGGCTTTTCGGCCGGTCCCGGCCCGCGCCGCCCGCGCGCTCCGACCACTGAGAGCGATCGCTCCTGGCTTCGAAATCCTGGAGGCAAACCAGAAAGCCAGAACTAGATTCCCGAGCCAAGCCTTACGTCGAGCGACGACTACACAACATCGTCGGTCCTCTCTGGCATCATCAAGGCCAGCCTGTAACCGCGATCTAGGAGACAGATTGTCTAGGCACACAGTGGGTTTCGTCTATGTCCTTAGCAACGAAGCGATGCCGGGGATCGTTAAAGTAGGGATGACCACCAAACTCGCGGAGGACCGTGCGAGGCAGATCTTCGATACTAGCGCCCCACTCCCGTTCGATGTCGAGTTCCGTGCGCTAACATCCCACCCGCGCGAGGTCGAAAAACACGCGCATAAAATGCTGAAACCCTTCCGGACACACCCGAAACGGGAGTTCTTTAGGGTGTCCCCAGATATGGCAATCGATGCGGTTAGAAACGCCCTGTTGCAGGTCGCTGGAATCAACGCGTGGGACACAGACGATCCTTATTACATTAGAAACGGAGATCGGATCGCCCTGACAGCGTCGGCTGGCGATATCTTCGTCGCCCTAGCGCTCCCGCACCCTATGGCACCGAGAACCGTGCCGATCGACCTTTGGCAGGCACACAGTGACGGCGACCTGCTTGAGCTGATGGGTACCAAAGATGTGCAGGCAGTCGCCGGGCTCAGCGACAACGATCCGGAGGCTGTAATCGATCCCGTTCCTTACCTCGACCGGGAGCGTAAGGTACCGAATGGCGCCATCAATGGGCGAGAGCGCCTGGTACCCGGTGATCGCCTGCTCTGGCTCCATCCATTGGCTGGCGGCCAATCCTGCAAGATCGCTCTTTTTGAGATGCGGGATTATTGTCAGGTAGTCAGCCGGACCTGGGACAGAGCAGTTACCCCTGACGGCTATCCGCTTCTGCTAAACATCCTTACGTATGAAAGCTTGCCGCCAGGCATAGTCCGCGTGATCCAAGCGGCTATGCGCATGCCGCCTCCTCGGTCATGGGCGCCCCGTCCGAGAGTCGCGACCAGCGAATGGCTGGACCATGAGACCGAGGGTGTGCGAGATCCGGCGTATTGGCTCACTCAACTCGCGAAGCCCGGACCGGTCGGCCGCACTCGGAAACAAGGAGGCCGTGACAAGAGACCTGCAAAGTGACCCCTCGAGCGGGAGTCGATCGAGCCGTTGTTGCCAGCGGCCGATTACCAACCGGCCGTGGATGGATGCCCGCAGGTGCTCAAACGGAATCACCTTCAAGATCCGTACCGGAGTGGTCTGGATGCACCTGCCGGACCGCTACGGGCCGGCGCCAGGCCGGTGCGGTTCGTTTCACCGTTGGGTGGCCGACGGCACCCTCGCCTACTTGCTCACCCCGGTCCAAGCTCGGGCGGATGCGGCCTGGCTGTTGGGACTGGCTAGTGACTAGCCATTGACTCCACGATCGTACCGCTCACCAGAGCGCGGCCGGAGCACCGGGAAAGTGAGACCCGGGCCATGACGAACCCGAGACCACGCCTCGGATAGTTCCGTGGTGGGCTGAGCACCAAAGTCATCTGGCCTGCAACGGACCGGTCGTCCGCTGGCGGTGATCCTCACCTGGGACAACCGCAACGACCACACCCGGCTTCAAACGGTCTTGGTCGTCCCGTCCGGGTACCTCAGCTGGAGTCGGTGACGTCCCCACATTGATCCTGAGTATTTGTGACGAATTACTGATAACCCCGGATATCAGTGATTCGATTGTCACGAATGACTGCTATCGCTAGCATGATCGACCACCTTGCCGGAGGGCACGCAGCCACTCCGGGAAGATTCTCTTGATCGCAGGTAGGAGGTGGCTGGTGCCCGACATGCACGTAGACGGGATACTGCCCATCTCCATGCCCGAGATCGCGGAACTCGCCGGCGTGCACCGCCCGGTCGTAACCACGTGGCGTCGCCGCCACCGTGATTTCCCTGCGCCCATCGGCGGCAACGCCAGCCGCCCGTTGTTCGACGCACGCCAAGTCGTCGACTGGCTCGTCGAAACCGGCCGTGCGGAGCGCAGCCAGATCGAGGCTGACCTGCGGCTCTACCTGCTGAGTTGCCTCGGCACGATGATGCCGCCCAAGGATCTAGTGGCCGCGGCCACAGCGCTCATCTGCCTGCGCCACCTCGACGACGAACTGCTCCAGGAGTACTCGATCGCCCAGCTCAAGCAGCGGGCGGCGGAAGCGGACCCGCAGGATGCGCTTCTGCTGTCAGAGATTCGCGCGCTCCCGGACGACGCCGCATGGCTCGCCTCCGTGGTTGACGAACTGATCGAGGCCGCGTGGGGGTGCTGCCAGGCGTTGGAGCGGTTGCTGGCCGTACGAGGGCGGCTAAACGTCGCGGACCTCTACGTCGACGCGGTCGCCCCCGAACTGGCCCGCCTTATCGCGGGCTTGTCCGGTGCCCGCGAGCACGCTGAGGAGTTCGGCACGATACGGGTGGCCGACCCCGCGGCGCGAGCCGGTGACCTGCTGGTCGCGGTACTCGGGCAGCTCAGCGAAGACAGCTTCCCCATGTTCACCGGGGCCGAGCCGGACCCCTTCCTGGCCAGGCTCGCCCGCCGCCGGCTGGTCGTCCACGGCATTCCGCCGCACGTCATCGACATCCATTGCCCAGGCGATCCGCCGCTGCCAGCCGACGTGCTGGTCACACGCCTGCCGTACGTTCCTTTAGAGGAACGCCCCAAGGAGAACCCGCTGGCCACGGTGAAAGAGTTGACTGACGGTCTCGCCCCCGGTCAGACCGCCGTGGTGCTCGGCCCCGCCGACGTCCTGGTCGACGGCCTTCCACCGTACTTGCCCGCCGCCCGGACCCGGAACGAGCTGCTGGCCAGCGGCCGGGTGGAGGCGGTGATCCACCTGCCCGGTGGCCTGATGCCGTTCCGGCCCGGCTACCAGACCGCGCTGTGGGTGCTGCGCCGAGAGGAGCCTACACCGTGGCAGGGGCGCGTGCTGCTCGCCGACGTCTCCGACCGGGCACTCACCGACGACGTCGTGGAGTCCCTGGTCTGGGACGTGGTCACCTGGCGACGGGCCGGATACCAGCCGAACGACCATAACCGGGCCATAGCCGTACAGGTCGCGGTATCCAGCCTGACCTCCTCCGGGGTGCGACTGACGGCTCGGCGTCCGCCTGCCATCCGCGAGGTCGCCGCCAAGGAGATGATCGCGCGGATGTATGACTTGGAGGCCGAACTGCACCGGATCGCCGATCCGCAGGCCGTCTTCCGCCCCGCGGTGCACAGCGGCCTGACCGTACGGGAGTCGGGATCGCCGGTACGGACGGCCGCCATTGGCGCTTTGATCAGGACCCGGCGGCTGATCATGGTCAAGGGGGCCCGACTTGCGGCCAGCGACGTCACCTCGGATGGACAGCACGCCGTGCTTGGCGCGCCCGAGATCGTGGGCGTATCACTGCTAGGCGCCCGTACCGTGGACCGCGCCGTGCTGGCCGAGAAGTACCCGCGTGCCCGGCTCACCGAGCCCGGCGACGTGATCGTGACCATGTCACCGCGCTTCGGCGTGCACGTGGACGATGACGGGTTCTCCGTGGTCGAGTTCCCGGCCCGGATCCTGCGGATCCCGGAGCAGGAACGTCAGCACCTCACCCCCCGGGTCCTCGCCGCGCTCCTGGCCGCCGGACACGCAGGCACCCGGGCGGTGGGGGCAGTCCGCCCGGCCTCGCGGCTGGATGAGCTCTGCATTCCGCTGCTGCCGCCGGCCGAGGTGCGGCGGCTGGATGCACTACTCGCCGTGGCGGAAGAACGCCGCCGCCTCGCCCGCCGTGAGATCGACCTACTCGACGAACTCTGCCGCATCGCTGCGACGGGCCTCAGCGACGGAACCCTGACCCTCGCATCGACCACGCACTAGTGAGAAGGAGCACCATGCCACCCAGGAGGAAAAAGGCCACCGAACAGGCGGCCCTGCCGGGCATGCCCACCATGGCCGACCTGCGCGACACCCTGTGGAAGGCCGCGGACAAGCTGCGCGGGTCCATGGACGCCGCCCAGTACAAGGACTTCGTCCTGGGCCTGGTGTTCCTCAAGTACGTCTCGGACGCCTTCGAGGAGCGCCGCGAGGCCATCCGCGAGGAGGTCCTGCGGGATGGCATCCCCGAGTCCCGGCTCGACATGTTCCTCGACGACAAAGACGAGTACATCGGTCACGGCGTCTTCTGGGTCCCGGAAGAGGCGCGCTGGTCGCACCTGGCCGCGCACGCCAAGAGCGAGAGCATCGGCGAGCTGATCGATCGGGCCATGGACGCGATCATGAAGTCCAACCCGTCGCTCGCCGGCGTACTGCCCAAGATCTTCAACCGGGACAACGTGGACCAGCGCCGCCTCGGCGAACTGGTCGACCTCATCGGCGACGCCCGCTTCACCGGCCACGGCGACCGGCCCGCCCGGGACGTACTCGGCGAGGTCTACGAGTACTTCCTGGAGAAGTTCGCCCGCGCCGAAGGCAAGCGCGGCGGCGAGTTCTACACCCCGGCAAGCGTGGTCAAGCTCCTCGTCGAGATGCTGGAGCCGTACGCCGGGCGCGTCTACGACCCCTGCTGCGGGTCGGGCGGCATGTTCGTGCAGGCCGAGAAGTTCGTGATCGCCCACCGCGGCATCCAGCACAAGGACGACATCGCCGTCTACGGCCAGGAATCCAACGAACGCACCTGGCGGCTGGCGAAGATGAACCTCGCCATCCACGGCATTAGTGGCAACCTCGGCCCTCGCTGGGCGGATACCTTTCGCGAGGACAAGCATCCCGACCTCAAAGCCGACTTCATCCTCGCCAACCCGCCATTTAACATGTCCGACTGGTCGCGCACCGGGGACGACGACCCCAGGTGGCGCTTCGGCACTCCCCCGGCGAACAACGCCAACTTCGCCTGGCTGCAGCACATCATCTCCAAGCTCGCCGAACGCGGCACCGCCGGCGTGGTGCTCGCCAACGGGTCCATGTCCGCCAAGCAGTCCGGCGAGGGCGAGATCCGGGCTGCCATCGTCGAGGCCGACCTGGTCTCGTGCATGGTGGCGCTGCCACCGCAACTATTCCGCACCACCCAGATCCCGGCCTGCCTGTGGTTCTTCGACAAGGACAAGAGCCCTCAGGGCGCCAAGCGGCTTGCCGACCGGCGCGGCGAGGTGCTGTTCATCGACGCCCGGAACATGGGCACGATGGTCAACCGAACCGAGCGCATCCTCACCGACGACGACATCGCCCGCATCGCTGACACCTACCACGCCTGGCGGGGCACCGCCTCAGCCCGCGCCAAGAACCTGACGTACGAGGACGTCCCAGGCTTCTGCTACTCGGCCACGCTCAAGGAGATCCGCCAACACGACCACGTGCTGACGCCAGGGCGGTATGTCGGCACGCCCGAGCCCCAGAACGAGGACAACGAGCCCATCGCCCACAAGATCGCACGGCTCACTAAGGAGCTGTACGCCCACTTTGAGGAGTCCGCACGGTTGGAGAAGGTCGTGCGCGAGCAGCTGGAGCTGATCGATGGGTGAGTGGAAGACGACAACTATCGGCGAAATCGCCGAGGTTTACGACGGCCCACACGCCACGCCGCCGAAGACACAGTCCGGGCCATGGTTTCTCAGCATCAGCAGCCTCGACAATGGGCGACTCAATCTCGCTGAGTCCGCTCACATCTCGGAGGCCGATTTCGAGCGGTGGACCCGTCGGGTAACACCAAGAGAAGGTGACGTACTCTTCTCATATGAGACGCGGCTCGGCGAGGCCGCACTCATGCCTGCTGGGCTACGGGCTTGTTTGGGGCGCCGTATGGGGCTACTCCGTCCCAAGCCGGACAGAGTCGATTCAAGGTTCTTGCTCTATGCGTACCTCGGGCCTGAATTTCAGGAAGTCATCCGCCAGCGCGCCGTGCACGGGGCTACTGTCGATCGTATTCCGCTGACCGAACTCCCGAACTGGCCGATCAGTATTCCTTCGCTCCGTGAGCAGCGCGCTATCGCAGCTGTTCTCGGCGCGCTGGACGACAAGATCGCGGTCAACGAGCGGATCGCGCGGACCAGCCTCGACTTGGCGGACGCGCACTTTGAATTGGTCGCCCGCAATCTCGCATATAGCTCTGAAACATTCGGATCGGTAGCTGAGGTGTTCGGCGGAGGTACACCACGCACCTCAGAGCCCGCGTATTGGGATGGATCGATTGCCTGGGCTACGCCGTCTGATGTCACTGGCCTGAGCGCACCCTACCTCTTCACCACGGCGAGAAAGATCACAGAGAAGGGTCTTGCCGAGTGTGCTTCGCAGCTCTACCCTCCTGGCTCGATCTTCATGACGTCGCGCGCGACGATCGGAGCCTTCGCGGTACCACAGGTCCCGACAGCGGTGAATCAAGGATTCATCGTCGTCATTCCACGGCAGCCTGAGATGCGATGGTGGCTGTTCCATGAGATGCGGTCCCGAGTCGACGAGATGCGCAGCCTCGCGAACGGCTCAACCTTCCTGGAGCTGAGTCGCAAGAATTTCAAGGCGATGCGCGTCCGATTGGCCGAACCCGACGTGATCGCTCGCTTCTCTGCGCAAGTTGATCCTCTGCATAAGCGGGCAGCCAAGTGCGTCGAGGAGTCGCATGTCCTGGCCGAGCTCCGCGACACGCTCCTGCCCAAGTTGATGTCCGGTGAGATCCGCGTACGAGACGCGGAAAAGGCGGTGGAGGAGTCGCTGTGACGACTGACTTCGCCCCTCCGCTTCGCGACCTGTCGGAGGCGGAGTGGGAGGCCCTGGCGATGGACACCCTAGGCGAGCTCGGCTGGAAGCCGGTGGAGGGGAAGGCGATCGCCCCGGGTTCGGGTGAGCGCGAGTCCTGGTCGGAGCTGATCCTGCCCGGCCGGCTGCGCGAGGCGATCGCCCGGATCAACCCGCAGCTTCCGCCGTCCGCCGTCGAGGACGCGCTCATGGAGGTCACCAGCGCCAAGTCGCGGGACGCCCTGGCTGAGAACCGGCGGATCCACGAGTTCCTGACCAAGGGCATCCGGTCGGTGGTCTACACCGACGAGCACGGCGCGGAGCACAACCCGACGATCTGGCTGGTCGACTTCCGCGACCCGGAGACCAACGACTTCCTCGCGGTCAACCAGGTGATGGTGATCGAGGGCGAGCACCGGCGGCGCTTCGACGTGGTGCTGTACCTTAACGGCCTGCCGGTCGGGTTGGTGGAGCTGAAAAAGGCCGGGGACGTGCACGCCGACCTGCAGGGGGCGTATGCGCAGTTGCGCACCTACGTCGACGAGCTGCCGCTGGCGTTCCGCGCCAACGTGGTCTGCGTGGTCTCCGATGGGATCACCGCTCGCTACGGCACGGCGTTCACGCCGTTCGAGCACTTCGCGCCGTGGAACGTGGACGACGAGGGCCGGCCGGTACCCCAGCCACCGACCCGCGATGAAGACCTGGCGCTGAACCTGGCGCTGCACGGCCTGTTCCAGCAGCGGCGGTTCCTGGAGATCCTTCGCGGCTATGTCGCGTTCGCCGAGACGCCGAGCGGGACGACCAAGCGGATCGCCAAGCCGCACCAGTACTTCGCGGTCAGCAAGGCCGTCGGCAAGACCATCGAGGCGACCCGGCGGGACGGGCGCGCCGGGGTGGTCTGGCACACCCAGGGCTCGGGCAAGTCGCTGGAGATGGAGCTGTACGCCCATCAGGTCATGACGCACCCGAGCCTCGGCAACCCGACCATCGTGGTCATCACCGACCGCACCGACCTGGACGACCAGCTCTACTCGGCCTTTCTCGCCAGCGAGCTGCTGCCGGAGAAGCCGGTGCAGGCCGTGACCCGCGACGACCTGCGCACCCAGCTCCTCAACCGCCGTACCGGCGGCATCATCTTCACCACGCTGCAGAAGTTCGGCCGCACCAAGGAAGAACGTGAGGCGGGCCAGGCTCACCCGCTGCTGTCCGACCGCCGCAACGTCATCGTCATCGTCGACGAGGCGCACCGCAGCCACTACGACCATTTGGACGGGTACGCCCGGCACCTGCGCGACGCCCTGCCCAACGCCACGTTCGTCGCCTTCACCGGCACGCCGATCTCCGAGGCCGACCGGAACACCCGCGACGTGTTCGGCGACTACATCGACATCTACGACCTCACCCGGGCCGTGGATGACGGCGCCACAGTGCGCGTCTACCACGAGAGTCGGCTCATCCCGGTGAGCCTGCCCAAGGATGTCGATCCCGAGGTGGTCGACGACCGGGCCGACGAGATCACCGCGGGCCTGGATGACGCGGAACGGCAACGCATCCAGCGCAGCGTGGCGGTGATGAACGCCGTCTACGGTGCCCCGGACCGGCTGAAGAAGCTCGCCGCCGACCTCGTCTCCCACTGGGAGGCGCGCTCCGCGCAGATGCGCAAGTTCATCGACGGCCCGGGCAAAGGGCTGATCGTCTGCGCCACCCGGGACATCTGCGCCCGGCTGTACGAGGAGATCATCGCGCTGCGCCCGGAGTGGCATGCCGATGCCGACGACAAGGGCAAGATCAAGGTCGTCTACACCGGCGATCCCAGGGACGAGGCCCACGTCAGGAAGCACGTGCGCCGGCCATCGCAGCTCAAGGTGATCCAGCGCCGGGCGAAAGATCCAGACGACGAGCTGGAACTGGTGATCGTCCAGTCGATGTGGCTGACCGGATTCGACTCCCCGCCGCTGCACACCCTCTACCTGGACAAGCCGATGCGGGGTGCCGCACTGATGCAGGCGCTCGCTAGGGTGAACCGCACCTTCCGGGCCAAGCAGGACGGCCTGCTCGTCGGCTACGCGCCGGTCACCCAGAGCCTGCATGAGGCCCTGGCCGAGTACACCCAAGACGACCAGGACACCAGGCCGGTGGGCCGCGACATCGACGAGGTCGTGGCCCAGGTCCGCGACCTGCACGACGTGATCTGCAACGTGATCCTGCGCGGGTACGACTGGCGCGGCAAGCTGGCGGCCAGGTCGGACAAGGCCTTCCGGGAGGCCGTGCTCGGCACCGTCAACTACCTGCGTAATCCCGCGTTGCCCGAAAACCAGGTCGAGCCCGGAGAGGACACCCTCGCCGAAAGGTTCCGGAAGGCGGCGGCGAGGCTGGACCGGCTCTACGCGCTGTGCGCCAGCAGCGGCCAGCTCAACCCCTACCGCGACGACATCGCCTTCTTCCAGGCCGTACGGGTCTGGATGGCCAAGTTCGACGTGGAAGACCGCCGGGCCCGCGGCCTGCCGATCCCAGCCGAAATCGCGCTCTACCTCAAGCAGCTCACCGCCGGGATCATCGAAGCCGGAGGCGTCACCGACATCTACCAAGCCGCCGGCATCGACCGGCCCGACCTATCCCACCTGGACGAAGCGTACCTGGAGCGTCTGCGGGCCTCGAAGACGCCCCACCTCGCGATCGAGGCGTTGCGGCGGGCCATCGAGCAGACGATGCGCCGGGTCACCCGGCACAACGTGGTGCGGCAGAAGACCTTCTCCGACCGGTTGATCGAGCTGATGAACCGGTATACCAACCAGCACCTCACTTCGGCCGAGATCATCGCCGAGCTGGTGGCCATGGCCAAGGAGGTAGCCGCCGACGCCGACCGCGGCAAGGCGTTCAATCCCCCGCTGAGCGAGGACGAGCTGGCCTTCTACGACGCCGTGGCGCAAAACGAGGCAGCGGTCAGGGAGATGGGCCCTGGGATGCTCGCCGACATCGCACGCGACCTTGTGCGGACGGTACGCAACTCCGTCACCGTCGACTGGGTCTCCCGCGACGATGTGCGCGCCAAGCTCCGCACCATTATCAAGCGACTGCTTGCCAAGCACGGCTACCCGCCGGACGCCGCGCCAGCCGCCATCGACCTGGTCATTCGGCAGATGGAGACCTTCGCCGAGGACTGGTCACCCGAAGCCAGCCGGTAGTACCCGGTTTTCGGCGGCACCGACGCGGGGGAAGCAGCGCGCCGAGGGTTCATGCGAATGGAACCTGTGGGCGAAACCGGGCGGACGGCTGCGTGCGCGTCAGGCCGCCCGCTCGGTTCGGCCTGCCGTTCGCGGCCGGGTGGTCGGGCATGTCGCGCCCTTGTCAAGCAGACGTTGCAAACATGGCGCTGGGCGGGCCGCGTGGTGGTCGCCTGGTAGACCAGGCGACCGGTTCGAATGCGGTGGAGCGGGAATTGGACGACCGCCTGAGCGCCTCGGCATTACAAATGACGAGGCATTTTCCTCTACCCTTAATCACAAAGAATTCACCCTTCCGAGGAAGGAAGAAAAGTGAATACTCACGATATTCTGGAGGCCGCTCGGTCCGCTCTATCGCTGCCCGAGATCGAGCTCGTCGAAACCACCGACCACCTCCCGCCCAGCAATGACGGGCGCTGGCGCATATGTCTCTTCGAACAGCACGGCTGCGTCCGTATCTACCTCGATGTCCCCGACGGGCAGCACCTCCCCGCCGCCGAGTTCGTCGCCAAGTCTCTCGCTGCGGCAGGGCTGCGCGTTGTCCCAGCTGAGCGGCCGAACGACCACGACGCGCTCGGTGTGAACGTGCTCCTCACCAGCACTGGCCAGATCATCCAGGGCCGGGACCCGGAGGTAGGCTGAGCGAACCGGCGCGGTAAGCGCGCGCCCGCCCCGCCGCACCGGGGTCGGGCGCGCGTTTACGGTGTCCATCCCGACACGGGTGCCCATCAGGCTGACCGAAAATCGGCGACGACCCTTCAGGGAGTCGACATGGCGCACCGCACGCCCTCAGCACAATGCCTCCGCTGTTCAAGATCATGGGCGGAGCATGCCCGTTCCGTGCGCAGGCGCTGCATTGCATACGAGTCACACAGTTCAGCGTGCTCGATGGTCGGCATCAGCAGACAGCGCCGCGGTCAGCCCACAACGTTTGCCATACAAATTTCGCAATCGCAACCACCGTCATCCGGCTATCAGGACCGTCCGTTTCGCTGTCCCGCCACAGGCTGGCACGGAGGGTTCCAGCCTCCCGTCTCATGGGACATTCGCGAAATGATCTTGTGGGAAGCGCAGCCCCATACGGGCGTTTTCGCAGCTCAAGCCACCGGTGGTGGCCATATGATCACCGCTCTCCTAAAGCGGGTGCCGCAGGTTCGAATCCTGCCGGGGGCACTTCTCCGACCAGCCGTCTCGGCCCTGATCAGGACATTCCTTGATCATGGAAACTCGATCAAGGCCAGCCGCAGGCAATTGTGTGCAGCTCTATGTCAGCGGCCGTGGGATATACGCGGGATAGATCTTGGCTCGTTCTCCCAAGTCAGCACGAGGATGGCGGAAGATCCCGGGATGCCCAAGCCTCCACAGCAGACACTGGCCATAGGCCCGCCAGGGAGTCGCAAGAAGCCGTAGCGTCGACCTAACCTCGGCCTAGGATCACTGCCATCGTCGCGGCTACGCCAGAGATCGCCGAGCCGAGACATGAGAGGGTTGCCACAGCATCTTTAGGCGTGGCCCAGAGCCCTTTGTTCAGTCTCCGCCACCGCTCCCTACCCAGCCTGCGGGCAAGATTCTGCCGTTTGTGCTGACGGACCTGGTTGCAGCCGAAAAGAAGCCCTTGGGCATTATTTCGACAGGGGCCTTCACGCCCCTCGGCACCACACGTTCTGGGCACCCTGAAAAGAAAGTAGATGATCGCCAGCACAGATCCCACGATCAGCAGTGGAGCGATCTTCGCCTTGTCCTCCGCGAGCCACCAACCAGCGACAAGGATCGCTAGCACACCGTAGCCCCAGTACTTTTCCAGGAACGTCCTTCGCCTTCGTACCACATCAGCAACATAGCGACGCCCAATAAGGCCAACCAGCAATAGTATACTTACTCCCGATAACGGGAACGTGCATCCACGGTCAGCAAATCGTCTACTGAACACCCGGCGGCACAGGCAGCCGAAACCACTAAACCTATGCATGTTGCCACCGACCCGGATTGCGACTCCCAAAGATCGCCGGCCGCTAAACACTAATCCGACCTGTAAGCGCAGAAAGGCCCCGGGTTGCACCGGGGCCTGTGCGGCAGGGGGTCGAGATCACTCTTCGAGCGCTTCGGAGATCTTCTTGTTGGCTCGGGCCTGCTGCCCGTCGAGGCACTTGGCGTAGACCCTCAGCAGCACGTCAACGCCGTGCCCGGCTCTCTTGGCGACCTCGGTTGCCGGCACTCCGGCGTTCAGCCACAGCGAGACGGCGGCATGGCGCAGGTCGTACGGCCGGGCCGCCAAGGGCGAGGCCACCTGTTCGGGAGTGAGAGCCAGGCGGCGGGCCTGCTGCCAGACGGCCGAGTACGCCGAGGAAGAGAACGGCCGCCCCTTGGATGTGCGGAACAGCCGGCCATCCGCAGCCGTGCCGTATCGGTCAAGGTGCGCCCGCCAGGATGCCCACCAGGGCGGGCGGAATGGGGATCTCCCGGGTCTCTCCTTTGGCCCGGTGTTTCAAGCCCCGGGAATCGTGGGTCTCCCCGGAATTGGTCCATCGCTTGGCCGCCTGGGGACGGGTCTTCTCCACCACCAGCAGACCCCAGCCCTGCTCGGGGAGATGGCAATTCTGTCGGCGCAGGCCCGCGGCTTCCTCCGGCCGCAGCGCGGCGTAGTACATGCAGGCGAACATGCCATACAGCCGCCCGCCACGAGTCCGCCGACCTTGGCGACGGCAGCCAGCAGGGCACGGGCCTGCTCGGGATTGACGACCGTACGCGGGTCAACGGCACCGAATGCCTTGGGCGGAGTCCACTTAACGGCACACAGCGGGTTGACGGACAGCGCTTTGTCTTCCACGGCAAATTTCAGCAGGTGATCGAGAACTTCCCGCTTATGCCGTACTGTATTTGGTGCGGCATCTTTGCCGTCGAAGCTGACCGAAATGGTTTCCAGCGCCATCCGCAAAACGCGTGGCTCTTGCAGGTCGGCCAGCGGCAGCGACGCCCTTTCCAGCCAGGCCCGCACCGGCGACAGACGATTGGACAACTCTGCGCTCCGGTCTTCGGGCAGCAGCAGGTGAGTACGCAGCACATCACGCATATCCGCACCGGCCGGACGGCTGGGAAGGTCGGCCACCAGCACCGGAACCAGCGACGGCAGGCCGTAGACGTCGGTCTCCCGGGTCCGGGCCGCCGACGCACGCCACCGGCTGAGTGCGGGTCCTGCGCAGCCGCCGAGGCGTCGTCTCGTGTATCGCCCGTCGCGGCTACCTCGCGTCGATCCACTAACAACCCGTGCAGGAGAGGGCAGGTGGCCGCCGTCCCCGGCTCCGTTCCGTCAGTGTTTTCCCCGTGGTGAGGGCTGGTAACGGCCTCGGGGTGCCGGACGCCGCGCCCGCGACCCCGCTGGGAAAGCAGCTCATCAGCAGCCGATAGTCATCCCTGTGCGCGTCGTCGGCGACGCTCGTGTCGCTCATCAGGGCCCAGCTCCTCCTGAGCATGCCGTCGGTCTACCGTCTCCGAACCTGAGACCCCGCCAGGACCCCGCCACCTCGCCCACCATCATGCGATCTCCCCCGGCACGTCCACGCGCTCCGGCTCGGCACGGGTCAGCACGCGGAAGACCTCGTCGAGGCTGGGCACGTAGGTGTCGATCCCGGCGACGGACACATGCGCGGCGCACAGCGCCGCCATCGGCGGTCAGCCGGTCCGGCCCGGTCAGCGGTGCGCTCACCGTCACGGCCCCGCCGTCGCCGTCCCCGGTCACCGGATCCGGCCCGGCGTGGACGAAGGCCGCCTTCGCCGCCGGCAGGTCGGACGGGCGGGCCGGCCGCATCCGCAGAACCTGGCCGCCGGCCCGGACCCGCAGCTCGGCCGCGGAGCCCTGGGCGATCACCTCGCCCGGGTCCATGACGACCACCGAGTCCGCGAGCGCCTCGGCCTCCTCCATGTACTGCGTGGTCAGCAGCACCATCATGCCGTCCCCCACCATCGCCCTGATCACGTCCCACAACGTCGTACGGCTGTGCGGGTCGAGGCCGGTCGTCGGCTCGTCCAGGTAGAGCACCGTGGGCGTGCCCAGCAGGCTGGCGGCCAGGTCCAGCCTGCGCCGTAGCCCGCCCGAGTAATGCCGGGCCGGCTTGCCGGTGTGCTCGGTCAGGCCGAAGCGCTCCAGCATCTCGTCCGCTGCGGCCCGCGCGACCCTGGGCGGCATGTTGAACAGGCGGGCGATCACGTACAGGTTCTCCCTGCCGGAGATGTCGCCGGCTATGAGGGCGTGCTGGCCCGTCAGCCCGATCAGGCGGCGCACCTTCGACGCCTCCGTGACGGTGTCGTGCCCGAACGCCTTGGCGGTGCCGGCATCGGGTCGCTCCAGGGTGGCCGGGATGCGCACCATCGTGGTCTTGCCGGCGCCGTTGGGGCCGAGCAGGCCGAGCACCGTACCGGCGGGGATCACCAGGTCCACTCCGCGCAGCGCCGTCGTTCGCGGGAACGATTTCCGCAGACCCTCGACGTGGATCGCAGCCGTCATCCGGCCTCCCTCCGCGGCTCGTCACCGCGCCTTCGAAGGCTAGGAACCGGTGTTATCGGAGGCGTATCAGGCGCCTTTTCCAGCGCCGTCGCCGATGCCGACGCGGGCTCAGACCGGTTCGGCCGCCGGCCGGTAGCCCTCCCGCGGAATGTCGACGGTGACCTCCGTGGGCCCGCCCTCGGGGCTCACGACGAGCAGCGTGCCGTCCACCGCGGCCAGCCGCCGCGAGAGCCCGGCCAGCCCTGTGCCCTTGCCCTGACGCGCGCCGCCCCTGCCGTCGTCCGTGACCCGCATGCGCAGCCACAGGCCGTCCGGCTGGGAGATGTCGATCGCGACGCTGTCCGCGTGCGCATGGCGCAGCACGTTGGTGATCAACTCTGCGGCGCAGAAGTAGGCGATGGTCTCCACCGCCGGTGCGGGCGCCTCCGGCAGCCGCACCGTGAGATCGGTCCGCAGTCCGCTGCGCGCGACCAGGGAGGCGACCGCCGTCTCCAGGCCGTCGTCGAGCACCGGCGGGCGGATGCCGCGCACCAGTTCCCGCAGCTCCGTGACGGCCTCGCCGGCCTGTGCCCGCGCGGCGTCCACCAGCTCCCTGAGCCGCTTCAGGTCCTCGCCGCCGACCTCATCGACCAGCAGGAACTCTTTCGCCATGGCCAGCTGCATGATCAACGCCACCAGCCGGACCTGGGCGCCGTCGTGCAGGTTCCGCTCGACGACGCGCAGCAAGGCGTCGGCGTCGCCCACGGCCGCGGCCCGGCTGTGCTCGAGCGCCGAGATGCGGCGCGACGCCTCGCTGGGCGCCAGCAGCGCGCGTGTGCACGCGAGGTCGAACGCGGCCACGCGGGCCGTCACCCTGGGCGTGATCACCATCAGGGCCATCCCGGCCGCCGACACCAGCAGCATCGCCGGCCCGCTGTCCAGCACGACTCCGCCGACGGACAGGGCGTGCCGGGTCTCGCCCCCGGCGCCGGGCACGGCCGGGCCGTTGACGGTCCGCAGCAGCGGATACAGCGCCAGCATCGGGCCGTACAGTGCCGCCCCGCCCGCGATCGAGAAGCCGACCAGCGACAACGGCAGCTTGACCACCACATGGCCGAGCGCCCGCCAGGCTCCCGGGTCTCCCAGCACGGCCCTGCGCCAGTTGAGCAGCCCGGGGCGCCGGCTCACCGGCGGCGTCTCGATCGTCTCGCCCAGCAGCGCGGCGGCGAGCCGGCGGTACAGCCCGCCGAGCGACTGCGCGCCGCGCAGCGTCAGCGCGATGACCCACAGCCCGAGCGGCGTGACGGTCAGCACGCCCCCTGCGGTCACCAGCACCGCCGCCGCCACGAAGCCGCCGATGCCGAGCGGCAGGCACACGGCCAGGTACGCCAGCCGGCGTGTCGTGGGGCGGTCGAGGAGGAGCCGCAGCGGTCGCCAGGTCATCGCGTCATGCGCCGCCCGCCCCGGCCGACAGCAGCCGCCGCGCCAGCCCGCTCTGCGCACCGGTCGCCCAGCGCACCGCGAGCGGGCCGAGAAGCAGCACCAGGACCCCTTGACCGGAGTGCACCGCCACGGTGCCGAGATAGGAGGGACCACCCCAGGAGTGCGCGTAGAAGGAGGAGTCGAACAGGCCGATCACCGGGTAGGTCACCGCCCGCGCCAGCAGCGCCAGCAGCAGGACGGTGCTGGTGCAGGACAGCGCCGCGAGCGGCATCGCCAGCAGGCAGTAGGTCAGGTCGCGCCACGCCTGGGGGTCGCGCACACGGGTGGCGAACAGGCGCACCACGCCCGAGCGGGACGGTACGCGGCGTTCGGGGTCGGGGAGGTCGGTCCCCAGCAGACGCCGCATGCGCTCCCGCTCCCCCCGGCCGTACCACGCCGCCGAGGCGAACATGCCGATGAAGGCGAAGACGCCGACGCCGAACAGCATCAGGTAGCAGCTGACGAACAGGCTCACGACGGCCGCCAGGAAGGCGGCCGTCGTGAGCGGAAGCGAGAGCAGCGAGTAGACCGCGCGACGGGCCGTCTCGGCGGGACGCGGATAGCGCCACGGTGATCGGGCCGGGAGCCGGTTCACGCGCGACGACGTCATACCGCCGCCCGGACCTCGGGGATGTCCCTGACGCGCAGCAGCACGGTGGCGGCGCGCAACAGCACGAGGGCCCAGGCCGTCATCACGGTGAGACCCAGCAGCGGGGTCAGGATGGCGGAGGGATCGGCCGCGCTGGACATGATCGCCTGTGCTTTTTCGCCGCCCGGGAGGTACGCCTCGATGCGGTCGCCGAGATCGCCGGGCACCAGAGTGGCCGCGTTGGAGCGCACGAGGATGATGCCGAGCACCGGCGTGATCGCGCCGGTGAGGTTGCGGATCATGGTGCCGATGGCCATCGCGAACAGCCCGACCTCTGCGAGATACACGCCGAATCCGAGTGTAACGCGGATGACCGTCCCGTCCCGGAGGTCGATCGTCACGTGCGGCGACAGGATCATCCTGCCGATCAGCGGCACGGGCACGGCGACCAGTTCCGCGAACAGGAGGATCAGCCCGCCGAAGATCAGCGTCCTGCTCGCGATGAGACCGACGCGGCGCGGCACGGCCAGCGCGCCGGCCTGGATGAGACCGGTGGTGTGCTCGCTGCCGATGCTCATCACGCCGAGTACGCGGATCGCGATCTGCGCGGTGGACGCCATCGGTTCCCTACCGGCCGCCTCGAAGGTGTCCACATTGATCGGCCGGATGGCGACGCCCTGCCTCGCCGGCAACTCGATCAGTCGCAGGGCCTGCGGGCTCCAGGCGAACTCAGCCGTGGGGCAATCGGCCACCGGCCGCCCTTTGGCGATGATGACCAGGTGGTCGGCCGTGACGGCCATCTCGTTCATCAGGTGGCTGGGGACCAGGACCGTCCTGCCTTCGGCCGTGAGCCGCTTCATCAGCCCTCTGATCCACTGCACACCCGCGGGGTCCAGGCCGTTGACCGGCTCGTCGAGCGCCAGCACCGCCGGGTCGCCCGGTAAGGCGGCCGCGATGCCCAGCCGCTGGGCCATGCCCAGCGAGAACGCCCCCGCGCGCCGCTCGCCCACCATGCCTATGCCCACGGTCTCCATCGCCTCGACCACCCGGCGACGCGGCAGCCCTTGGCTCTGCGCCGGCCACGGCAGGTGGCGATAGGCGCTGCGGCCCGGGTGCACCGCCCTGGCCTCCGGCATCGCGCCGACCACGCCGAGCGGCCTGACCGGCTCGTGGTAGGCCCTGCCGCCGATGGTCGCCGTCCCCTCGGGCGGCCGGTCCAGCCCCAGCGACAGCCGCATCATGGTCGACTTGCCCGCGCCGTTGGGATCGGGGAAACCGGTGACCTGGCCCGGCTCGACCGTGAACGACAGCCGGTCCACCGCCGTCTTGTCGCCGAAGCGTTTCGTCAAGCCGCGGAACTCCGGCGTTGCCGCGAATCCTGTCATGATCATCCCTCCGACGACGAAACCGGCCGACGCACGAACCAGCCAGAACCAGCACGAACCAGAACGTGAACCCGGACCATCGTCCGGAGATCGGCACCGGGGGACAATCGTGCTGCCACGAAGATGCGTGGTTCGGTCCGCCCCGCTCAGCGGGAAAACCGGCGATACGGCCGCGATAGGAGCCGTGCTTGCGGCGACGAAGCCGCTGGCGCCGCGAGCGGCGAACGCGCTGACCGAGCTCCACGAGGCCATGGAGGACACCGGGCACACGGTGGACCTGTCGCCGGGTGACCTGGTGCTCATGGACAACCGTGTCGCCGTGCACGGCCGCACCGCCTTCCGGCCGCGTCACGACGGTTCGGAGCGGTCGCGCAGCGGGGCTTCGTGGCCGCCGACCTTCGCCGCTCGCGTTCCTACCGGCAGGGCGACGGGTGCCTTCCGCTTTCGGACGAGGACGACGTGCGGGCCGACGCGACGACGGCCCAGGCGGCCAGAACGGCCGAGGCCGTCGAGACGTAGCCCGCGGCACCGAGCCGGGCAGGCGGGCGGCGGCCCGGGGGCCTGACCGGCCGAGCGGCCCGGCCCTCCCCGCGCTTGGGACGCCCGGCCCTCCCCGCGCTTGGGTTACGGTGGTCGCGGATGCGGTCTGGGGCGGCGCCGGGAGCGGAGCATGCGGGTGGTCATCGCGGAGGACGCGGCCATTCTGCGCGACGGGCTCGGTCAGCTGCTGCGGATGCGCGGCCACCAGGTGGTCGCCGAGGCGACGGACGGGCCGGGGCTGCGCGCCGCCGTCGCCGAGCACCTGCCCGACGTGGCCGTGGTGGACATCCGGATGCCGCCCACCCACACCAACGAAGGGCTGCTGGCCGCCCTCGACCTGCGCCGCGACTTCCCGGCCGTCGGCATCCTGCTGTTCTCGCAGTACGTCGAGACGAGGTTCGCCACCGACCTGCTGGCCGGCGGGGCGGGTGGGGTCGGCTACCTCCTCAAGGAGCGCGTCAGCGACATCGACGACTTCGTCGACGCGCTCACCCGGGTCGCCGCCGGTGGCACGGCCCTCGACCCGGAGGTGGTCCAGCAGATCCTGACGGGCACCCGCCGCAACGCCGAACTGGCCGCGCTCACCGCCCGCGAGCAGGAGGTCCTGGGCCAGATGGCAGAGGGCCGCAGCAACGCCGCGATTGCCCGCGCGCTGCACATCTCCGAACGGGCGGTGGAAAAGCACATCGCCAACGTCTTCAGCAAGCTGGGGCTGCTGCCGTC
Source organism: Actinomycetales bacterium (assembly GCA_044507605.1). Classification (GTDB taxonomy): domain Bacteria; phylum Actinomycetota; class Actinomycetes; order Streptosporangiales; family Streptosporangiaceae; genus Thermopolyspora. The sequence goes on along the minus strand of JBIQJI010000048.1, from coordinate 12,933 downwards.
GGCGGACGACCACCGCCGGGTCCTGGCCGTGCTGCGCTATCTGCACCAGCTCTAGTCCGGTGACCGCGGCGGCCTCTAGTCCGGTGACCGCGGCGGCACCGGCCCGCGCGGGCCGGTGCCGCGCTCACTCTTCGTCGATGCCGTCCAGCGCGATCTGGGCGTTCCGGCTCGCCTCCAGCGCGGCCGGGACACCGCAGTAGATCGCCGTCTGCAGGAAGACCTCCTGGATCTCCTCGACGCTGCACCCGTTGCGAATGGCTCCCCGCACGTGCAGCTTCAGCTCGTCGGGCTTGCCCAGCGCGGTGAGCATCGCGATGTTGATCAGGCTGCGCGTGCGGAGCTCCAGGCCGGGCCGCGTCCAGATCTTGCCCCAGCAGTACTCGGTGACGAGCTCCTGCAGCGGCCGGCCGAACGGGGTGCTCTGCGTCCTCGACCGATCCACATGCTCATCGCCCAGCACCTGTCGGCGTACGCGGTCGCCGGCGTCGAGCAGCGTCTCCGCCTCCGGCGGCGCTGCCGGGCTGTCGTTGTGCGGGGGACTGCTGGCGGCGGTCATGGCGCTCCTCTCGAACGACGGCGTGAAGTAGGCGGTATTTAACCACGCTTTCCGACATCTGCCATCAGCTATTGACCTATCAGACAGCTCCCTTTAATGTCTCTGCATCGTCACTCCGGAAGACATCGATCACAGCGCGCCGTCCCCGCGCGTCCGGGCGTCCCCGCCGCCCGAGGTGTCGCGCGGGCTCGCCTGAGAGGACAACGACCATGCCGCCCCTTGCCCCGAAGCGACCGGTGCCCCGTCGCGTCCCGAAATTCAGCCGCGCAGCGACCCGCCTCCACCGCCTTGCGTGGGTGGCCGTCGCCGGATCAGGAGCGCTCCTGCTGAGCGCGTGCGGCGGTGTCGCGAACCAGAGCGCGAGCTCTGGCGACGCCGCCGGCGACTGCGGCGACGAGATCGTGATCGGCGCGCCGTACCCGCTCTCCGGTCCGCTCGCCGAGTTCGGCGTGAACTCGCTGCAGGGAATGCAGGTGGCCGCGGACGAGATCAACGCGGCCGGGGGGATCGCCCCGCTGAACGGCGCGAAGCTCAAGGTGGTGCAGGAGGACACGAGCAGCGGCGATGTCGCGCAGGCGAAGAGCGCCGCGACGAAGTCGATCAAAAGCGACGGCGCGGTCGCGCTGGTCGGCGCGTGGTTCAGCAACATGACCACGACGGTCTCGACGGTCGCCCAGGCGGCCCGCGTGCCCCTGGTGACGCAGTCGTGGGCCGACTCGCTGTCGGAGCGCAAGTACGAGTACTACTTCCAGCCGCCGCCGAAGTCGTCGCAGATCGGCGGTGCGGCGACGACGGACGTGCTGGCCGCGGCGAAGGCGGCGGGACACAAGTTCACCCGCGTGGCCGCCGTCGGGCCGAACGACACCGCGAACACGGAGCAGATCACGACCGCCGTCAACGCGTTCAAGGACGCCGGCGCCACCGCGAAGGATCCCGAGTTCTACCAGCCCGGCATCGCCGACGCGACCCCGATCGTGAACCGCATCGTCGAGCAGAAGCCGGACCTCGTGCTCATGTCCGGCCCGCCGGCCGACGTGACCCTGATCATCAAGGGCCTGCGCGCCCGGGGAGTCGACGCCCCCATCCTGGGATTCGGCGGCGCCTTCGTGGCGCCGAGCCTGGGCAAGACCCTCGGCGACGCCGTGAACGGCCTGATGGCGGTCGGGGCGTGGAACGACGACCTGCCGCTCGACGGAGTCGCGCAGGCCAGCGCGGCTTACAAGAAGCGGTTCAACGCCCCGTTCATGCCCATGGAAGCCGGAGAGTCGTGGGTGGCGGTGCACCTGATCGCCGAGGCCATGAAGCAGGCGCAGTCCTGCGACCCCGACAAGATCGCGTCCCAGCTGCACCAGATCCACGCCACGTCCGGACCGGCGTCCGCGATGCCCGGCGGAGAGGTGTCGTTCGAGCAGGACGGCACGAACCCCCACGCCGTCCCGGTGCTCACGCAGTGGGTGGACGGGGTGCCGAAGACGGTGTGGCCGAAGGAGTACGCCACGGTGGACCTCACCCTGGGCTCGCGGTGACCGAGGCGACGACAGGCAGGACCCGCGGGAGGGGCCGCCGATGATCACCCTCCTGCAGGTCCTCGTCTCCGGGGTGCTGGTGGGCGGCCTCTACGGGGTGATCAGCAGCGGGCTGTCGCTGAGCTTCGGCATCACCCGCATCGTGAACTTCGCCCACGCGGACTTCGTGACGATCGGGATGTATCTCAGCCTGGTCGCCGTCGGCGGGCTCGGCTCGCTCGGGCTGTTCCTCACGCCGGTGTTCGGCCTGGCCGTCGGCCTGCTCGGCGTGCTGGTCTACCTGGTGCTGCTGCGCCGCACCGCGGACAACGCGACGACCGAGGACGAGGCGCACCTGCCCCAGATCGTGATCACGGCGGCCGTCGGGATCTTCGTCCAGTCGCTGCTGCTCGCCCTGTTCACCTCCACCGACCGCAGCGTCAGCACCGCCCTGGACGGCGCGTGGCGGGTGGCGGGGCTGTCCCTGTCCAAGGCGCAGGTGGTCGCCTTCGTGATCGCCGCCGTCGCGTTCGCCGTGCTCGACGTGGTCGTGAACCGGACGGAGTTCGGCCGGGGGCTGCGGGCGGTCGTCGACGACGCCGACGCCGCGGCGATGGTCGGGGTGAACCGCCGGCGGGTCTTCTCGATCAGCAGCGGCATCGGCGTCGGCCTCGCCGGGCTGGCCGGCGGCCTGCTGGCCACCTACCAGACCGTGAACCCGACGACCGGGTTCGGCTATCTCGCGCTCGCCTTCGTGACGGTGGTCCTCGGCGGTCTCGGCAGCATCCGCGGGGCGTTCATCGCCGGCATGGTCATCGGCGTCGTGCAGCAGGCGACGGCCACCTACGTGGCCCTCGACCTGCAGAACCAGGCGGTCTGGATCGGCTTCCTGGTCGTCCTGCTGGTGCGGCCGCTGGGCCTGTTCGGGAAGCAGGTGACGACATGAGCATCGTACGGTCGGCGCCCGGCCGCGCGGCCCTGATCGCCCTGGCGGTGCTGCTCGTCGGCTGGTCGCTGCCCTTCTGGCTGATCCAGACCCAGTTCGTGCTCGTCGTGGCGATCTCCGCGGCCGTGTGGGCGATCGCCGCGCAGGGGTGGAACATCGCCGGAGGCTACGGCGGCCTGCTCTCGTTCGGGCACTCGGTCTACTTCGGCCTCGGCGCCTACACGACGGCCCTGCTCACCATCCACGCCGGCCTCACCCCGTGGGTGGGGATGCTGGTGGGGGCGCTCGTCGCGGCGATCGCCGGAGCCATCACGACGTACCCCGCGCTTCGCCTCCGGGGCACCTACTTCACCCTGGCGACGTTCGTGCTCACCCTGCTCTTCGCCGACTTCGCCACGCACTTCCGCGAGTTCACCGGCGGCGACGTCGGGCTGAGCATCCCCTTCCTGCGCGACGCCCCGGAGATGTTCCAGTTCGACTCGGCGCTCACCCTGTACTACGTGGTGGTCGCCATCCTCTCGGTGGTGACGCTGATCGTCGGTCTGCTCGCGGCGAGCAAACTGGGCCTGTTCCTGCGCGCCAGCCGGGACGATCCCGACGCGGCACGGGCGGCGGGCGTGAACGTGACCCGGGTCCGTCTCGCCGGGCTGTCGCTGAGCGCGGCCGTCACCGGGGTGGCCGGCGGCGTCATGCTGCAGTCCCTGCGGGCCATCGACCCCTTGACGGGGTTCGGGGCCAACACCGCGTTCATCATCGCCCTGGTGGCGCTCACCGGCGGGCGGGGCACCGTGGTCGGCCCGATCGTCGGCGCGGCCGTCCTCGTCCCCGTGCAGCAGATCCTGTCCACGCAGCTGTCCTCGGCCCCGCAAGGGCTGTCGGGCATGGCCTACGCGGTCGTCGTGGCGGCCGTGATGCTCGCCGACCGGCGCGGTCTCGTCTTCCTGATCTCCCGGCTCGCGCGGGCGGTCGTCGCCGCCGTCCGGACGCGGACCGCCCGGCCGCCCGGCGGGAGCCCCGCAGCCGGCGGCGATGCCGCGGCACCCGCGCACGACACCCCGGAACAGCTGAGGAGCACATCGTGAGCACCGGCCACGGGACGGCTCCGGCCGTCCGCGACGGGCAGCCGAGTCTGCTGCGGGTCAGCGGCGCCTCCGTGACGTTCGGGGGGCTGCGGGCCGTGGACGACGTCTCGCTCGACGTCGCCAGCGGCGAGATCGTCGGCCTCGTCGGCCCGAACGGCGCCGGCAAGAGCACCCTGTTCGGCGCGATCGCCGGGGCGGTGCGGCTCAGCGCCGGGTCCATCGAGTTCGCCGGCCGGGACGTCACCGGGCACGGGGCGCAGCGCATGTCGATGTGGGGCGTCGCCCGGACCTTCCAGAAGGTCCGGTTGTTCCACACCATGACGGTCGCGGAGAACGTGCTGGTCGCGGCACGGGCGCACCACCGCAAGGCCCGCGCGGCCCACGAAGCGGTCGCCGCCGCGCTCGACCTGGCCGGCTTCACCCTGGATCCGGCGACCCCCGCCAGTGCCCTGGCCCTGGCCGACCGCAAACGCGTCGAGATCGCTCGCGCGGTCGCCGGCCGCCCCCGGCTGCTGCTCCTGGACGAGATGCTCAACGGGCTCACCCGCCAGGAGACCGACGCCCTCGTGGCCGCGGTCGCGGGACTCCCCGCGGCCGGCATCACCGTGATGCTCGTCGAACACGTGCTGCATGTCGTGCGCAGCCTGTGCGACCGGCTGGCCGTGCTGCACCACGGCAGGCTGATCGCCGCGGGTGACCCCGCCGACGTGCTCGCACGGGACGAGGTCGTCGAAGCATGGCTCGGCCGGGCCCGCACGGAAGGAGCGCGGTGATGCTCGAAGTCCGTAACCTGTCGGCCCGCTACGGCGACAGCCGCGTCCTCGACGACGTCTCCTTCACCGTCGCCGACGGCGACTTCTTCGGCATCCTCGGCCCCAACGGGGCGGGCAAGACCACCATCCTGCGCGCCCTCGCAGGGCTCACCCCGCCCGAGATCACCGGCCGCCTTCGGTGGAACGACGTCGACCTGTCCGCCGAGCCCGCGCACCGCAGGCCCGCGCTGGGCGTGGCCCACGTCCCCGAGGGCCGGCGCGTGTTCTCGTCGCTCACGGTCGACGAGAACCTCCTCATGGGGGCGTACCGCCGGGGCCGGGCGTGGCAGGCCCGCAACCTCGACCGCGTCCTGGAGATCTTCCCGGAGCTGGCCGACCGGCGCGACCAGCAGGCGGGCAGCCTGTCGGGGGGCCAGCAGCAGATGGTGTCCATCGGCCGCGCCCTGATGTCGGAGCCCCGGCTGCTGCTGCTCGACGAGCCCTCGCTCGGGCTGGCACCCGTCGTGGTCGCACGGGTGTTCGAACTGCTCACCACCCTGCACCGGGCCGACCGCGACCTCACGATCGTCCTGGTCGAACAGAACGCATTGGAGGCGATCCCCCTGCTCACCCGTGGCTGCGTGATCGAACGCGGCGGCATCGTCGTTTCCGGCACCCGCGCCGAACTGGAGGCGTCGCCGACCGTCGCCCAGGCCTACTTCGGGGCCCCCTCGTGACCGGCTCGTCGTCCCGCGCCACGCCCCTGTACGGCCATACGGCGCTGGTCACCGGCGGGGGAAGCGGCATAGGTGAGGCCATCTGCACGCACTTCGCCGCCGCCGGCGCGGCCGTCGCGGTGCTCGACCGGAACGGCGACGCCGCCGCGCGGGTCAGCGACCGGCTGGCCCGATCCGGGGCCAGGACCTGCGCCGTGACGCTGGACATCGCCCAGATCGACCGCATCGACGCCGCGCTCGACGAGGTGGAGGCGGCGCTCGGCGTCCCGGACGTCGTCGTCAACAACGCCGGCGTCGGCGTGCACGCCGACTTCCTCGACGTGACGCCCGAGCTGTGGGACGAGACGCACTCCATCAACGCCAGGGGCACGTTCTTCATGACCCAGCGCACGGCCGCGCGGCTCGTCGCCCTCGGGCGGCCCGGATCCATCATCAACGTGACCTCCGTCGTCGCGGAGCGGGTCTGGCTGCCCAGCACGGCGTACGCGGCGAGCAAGTCCGCGGTCCGCACGTTCACCGAGTACGCCGCCGCCGAGCTCGGCCCGAAGGGCATCCGGGTCAACGCGCTGTGCCCCGGGCCGACCGACACCCCGCTGTCCGCCCCCCGGTATCAGGACCCCGATTACCGGGCAGGGCTGGTGGCGGTCGTACCGCTGCGGCGCATCGGGACCGTCGACGACCTGGCCAAGGCGGCGGTCTTCCTCGCCAGCGACGAGTCGGCGTTCACCACCGGCAGCACCGTCTACGTCGACGGCGGAAGGCGGGTCGGGTGAGCGACGCGCTGCGCCCGCCGGCGATGCGGGTCCAACGGCACGCCCCGATCAGGGAACAGGTCGCCGCGATCCTCCGCCAGGCGATCGTCGACCTGCGCCTGGAACCCGGCCAGGTGCTGATCGAGCGCGAGCTGTGCGAGCTGACATCGGCCGGCCGGGCGTCGGTGCGAGAGGCGCTCCGGCAGCTCGAAGCGGAAGGGCTCGTCGAGTCGGTGAACGGCCGGGGCACGATCGTGCGGGCCGTCACCCGGGACGAGGCGCGGCAGGTCTACACCGTGCGCGCCAATCTCGAAGGGCTCGCCGCCCGCCTGTTCGCCGAACGGGCCGGAAGCGCCGAACGCCGCGACCTGCGGAACGCCATGGCCCGCCTGACAGAGATCGCGCACGACGGCACCTCCTCCGCCGACCTGCTGGCCGCCAAGAACGTCCTGTACGACATCCTCTTCACCGGCACCGGCAACGAGGTGCTGCACCAGCTCGTGCAGAGCCTGCACCACCGGGTGACCCAACTGCGCAGTCTCACGCTGGCCCAGCCGGGCCGCCCGGCGCAGAGCGCGCGGGAACTGCAGGCGATCGTCGACGCGATCGAGCGCCGGGACGGCGAGGCCGCCGACGCCGCCGCCGTCAGGCACGTCCGGGCCGCCGCCGCGGTCGTGCTCGGCGGCCCGCCCGAGTCGTCCGGCGCGGCCGCCCCCCTGTCCGCCCCCGAGTCCTAAACGTGCGACGGGCCACGCCCGCGCGAAAGAGAACGACGAGAAGACGACGAGAGAAAGAGGTCACCATGGACATCCCGACGCGGACGCCGAGACGGGTCCCGGCGCTTCCGCCGCCACCCGGCCGGGAGGAGCGGTGAGCCCGGCGTCCGGGGCCGCGCTGGTCACCGGCGCGGGCCGCGGGATCGGCAGGGCGACCGCCGAACGGCTCGCCCGCGACGGGATGCGCGTGATCGCGGCCGACCGGGACGAAGAGTCGGTCACCCGGGTCGGCGAGGCCATCATGGCCGGCGGCGGATACGCCGAGGCGCTGCGCCTCGACGTGACCGATCGCGACGCCGTCCACCGGGCCGTCGCCGGCATCGTGGAGCGCCACGGGCGGCTCGCGGTCGTCGTGAACAACGCCATGTGGATCCGGTACAAGCCGTTCCTCGACTTCACCGAGGACGACATCGACGGCATGCTGGCCGTCGGCCTGAAGGCGCTGTTCTGGACCATGCAGGCGGCCGTCCCCGTGATGTCCGAGCAGGGCGGCGGCGTCATCGTCAACGTGTCGTCGCCGGCCGCGTGGCGGGGCATGCCGGGCACCGCCGTCTACTCGGCGGTGAAGGGCGCCGTCACCAGCCTCACCCGGCAGGCCTCGCGCGAGCTCGGCCCGCTCGGCATCCGCGTGAACGCGGTCGTCCCCGGCGCCGTCCCCACGGAGGGGGCGCGGCAGATCGTCGACGAGGCCGGCTACGACCTGCGCCGGCGGATGACCCCGCTGGCGCGGCTCGGCACCCCGGAAGAAATCGCCGCCGGCATCGCCTGGCTGGCGTCCGACGACGCGTCCTACGTCACCGGCCACCTCCTCGCGGTGGACGGCGGCATCCTCGCCTCCTGACCACGGCCGGGACCGGCGGCCGGACGGTCCGCACAGATCATCGCACCGAGCACGAAGGAGCTGACCCTATGGCGATCACCGAGGCCGCGGCCTCCGCCGGAATGTCGGAGGAGAGACTGGCCCACCTGGAGGAGGTGGTGCGGGCCGACCTCGACGCCGGCCTCTACCACGGCGCGTCGATCCAGGTCGCCCGGCACGGCCGGCTCGCCCTGGACCTGGTGGCGGGCCACGCCGACGAGGCCAAGACGAAAAACCTGGAAAAGGACACGGTCTTCACGATCTTCTCGGTGACGAAGACCTTCATCAACATCCTCACCCTGCGCGCCGTCGAACTGGGGCGGTTCGCCCTGACGACCCCGATGGCGGAGATCATCCCAGAGTTCTCCGGCGCCCCGCGCGAGCGCGCCACCATCTTCAACTTCCTCACGCACACGGCCGGGCTGCCGGGGGTGTGGGAGGTCAGGCCCGGGATGCCGATGGACCGGCTCGGCGACATCGTCGACGCCGTCTGCGCGGACCTGCACGGGGTGGTCGAGCCCGGGTCCAGGTGCGACTACTCCCCCATGGTCAACCACGCGCTCCTCGGCGAGGCGCTGCGCCGCACCGACCCGAAGAAGCGGACCATCAACGAGATCCTCGACGAGGACCTGTTCCGTCCCCTCGGCATGTCCGACACGGCTCTCGGCATCAAACCGCACATGCGGGACCGGCACGCCTTCCCCGACATGCGGGGCAACCTGACCATCCGGCACACGTCCTCCACGACGCCGGGAGACCAAGGGCTCTTCGCCGCCGAATCCAACGAGGCGACCTGGGTCGGCGCGGCGTCGACGACCAGCGATCTCATGCGGCTGGCGGAGATGCTGAGGAACGGCGGCAGCCTCGACGGGGTGCGCATCCTCTCGCCGCGCATGATCGAGATGGCGCGGCAGAACTGGACCGGCGACCTGCCCAACGAGATCTACCGGGCGGTCGCCCTGCGGCACGGCTACCCCCCTCCGCCGGCGTACCTGGGCCTCGGGTTCACGGTGCGCGGCCACGGGGTGGTGCGTCACATCTTCGGCACGCTGACCTCCCCCGAGACGTTCGGCAACTTCGGTTTCGGCAGCAGCATCTACTGGGTGGACCCGCGCCTCGACCTGACGTTCGTCGCGCTGACCACGGGCCTGCTGGGGCAGGCGGCCAACATCGACCGCTTCCAGCGGCTCGCCGACATCGTCGTCGGCGCCGCGGAGTGACGTGACCGAGATGCTCATCCGGAGCGACGCCTGGCCGTCCGGGCGGCGCGCCCGCACCGGCCCCGCCCACCCGAGTGAAGCCGTTGTCTTACAGCTGACGACGGGCAAAGATTCGGATACATTGTGATCATGCGGGAGATGCGGGTCCAACGCCATGCCCCCATCCGCGAGCAGGTCGCGGCCATTCTCCGGCAGGCCATCGTCGACATGCGGCTGAAGCCCGGCCAGTTGCTCATCGAACGGGAGCTGTGCGAGCTGACCTCGGCGAGCCGCCCGTCGGTGCGCGAGGCGCTCAGGCAGCTGCAGGCCGAAGGTCTGGTCGAGTCCGTCAACGGCCGCGGCACGATCGTCACCGTGCTCACCCCCGAGCAGGCGCGCCAGGTGTACGAAGTGCGGGCCAACCTGGAGGGCCTGGCCGCGCGCCTGTTCACCGGGCACGCGTCCGACGAGCAACGCGCGGCGCTGCGCGCCGTCATGGCGGAGCTGGCCGAGTCGGTCGCGCGAAACGACGAGCCCGCCACCATCCTGGCCGTGAAGAACAGGTTCTACGACGTCCTCTTCGAGGGGTCGGGGAACGAGGTGCTGCAGCAGCTCGTGCGGAGCCTGCACCGGCGGGTGACCCAGCTGCGGGCCCGGACCCTGGCGGCCTCCGGCCGCCCGGCGCGGAGCGCCGCCGAGATCCAGGAGGTCGTCGACGCCATAGAGGCGCTGGACGCCGACCAGGCCGACCGCGCCGCCCGCCGCCTCATCCTGGCCGCTGCCTCAGTCATCCTCGGCGGCGACGCGGAGCCGATCGCGGGCGCCATCGCCTAGCGGCACGCGCCCCCGGCGGGCGCATCCACGGGTCCCCGGCGCGCAGACCGGCCGACCGCGCCGCCTCACGGCTTCACCTCCCGCCCTGCTCGGGCGCACGAAAACGGCTCAGCCTGGGAGCCCTCCGGTCGAGCAGCCGGCGATCGCCGATGCCGATTCACGCGGAATCAGACGCGGCGGCCAGGTCGAACGTCCCGGCGAATGCGATCTCCGCTGTTTCGTGCCCACCGGTGAATATCGGCTTCGTGATATATGTGGCGGCGATATGGGTTTCTCGCCGCTCGCCCGGAAAGACGAACGATGAAAGAACGGCCCGCCACCTGGGGCAACCGGGTCCGCGGGCTGGTGCTGGGCCTCGCGCTGGGCGACGGCATCGGCCGTGGCGCGGTGCCGCCGGCAGGGCGCATCCGGGCCGGGGTCGGCACCCAGTTGGCGGCCTTCACCATCGAAGGGATCATTCGCGCCTGGATCCGGGGTGAGCGCAAAGGCATCTGTCATCCCCCGACGGTGGTGTGGCACGCCTACTGCCGGTGGGCCGTTCTGCAGGGCATCGACATCCATGAAGAACACCGGCACTGGGCACAGGCAAAGCAGCGATGGCCGGATGGCTGGCTCGCCGACGTACCGGAACTGCGGGAGCGGCGCGGATCGGCACCTGCCACCGTCAAGGCGCTGAAACAGCCGGAGATGGGCGGCGTTCGCCGACCGACCACGCACAGCCGCGGCTGCCACGCCCTCATCCGCTCCCTGCCGTTGGCGGCCCTGTCGCAACAGATTCCCACGGGCAGGCTGGCCGACCTGACCCGTGACGTGGCCGCGCTGACCCACGGAGCCCCGCACGCCTACCAGACGGCCGCGGCAGCGGTGATCTTGCTCGGCCAGTGCCTTACCGTCGACGCCTTGGACGAAGCGGTGGTACGCGATCCCCACCTGCAGCGGCTGCCGGACACGGCGGAGCTCCACACCCCGATCCGTGACGCATTCGACCACGCACAGCGGTCGCCCAGGCAAGAAGCCCGGCTGGCGCGGCTCGCCCCCGACGCCACCGCCCTGTCGGCTCTCCTCGGCGGGGTATACGTCGCAGCCTCCTGCCGGCCCACCAGAGAGGCGACCCTGACAACAGCAGAGGCGATGGACGCTCTGGCCTTCGCCGCCACGGCACCCGACGGCGACTCCGTCGCCGCCGTCACCGCCGCCCTGCTCGGAGCGCTGCACGGCGTCGACATCTGGCCGGTGGAACTGATCAGCAGGCTGGAACTGGTCTGGGTCATGGACACCCTCGCCCGCGACCTGGCCCTGCAGCTCACCGACAGCCCTGCCGGCAGCGAGTACGACCCTCCGAAGGACCCGTTCTGGTGGGACCGCTACCCAGGTTGGTGATCACCAGCGTCATGGCGTTGCCGACGTTTGCCGGTCCGGAAGATCCTTTTCGATCTGAGGGCATCTTGTTGTTTCCCGTTCGACTCACAGGCGACCCAGCTGTTTTCGAATAGGCCGTCACGGAGCTCGTAAGGAACCGGTCCGAACGCCGCGCAGGCTGCAGACGTCTCGGAATGCCGTTCGCGCGCCGCAATTCACGATTCTCGCGCTTGAGGACGGCGATCCTTCGTTGGTCGCCGGTCGTGGTCCCGGACCACTCGCCGGCATCTACCTCGGCCTGGCGGACCCAGGTCCGCTGTGCCTCCCAGTGCGCCCCTGCCGGTCCGCCACCTGGACGATCGGCTCCGTCTTCTCACCTGTCCGCTCACGCAACTCCAACACCACCTTGACCGGCGCCATAGGTTGGAGGTCCTGATGCCCGGAGGGGTGAAGGGCTCCATCACGTGTTCCGTCACCGGCATCCGGGGCGAGCAGCCCACCAATCTGGAGCCACGGCACACCGCCACCGGGCCCGCTGCCCGGGCTGGATCCGCACCGTCAAGGACACCGGCCTGCTGCGATGCCTCCCGCGGGAGACGCCGAGGATGGAGCGGTTCACCGGATATCCCCGGGTGACGCTGGCGGGGACTGGTAAACCTGTGGCGGAGTCAGCAGGGTTGTCCGACTTGAACACCGGTCGCGAGCTCCAGCTACTCCATATAGACGATAAGGATGTGGTCGAGTGGGCGCTAGCCCAAGTGGTGGACGGCGGCTGCGTCGCGGTCATACACAATCTGGTTCGCAGGGCCGTCGCCACCTACGAGGCGCTCAAAGAACGCATCGCCACCATGCCTTCGACAACACGGCCCCGGCTGATTATGGTCAACGGCCAGATGCCTGCCGGGGAACGTCGTGAAGTCGAAGCCGAGCTTAGGGCAGCCTTCGGGAAGGACGGAGTGCGTCCGAGTAGGGCGATCGTCGTCAGCACCCAAGTTCTTGAGCAAGGGTTAGATCTGGATTTCGATGCCATGCTCACCGATTTGGCACCGATCGACAGCCTCATACAGCGCGCCGGCCGAGTCCATCGCTTCAGTAGGACGGCGTCCAGAGGCGAACCAACGCTGGCGATCACCGGGGTCGAGGACGCCGATGACGGTCCCAGGTTGCCCCGCTACCTCAGCGCGGTGTACGCCCCGATCATCATGATGCGTACCTGGGCACTCCTGCGGAAGAGGGCGGTCCTGGACCTATCCGCCGAGGTACCCGCGTTGGTCGACGCCGTATACGGTCCGACGACGGCCATTTCGTGTCCGCCCGGGTGGGAGAAGTCCTGGGAGGCCGCGACCGAAAAGCTCCTGGAACATCGGAAAAGGGCCGAGCGCAATGCGCGACTGATGTACCTGCCTCACCCCATCGCTGTCACCCACCTCGGTGAATTGACCAAGCATGGCAAGAACCCGCGCCTGACACGGGAGCGGAGACGATGAACTCCTTCGAGGATGGCCCATCCGTCGAGGTCATATTGAACGCTTTTCATCTCCGGACGGTGATGGTCTGAGCACAGCATGATCGCGTT
>JBIQJI010000047.1:0-48881 GCA_044507605.1 Actinomycetales bacterium | reverse complement strand
ACCGGCGCGGACGGTGTCAACTGCATCTACTCCCCATCCGACATCACCTACAGGTAGTCGTCGAAGCGGGGCGTTCGGGGGCGCCCACTCGCGCGGGTGAGCGCTTGGGAGCGCTCTGGAGCGCCCACCCGCGGCGGGACGTTCCGTACGGCCGGGCACCCGGCCGTACGGATCTCCGCCCGGCCGCCTGACACGGTGGTCGTGACCTTACGACCGTCTTAGTCCCGATGTCGCATTCTGGGGTCGTAGTCTCGTCCGCCCGGTGAGGGCCGGCCTCCGGAGGTTCCCATGGGTCCCGACTCGGCCGACTTCGGTCCCCAGGAGATCATTGGCGACGAGCCCAAGCGGCGCACCCTGCCCCGATCGATGGTCATCGCCGGCGCGGTCGCCCTCGTGGCCGTGACCGGCGTGGGGGTGGCCGCCGCGTCGGCGCTGACGCCCACGCCGAGCCCCGCGACCCCGGGCGCCGCCGCGTCCCCCAGCGCGAGCGCGGGCACCGCCACCCCGGCCCCCGATGGGCAGGGCCGCTTCCACGGGTGGGGCGGCCCGCTCGGCATGCGCGGCGGCCCGATCCACGGCGAGTTCGTCGTGCCCGACGGCAAGGGCGGCTACCTCACCATGGCCGTCCAGAGGGGCGACGTGACCGCCGTGAACGCCTCGTCGATCACCGTCAAGAGCGCCGACGGCTACTCCCGGACGTACGCGATCAACGGTGACACCCGTGTCAACGCCGGCGGCAACGGCACCGACTCGATCAAGACGGGCGACAAGGCCCTGGTGTCGGCCACCGTCAGCGGGAGCACCGCCACCGCGACCCGGATCCTCGACCTGACCCGGCCGGAGCGCCCCGGCCGGCACGGCGAGGGCCCCTGGCACGACCGGGGGCACTGGGGCGACCGCGGTCATTGGGGGCATCGGGGACACTGGGGTGACGGGCACCGGGACGCCCCAGGGTTCACCCGGACCCCCGGCACCACCGCCTGATCGCCGCCTGCTCCCGCCCATCGGCCCCCGGCAGGCCGGGCGAGATCGGCTGCCGGCGACCTCCGGGTGCCGTGACCGGGCGCGCCTCGGCGAGACGATCGACGCCTTGACCGGGATCGGCGATCGCGCTGCTACCGCCGGATGCGGAGTTGTCCACAGGGCGGCTGCCGGGGTGGGTGGAGTCTCGTAGAGTGGCCGGGTGGTCTTTCCGGATGGCGATGCCCTCATCGATGAGCAGGTGGACGACGCGACGCGGGTGCTGCGGCGGGTGTTCGGCTATGACGCGTTCCGGGAGGGGCAGCGGGAGATCATCGACCACGTGATCGGTGGCGGTGACGCGCTCGTGCTGATGCCCACCGGTGGCGGCAAGTCGCTCTGTTACCAGATCCCGGCCCTGGTGCGCAAAGGCACCGGCGTCGTGGTCTCGCCGCTGATCGCGCTCATGCAGGATCAGGTCGACGCGCTCACCGATCTCGGCGTGCGGGCGGGGTTCCTCAACTCGACGCAGGACTTCGAGGAGCGGCAGCAGGTCGAGGGGGCGTTCATCGCCGGCGAGCTCGACCTGCTCTATCTCGCGCCCGAGCGGCTGCGCCTGGAGTCGACGATGCGGCTGCTCGACCGCGGCACCGTCTCGCTGTTCGCCATCGACGAGGCGCATTGCGTGGCGCAGTGGGGTCACGACTTCCGGCCCGACTACCTGGCGCTGTCGGCGCTGCACGAGCGCTGGCCCGAGGTGCCGCGCATCGCCCTGACCGCCACCGCCACCCCGGCCACCCACGCCGAGATCGCCGAGCGGCTGGCCCTCGGCGACGCCCGCCACTTCGTCGCGAGCTTCGACCGGCCCAACATCCAGTACCGCATCGTGCCCAAGGACGAGCCGCGCCGCCAGCTGCTGCGGCTGCTGCGCAGCGAGCACTCCGGCGACTCCGGCATCGTCTACTGCCTGTCACGAGCGTCGGTGGAGAAGATCGCCGGCTTCCTGGTGGCCAACGGCATCCCGGCCCTGCCCTACCACGCGGGGCTCGACTCCCGCACCAGGGCCGCCAACCAGGCGCGGTTCCTGCGCGAAGACGGCCTGGTGATGGTCGCCACGATCGCGTTCGGCATGGGCATCGACAAGCCCGACGTGCGGTTCGTCGCCCATCTCGACCTGCCCAAGTCGGTCGAGGGCTACTACCAGGAGACCGGGCGGGCGGGGCGTGACGGGCTGCCGTCGACGGCGTGGCTGGCGTACGGCCTGCAGGATGTCGTGCAGCTGCGCAAGATGCTCGAGGCGTCCGAAGGCGATGACGCCCACCGGCGCCGGCTCTCCGGGCACCTCGACGCCATGCTGGCGCTGTGCGAGACCGTCGAGTGCCGCCGGGTGCGGCTGCTCGCCTATTTCGGGCAGAGCGCCGAGCCGTGCGGCAACTGCGACACCTGCCTGACCCCGCCCGAGTCGTGGGACGGCACGATCGCGGCGCAGAAGGTCCTGTCGACCGTCTACCGGCTGCGCCACGAGCGGCGGCAGAGCTTCGGCGCCGGTCACATCGTCGACATCCTGCTCGGCAGGCACACCCCGAAGGTCGATCAGTTCCGCCACGACTCGCTGAAGGTCTTCGGCGTGGGCACCGAGCTGGGCGAGGCCGCGTGGCGGGCCGTGATCCGGCAGCTGCTCGCCAAGGGGCTGCTGGCCGTCAAGGGCGACTACGGCTCGCTGGAGCTCACCGAGGCCAGCGGCGACGTGCTGTGGCGCAAGGCCGAGGTGCGCCTGCGCCGCGACCCCGAGCGGGCGCCCCGCACCCGGGCCGACCGCGTCGAGCGCGCCGACCGGCGGCGCGCGGCGGTGGCCGACCTGACCGAGGAGGCCGCGGCGCTGTTCGAGCGGCTGCGCGCCTGGCGGGCCGCCACGGCCAAGGAGCAGGGCGTGCCGGCGTACGTGATCTTCCATGACGCGACGCTGCGGCAGATCGCCGCCGAGCCCCCCACGACGCTCGCCGGCCTGGCCGGCATCAGCGGGGTCGGCGAGAACAAGCTCGCCAAATACGGCCGATCGATCCTCGACGAGCTGGCCGGGCGGTCCGGAGACGACGAGCCCGCCGCGCCGCCCGCGCCGCCCGGGGCGGCCGAGCCGCCCGGGCTGTTCGAGCCGGCCGGGCCCACCGAGGCCCGCGCGGTTCCGGGTTCGCAGGCGGCCGGTGGGTCCGGCGGGGCGCCGGAGGCCGACGAGGTGCCGTGGCCGGTCGAAGCCGACGATCAGTTCATGCCGTAGCCGCAGTCGGGGTCGGGTTCGATCGGGTGCCGGGCGATGACGTCGCGGGCCTGGGCGCGGGCCAGGTTCCACGTGATCCACGACTCGGGGCCGTCGAGGCCGCTCTCCCGCACCACGGCCGTCAGCAGGCAGCTTCTGGCCGGCTCGGGCAGGCGGTCCAGCGCCGGCACGGCCTCCGGCCCGAGGTCGGCCAGGTAGGCGTGGTCGAGGGCGTGGCCGCCGGCCTGCTGGCTTTCGGCGACCCGCAGGTCGGGATTCCACGCCGCGAACGCCACCATGGCCAGGCCGGTGAACAGCGCGAGCGTGCGCGGCAGCCAGCCGGCCCGCCGTCCGGCGAGCCACAGCCCGCCGGCGACCAGGACCAGGACGAACACCGCGCCGAGCCACCAGATCGCGGCGAAGACGAGGGCGCGCAGCCGCGACAGGCCGTAGGCGTCGATGTAGAGGTCGAGGCGGTGCAGGGCGGAGGCGAGGATGACGAGGGTGAGGGCGCACAGCACACCGAGCAGCCCCGAGAGCCACCAGCGGTCCCGGCCGGCCACCCTGAGCCCGCCGCAGGCCACCGCGACGATCGCGAGCACGAACACGCTGACGGTGACGAGCTCGAAGAACCCTGACCTCGCGTATTCCGCGTAGGTGAGCCCGGCGGTCTCCAGGACGCGGCGGTCACCGCCGAACAGCACGGTGATCTGCACGGCCACGAACACCGCGAACAGCACGTTGAGCGTGCCGAGGGGGATGAGCCACAGCGAGCGGTTCGCGCGGATGCGCAGGTCGGGGAACGTGGGCTCGTTCACGGGGCGCAGCGCGACCAGCACGCCCGCCGCGACGAGCGCGCCGAACACCGCGAACAGGAAGATCCGGACGAGCACCGCCGACGGCCAGCCCGGGCCGATGTCGCTGGTGAGCGACGACAGCAGCTGGGAGAACACCGCGTCGGCCGACGCGAACAGCACCCCGAACACGACGACCAGCGCCACCGCCAGCACCCCTCCGACGACCGCGGGACCGATGCGGCGCCGGGGCGAGGACCGGCGCAGCGGCGCGGCGAGGAACCACGGCACCGGCGGCAACTCCAGCAGCACCGAGGCGCCGCCTCTGATCGTGGCCGGCCAGCCGCGGCCGGCGCCGGACAGGGCGAGCGAGGCCAGCCCGAAACCGGCCAGCAGCATGGGCCCGACCAGCCACATGCCGTCGCGGAGCAGGGCGAAGGACACCAGGGCGTACGCCGTGAGGCCGAGCGCGATCGACCAGGGGGTGAGCCGCGCCCGGGCCGCCGGCAGCACGGCGAGGCCGAGGGCGACGGCGACGATGACCACGCCCAGCCCGGCCCGGTCGCCGGGCATCAGCACGGCGGCGGCGAGCCCGACCACCAGGGCGGCGGGCGGCAGCCATTGCGGCGTGCCGGGCAGCACGGGCGAGGGGAACAGGGACGGCGGCACGTACCCGGAGGGGTCGGCCGGTTGGTCCCGGCGCCACGCGGCACGCAGCGTGCCGCCGCCGGCGGCGGCCCCGAGGAGGGTGCCGCCCAGGGTCACGAGCACCAGCACGCCGACGGCCACGAACGCCGAGCCGAGCAGCACGCCGGAGATGACGGCCGTCACGACGCCCACCGCCCCGCCGCCGACCAGGCCGAGAACGGCGCCGATGAGCCGTGCGGCCGAGATCGCGGGGCGGACCGTCCCGGGCGCGGACGGCGCGGCGGCCACCTGCACACCGGCGCCGCCGGTGGTGTGCTCCCCGGGACGTCCGGGTGCCGTCGTGGCCGTCACCGGCGCCCCTGTGGCCGGTGCACCGGTCGGGCCGGGCGCGGGTTCGGATGCGGGCAGGGGGGTGTCGTCTGGCATGGCGATCCTTCCGGGCAGACGAATGATCATGCGGCAGCCGGCGCCGTCGTCGCCGTCGTCGGCCCGCAGGGTGCCGCCGTGCATCTCGACGATCTCCTTGGCGATCGCGAGGCCGAGCCCCGCCCCGCCGCCGTCGGCGGCGCGCCCGGCGTCGAGCCGGGAGAAGCGTTCGAAGACACGGGCCCGGTCGGCGACCGGGATGCCGGGCCCGCTGTCGGTCACGGTCAGCTCGGCGTCGCGCCCGTCGATGGCCCGGGCGCTCAGCCGCACCGCCGAGCCGGGCGGGCTGTGCCGTACGGCGTTGTCGAGCAGGTTCGCGAGCACCTGGGCGAGCAGGGCGGGGTCGGCGTCCAGCAGCATGCCGGGCGGCGCGTCGTGGGTGACGGTCACGTCGTCGCGGGCCAGCGCGGCCTCGCCGGCTGCCTGCCGGCACAGCGCCCCGACCTCGACGATCTCGGGCTCGATGGGCCGGGCCCCCGAGTCGAGCCGGGACAGGTCGAGCAGCTGCGCGACGAGCCTGCCGAGCCGCTCGGTCTGGGCGAGGGCGGTGCCGAGGGTGTCGGGGTCGGGCGGGTCGACCCCGTCGACCACGTTCTCCAGTACGGCCTGCAGGCCGGCGATCGGGGTGCGCAGCTCGTGGCTGACGTTGGCGACGAGCTCGCGGCGCTGCCGGTCGACCTCGCCGAGGTCGGCGGCCATCGCGTTGAAGGCCCGGGCCAGCTCGCCCACCTCGTCGCGGGACGTCGCCCGCACCCGCAGGTCGTAGCGGCCCTTGGCGATGGTCTGGGCGGCGGCGGCCATCTCGCGCAGCGGCTTGGTCATGCCGCGGGCGAGCAGCTGCACCATGGCGAGGCTGAGCAGCCCGGCCACGCTGATGCGCACGCCGGCGGACAGGCCGAGGTGGCGGCCGTACTCGTTGACGGCGAACGCGGTCGCGACGGCCAGCAGGATGACGATGCCGAGCTTGACCTTGATGCGACCGAGGAAGTCGAGCGGTCTCACGGTTTCACCAGCGCGTAGCCCACGCCGTGCACCGTGCGGACGACCTCGCTGCCGAGTTTGCGGCGCAGCGCGCGTACGTGGCTGTCGACGGTGCGGGTGGCGGTGGCCTCGGCGAACCCCCAGATGTCGGCGAGCAGCCGCTCCCGGTCGTAGACCTGGCCGGGGCGTTCGGCGAGCCGCCGGAGCAGGTCGAACTCCGTGCGGGTCAGCGTGGCCTCGACGCCGCGCACGTAGACGCGGCGCTCGGCGGTGTCGATTTCGACGTCGCCCACCCGGATGCGGGTGGTTTCGTGGGCGAGCGCCGCGGCCCGCTCGACGCGGCGCAGCAGGGCGTGCACCCGCGCGACCAGCTCGCGCATGCTGAACGGCTTGGTCATGTAGTCGTCGGCGCCGACGCCGAGCCCGACGAGCAGGTCGGTCTCCTCGGTGAGCGCGGTGAGCATCAGGACGGGCACCGGGCGGGTGGCCTGCATCCTGCGGCACACCTCGACCCCGTCGAGACCGGGCAGCAGGCGGTCGAGGATCACCAGGTCGGGCTCGGCCCTGTCGTAGGTGGCGAGCGCGGCCTCGCCGTCGCCGGCGATCCGCACCTCGAACCCCTCGGCGACCAGCCGGTTCCGTACGGCCCGCGCGATCGTGGCGTCGTCCTCGACCACGAGGACGCTTCGGTGCTGGACAGTGGCCATGCCCGGAAGCGTAGACGGGCGTGGTGCAGATCCCCGTGGCCGACTTGTGCAGATATTGTGCTGATCAGGGGGCGCGTGAGCATGCGAAAAACGCCGATGGCTGGCGCCGTCGGCGTTTTGGAGAAATCGGCGGCTAGCTGACGAGCAAGAAGACGATCACCGCAAGGACGATGACGACGGCCACGCCCACGATCACCGGGACGAGGTAGGACGGCTTGCTCTGCGCTGCCTCCGGCTCTCGGCGCTGCGCGAATGCCTTGAACTGCTGCGTGTTCCCCGCGGGGTCGATCTGAGGGTCAGACATGGGCACGACTCTAGCCACACCACAAGATCATCCGTTGACGTTTATGCCACTTTGACCAGGATCTCTTCGGCGTGGCCTGCGAGCAGGAGCGCCGGTGACGGCGGATAGCGTGTAGGCATGTTCCGGACGGTGTTCTCGGCTCGGCTGGTGGGGCTGCACCTGGCCACGATCGTGGTGCTGGTCGCGTTCGCCCTGCTCGGCCGGTGGCAGCTCGGGGTGTTCGAGGACTCCGGGCGCCCCCGCGCCGCCGCCGACCCCCCGCCCGTGCCCGTGGCGACCCTGGTGCGGCCCGGGCAGGCCATCCTGGCGGCCGACGTCGGGCGCCAGGTCACCGCCCGGGGCGCCTTCGACGCCGGGCGGCAGCTGCTCGTCGCCGGGCGGCCGCCCGACTCGACCGCCCCCACCGGCGACCGCGCCGCGGGGTTCTGGGTGCTGACGCCGCTCACCCTGGCCGACGGCACCGCCGTGCCCGTCGTACGGGGCTGGGTGGCCCGCGCCGACGACCCGGCCGCGGCGGCCGTGCCGTCGGGCACCGTGACCGTCACCGGGCGGCTCCGGCCGTCGGAGACGACCGGCGGCGCGCCCCGCGACGCCGCCGCGCCGATCCCCGGGCAGGTGACCGCCGTCTCCTCGGCCGAGCTGATCAACCTGTGGCCGGGCACGCGCCTGGTCGACGGCTACGTGATCGCGACCGCGCCGGCCACCGGCGGCACGGCGACGGGCCCCGCGCCGCGCCTCGTCGCGACCCCGCCGCCCACCGTGCCGGGCGGCTTCACCTGGCGCAACCTCGCGTACGCCGCCCAATGGTGGATCTTCGCGGTGTTCGCGGCGGTCATGTGGTACCACTTCGTGCGCGACGCGGTGCGCGGCCGCCGCGGCCCCCGGCCCGCGGCGGCGACCACCGGCCCCGCCGGATATCGTGAAGCGACCGAACCCCGACCGAGGTAGTGATCATGGAGTCCGCACTCAAGCCGTTCCGCGTCATGGCCTACATCGTCGGCACCATGCTGCTGGTCCTGTGTGCGGCGATGGTGGTCAAGTACGGCTTCGGCAACGCCGGCCCGGTGGCCGTCGTCGGCCCCATCCACGGGTTCCTGTACGCCGTCTACCTGGTGTCGGCGCTGAACCTCGGCCTGAAGGCGCGCTGGAGCTGGCCGTACCTGCTGGGCGTGCTGCTGGCCGGCACGATCCCGTTCCTGTCGTTCGTGATCGAGCGCAAGGTGACCCAGCGGGTGCACGAGCAGGTCACGGCCGCCGCCTGAGCCGGTGGTCCGCGCGGCCGGTCGTCTCAGGCGGCGCCTGCGGGCGGCGGAGGGTCAGCTTCCGATCTGGCGGCGCCTGATGCGCTTGAGCCTGGCCCGCTGCGACGGGTCGAGCATGAAGTAGGCCGCGACGGGCCCGCCGAGCACGACGATCGCGATCAGCCAGCTGATCAGGGACGGTATCGGAAGAATGAAGGCGATGACCGACACTATCGCCGCGCCCACGTAGTACTTCCCCAATGGCGACATTCTTCGGCCTTTCATCTCGTGGGGCGGGTCGGCCCCACTTGCCATTCTGGCGCTTACCCCCGCTCAACGAGCGGGCCGTCCGGGGTGGTTCCTGGCGGGCGTACGACGAGCGTGGCAGCCGGCTCTGCGCCCCGGGGACGATGACCAGGTCCGCGGCATGACATACGTTTTTATCCGTGCCCTTCCGACTCCGTGCGCGTGATGCGACGCTCCCGCTGATCGTGCTCGTCTTCCAGGTCGTGGGTTCGCACTGGGCGCAGCGCTACCAGATCCTGGACGAGCACCTGCAGCGGGAGCCGCTCGACGCGCTCGGCCGTCTGCTGCTGATGGCGGGCCCGGCCGCCCTGGTGTTCCGCCGCCTCCACCCCGTGCCGGTGCTCGTCGCGACACTGCTGGTCACGGTCACCTACACCCTGGCCGGCTACCCCTACGGCCCCGTCTACGTCAGCCCCATGATCGCCCTCTTCTCGGCCATCGTGAGCGGGCACCGCCGGGCCGCCTGGATCGGCTCGGCGCTGATGTGGGTCTTCTTCGTGGTGTACGCCACCTGGCTGATCCCGTTTCCGCAGGGCTGGTTCCACAACCTGAGCATCGCGGCGATCGTCGCCGTGGTGGTGACCGTGTCGGAGGTGGCGCGGGCGACCCGCGAACGCCGGGCCGAGCACCAGCGCGCGGCCGAGGAGGAGTCGCGGCGGCAGGCCAGCGAGGAGCGGCTGACGATGGCGCAGGAGCTGCACGACGTCCTGGCGCACAACATCTCGCTCATCCACGTGCAGGCGTCGACGGCCCTGCACCTCATCGACGAGCATCCCGAGCAGGCCCGCACCGCGCTCGCCACCATCAAGCAGGCCAGCAAGGACGTGCTGGGCGAGATGCGGTCGGTGCTGAACGTGCTGCGCGAGGGTGCCCCGCGGTCCCCCACGGCGGGCATGGACCGGCTCGACGAGCTGATCGAGCGGTCCGGGCCGGGCATCACCAAGCGCGTCGGCGGCCGGGTGCGGCCGCTGCCCCCGGGCGTCGACCGGGCGGCGTACCGGATCGTGCAGGAGGCGCTGACCAACGTGACCAAGCACGCCCCCGGGTCGAAGGCGAGCGTCGACATCGACTACGGCGAACGCATGCTGGTCATCCGGGTCGAGGACGACGGAACCGGCCGCCCGGGGTCGCTGACCGGCGCGGGCGGCGGCAACGGCATTCCGGGCATGCGGGAGCGGGCCGCGGCCCTGGGCGGGGTGCTGACGGCGGGCCGGCGGCCCGAAGGCGGCTTCAGGGTCGAGGCCAGACTGCCCATCGCGGAGGAGACCACGTGATCAAGATCGTGCTCGCGGACGACCAGGCGCTCGTCCGCGCCGGGTTCCGCGCGCTGCTCGACGCCCAGGACGGCATCGCCGTGGTCGGCGAGGCGTCCGACGGGGAGGAGGCCCTCGCGCTGTGCCGGCGGCTGCGGCCCGACGTCGTGCTGATGGACATCCGGATGCCCGGCATGGACGGGCTGACCGCGACCCGCCGCATCGGCGACGACCCCGGCCTGGCCGACGTCAAGATCATAATTTTGACGACGTTCGAGCTGGACGAGTACGTCTTCGAGGCGCTGCGCGGCGGCGCCGCCGGCTTCCTCGTCAAGGACACCGAGCCGGCCGAGCTGATCCAGGCGGTGCGGGTGGTCGCGCAGGGCGACGCGCTGCTGTCGCCCGGGGTGACGCGGCGGCTCATCGCCGAGTACGCCAGCCGCGCCAAGGAGCCGCAGCGCACCGCCGAACTGGACCTGCTGACCGAGCGGGAGAAAGAGGTGCTGACGCTCGTCGGCACCGGCCTCACCAACGACGAGATCGCGGCGAAGCTGTTCATGTCGCCGGCCACCGCGAAGACCCACGTCAGCCGGGCCATGATGAAGCTGCACGCCCGCGACCGCGCCCAGCTCGTCGTCATCGCCTACGAGTCGGGGCTGGTCCGGCCGGGCTGGCTCTGACCGCCCCGCCCTTCGCCCTGTGGCGTAGCCGCGGCGGGGACATGGCCGCCACCGGAGGTATCCGGGAACGACACGCGGAGCCGATGGCGGCGGGGCGCCGCGAGCGCACAGTGGAGTGCGTAGAGATGGCCGTTCGGACAAGGAGAATGAGATGCCATACGCGCACTTCGCCGGCGGCGGCTTCTGGTGGCCGCTGATCCCGCTGTTCTGGCTGCTCGTCTGGGGCGCCGTGATCTTCTTCGTGGTCCGCGCCCGCCGGCGCGGCTGGAACCCCTGGGCCGCGCAGGCCCGGCCCTCCGGCCCTCCCCGGCCGGCCGCCGAGGACATCCTCGCGGAGCGGTTCGCCCGGGGCGAGATCAGCGACGACGAGTACTACCAGCGGCTGTCGGTGCTGAAGGAAGGCCGGTCCTGACCGGTGATCGCGGCCACGGCACGACCGGCCCGACAGGCGGATACGTTTCGTGATCGGCCGATCACGTGTCACTGTGGTCACCATGGAGTGGTGGACGGCAGACCAGCAGGTCACCGCCGCGCGCCCCGTGGTGCCGGCGCCCCGCGCTCCACGCGCCCGCTCCCGGCGGGCCGCGCCCACCGAGGCCGAGCTGCTGCTGGCCGCGGCCCGCTCCGGCGACACCCAGGCCGCGCACCGGCTGGGCGGCCTGTACGCCCGCAGGGGCGACGGCGCGGCGGCGCAGCGGTGGTGGGAGCGGGCGGCCGAGGCGGGCAACGTCGACAGCGCCTTCAACCTGGGCCGCTGGCACGAGAACCACGGCGACGTCGACGAGGCGCTGCGCTGGTACGAGCGGGCGGCGTCCGCCGGCGACGCCGAGGCGGCGTGCCGCCTGGCCGACCTGCTGCTCGACGACAGGGGCGACGTGGCGTTCGCCCGCCACTGGTTCGAGAGCGCGGCGGGCGCGGGGTCCCGCCAAGCGGCGCGGCGGCTGGCGCTGCTGTGCGAAGACGGCGGCGACCCTCGGGGGGCCAGGGAGTGGCACCGCGCCGCCGCCCTCGACGGCGACCTGGCCTCGGCCGACGACCTCGGCTTCCTCGAGTACGGCGCGGGAGGCGAGGCGCAGGCCGCGCACTGGTGGGAGTACGCCGCGCGCTGCCGCCACCCCGCCGCGGCCTACCACGCCGGCCTGCTGCGCGAAGCGGTCGGCGACCCGCGCGGCGCCGAGGCGCTGCATCGGCTGGCGGCGACCGACGGGCACCCCGCCGCCGCGTCCCGGCTCGGCAACCTGGCGCTGGCCCGCCGCGACCTGCGCACCGCGCTCGCCTGGCTGGAGCGGGCGGCGCAGACCGGGCGGGTGGCCGATCAGCGCATGGCGGGGTACGTCCGGGTGGAGCTCGGCGACCCCCGGGGCGCCGCCGTGTGGTTCGGCCAGGCGGCCGGGCTGGGCGACGCCGACTCGGCGTACGGCCTGGGGCTGCTGCTCATCGCCGAGCAGGGCGACATCGCGGGCGGGCGGCACTGGCTTCGGCAGGCGGCGCGGCAGGGGCATCGGCAGGCGGCGCTGGAGCTCGGCGGCCTGCCCGCCCTGACCGGCCGCGAGGCCGAGCCGGGCCCGCCCGGGCCGCCCGACCGTGCGGCGCTCGGTCTGGAGTCGCGGCGCGACCCGCTGCGCGACCGGCCCGCACCGGACCGGCCACAGCACGACCGGCCACAGCACGACCGGCCGCTGCACGACAGGCTGCGGCACCGGCCGGCGCAGGACCGGCAGGGCCCCGGCCGGCGGGGGTTCGACCGTCCGATCGAGCCGATGCTGACGGCGCGGGCCGAGCTGGCGGCCGCCGCCTGCGGGCGGCGCGGCTGCCGCGGGCCGGCCGTCGCCGACCTGGTCGAGATCCTCGGCACCTGGGACCTGGTCACCCGGGTGCTGCGCGACCCGTTCGACGCCGTGGCCTGGCTGACCCGCCACAGCGGGCTGCGCAGCGGCGCGGTGCAGCATCTGCGGTCGGTGTGCACCACACTGCTGCGGCCCGGCACGGCGCCGTGGCCGACCGACACCGAGGTCGAACAGGTGCTCGGCACGGCGCGCGCCCTGCGCCACCGCCTCGACCTGTGACTTCCCGGCTCAGGCCAGCACGTCGGCCAGGGGGGTGACGGGCAGCCCGTGGGCGGTGGCCACCGGCTCGTTGACCACGTGCCCGGCGTAGGTGTTGAGGCCGAGGGCGAGCGCCGGGTCGGCGCGCAGCGCGTCGCGCCAGCCGAGCTCGGCGAGCCTGACGGCGTAGGGCAGCGTCACGTTGGTCAGCGCGTTGGTGGAGGTGTTGGCGACCGCGCCGGGCATGTTGGCCACGCAGTAGAACACCGACCGGTGCACCATGTACGTCGGGTCGGCGTGCGTGGTGGGCCGGGAGTCCTCGAAACAGCCGCCCTGGTCGATGGCGATGTCGACCAGCACCGAGCCGGTCTTCATGCGCGAGACCAGCTCGTTGGACACCAGGGTCGGCGCCTTGGCGCCGGGGATGAGCACCGCGCCGATGACCAGGTCGGCGCCGAGCACCTCCCGCTCGATGGCGTACCTGGTGGACATCAGGGTGCGCAGCCGGCCCTGGTAGATCGCGTCGATGTGCCGCAGCCGGTCGACGTCGACGTCGAGGACGGTCACGTCGGCGCCCATGCCGGTGGCGACCTGGGCGGCGTTGAGCCCCGACACGCCGGCGCCGATGACGACGACCTTCGCCGGGGCGACGCCGGGCACGCCGCCGGGCAGCACGCCGCGCCCGCCTTTCGGCCGCATCAGGTTGTAGGCGCCGACCTGGGCGGCGAGCCGTCCCGCGACCTCCGACATCGGGGCGAGCAGCGGCAGGGCACGCCCCACCTGGACGGTTTCGTACGCGATGCCGGTGACCTTCCTGGCCAGCAGGGCGTCGGTGCAGGCGCGGGAGGCGGCCAGGTGCAGGTACGTGAACAGCACCTGGCCCTCGCGCATGCGGTCGTACTCTTCGGCGACGGGCTCCTTGACCTTGAGGATCATCTCGCCCTCGGCCCACACCTCGTCGGCGCCATCGATGATCTTGGCTCCGGCGGACAGGTAATCTTCGTCGGTGATGTGCGAGCCGTGGCCGGCACCGCGCTGCACGAACACCTCGTGGCCGAGACGGACCAGTTCGTGCACGCCGGCTGGGGTGACGGCGACGCGGTACTCGTGGTTCTTGACCTCGGTGGGCACGCCGATCTTCATCGGGGGTTTCCTCTCGCTCAGACCCTCGGATCCCTTGGAGCGGTCTGTTATAGACGCCGCCACGCCTCACTGAGCACGGAGCGGAGCACGGACTCGATCTCGTCGAACTCCTTCGGGCCGCAGATGAGCGGCGGCGCCAGCTGCACGACCGGATCGCCCCGGTCGTCGGCCCGGCAGTACAGACCGGCCTCGAACAGGGCTGTGGACAGGAAACCGCGCAGCAGCGTCTCGCACTCGTCGGCGGTGAAGGTCTCTTTGGTGGACTTGTCCTTGACCAGTTCGATGCCGTAGAAGTAGCCGGCCCCGCGCACGTCTCCCACGATCGGCAGGTCCAGCAGCCTTTCGAGGGTCGCGCGGAACACCGGCTCGTTCGCCGTGACGTGGCCCAGCAGGTCTTCGCGCTCGAAGATGTCGAGATTGGCCAGCGCCACGGCCGCCGACACCGGGTGCCCGCCGAAGGTGTAGCCGTGGGCGAACGACGCGCGCCCGGAGCGGAACGGCTCGAACAGCCGCTCTGAGGCTATCATCGCTCCGAGGGGGGCGTAACCGCTGGTCAGGCCCTTGGCGCAGGTGATGATGTCGGGCACGTAGTCGTACTTCTGCCCGCCGAACATCGTGCCGAGCCGGCCGAAGCCGCAGATGACCTCATCGGAGACCAGCAGCACGTCGTACCGGTCGCAGATCTCGCGTAGCCGCCGGAAGTATCCGGGCGGCGGCGGGAAGCAGCCGCCGGCGTTCTGCACCGGCTCGACGAAGACGGCGGCGACGGTGTCGGGGCCCTCCATCTCGATGGCGGCGGCCACCTGGTCGGCGGCCCAGCGGCCGAACTGCTCGGCGTCCTTGCCCAGGCCCGGCACGGTGGTGATCTCGTCGGCGCGGTAGATGTTGGTGTTGGGCACCTTGATCGCACCCGGCACGAGCGGCTCGAAGGTCTGCTTCAGCTCGGGGATGCCGGTGATCGACAGTGCGCCCTGGGTGGTGCCGTGGTAGGCGATCGCGCGGCTGATCACCTTGGTCTTGAGGGGCTTGCCGCGCTCCTTGAAGTACTGCTTGGCGAGCTTCCACGCCGACTCGACGGCTTCGCCGCCGCCTGAGGTGAAGAAGACGTGGTCGAGGTCGCCGGGGGTGAGGGTGGCGAGCCGGTGCGCCAGCTCGGCGGCCCGCGGGTGGGCGTACGACCACAGCGGGAAGTAGGCGAGCTCCTTGGCCTGGGCGGCGGCGGCCCGCGCCAGCTCCTCGCGGCCGTGCCCGGCCTGCACCACGAACAGGCCGGAGAGCCCGTCGAGGTAGCGCTTTCCGTGGATGTCGTAGATGTAGGCGCCGTCGCCGCGCACGATCGTCGGCACCTCACCGCCGGTGTAGGAGCCGTGGCGGGTGAAGTGCATCCAGAGGTTGTCCTGAGCGGCCCGCAGAACCGCTGCTTCGTCGGTGGGGCGGACTCCGTCGAGATCCGTCATGGCACACATCCCTCAAGGTCGGGGGCCCTGCGTTCAGTGTGCATTCCACATCGGCGTTTTGCCAAGCGATTACGTAGCGGCTCTCTGGTGATACCTCGGAATCCGCAATTCCGATGCGCTGTGACAACGATATTCGTCGTACCCGAGAGAGGGGTAGGGCCGTTCGGCGGCGGGTGGCCCGGGGCTGTGATCCAATGGGGCATCGATACGACGTTGCGGAGCGGGGGCGATGATGACTCCTGAGCAGATCGAGAGCGCGGTCGCGGCGGGCATGCCGCGGTCCATCGACGACCTGAAGCGGCTCGTCGCGATCCCATCGGTGGCCTTCCCCGGCCACCCCGACGAGCCCGTGCTCGCGGCGGCCGCCGCCGCAGAGGAGCTGCTGCGCGACGCCGGCCTGCCGCAGGTGCGGCAGATCCCGGTCGAGGGCAGCTTCCCGGCGGTGTTCGGCGAGGCGCCCGCCCCGCCCGGCGCGCCCACCGTGCTGCTCTACGCCCACTACGACGTGCAGCCGGCCGGCGATGCCGCGCTCTGGCGCACCCCGCCCTTCGAGCCGACCCTCGTCGGCGATCATCTGCACGGCCGCGGCGCGGCCGACGACAAGTCGGGCGTGATCTCCCATGTCTCCGCGCTGCGCGTCTTCGGGGGCGACTTCCCGGTGGGCGTCAAGGTGATCGTCGAGGGCCAGGAGGAGTACGCCGGCGACCGGCTGGAGGCGTTCATCGAGGCCCACCCCGACCTGGTGCGGGCCGACGCGATCGTGGTGGCCGACGTGGGCAACCCGCGGGTGGGAGACCCTTCGGTCGTCACCTCGCTGCGCGGCCACGCCGCGTTCACGGTCGAGGTCCGCACCCTGGCCGAGGCGGTGCACAGCGGCCAGTTCGGCGGCCCGGCCCCCGACGCGCTGACCGCGCTGATCCGCATGCTCGCCTCGCTGCACGACGACCACGGCGACATCACGGTGCCCGGGCTGCCCCGCGGCACCTTCCCCGGCGAGGGGCCGTCCGAGGCGGAGTTCCGCGCGAGCGCCGGTGTGCTCGACGAGGTGGCGCTGGTGGGCACCGGGTCGCTCGCCGACCGGCTCTGGGCGTCGTACGCGATCACGGTCACCGGGCTCGACGTGCCGAGCGTGGCACAGGCCATCAACGCCGTGCAGCCGGTGGCGCGGGCCCGGGTCACGGTGCGGGTGCCGCCCGGCGGCGACCCGAAGACCGCCGCCGACGACGTGATCGAGCACCTGCGCCGGGCGGCGCCCTGGGGCGCTCGCGTGTCGGTCGGCGACCTGAGCATCGGCACCGGTTTCCTCGCGGTCCCCGGAGGGCGCGCCCGCGCGGTGCTCGACGAGGCGATGGGCCGCGCCTACGGCCGGTCGCCGCGCGACATCGGCGCGGGCGGGTCGATTCCGCTGGTCGCCACGCTGGTGCGGCAGTTCCCGGCGGCGGAGATCCTGCTGTTCGGCGCGGAGGACGATGGCGCGTCCATCCACGCCCCGAACGAGCGGGTCGATCTGGCGGAGCTGCGCCGCACCATCACCACCGAGGCGCTGTTCCTCGCGGGATACGGCCGGGCGTAGCCACGGCCCGGCCGGGGTCCGGCGGCGTGCCGCGGTTCGCGCGCCCTCGGGTGCATGAAAGTTTCATGCACGCCCGGGGCGGGCACGCCCGGATGGCCGGTGCGCGAGCGCGAGGCCGGGGGCCGCCGTGCGGCCCGCCACCGGCCCGGCGGCGATCCTCAGACGCCCGTCTGCCGCGCGCCTACAGGCGATAACGGTGTTAGCGATAACAAACGGCTTTCCCGACGACTTCGCATAAAACGTTTCATAACCCGAGATCGACGGGGGCTGGGCTGCGGGCGTGACCAATTCGTGATGGGCAAGCCGCTTGACGCCCATCCTGTTAGCGCTCACAGTTTCCTTTAGCGACGCCCGGAGACCACCACCCCCCGTATCCACTCCCGGCGAACCAGTGGAGCTGAATGTGAGCGCTAACGTATCAGCGGAAACCCCGCGGGTTTGCCGGTCATGACGCCTTCCGGTTCCGAGCCCGCCCCGCGGACCCGAGACGTCGTGATGGGCGATGTCGCCGACCTCGCCGGCGTCTCCGCCATGACGGTTTCGCGGGTGCTCAACTCGCCCGAGAAGGTGCGGCCCGAGACCCGGGCCCGTGTGCTCGCGGCCGTCAGGGAGCTCGGCTACCGGCCGAACACCGCGGCCAGGGTCCTGGTGACCGGCCGGTCCGGGGTGCTCGGCGTCGTCAGCATCGACACCACCCTGTACGGCCCGGCGTCGATGCTCTACGCCATCGAGCGGGCCGCCCGCGAACACGACTACCTCGTCAGCATCGCCAGCCTCGGCGCCCTCAACCGCAGGTCGATCGAGGAGGGCGTCGAGCGGCTGCGCCAGCAGTCCGCCGACGGGATCATCATCATCGCGCCGTACGCCTCGGCGGCCGAAGGGCTGCGGCATCTGCCGCCGGACCTGCCGGTGGTCGACGTGGGCGGCGGCGAGGAGGTGCTGGTGCCGGCGGTCGTGGTCGACCAGCACGCCGGGGCGATGCGGGCCACCCTGCACCTGCTCAGCCTCGGCCACGAGACCGTCTGGCACGTCTCCGGCCCGCCCAGCTGGATCGACGCCCGCGGGCGGGTGAGCGGGTGGCGCGCCGCCCTGCAGGCCGAGGGCCGCGAGGTTCCGGAGCCCTTGGTCGGCAACTGGAGCGCCTCGTCCGGATACGAGCTGGGCAGGCGCCTGGCCGGCCGTCCGGAGGTGACCGCGATCTTCGTCGCGAACGACCAGATGGCGGTGGGCCTGCTGCGCGCGCTCCGGGAGGCGGGCCGCCGCGTGCCGGAGGACGTCAGCGTGGTCGGCTTCGACGACATTCCGGAGGCCGCCTACATCTGGCCCCCGCTCACCACAGTGCGGCAGAACTTCGGCGAGGTCGGGCGGCAGGCCTTCGCGATGCTGCGCGACCGGATCGCCGAGGGCAAGGCCCGGGCCGACCGCCGCTGCCGGGTGGAGCCCGAGCTCGTCGTCAGGGACAGCACCGGAGTCCGCCGACGACGCAGGTCCTGATCGGCGTTACCGAGACCTCAATGTTATCGCTATCAGAAATCCGGCGATGGATCGAAAAGATCGCTCCGGGGATCGCCGTCCTCTTACACCCCCCGCTCCCTGAAATCGCAAGGAGAAATCGATGTGGAAAAAGCTCGCCATCGCGACCCTCATGGTCGCCGCTCTCACCGCCTGCGGGTCGTCGAGCGGAACCGATAGCGCGTCCAGCGGCGGCGGATCGTCGGACGGAAAGATCACCCTCGGCTTCTCCCAGGTCGGCGCCGAAAGCGGCTGGCGCGAGGCCAACACCAAGTCCATCCAGGAGTCGGCCAAGGCCGCGGGCATCGACCTGAAGTTCTCCGACGCCCAGCAGAAGCAGGAGAACCAGATCGCCGCCATCCGCTCCTACATCCAGCAGAAGGTCGACGTCATCGCCTTCTCGCCGGTGGTCGAGACCGGATGGGACGCCGTGCTCAAGGAGGCGCAGGCCGCCAAGATCCCCGTCGTGCTCACCGACCGCGCCGTCGACTCCGACCCCTCCCTGTACGTCTCCTTCCTCGGCTCCGACTTCGTGAAGGAAGGCGAGGAGGTCGGTGACTGGGTGGTCAACGAGTACAAGGACGCCAAGGAACAGGTGAACATCGTCCAGCTCGAGGGCACGGTCGGCTCGGCCCCGGCCATCGACCGCAAGAAGGGCTTCGAGAACAAGATCGCCGCGAACCCGAACCTCAAGGTGATCGCGTCGCAGAGCGGCGACTTCACCCGGGCCAAGGGCAAGGAGGTCATGCAGGCCATCCTCAAGGCCAACTCGGACATCGACCTGGTCTTCGCGCACAACGACGACATGGGGCTCGGCGCGATGCAGGCCATCGAGGAGGCCGGCAAGAAGCCCGGCACCGACATCAAGATCGTCTCGGTCGACGCGACCCACGACGGCATGCAGGCCCTGGCCGACGGCAAGTTCAACTTCATCGCGGAGTGCAGCCCGCTGCTCGGCCCCCAGCTGATGGACATCGTGAAGAAGGTCAAGGCGGGGGAGCCGGTCGACAAGCGCATCATCACCGAGGAGACCACCTTCACCCCGGAGCAGGCCGCCGAGGTGCTGCCGAGCCGTAAGTACTGAGCGTCACACGCGGGGAGCCGGCCGGGCCGGCTCCCCGCTTCCTCACGGAAGGAGGGCTCGCATGCCGGGGGCCGTCTTGGAGATGCGGGGGATCAGTAAGAGTTTTCCCGGGGTGCGCGCGCTCGACGACGTGGCGCTGCGCCTGTTCCCGGGCGAGGTGCACGCGCTGATGGGGGAGAACGGCGCCGGGAAGTCCACCCTCATCAAGGTGCTCACGGGGGTCCACCAGGCCGACGCGGGAGAGGTGTGGCTCGACGGCCGGCAGGTTTCGATCGGCGGGCCCCAGCAGGCCCAGGCCGCCGGCATCAGCACGGTCTACCAGGAGGTCAACCTCTGCCCGAACCTCACCGTGGCCGAGAACATCTTCATCGGCCGCGAGCCGTACCGGAGAGGGCGGATCCGGTGGCCGGAGGTGCGGCGCCGGGCCGCCGAGCTGCTGGCGCGGTTCGACCTCGACGTCGACCCCGTCGCCAGGCTCGACACGTACTCGATCGCGATCCAGCAGCTCGTCGCGATCGTGCGGGCGGTGGACATCCAGGCGAAGGTCCTCGTGCTGGACGAACCCACCTCCAGCCTCGACCGCGACGAGGCCGACCGGCTGTTCGGCCTGATGCGGCGGCTGCGCGACGACGGCGTGGCGATCCTGTTCGTCTCGCACTTCCTGGACCAGGTGTACGAGATCAGCGACCGGATGACCGTGCTGCGCAACGGGCGCCTCGTCGGCGAGTACCGCACCGAGGACCTGGGCCGGGCGGCACTGGTCGGCGCCATGACCGGCCGGGAACTGTCGACGCTGGAGGAGCTGCACGCGACGCCCCGCGAGGAACAGACGGCCGGACAGGAGGCGGAGCCGGTGCTGGCGGCCGACGGCGTGGGCCGCCGGGGTGCCATCGCGCCGTTCGACCTGACGATCCGGGCCGGGGAGGTCGTCGGCCTCGCGGGTCTGCTCGGCTCCGGCCGCACCGAGGCGGCGCGGCTGCTGTTCGGCGCCGACGCCGCCGACAGCGGGCGCATCCGGCTCGGCGGGGCGCCCGTCGCGCTGCGCACCCCGTCGGCGGCGATCGCCCGGGGCGTGGCGTTCTGCCCGGAGAACCGCAAGGCCGAAGGGCTGGTCGAGGACCTGACCGTCGGCGAGAACATCATGCTCGCGCTGCAGGCCGCGCGCGGCTGGCTGCGGCCCGTGCCGGACGCCGCCAAGCTCGTCTCCGACCACATCACGGCACTGCGCATCACGCCCGCCGACCCCGACATCCCGGTGCGGAACCTCAGCGGCGGCAACCAGCAGAAGGTGCTGCTGAGCCGGTGGCTGATCACCCGCCCGAAGCTGCTCATCCTCGACGAGCCGACCCGGGGCATCGACGTCGGCGCCAAGGCCGAGATCCAGCGGCTCGTCGTGTCGCTCGCCGACGACGGCATGGCCGTGCTGTTCATCTCGGCGGAGCTGGAGGAGGTGCTCCGCATCAGCCACAAGATCGAGGTGCTGCGCGATCGGCAGGTGATCGCGGAACTGGCCGCGGACAGCGGCGTCAGCCCGGAGAGCATCCTGGAGATCATCGCGCACCAAGGGACACAGACATGAAGGACGTGCGCAAACACCGCCTGTTCTGGCCGGTCATCGTGCTGGCCGCGATGCTGCTCGGCAACGGCATCGTCACACCCGCCTTCTTCCGGCTGGAGGTCAAGAGCGGCCACCTGTACGGCAGCCTCATCGACATCCTGCTGTTCGGCGCCCCCCTCATCCTGATCGCGCTGGGCATGGCCACCGTGATCGCGACGGGGGGCATCGACCTGTCGGTGGGCGCCACCGTCGCGATCTCCGGCGCGCTCGCGTGCCTGGTGATCAGCCGCCAGTCCGACGAGGGCTCCCTCGGCGGCGTGCTGACGGCCGTCGTGCTGGCGCTGGCGCTGTCGCTGCTGCTCGGCGTCTGGAACGGGCTGCTGGTGGCCCGCATCGGCATCCAGCCGATCATCGCCACGCTCATCTTGATGGTCGCCGGCCGAGGGGTGGCCCAGCTCATCACCTCCGGCACGATCATCACGGTGCAGAGCCCGCCGTACAAGATGATCGGCGGCGGCTACTGGCTGGGCCTGCCGTTCGCGGTGATCATCGTGATCGTCGTCGTCACCGCCACGGCGCTGCTGCTGCGCCGCACCGCGCTCGGCCTGCTGCTGGAGGCGGTCGGCGGCAACGCCGAGGCGTCGCGGCTGGTCGGCATCCGGTCCGGGCGGCTGATCGTCATGGCCTACGCCTTCTGCGGGCTGTGCGCCGGCATCGCCGGACTGATGATCAGCTCGAACATCTCGGCGGCCGACGGCAACAACGCCGGGCTCTGGATCGAGCTGGACGCCATCCTCGCCGTGGTGCTCGGCGGCACCACGCTGCTGGGCGGCCGGTTCTCGCTGTCGGGCACGATCATCGGCGCACTGATCATCCAGACCCTGTCGACCACGATCTACACGGCCGGCGTGCCCTCCCACCGGGTGCTCGTCTTCAAGGCCGTGGTGGTCGCGCTGGTGTGCCTGATCCAGTCGCCGGCGTTCCGCGCCAAGGTCTTCCGCCGCCGCCGGGCCAAAGCGGCACCGTCGTCGGCGCCCACGTCCAAGAGCGACCTGGAGGTGTCCGCATGACCACCGCGACGCTGCGCCGGGGCTACAGCACCGTCCTACGCCGGGGCTACCTGCCGGTCCTCGTCACCTTCGCGTTGTTCCTGGTGGTGTTCGCAGGCGGGTCGATCGCCTACCCGGCGTTCGGGTCCGGCCAGGTCATCGTCAACCTGTTCATCGACAACGGGTTCCTGCTCGTCACCGCGGTCGGCATGACGTTCGTGATCCTGTCGGGCGGCATCGACCTGTCGGTGGGCTCCATGGTCGCCCTGTCGGGCATGCTGTGCGCCTGGCTGACCGGCCCGCTCGGCTGGCCGGCGTACGCCGCGATCTCGGCCGCGCTCCTCACCGGCGCCGTGCTCGGGTTCGCGATGGGCTACGCGATCCACGTGTTCGACATCCAGCCGTTCATCGCGACCCTGGCCGGGATGTTCTTCGCCCGAGGGCTGTGCTTCGTGATCAGCATCGAGCAGATCCCGATCAAGGACCCGCTGTTCGCCGACTGGGCCAACACGCCGATCACGCTCCCCGGCGACATGTTCATCAAGCCGACGGTGATCGTGGTCGCGGCCGTCGTGGTGGTGGCGTTCTGGATGCTGCACTACACGCGGTTCGGCCGGGCCATCTACGCCATCGGCGGCAGCGAGCAGTCGGCGCTGCTGATGGGCCTGCCGACCGGCCGCACGAAGATCGGCGCGTACGTCGTCAGCGGCGTCTGCTCGGCGCTGGCCGGGGTGCTGTTCGCCGTCTACACCCTGTCGGGCAGCGGCGTGCAGGCGGTCGGCATGGAGCTCGACGCGATCGCGGCCGTGGTCATCGGCGGCACCCTGCTCACCGGCGGCTCGGGGTACATCGTCGGCACCGTGCTCGGCGTCATGCTCCTCGGCACGATCCAGACCCTTATCCGCTTCGACGGCACCCTCAGCTCCTGGTGGACCCGCATCGCCATCGGTGTGCTGCTGTTCGTCTTCATCGTCTTCCAGCGCACCATCGGCACCCGGAAAAAGGCGGGCTGAACCTTTCACCTCGGCCCGAACCCTATGCGGCGGGCGGGCACGCCGGTGGGACGCGGGCCCGCCCGGGCGATCCTCCTGGCGGTGGCGTGATCGCCGCTGCATATGCGGCCAGGGCCGAATTTTCCGGCCGGCACGCCGCCGCAGGACCGGCGGCGCGGCCGGATTTTCGGCCCGTCGCGGGAGCGCCTTTTCGGGTGCGGCCGAATGGATCAGGCGTTGACCTGGGACGGGGGAGATGTTGCATTCGCAGTGGCCTATTTCCGAAAGGTACACGGAGGGGAATTCATGGCTGCTGTGAGATCGGTCCGGAAGGCGCTGGCGTTCGGCTCCGCACTTCTCGCCGCCGGCGCGCTGAGCCTGGTGGCCACGGCACCACCCGCGTCCGCCACGACAACGGTGCTGCACGGCACGGTGGACTGCGGCAATGTCAACTACAGTGGGGACACCTGGGACTGGTACCCCTGGACCTTCTCGGTCACCGCCTCACCGGGCGGCACACTGTCGGTCAGCCCGATCGCGGTGCCCACCACACACGCCTTCCGGTTCGATCAGACGCTGCCCGCGGGCACCACGACCGTGCGGGTCTCCGCGCTGTGCAGCAGCGGCCACCAGTACGACCTGTACGGCACCCAGCAGGGCATCTCGATCCCCAGCGGCGCGACCAGCGTGACCGCCACCTGGGTATGCTCCACCGCCCCCGTTTCCCCGGGCCCCTGGCTCACCAACTGCAACGTGCAGTCGGTCTCCTACACCTGACCCGTGCCGAGCCGGCCCGGCGGCCGGCGGCCGGTCGCCGGTGGCGGGCGTGCCGCGCCACCACCGGCGACCGCACCGCCGGTCAGTCGGTGCCGGCCTCCATCGCGGCGTGGTCGAGCAGCACGTCGTCGACGGGCGCCTCGCCGGTGGACGCGATGACCTCCGCCCCGCCCTCGGGCATCGCCCCGATCAGCCGGGTCGAGGCCGACTGCGCCGCCGCGATCAGCGTGGCCTGCTGGCTGCCCACCATGCCGAGCCGGGCGTACTGCTCCAGCTTGGCGCGCGAGTCGGCGATGTCGAGGTTGCGCATGGTCAGCTGGCCGATGCGGTCGCTCGGCCCGAAGGCCGAGTCTTCGGTGCGCTCCATCGACAGCTTGTCCGGGTGGTAGCTGAACGTCGGCCCGGAGGTGTCGAGAATGGAGTAGTCCTCGCCGCGGCGCAGCCGCAGCGTGACCTCGCCGGTGACGGCCGTGCCGACCCACCGCTGCAGCGACTCGCGCAGCATCAGCGCCTGCGGCTCCAGCCAGCGGCCTTCGTACAGCAGCCTGCCGAGGCGCCGCCCCTCGTTGTGGTAGGCGGCGAGGGTGTCCTCGTTGTGGATCGCGTTGACCAGCCGTTCATACGCCGCGTGCAGCAGCGCCATGCCCGGCGCCTCGTAGATGCCCCGGCTCTTGGCCTCGATGACACGGTTCTCGATCTGGTCGGACATGCCGAGGCCGTGGCGGCCGCCGATGGCGTTGGCCTCCAGCACCAGATCGACCGCGGACGCGAACTCCTTGCCGTTGATCGTCACGGGCCGGCCCTGCTCGAAGCCGATGGTGACGTCCTCGGGCACGATCTCGACGGACGGATCCCAGAACCGCACGCCCATGATCGGCTCGACGATCTCGATGCCGGCGTCGAGGCGCTCCAGGGCCTTGGCCTCGTGGGTGGCGCCCCAGATGTTGGCGTCGGTGGAGTAGGCCTTCTCCGTGCTGTCACGGTAGGGCAGGCCGCGGGCGAGCAGCCACTCGGACATCTCGGTGCGGCCGCCGAGCTCGCCGACGAAGTCGGCGTCGAGCCACGGCTTGTAGATGCGCAGCGAGGGGTTGGCGAGCAGCCCGTAGCGGTAGAACCGCTCGATGTCGTTGCCCTTGAACGTGGATCCGTCGCCCCAGATCTGCACGTCGTCTTCGAGCATCGCGCGCACCAGCAGGGTGCCGGTGACGGCCCGGCCGAGCGGCGTGGTGTTGAAGTAGACACGGCCGCCGGACCGGATGTGGAACGCCCCGCAGGCCAGGGCCGCGAGCCCTTCCTCGACGAGGGCCGCCCGGCAGTCGACCAGCCGGGCGACCTCGGCGCCATAGGCCGAGGCGCGCCCTGGCACCGAGGCGATGTCTGGTTCGTCGTACTGGCCGATATCAGCGGTGTAGGCGCACGGCGCCGCACCCTTCTCGCGCATCCACGCGACAGCTACCGATGTGTCGAGCCCTCCGGAGAAGGCGATTCCGACACGCTCGCCGACAGGCAACGAAGTGAGCACCTTGGACACGAGTAGAAGTATGCACTCTAATGCATAGGCATGCAAGCCTGTGATTCGGAGGCCGTCGGCGGGCGGACCGCCGCGCCCGGCATCGCCGCTCTCCGGGCCCCGGACGGCGCCGGACTGCGCCGGCCCCGCCGGGGCCGCCCTGGACCGGGTGGGCCGCGCCCTTCTAAGTTGGTGGCCGTGACCGACGATCGAGACGTGCGGGCAGGCGACCGCGACCGCGACCGGGTGGCCGAGGTGCTCCGCGACGCCGCGGGCGAGGGCTACATCACGCTCGACGAACTGGACGAGCGGATCGAACGCGCCCTCGGCGCGCGCACCCGCGGCGAGCTCGACGACCTCGTGGCCGACCTCCCGCAGGCCGGCCACCCGCAGGTCCTGACCCGCCGCCCGTCGGCGGCCGGGGCACCGGCGCGTGCGGCGGCGCCGCTTCCGGCGTACGCGGGCGACGCGCTCGAACTGCACACCCGCAGCGGCAAGGTCGTGCAGTCGGGGCGCTGGACGGTGCCGCCCTTCATCAGCGCCCGGGCCGGGCGCTGGGGCACCGTCAAGATCGACTTCACGGCGGCGGACTGCCCGCACGCCGAGGTCGTCATCGACGTGGGCATCACCTCCTGGTTCGGCGACCTCGTGGTCAGGGTGCCGCGCGGGTGGCTGGTGCGCGACGAGGACGTCGTCCGCAAACGGCTCGGCGCGGTCCACAACCGCCCGCCGGAGCCGCTGGCCCATGACGGCGTCGTCGTCCGGCTCACCGGCCAGGTCAAAACCGGCGACGTCTGGGTGAGATACGTCCGGCCCCGGCCCTGACCGCCGTCCCGCCCCGGCGAACCGCCGTGCCCGGCGCAGGAAGGGCACGAACTCGGCCGGCGCGTCGAAGATCGAGACGGTGGGCGACCTCAAGGGCAAGACGATCGCGATCCCCGCCTCCCCTGCCGTGGGCGAGCTCGCGGTCACCGCCGCCCTCAGTGCGGAAGGCGTCGATCCGCAGGCCGGTGACGTGACGTTCGTCCACGCGCCGTTCCCGAACCTGGACCGGCTGCTCACCGGCAAGAAGGCCGACGCCATCCGGGCCGCCGAGCCGTTCCGCCCGGCGACGGGCCGTCAGCCCGGCGCGTCCTGCCGATCGTCCAGCAGGCCGTAGCCCGTCGAGCGGAACAGGAACGACGCCCAGGAGCGGTAGGGCCGCCAGGCCTCGGCCAGCCTCCGGTACGCCGACGGCGGCGCGTCCTTCGGCAGGCCGTACGCCTCGCGCAAAATCGCGAACAGGCGCGGCTCGTCGCCCGGGAAGGCGTCGGGTGCGCCCGCGCCGCGGATCAGGATCAGGCCGGCCGAGAACGGCCCCACGCCGGGCATGGCGCGCAGCTCGGCGAGCGCGGCATCGGGGGCGAGCGCGCGCAGGTGCTCGCCGGTGAGCAGGCCGTCGAGGGCGGCGTGGGCCAGCCCGCGCACCCACTCCTCCTTCTGCGCGGGCAGGCCGAGCCCGTCGGCGTCGAGCAGCGTCATGGGCGGCGGGAACGCCGCGTACGTCCGCCCGTCCACGGTGACGGCCGCCCCCCACCGCTCGGCGATGCGCTGCTTGATCCGGGAGGCGATGAGCATCGACGAGCGCTGCACGATCACCGCCCAGCACGCCGCCTCCCAAGGGCTCCAGAAACCCACCGGCCGCAGGCCCGGGGCGCGCCGCTGCAGGTCGCCGAGCACGGGGTCGGCCGCGCCCCGCTCCGCGAAGCCGCCGCCGTCCACGTCGAGCGAGAGGATCCGCGCCACCTCGTCCCGGATCCGCGGCCCGGCCGGCCGCGTCGTCTCCACGTCCACCCCCTGCGGCGCGGCCGTCACCGTGACACCGATCGGCAGCCAGTCGGCCTCGGCGCAGTACGCGAACCGCAGCGCCCGCCCATCGGACGGCAGCGCGCTCGTCGGCGGCCAGCCCTTGACGAAGCGCAGCGATGCGCCGAAGTCGAACGGCCCTTTGGCGGTGAGGCGGAATCGGTGCGTGCTCATGGCGCGCATGTTAGGGGCCTCCGGGACCGCGCCCGCGGCGCGTCGGCGCGTCCCTCAGACCTTCGATGCGCGGCGTCCCAACGCCATCACGCCCGGATGGGAGGACGCGATGCCCGACGGGCGCGGCCGGGTCGCACGCAGACATCGCGATCAATATTGGCGACAGAAATACTAACGGTCGTTGATGTATCGACGGTAATGAGTGACCCGTCGGCTGCCGCACTGCCGTGCTCGGCGGTGGTTTTCCGCTGGGCTTCATCCGTCCTTCCCGGCCCATCCCGCAGAGGCGGGGAGGTGCGGGGCCGGTCCGCCGCCTGGTCGCACAGGCCTCCCGGGGATGGACGCCAAGATTTTCCTTCTTGACATGGGCGACATAAACCTGAACGATCGTCAATGTTGGCGACGGTAATGTGCGTCACAGCGGCTGCTGGTCGTTCGCATCGCCATGCGCGGAAGTCATCGGTCCCGCGCCAACACCCCCTGCCCGTTCATCTGCCGTGGAGGAAACGCGACATGTTCCCCCGCTCCATGACCGCGCGGACCCTGCTGGCGGCCGCCCTGGGAGCCGTCGTGCTCGCCGGGTCCACAGCCGCCTCGGCGGCGTCCGCCCACAACCCGCCACCGCCCCGGCCCCACCCGCACGCACCCTCGGCGCCGGCCCTGCTGCCCACGGTCCGGGAGGCCGCCGCCGGGCTGCCCGGGCACACCGTCTACCGCCCCGCCGACCTCAAGGCACTGCCGAAGAACAGCCTCCCGGTGATCGTCTACGGCAACGGCGCCTGCGCCACGAGCAACCTGGAAGCGATCACGTACCTGACCGGCCTGGCCTCCCAGGGATACATCGTCGTGGCCAACGGCGCGCTCGACGAGTTCCCCGTCCCCAGCACTCCCGAAGAGACGACCGCGCACCCCGAGGCGCTCCTCGCGGCCGCCCACTGGGCCACCGAGTCGAAGCAGGCCCGCAAGCAGTTCGACGGGCGGGCCGACTCGACGCGGGTCGGCGTGCTCGGCCACAGCTGCGGCGGAATCGAGGCCCTCGCCGCCGGCACCGACCCCATCGTCGACGCCGTCGCCGGATTCAACACCGGATACTTCCCCGACCCGTTCTTCGGCGGCTTCGGCCGCGACCGGCTCGCCGGCCTGCACACGCCGACCCTGCTCGTCAACGGCGGCACCGACGACGTCGCCTACCAGAACAGCGTCGAGAACTACGCCCTGCTCGACGTGCCCGCCGTCCTGGCCAGCGACCCGGAGGCCGGTCACGCCGGCCTGATCTCGGGCTTCCAGGCCACCACCGGCTGGCAGGTGGCCGCCGCCTGGTTCGACTACATCCTGCGCGGCGACCGCACCGCCGGGGCGCGCTTCATCGGGCCGGACTGCGGACTGTGCTCCGACGGCTGGACGGTCGAGTCGAAGGGACTGTCGCTGTGAAACGCCGCAAAGCCGGTCTGTGCCTGGCCGTCGCCCTGGCGACCGTCGTGGGCTCCGCCCCGGCCGCCGCCGCCACCCCCCCCCCGCCCCGGGGGACACCCCGCCCGCCGCGCTCCGCCCCCCCCCCCCCCCCCCACCGCGGGACCCTCGCCGACGGCACACCCTACGAGTTCGTCGTCCCCGCCAACTGGAACGGCACCGTCGTCGTCGCCCTCGACTTCGCCGGCTCGGGCCCGGCAGAGGAACTGACCGCGCGGCTGCTGGCCGACGGCGTGGCCCGCGGCGGAACCAGCCGGGCGATCACCGGCTGGCACATCCGCGACGCCATCGACAACCAGGCCGAAGCGCTCGCCCGCTTCGAGGACGCCTACGGCCCCGCCCGGTACGCCATCGACTCCGGGGCCTCCATGGGCGGCTTCGTCTCCGCCGGCGTCGCCCAGGTCCACCCCGACGTCTTCGACGCCGCCGTCCCCATGTGCGGCGGCCTCGGCGGTTCCGTCGCCCAGTGGAACCAGAAGCTCGACACGGTCTTCGTGCTCGAACACCTGGTCGCACCCGGCCTGCCGGTCATCGACATCCCCGAAGACGTCCCCGGCGCCCAGCAGGCCTGGATCGACGCCCTCGGCGCCGCGCAGCAGACCCCCGAAGGGCGGGCCCGCATCGCCCTGGCCGCCGCGATCGGCCAGCTGCCGGCCTGGGGCCGCAACCCCGACTGGTCCGAGGCGCCGCCCCCGGACCCCCATGACGCCGCCGCCATGGAGAAGGGCGCCTACCTCGCGCTCGCCGGCGGCCCCCTGCCCTACATCGGGCAGGCCATGAGCAGCCGCCGCACGCTCATGGAGGTCGTCGGCGGCAACCCGTCGTGGAACACCGGCGTCGACTACGCCAAGCAGCTGCGCAAGGCCGATCCCGCCCTCCAGCGCACCGTCCGCGAACTGTACAAGGCGGCGGGCCTGGACCTGCGGGCCGACCTGAAGAGCCTCGCCGACGCGCCCCGCATCGCGGCCGACCCCGACGCCGTCGAGCGGTTCGCCCGCGGCATCGTCTTCGACGGCGACCTGCGGATCCCCGTGCTGACCCTGTCGGGCACCGGCGACCAGATCTCCACCGTCGCCCAGCAGCAGTGGTACGAGGAGACGGTGCGCCGGGCGGGAGCGAACCGCATGCTCCGCCAGACCTACACCGAGACCGTCGGCCACTGCTCCTTCTCGGCGGCGGAGCAGCAGGCGGCGCTGCGCACCATGTTCGACCGGCTGCGCACCGGCCACTGGCCCGCGACCTCCGCCCCCGCGATGAACGCCCGCGCGCAGGCCCTGAATCCCGACCGGCCGCCCCGCTACATCCACTTCGACCCGCCCCGCTTCAACCGCCCCTACCCCGGCTGACCCGCACGCCACCGCCCGGCCCCGCGCCCTCCTCGGGGCCGGGCGGCGTCGTCCCGCCCCCGCCCGGCGGACGTGGCCGGTCACGGCTTCGGGGCCGCTTCGGGGTCACATGCGTGCCGGGCGAGCCGCCCCCGGGCCCGCGGTCACCGGCGGGCCCGTCTCGTGCCCGGTGGCCGCGGGCGCGGTCGAAGACCGTACGGGTCCACCATGCTGCGGGAACCCCCTTCGACGGGACCGCGCCCCTGTCTGCGAACCTTGATCGGACATCGGTTCGACCGGAGAGCCGGAGGGAAGGTGACGACCATGGCGGACACCATCGAGCTGGGGGACGTGACCGTTACCCGTGTCCTCGAATGGCGGGGGCCGATCAGGACGGTCGGCGAGATCATTCCGGACGCCCCGCCGAAGTTCTGGCGGGAGCACCAGGCCCTGCTGGCACCGGACTTCTGGGACCCGGAGACCGACGCGTACCGCTGTCATGTGCAATCGTGGGTGATCCGGAGCGAGGGCCGGACCATCGTCGTCGACACCGGAGTCGGCAACGGGCGCGACCGCCCGCAGGTGCCCATGTTCGACCACCTGGACACCGGGTTCCTGGACGACCTGCGGCGGGCGGGCGTCGAGCCGGCGGACGTGGACGTCGTCGTCAACACGCACATCCACTACGACCACGTCGGCTGGAACACCCGGTGGCAGGACGGGGCCTGGGCACCGACCTTCCCCAACGCCGAGTACGTGATCCCACGCGCGGACTACGAGTACTTCCTCCCGGCCAACGAGAGCAGGCGCCCGCCCGCCGTCACGGACTTCGATCGGCTGCGCCGCAGGGGCGGCCACATCGTGTTCGGCGACAGCGTGGCGCCCGTGCATCAGGCCGGACTCGACCGGCTGTGGGAGGGCTCGTACCGCATCGACGGAAACCTCACGCTGGAGCCGGCGCCCGGGCACACCCCGGGCTCGTCGGTGCTCTGGCTGTCGTCGGGCGGGGACCGAGCCGCGTTCGTGGGCGACCTGCTGCACAGCCCCGCGCAGATCCTGGAGCCCGGCTACAACAGCTGCTTCTGCGAGAACCCGGCGCAGGCCCGCGAAACCCGCCGCCGCGTCCTCGGCCGCGCCGCCGACACCCGCACCCTCGTCTTCCCCGCCCACTTCCCCGGCCACAGCGCCGCCGAGATCCGCCGCGAGGGAACAGGCTTCGCGATCAGCGAGTGGGCCCCGTTC
Source organism: Actinomycetales bacterium (assembly GCA_044507605.1). Taxonomy (GTDB): domain Bacteria; phylum Actinomycetota; class Actinomycetes; order Streptosporangiales; family Streptosporangiaceae; genus Thermopolyspora. The sequence goes on along the minus strand of JBIQJI010000047.1, from coordinate 17,571 downwards.
CCTGCACCGAGTCGGTGACCTGCTCGCCCGCCACGGAAAATCCGGTCGGGGTCGGCCATAGATCACCGAATGTTTGACGATCGTGTGCGCAATTGGCCCGGATCGGGTCTTGGACCGGCCGTCTTCAGGTGGTGAAAAGCGCTGTTTCGGCCCGGTCGTCGGGGACGTGAGGACGAAACTTTCATCACCCGCCCCGGCCGCCGGGCCGCTGGGGAGCGCGCACCGGAACCTGGGGCGCGGCGGCCCCCGGTCGATGCCGGTCCGCTGAGAGCTCACCGGCGCGTCGGCGTGGGCATGCGCTGTGACCTGCGGCGGAACGGCCTTGCCGGCCCTTCTCCCCGCGCAGGGTGCGGAAAGCCGTGACGGCCGCCCCCGGAGATTCGGGGATCGTGCGGCCCGTTTCTGCTCCGAGCGCGTCGGGCGCGTTTCCCATTCGCGCATACGTGGCTTAACCGGGCGAACGAGGATTTATTGACACTTTTTATAGCCATGGCGATAGTAACTACACACTACTTCCATCGGCTTGTACCGCCTGACGCGAGCACAGTGTGCCGTCGATGGTTCGCCTCGTCGATATCCGGATCCGGTCGGCGCCGACCGGCCCGGCCCCGATGGAAGTGGTCGTCCCTTTGCCGGGCTTGGTCGGCGTGCGCCGCGTGCCACCCGACACAGAGCGCAGTCATGACACCTTCGGAAGGCGAAATGAGAAAACGCTCGATCATCAGCGCGATAGTGGCGGCCGCGGTCGTTCCGTTGTGCGCTGGAATAGTGACGCTCAGCATGCCGCAGGCCGCCGCGGCAGCCGGCGGCTCGGGCCCCTACCCGGCCGACTACGAGACCTCCGGCGGACTGCCCAATCACACCATCTACCGGCCCGACACCCTGCCCTCCGAAAAGATGCCCATTTTCGTGTGGGGCAACGGAGGCTGCTCCGCCAACGGGCTGTCGCAGCAGAACTTCCTCCGCGAGATCGCCTCCCACGGGTTCCTGGCGATCGCCAGCGGCGCCCCTTACGGCTCCGGCTCGACGAACGCGCAGATGCTCACCCAGTCCATCGACTGGGCGGTGTCGGAGAACAGCCGCCAAGGCAGCAAGTACTACGACAGGCTCGACACCAGCAAGATCGCCGTGGGGGGCTGGTCCTGCGGCGGGCTGGAGGCGTACGCCGTCTCCAACGACCCGCGGATCACCACGACCACCATCTTCAGCAGCGGGTTGCTGAACGACGCCGACGACTACCAGCTCTACCGGCTGACGAAGCCGATCGCCTACTTCATCGGCGGGCCCAGCGACATCGCCTACCCGAACGCCATCGACGACTGGGGCAAGCTGCCGGCGGGGCTGCCCGCGTTCATGGGCAACCTGAACGTCGGGCACGGCGGCACCTACGATCAGCCCAACGGCGGTGAGTTCGGCCGTGTGGCGGTGCTCTACCTCAAGTGGCGGCTGAAGGGCGACATCTCGGCCGGCACCAACTTCGTCGGCCCCGACTGCGGCCTGTGCCACACCGAGTGGCAGGTCCAGCAGAAGAACCTCACGCTCGACGGCGACCCCTCCCAGTCGCCCACCCCGACGGTCACGCCCACGGTCACGCCGACGTCCGGCGACGGCGACTCACAGGGCTGTTCGGCGACCTACGCCGTGCAGGACCAGTGGAACGAGGGGTTCGTCGCCGCCATCGAGGTCACGGCGGGCAGCGCCGCGATCAACGGCTGGACGCTCACCCTCACCCTGCCCTCCGGGGCCGCGATCGCGTCCATGTGGAACGGCGTCAATTCCGGCTCCAGCGGCACCGTGACCGTCACCAACCAGAGCTACAACGGGCGGCTGTCGGCCGGACAGTCCACCACCCTCGGATTCCAGGGCACCGGAACCGGCGCCGGTGCCACCGTCACCTGCACCGCCGCCTGATCGACCGGCCCTGAGCAGGGCGGCGTGACCGGCGGGCCGGGAGCGAGCGAGTTCCCGGCCCGCCGCACGCTCCGCCGGAACGACATGAGAGCCAGGATTCGGGACATCGTCTCCTTGTACTGTTGCCGCCCCGCCGACCGTCCCGCGAAGGTTGCGGCCACGGCCCGAAGAGGCCGGCGGCCGACGCCGGCGGCAACGGCGACCATCGAAGGAGCATTCCGATGTCCGAGGTACGGGTTCACAACTTCGCCATTTCGCTCGACGGCTTCGGCACGGGCGAGGGGCAGGCCCCCGACACCCCGTTCGGTCACGCCGGCGAACGCCTGCACGAGTGGATGTTGGCCACCCGGATGTGGCACGACATGATCGGCGACGAGGGCGGGAGCACCGGCGCCGACGACGCGTTCGCGCAACGGCACGGCCCCGGCATCGGGGCCGAGATCATGGGCGCCGGCAAGTTCGGCCCGCCCGGCTGGCAGGACGACCCCGGCTACCAGGGCTGGTGGGGCGACGACCCGCCGTTCCACACCCCGGTGTTCGTGCTCACCCACCGGCCGCGGCCGTCGATCGAGATGGCGGGCGGCACCACGTTCCACTTCATCGACGCCTCGCCCGGCGAGGCCCTCAAGCGGGCCCGCGAGGCGGCAGGCGGCCGGGACGTACGCATCGGCGGCGGGCCGACGGTGGTGCGCGACTTCCTCGCCGAGCGGCTGGTCGATCACATGCACGTGGTGCAGGTCCCGATCCTGCTCGGCCGCGGTGTCCGCCTGTGGGACGGCCTGGAGGCGCTGGAGGAGGCCTACGACATCGAAGCGGTCTCGACGCCCTCGGGCGTCACCCACCTCACGTTCACGGCCAAGAAGCGGTGAACGCGGCTTCGGCCGAGGGCGGGAGACGGAGCGGGACCGGGCCGTCCCGAACATCCGCGGCACGCCCGCCTCCCGGCGGGGATGCGGGCGGGGGATTGCGGGTCAGACGCGCCAGCTGCTCAGCGACCGGGACAGCTCGGCGGCGCTCGCCACCACCTCGTCCTGAATGCGGGCCGCGCGGGCCTCGTCGATGCGGAACTGGGGGCCGGCGACGCTGACGGCGGCGATCACTCTGCCGCCGACCTCGATGGGGGCGGCCACCGCCCAGACCCCCTCGTCGACCTCGGCGGCGCTGCGGGACCAGCCGCGGGACGAGATGAGCGCCAGCTCTTCGAGGATGGCGTCGCGTTCGGGGGAGGGAGGGGCGGTGTCCAGGCGGTCGAAGTAGCGCCGTGCCCAGGCGTCGCCCATGGCGGCCAGCAGCACCTTGGGGCCGGCGCCCCGGTGCAGGCTCATGATCTGACCGGGCTCGAACGACAACCGGATGGTGTGCTCGGTCTGGCTCATCACCACGCAGGTGGCGAAATCGCCCACCCTGCGGATCACCAGGGCGGCCTCGCCGGTCGTCTTGGACAGCCGCTCGACCAGGGGGCGCAGCACCTTCGACACCGGGAACGCCTGCTCGGCGCTGCGGGCCAGCAGAATGATCCGCGGCGACAGGACGTAGGTGCCCCCGCCGTTCTCCTCCACCAGGTCCATCTCGCGCAGCAGCGAAACGAACCGATAGGCGGAAGGGACGGAGATGCCGATGGAACGCGCGATCTCCTCGACGCTGCGGCCCGGCGGCCCCTCGGCGAACTGCAGCAGGACCCTCAGCACCCGCCTGGCGCTGTCGACCCCCGGAGTCCGCTCCTTCGGCTCCCGCTGTTCCCGCTCCAACAAGGTGCGCTCACCTTCCTGCTCGCCCTGACTGCGACGCGACGCCCCGAAGCCCTATCAACGGGAGCGTGTGGTCATGCGGTCAGGCGGAGAACGTTCCGACGAGCCGGTTCTGCTCGATGACGTCATCGCCGTGCGTGCTGAGGAATTCCTCCCGCGTGGGCTCGCCGGCAACAGGAGCGGAGAGAGCATACACCCAGAAATAGTAGTGGTGTAGACCATGCCCGGCGGGTGGTTGCGGGCCCGTGTAGGCGCGCTCGCCGAGGGAATTGGGGCCCTCGCGACGGCGGCCCCCCGCGCCGTTCACGCGCGGATCCGCCGGGTCGATGCCGTACACCACCCAGTGGGTGAACCCGTGGGGCAGCGGCGCGTCGGGATCGTGCATGATCAGCGCGAGTTCGACGGTGCCTTCGGGCACCCCGGTGATCCGGATCTCCGGCGGGACGTTGCCGTGGTCGGCGGCGTGCCGGTCGGGGATGCGTTCGCCGGGGCCGAAGCCGTCGGCGGTGACGGTCAGGTCCTTGATGTTCAGTGGCATGATGTTCCTCGGTTCGAGTGTTCGGCGGCGGCGCGTCCGGTTCGCACCGGGCTCACCGTGTCCGCGCGAGCATGTGGGCGATCTCGGCGGCGACGACGCCGGGCTGCTCCTCCGGCACGTAGTGGTCGGCGCCCGGCACCTCCACGGCGCGCAGGTCGGGACGCAGCTCCCTGGTGGCGGAGTACGCCGCCCGGGACACGATCGCGCTGTCCGCTCCGCGCAGCAGGGTCACCGGCACCGTGATGGTCTTCGTCTCCTCGGCGAAGTCGTGCCGGAGCCCCGCCACCGTTTGCACCATGGCCGACGGGTCCGCCAGCGGGCGATGACCGCCGTCGGCCGGCACGTACCCGTACCGGACGCGGCGCCGCACGGCATCGGCCGGCATGCGCGGATAGCGGGCGCGCAGATACTCCTCGATCTGCGCCGGCGAGCCGAAGGTCCGGTCGCCTCCGCGCACCCTGGTGTCCAGCCGGTCCAGCACCTCGGGCTCGACGAACGGCGTGTAGTCGACCGCCACCACGCCGGCGACGAGATCGGGGCGGGCCGCCCCCAGGACGACGGCGTTGCGGGCGCCCAGCGAATGCCCGGCGACGACCACGGGGCCGCAGTCGAGTGTCTCGATCAGCGCGGCCACGTCGGCGACGTACTCGGCCGCGCCGTAGCCCGTCGCCGGCTTGCCGCTTCTGCCGTGCCCCCGCTGGTCCACCGCGATGGTCCGGACACCGCCGGGCGACAGGTCGCCGAGCCGGTCGACGACCCCGTCCCACACGCCGAGCGTGGCCGTGGTGCCGTGCAGCAGCACGACCGCCCGGCCGGAGCCCCGGTCGCGTACGCACAGCTCGACGGCGCCGGCGGGAACGTGCCGCAGCCCGGCCGGGCCGGTGGCCGGGTCGCCCGCGCTGCCCGATGCGACGTCTGCCATCGCCATCACACCGGCGTGATGGCCGAGAGCGTCTTGCGCGTGGCGACCAGCCCGCGCACGATGTCGGCGCGTTTCGCCGCCACGTCGCCCTCGCCGTAGGAGTAGAGGCCGTCCCCGGTCTTCATGCCGAGCGCGCCCCGGGCCGTCAGGTCGGTGATCAGCGACGGAACACCGCCCTGCGTGGACAGGTCCTTGTTGAGGTAGCCGGCCACGGACTCGTAGATGTCCAGCCCCGCCATGTCGAGCAGCCGCATCGGGCCGATGACGGCCAGCTTGTAGCCGATGCCCCACTTCACGCAGGTGTCCAGGTCCTTCTGCGAGACGACGCCCTGCTCGACGAGCGACAGGCATTCGCGCAGCACGGCGTACAGCACGCGGTTCTCGACGAAGCCCGGCACCTCCTTTTCGCGCACGGCCGCGTAGCCGAACGACTCGACGATGCCGATCAGCCGCGACTCGACCTCGGCGGCCGTACGGTCGCCCTTGACGACCTCGATCATGGGGATGAGGTGCGGCGGGTTGGACCAGTGCATGCCGATGAACCGCTCCGGGTGCGTCATCGCCACCGCCATGTCCGAGATGGGAATGCCGGAGGTGTTCGTCGCGATGATCGCATCGTCTCGCACGGCGGCCTCGATGCGGGCGAGCACGGTCTTCTTCAGCTCGATGTTCTCCGGCACCGCCTCGATCACCAGGTCGGCGCCGTCCAACGCCGCGCCCTGGTCGAGCTCGAACCTGATCGAACCCCCGGGGGTGACCGGCACCTCCAGCTCGTCGAGGTGCGTGGCCGCGCCCGCGCAGACCCCCTCGGCGCGGGCGAGCACGTCCTGGGCGATGTCGTTGAGGCGTACGTCGGCGCCGTAGCGGGCGAGCAGCGCGGCGATGCCCGGGCCCATGCTCCCGGCACCGATCACCGCGCATACCTTGGGAACGCTCATCTGTGGTGACCCCTCTATGTTTCGTGACGCGATCGGCGAGCGTGCGGGCGGCCGTCAGGCGCTGCGCCCCTCCAGCCGGTCGAGTTTGCGGTTGAAGTACATCCAGAAGTTGTTCTTGGCCCGCTCCGGGTAGATGCGGTTGAACTTCTCGACCGTCTCGTCGGCGTCCGGCACCTCGTACGGCAGCCCCGACGACGCCAGCGCAAGCTGGAACTGGGCGGCCTTCTCCAGGAAGATGCCCGCCAGCGTGGCCTCCTTGACGTTCCTGCCCACGAACGACGCGCCGTGGTTGGCCTGCAGCACCGCGTTGCACGGCCCGAGCGTCCGGGCCAGCGCCCGGCCCAGCTCCGGCGTGGTGATGATGTGGCTCGTGTCGGAGAACCTGGCGACGCCGTGCTCGGCGAACCACACGCCATGGTTGTTGATCGGCTTCAGCTCGGCCGTCGTGGCCCCGAACACCGTCGCGTAGAACGGGTGGGAGTGGCCGACCACGTTGACCTCGGGCCGGGCGCGCATGATCTCGGCGTGCAGCGGCCATTCCAGGTGGCGCAGCCCTTGCCCCTCCAGCACGTTGCCGTCGAAGTCGATGAGGATGTAGTCGGCGGGGCCGACCTCCTCCAGGCCGAGGTTGCCCTTCTTCAGCCACAGGCCACGCCCGAACGGGTCACGGTACGACAGATGCCCCATCGACATGTCCCCGTGCCCCTCCATCTCCAGGATCCGGTGCGCCCTGGCGAGGACGTGCAGCACGTTGGCGATCGAGTCGTCCTGGCCGTAAAGATCATCGTTGTGAGACATTTGACACCTTTCCGGGAGATCGATCAGCGGGCGGCGCGGGCCTGCGCCAGCGTCATGCCGCCCACGCGTTCATGGACCCGGCCCCCCGTCGCCACGGCCACGCAGATGAGCAGCTCGTCGGGGCGGGGCACGTCCGGCACCGACAGGGTCACGGCGTCGTAGTGCGAGCGGACGAACAGCTCGTCCTTGTACGCCAGCGGAATGTCGATGCTCGCGCCGGCGGCGGCGGTCTTCGTCACCGACGAGATCCACGCGGCGCCGCCCCCCACGGTCTCCCGGAACGCGTTCCCGAAGACGGTGGTGACGCAGGCCACCACATGCTCCTGCTCCCCGGCGAGACCGGCGATGCCGCCCTTGCCGTAGCTCTGCGGCTCCCGCCCGCCGAGCAGCGCGACCGCCCGGCCGCCCAGCGCCGTGCCCAGCGCGGCACTCGGCTCGGTCAAGGGAGACAGGTCGGCCACGTACCTTCCGGCGAACGGATTCTTGATCACGACACCGCAGACCGCCTTCACCAGCGGCTCCCCGGCCGCCGGGCCGTTCTCGTGCAGCGTCTCCTCGACCAGGCTCACCCAGCGGCGCACCTGATAGGCCTGGCGCACCGCCTCCTCGGCGGCCACGGTCCTACTGTCGGCCATCGTCGCTCCTCACCGGTCGCCGATCGCCAGCACGTGGCGATTGGGGTTCGTCGGGTCGTACAGGGCCGTCTCCAGGTTCTCGATGGTGAACTGGTTGCCCTCCGCCATGCCCCGCGTGGCCGCGTAGTCGGCCGAACGCTTCTGGCAGCGGTCGGTGATGGGCCGCTCCAGCCGCTCCCAGCGGGCCAGCGCGCCCTCCATCTCGTCATCGGCGGCCTCGGTCGCGGCCTCCGCGAGCGTGTACGCGTTGGTCATCGCGCACCCGGCGCCCTGCGCGAGCGCCGGGCACATCGCGTGCGCCGAGTCGCCGACCAGCGCCACCCGCCCCCGGCTCCACTCCTCGACGACCGTCGTCTGGTACCCGTAGTAGCGGGGGTCGCTCGCCACCGCCGCCGACCGCAGCACCGGCGTCAGCTCCGGATACGTCGACGTCCACAGATCCAGGTCGATCGGCGTACGACTGCCCTGCTCGTCCGACCGCGGCGCGCCGAGCGCGATGTACAGCTCCCGCTCGTTGCACGGCACATACAGCACCCGCAGGTAGCGCGGCGTGAGCATCCAGAAGTCGATCACGTTGTCCCACTCCCCGGGACCCAGCTCCGCCTTGTGGCGGGGCACGAGGAACCGGGTGATGCCGTCACGGGACCGCCACCGCTCCTGCTTGAACCCGATGGAGTCGCGCACCACGGACTTCACCCCGTCGGCCCCCACCACCAGGTCCGCCTTCAGCACCTCCCCCGACGCCAGGGTGAGGGTGCCCCTCGGGTCGGCCGCCACCACCTCCGAACCGGTGCGGATCTCCACACCGGCCCGGATCGCGGCGTTCAGCAGGCATTTGTGCAGGTGGGGACGGGTCATCGTGCGCCACGGCAGGCCGCCGAAATCCTCGTGCGACACGCTCTCGTGCTGCACCCGGGTCTCGTAGTACGGCGGGGTCATCGAATCGGACATCACCTCGTCGTAGGCGCCGATGGCCTTGAGAACCTTGAGGCTGTTGTGCCAGAGCACGATCCCCGCACCCTGCTCCCGCAACTCCGGCGCCTTCTCGTGCAGGCGCACCGTCCATCCGCGCAATGCCAGCGCGGTGGCGGCGGTGAGCCCGGCGAACCCGGCGCCGGAAATCTCCGCGTGGCGGCCGATCTGCTCAACGGTGGTCGTCATTACTCCGCTCTCGTGATCGTCAGTGCTTGCCGTTGTACGCATCGACGAAGGTCTCGTCGTAGACGTCGTCCACGGCCGGGGCACTGCCCTCGAGGACGTTCTGCGCGGCGAGAGTGTCGATGGTGGTCTTCCACATGTCCGGATCCATGGCGCCCAGCCCATGGGCCTCGGTCGTGTCGCTCGTGAAGGTGTGCTCGATGTCGGCCTGCAGCTGCTCCTTGAACAGCGGGGCGTTGCCGGCCTGCTCCGGCGAGCTCTTCGCCAGAATCTCGGCCACCTTGTCAGGGTTCTTCACCGTGTAGTCGAACGCCTTCAGGTACGCGTTCGTGAACCGCTGCACCAGGTCCGGCTTCTCCTGGATCATCTTGTCGCTGGTGAACAGCCCCGACCCGTACGCCTTGTAGCCGGCGTCCGAGCCGAGCAGGATGTCGAGCGACCCCTCACCGCCCGCGTGCTGCTGAAGCAGCGGCACCTCGGCGTCGATGTAACACGGCACCGTCTGCACCCGCCCCTGCAGCAGATAGTTCTCGTACGGCGGTTTGACGGTGACCTCCCGAAGCTCGCTACGGTCGATGCCGTTGGCCGACAGCAGCGCCTTGTAGAAGATGAAGGTCGACCCGGCCGGGTGGATGCCCACCGTCAGGCCCTTGAGGTCGGCGGGCGACTTCAGCGGCACCTTGTCCTTCACCGTGCACATGCCGAGCGGCGACGTCTGGTTGACGGCCGCGATGGCCTTCACCGGAACGTTCTGCGTACGGGACGTCACCAGGGTCGGCAGGTCGCCGAAACCGAAATCGGCGCGGCCGCTACCGACGAGACGCAGCGCGTCGGCCGAACCCGTGCCCGTCTTGATGTCCTTGACCGTGATGCCCTCCTGCTCGAAATAGCCGAGCTCACGGGCCACGAAGAACATGCCGTGGTTGCCCCGCGGCTGGTAGTCGAGCTGCACGGTGACCGTGTCGGTTGCGGCCGAACCGGAGTCGCCGGAGGAGGCGTCGCCCCCGCCGCCGCAGGCCGTCATCAGGCAGAGGGCGGACGCCGCGCCGATGACGCCGGCGGCCTTCCGAGCCGAGGTGAAGATGAACATGGTGGCTCCTAGCGCCCAAGGATGAGGATCAGGTGAGGTCGGTCTTGATGTGGGGGAATCGGCCGCGAAGCGCGACCTCGATGAGGGACAGGCCGTAGTAGAGGACGAGGCCGAGCAGCGACACGAGGGTCAGGGCCGCGAACATCAACGGCGTGTCCAGCTGGGTGGAGGCGTACTGGATGAGGAAGCCGAGGCCGTCCTCGGCGCCGGAGAACTCCGCGACGACCGCCCCGATCACGGCCAGCGTGATCGCGATGCGCAGCCCGGCGAAGAGATACGGCAGCGAGGTGGGGATCTGGATCCGCGTGAGGATCTGGTTGCGGGTCGACCCCACGGACCGCATGAGCAACAGCAGTTCCGCGTCGATACCCTTCAACCCGACGATCATATTGATGGTGATCGGAAAAAACGCGATCACCACGATCAGCAGCAGTTTGGGCGCCAGGCCGTACCCGAACCACAGGATGAAAATGGGCGCCAGCGCCACCTTCGGCACGACCTGAAAGAACACGACCAGCGGATATATGGCACGATCCAGCCAGCGGAAGCGAACCGTGGCGATCGCGAGCACCACGCCCACCAGGAAACTCAACAGAAAACCGTAGAGAATTTCCTCGGTGGTCACCCAGGTCGCGGTGAGCAGCAGAGTCCTGGAATGGCCGATTTCGGCGATCCACTCACTCGGCTTCGCCAGCACGAAATCGGAGATCCCGAACGCCTCGACCACGATCTCCCACAGCACGAGCGCGGCCAGCAGCACCAGCGCGCTCGGCCACACCCGCGACAGCCAGGTCCCGACCACCCCGCCGGGCACCCCGCCGGCCTTGCCGCCGTTCCCGCGGGTTCCCTCGGACGCCGGTGCGCCCTTGCGAATGGACACCATGGTCACGCCACCGCTTTCGGTTCGAGCCGCGCACGCAGCCGGTCGGCGTACTCGGCGAAGAGGGGGTCCTTGAACACGTCCCGGTCGCGGGGCCGCGGCAGCTCGACGTGCAGCGACTCCACGACACGACCCGGATCGGCTCCCATCACGTGCACCGTGTCGGACAGGAACACCGCCTCGGTGATCGAATGGGTGACGAACACGATGGTCTTCCCCGTGGCCGCCCAGATCTCGGCGAGCTTCACGTTCATCTCGTCACGGGTGATGGCGTCGAGCGCCCCGAACGGCTCGTCCATCAGCAAGATGGCCGGATCCATGGCCAGCGCACGGGCGATCGACACCCGCTGCGCCATCCCACCCGACAGCTCGTGCGGCAGCTTGTGGTGCGCCCCGGCCAGCCCGACCAGGTCGAGCGCCCGCTCGGCGGCCCGCCGCGAGTCCGCCGCCCGCTCGCCGTGGGCGATCTGCCGCAGCATGCTCGCGTTCTGCAGCGCCGTCTTCCACGGCAGCAGAGCCGGCCGCTGCGGCACGAGCCCGATGCGCCGCCCCTTCACCGCCGCGACCGCCTCCTGCTCGCCGATGATCACGGTGCCGGCGGTCGGGGCAAGTATTCCGCCGAGAATCTTCAGCAGCGTACTTTTCCCGCAGCCGGACGGCCCGAGCAGGGTCACGAAACTTCCCGGGGAAATGTCGAGACTCAGGTCGGCCAGTACCAGTTGCTCTTGTCCGCGCCGCGTGAAACGCATTTCAACCCCGCGCGCGGAAATTCGCATGGACTCCATGCGAAAGCTCCTCTCGGCGTATCGCCAACGATGCCGGAGCGTCTACCAATAGGGTTATTAGGATCTAAGAATGAGTTATCAGCAACATTAGGACCTGGGCGGCCGCAACGTCAACCCTCCGCCGAGAGCTTCCGTCGGCACCCCCTGAAACGATCAACGCCAAGACGCTCATGCGCGCTCGAGAGACGGCCGGCACCAGGACCCGGCCATCGAAGACGCGAGCCGACAGGACGCCGCCACCGCCTTCCGCCGGCGGCGGCGCAAGCCCCGCCGCCGGCGCACGGCCCGACACCGCCAGACGGCCAGCGTGTGGTGCCATGCGCGAGACGCGCCTCGACACCGCCCGGATCAGGGCGGCACGCACCCTGATCGACCCGGTCTTCCTCGACACCCCGCTGTATCGCTGCGAAGCCCTCGAACCGAGCCTCGGATGCGCCGTGAGCATCAAGCTCAAGACCGCGTACCCGGTCCGCAGCTTCAGGGGCCGCGGCACCGAGATGGTCACGAGCCTGCTCGCAGGCAGCGGCAACGGTTCGCGGGCCGTGGTGTGCGCCAGCGCGGGCAACCTCGGCCAAGCCCTCGCATGGTCGGGCCGCAAACGAGGCCTCGACGTCACCGTCGTGGCATCGCGTTTCGTGCCCGCGGCCAAGCTCGAACGCATCCGTGCGCTGGACGCGAAGCTGGAACTCGTGGACGGCGACTTCGACCTGGCCCGCGAGCGGGCCGCGGCCATCGCCCGGCACGACGGCATCCGGCTGGTCGAAGACAGCCTGGACATCGAAACCTGCGAGGGCGCGGCGACGATCGGCCTGGAACTGGTGGACCCAGAGCAGGCGGATACCGTCCCGCCGTACGACGCCGTCCTGATCGCCCTGGGCGGCGGGGCGATGGCCACCGGCGTAGGTCACGTGCTGCAGGCCCTGGCACCCGGCGTCGAGGTGATCTGCGTCCAGCCGCTGGGCGCACCTGCGATGACGCAGTCGTGGCGCAGGCGGCGCGTGGTGACCACCGACTCGACCGACACCATCGCCGACGGCGTCGCCGGCCGATGCCCCATCCCGGCCGTCCTGAACGACCTCCTACTGGTCGCCGACGACGCCGTCCTGGTCCAGGAATCGTCGATCATCGCCGCGATGCGAATGCTCTTCGAGCACGCCGGCCTGGTCGTCGAACCTTCGGCCGCGCTCGGCATAGCGGCGATCCTCGAAGACCACGACCGCTTCGCCGGTCGCCACGTGGTCACCATCCTGTGCGGCGGCAACGTCGACATGGACGCCTACCGCCACTGGGTAGGCACGGCTCCCATCCGGCACGCGCAGCACTCGACCACCAGCAGGGGCACCCGGCCTGGGTGATCAGAAAATTCTTTTCCGGCCCGCCGATGTGGGCACGGGCGGCAGGGAAACGATAGGCGTACAGTGCGGCCTCGGCGAAAAGTTCGGCGGTCAAGCGCGATCGTTCCCGGATCCATGCCGCCAGATCACAATGGCGATTTCTCGGGTCCGCTCGGAGAACCGGCCATCGTCCGATGTCCTTGCCAGCAGGCGACGCAGGTCGCCTTCGAACTTTGCCAGATCCGCGGCGAACAAATGCGGCGCAGAGCTGGAGAGGGAGAACACCGCCGAGACGATGTCGTCGATTTCCCGCGTGACGATCTGATCGCCGCCGACCACGATCCTGGCCGGCCCGGTGAATCCGGCATCTCGCATGATCTCTTCTTCGCCGGAACGAGTCCCGTTGGGCAGCAGGCCTTGCCCGGCGCGGCGTACCGGACCCGGATACCGTGCGACCAGTTCGTCGATGCGGCCCCAGGCGGACGCGGAAACGGCAACGGGTCGTCACCCGGCACACCTCGATGGGTGGTGGCGTGGACATTGACCCAGGCGCCGCCGGGGTCGAGCATGCCGCGGACCCGGCGGACCACAAGGGGCCGATCCATCCAATGAAACGACTGGGCGAACGAGACCATCCGGAAGGCGCCGAGGCCGGCGGGCAAGTCCTCGGCCCGCATATGCCGCCACTGCACGCCGGCGACATCGGCTTCGGCGGCACGGCGAGAAGCGTGTGCGATCATGTCGCGGTCGGCGTCCACACCGACCGTCTCCTCGAACAGGGGCGCGAGCAGAAGCGTCAGTGATCCGGGACCGCACCCCACGTCCAGCAACCGGCCCCGCCCGTCGAGGCCGAGCTCATCGCGAATGGCGTCGGCCAGGCCGACCGGGTAAGGCATACGACCGACGACATAATGCGCGGCACTTCCGGCATACAGCGTCTCGTCCCACTCCCAGGCTTCGGCCACCCGAAAATGTTACCGATGAACTCCGCGGTGCCCCCGCCATTCGGGTCGGGGTGAGAAGGGCAGTCCTGCCGAATAGGGCAGGAGAGACGAATCGTAGGGTCAGCCCCGGCCGAGGACGCAGAACTCGTTGCCCTCCGGGTCGGCCAGAACCTCCCACGGAACGTCGCCCTGACCCACATCGGCGGGGACGGCGCCCAGAGCCCGCAGCCGGGCCACCTCCGCCTTCTGAGCGTCGATGGGGTGCGGCAGCAGGTCGAGATGGACGCGGTTCCACACGGCCGGTTCCCCGGCCACGCGAACGAACTCCAGATACGGGCCGACACCCTGGTCGGAACGCAGCGTCGCGAGATCGTCGGTGACCTCGTGCACAGTCCAGTCGATCGCCTCGCCCCAGAACCGCGCCATGGCCCGCGGATCGGCACAGTCGACCACCACCGCCGCGATCTGCCCGGCATCGCGGTAGATCTCCCGAGGCTCCAGCACGCAGAACACGTTGCCCTCCGGGTCGGCCAGAACCGTCCACGGAACATCGCCCTGCCCCACGTCGGCGGGCGTCGCCCCGAGCTCCCGCAGACGCGCGACCAGCTCCGCCTGATGAGCGACCGAGGTGGTGGCGAGATCGAGGTGCACACGATACTGCACCGTCTCGGGGTCCGGCACGGCGACGAAATCCATGTAGAAGCCCTCGGGGTCCGGCCAGGTGAACCCCTCGGGCTCCAGGTTCGTCACACCGGGACCCTCACTGGAGACACCCCAGCCCAGCGCCGCCGCCCAGAACCCGCCGAGCGCCGAGTCGTCCCGAGCCTTGAAGTTCACCTGAACAGGTCGCAGCGCCATGCAGCCGATCCTAAGCTCAAGCGCCTGAGGGACCCACACCCATTTCCGACTATGAAGGCTTGTTCGTGGGCCTAGGCGGACGTCGCGCGAGGTGCAGGGATGAGTGCCCAGACGGTTCGGTGGTGCTTGTCGAGCATCCCGGTGCCCCATTGGGCGGAGAGTTGATCAATCAGCCATAGGCCTCTGCCCGTGAGGCTTTCGAGGTCGGGTTCGCGGGGCACCGGTATGGTGGGTGCGCCCTGATCGACAACTTCGACGCGCACGAGTCCTTCGCCGGCCTTCCGCATCTTCACCGTCAGTCGGCCGCCTGGCCGGCCCGACGCGGTGTGACGGATGGCGTTGCCGGCGAGTTCGCTGATCACCACGAGCGCGTCCTCGGGGGAGCGGTTATCCGCGAGCAGCACGACCTGGGCCCAGCTTCTTGCTACTGGCACCGACTCTGCGATCCCTGGCAGAGCCACGGATCCGAGACGTTCACCGAGCTTGCTGCTCACAGCGCCTCCTTGTCCTCGCCGCTGAGGGCAGGCGGAGGCTCCGCCGAGCGACCCTCGACGGAGTTCGGCCGCCGAGTTGCCGCATCGGACGTCGGCTCCCGCCGTCCTCCTCGTGATGACGGGCGGTCGCGTCGGCGTACGACTCGAATGAGCGGACTGGTCGGCCCTGTCGTTGACGGCATGTGGATCCTGTCCATCTGGGCGCTTCACTCCGATGTCAGGTGAGGGAGAACGGTACGGATGCGGCCTGGCGGCTGCTGGCGTTGCTCGCGGGACCGATGAGCTCTCTCGGTAGTGGATCGCTTACGATGGGCTAAGTCTGCCTTGATCTAAGCGCAGACTGCAACAAGAACGAGAGTGAACTAAGACAAGTTGATAAGGCAAGATCACGGTAGAAGACTGTGCCCGGATCTCGGGAGGTTTCATGTCGGCACAGCGCAGCCCATCGGCTCGCCAGCGGCGCCTGGCCGCGATCTTGCGCGGCCTCCGGAAGGAGGCAGGGCTGTCCCGCGAGCAGGTGGCCGAGCAACTCGGCTGCTCGCCGCCGACCATCACACGCATCGAAGGGGCACAGACCAGCGCCCGCGTCGCGGATGTCAGCGTGCTGCTGGACATCTACCAGGTTTCGCGGCAAACCAAGGAGATGCTGCTCCAACTGGCCCGTGATGCCCGCAAACGGGGCTGGTGGGACAAGATGTCCGAGGCGATCCCCGAGTACTTCCAGAACTACGTTGGCCTGGAAGGTGACGCCTGCGCCATTTACGCCTACGAGTCGGAGTACGTTCCCGGGCTGTTCCAGACGCGCGAGTACGCGCGGGCCGTGACACGAGCCGAACCCGTCGTTCCAGCCGAAGAAGACCTGGAGCGCATGCTGTCCATCAGGATGAAACGTCAGGAACGCCTGGACTCCGAGAATCCACCGGAGATGTGGGTCGTGCTCAACGAAGCGGTGATCTGCAGAAAGGTCGGCAGCAGCCGGGTGATGACCGAGCAACTCGAAAGATTGGCCGACCTGTCAGCTTTGAATCACGTCAACGTGCAGATTCTCCCCTTCAGCAGCGGTGCCCATCCGGCGATGAACGGAGGGTTCAGCCTGCTGAGATTCCCCCGAGCCTCGGATCAGGATCTCGTGTACCTTGAGTACTGGCGAGGAGGCATCTACCTGGAAGATCCGATTGATATCGAGGCATACTCCAGACTGTTCGATCACTTGCGTGCACGTGCCTTCGGCCCTGATGAGAGCCGATCTCTGATCGCGCAGGCGGCGGAAAGGATGTAAGTGAGCCACACGAGCACCAATGGTCCGAAGGACGGTTGCCCTCCGGTCTGGCGCAAGTCGAGTCACTCTAACGGCACCGGCGGGAATTGCGTAGAGCTGGCCCTGGTCGCAGCTATCCCGGACGCCGATCACAAGCCCGGGCCTCAAGCCTGCGTCGCTATTCGTGACTCGAAGAACCCGGACGGTCCCAAGCTCTACTTCACCCGGGCCGAATGGTTCGCCTTCCTCGCTGCCTTGAACGAGGACAACGAGCGGCTCCGCTGAGCGATTCTGTGGCCACAGTGTGCTCCGTTGGGGGTATCGAGGCGACGTTCATACGGAAACATTCGCCTTAGCAAGACATAGTCCCGTAAGCGTCGTGGACGGCGACGGCGAGCGTGGTAGCGCCAACCGCGTTGGTGCACAAGGTAGGTGACCGAAAGTTCGTGAACTTCGCGGGGTTACCAGCAAACTCGTGAACGCGCCGCCGCCACGGTGAATGGCACCGGTCGCCATCCCGCAACGAAGAATGTCTGTGGCAAAGCCGGGACCCTCTTCGGCCGTCACCTTGCGTGTTGTGCAGCGGCCAGCGTGGGCGCGGCGACGTGGAGGAAGTCGACGAGTACGGCACCCACGTCGAGGTCGCGTGGGTCGCGTCCGCTGCGGAGCCAGTAGAAGACGGGGCCGATAAGGTGCGCCGTGGCCCGGGGCATAGGGATGGCGAGGGTTTCGCCGGGAAGCGCCCTGGCGATGACCGCTGCGGCGCTCTCACCGAGAGGGTCGCTGGCCCGGAGAAGTTCTCCGACCGCCTCGCCGAGCAGCGCCCCGGTAGGCCGATCGCGTAGCGGACGCGGTGAGGAACTCGATCAGGGCGTCGAGGCAGGCGGCGAGATCGTCCACGGGATCGTCTTGTCGAAGCCGTTCATGATCGCCAATGGCCTGTCCGGCATCACCAAGGCCGCCCAGTCCAAGAGTCCGACCCTTCCCCCGAGGTGGGCCCCGACGCCGACCGCGGCGGATCGCAAAACCTCGCCCTGGAGTCCGCCGATCGCGGCATCCGATCGATGGCGATCCGCTTCGCCCCCAGCGTCCACGGCCGAGGCGACTGGGGCTTCGTGACCTGGCTAACCGCCGCCGCCCGCAAACACGGCGTCTCCGGCTACATCGGCGACGGAACCGACACCTGGTCGGCCGTCCACGTGACCGACGCCGCCCACCTGATCCGCTGGACCGCCCCGGCGAAGTTGGAGGCTAGATCGACTGGCTCTCGACCGGTGCCG
>JBIQJI010000126.1:0-8030 GCA_044507605.1 Actinomycetales bacterium | reverse complement strand
GGCGTCGCCGGGCGCGCCCTGTCGGGCGGCAGGCGGGTCGAGCAGGCCAGGTCGGCGCTGCGGCTGCCCCCGCCGGCCGTGCCGGCCGCACCGCTGCCCGCGGGCGCCGACCTGCGCATCAAGGGCCTCGCCCGCTTCGTCACCCCGAACGCCGACTTCTACCGGGTCGACACCGCGCTCGTCGTGCCGCGGGTGGACCCCGCCGACTGGACCCTGCGCGTGCACGGCATGGTCGACCGGCCCGTGGAGATCACCCTGGCCGACCTGCTGCGCCGCCCGCTGATCGAGGCCGACGTCACGCTGACCTGTGTGTCGAACGAGGTCGGCGGGCCCTACGTCGGCAACGCCCGCTGGCTCGGCGCCCGCCTCGCCGACGTGCTGCGCGAGGCCGGCATCCGCTCCGGCGCCGACATGCTGCTCAGCACCTCCACCGACGGCTTCACCTGCGGCACCCCGGTCGACGTCGTCATGGACGGCCGCGACGCGCTGCTGGCCGTCGGCATGAACGGCGAGGCGCTGCCGATCGAGCACGGTTTCCCCGCCAGGCAGGTCGTGCCCGGCCTGTACGGCTACGTCTCGGCCACCAAGTGGGTCACCGACATCAAGGTGACCCGGTTCGACGCCGACGAGGCCTATTGGACGCCGCGCGGCTGGGCGGCCAAGGGGCCGATCAAGACCCAGTCGCGCATCGACGTGCCGGCCACCGGCGACATCCCGGCCGGCCGCACCACCATCGCCGGGGTGGCGTGGGCCCAGCACAAGGGCGTCGACGCGGTGGAGGTGCGTGTCGACGACGGGCCGTGGCGGCAGGCGCGGCTGGCCGACGTCCCCGGCCCGGACACCTGGCGGCAGTGGGTGGTCGACGACTGGGTCGCCACCCCCGGCGAGCACACCATCCAGTGCCGCGCCACCGACGCGAGCGGCTACACCCAGACCCCGAACCCCGCGCCCCCGGCGCCCGACGGCGCGACCGGCTGGGATTCGCGCACGGTGCGCGTCGGCTGAGCCGGGTAAGCGGGCCGTAACGCACCGGGTAAGGCCCGGCCAACCCGCCTTGGCCGCGGGCGGCCCGCTCCTACCATCGGGAGCGGTCGAGTGCGAAAGGCGGGCGCGTGTTCACCAACATCGCGGGCCGGCGCGGCAGGGGCCCTCGCGGCCACCGCTGGACCCTGCCCACCGGGGTCTACAACCCCGTGGTGGCGGGCGGCTGGCGCTGGCGCGACTACGAGCTGGCGGCCGAGACCCCCACGCTCGACGACGCGCTCCGCGAAGGCTGGTTCGATCTCGCCGGCCGCCCCCCGCCGCTCGACCTGGCCCGCCCCTACGACCGCCCGGGCGGGCTCGCCCGCCCCGACCCGCAGGCCCAGGCCGACCTCGTGCAGGCCGTGCACGGCCAGGGCCGCTTTCCCGACCCGCGGGGCACCTGGATCCGTCTCATCAACGCCGAAGGGCCGTCGGAGGACCCGTTCCGCGCCACCAACGCCGTCGACTGCGCCCTCGCCGTCATGTCCACCTGGCACGGCGAGCCGGTGGTGGCGGCGCCGCGCCGCCCGGAGTACGACCGGGTGGGCCGGCCGCTGCTCACCGGCGAGGCCGGGGGAGTGGCCAGAGCCGAGCAGTGGCTGGGCCACCGGTTCGAGTACGTCGGGCAGGGCCGCCGCGCGTTCGGCCCGATCGCGCAGCGGCTGCTGAGCGGCGGTCACGGCTCGGCCGCGCTGCTGATCACCCGCTGGCCGAGCGGCGGCAGCCACGCCTGGAACGCCGTCAACGCCTCCGGCGAGGTGCTGTGGATCGACGCGCAGCGCGGCCACATGACCGTCGAGGCGCCCTACGGCGTGGTGACCGGGGTGTTCTGCGTGGTGGTCGACGCCGCGGGCAGGCGGCTGTGCTGACCCCCGACCAGGCGCGGGCCCTCGCCGAGGAGTACTTCAACGGCGCCCGCCGCTTCGAGGACGCCACCGAGGTCGGCCTGTGGGCGTTCGACGCGGGGTACGTCGCCTGGGCCCGCGAGCCGGAGCCGCACGACCAGAGCGTGCTGCCCGAGGTCGTGGGCGGCGGCTGCGTGATCATCGACGGCGCCACCGGCGAACTGGAGATCCGCCCGCTGCTCGCCCCCGACATCGTCGCCGAGCAGTGGCCGGGCCACCGTCCCCGCTGACCCCGCTGACCCCGGCCGCCCCCGCCGCCGGGGGCGGCCACGGCGTCATGCGGTGAGCGCGTCGACGATCGAGGCGCGCGCGGCGCGACCGGCCGGCGCCAGCGCCGCGATCACGCCGGCCAGGCCGGCCCCCGCGATCATCGCGAGCACCTGCCCCAGGGGAAACACGAAGGGCGGGCTCACCTCCTGGCTGCGCAGCACCGCCCAGCCGAACACCAGGCCGAGCACCACACCGACCAGCGCCCCGATCAGCCCGAGGATCAGCGCCTCGGCCGACAGCATGCCGCGCAGCTGCGCCCGGGTCAGGCCGAGCGCGCGCAGCAGCGCCGACTCGCGGGTGCGTTCGTGCACCGACAGGGCGAGGGTGTTGGCGATGCCGAGCAGCGAGATGACGACGGCGAGCGCGAGCAGCCCCGCGACCAGCAGCAGCAACTGGTCGAACGACGAGTTCAGCTGTCTTTTGAGCTCGGCCACGCTCATGACCTGCGCCGTCGGGTACGGCTGCGCCGCCGCCTCGACCGCCCGGCGGGCCGCCGCCACGGGCACGTCGTCCCGCCCCTGGACCAGGATCTGGCTGTCGCCGACCTGGCCGAAGTAGGCGGTGAACGCCTCCTCCGGCACGAGCAGGTCGGGCAGCAGCAGCACCGTGGACTGCAGCACGGCGACGACCCGGACGACGTGCCGCCCCCGGCCTGTCGGGCTCTTGGCCGCCCCCTCGGCCGCCCGCTCGGCCGGCTCGCCGACCGACAGCGCGACCGTGTCGCCGACCCGCGCACCGAACCGCTTGGCCGCCTCCTCGGACAGCGCCGCGTCACCGGGCCGCAGCCCGGCCAGTGAGCCCGACACCGTCCTGGGCCGCACCACGGTGCCGAGCGCCCGAGCCGTCACCGAGCCGACCTCGGCGCCGGCCCCGTCGACCGTGACCCTGGCGCGGCGCACCTCGGCGACCGTGGCGATCTCGGGCCGGCGGCGCAGGTCCGCGGCGATCGCGCCCGGCACCGTGAGAGCGCCTCCGCTCTGCGCCTGAACCTGGTACTCCACCGGGAACTGCTCGTCGATCCGCTCGGTCACCATGACCCGGGACGAGGCGGCGACGACCGAGATGAGCGTCATCAGCCCCACGCCCACGGTCAGCGCGGCGGTGGTCGTGGCGCTGCGCCTCGGGTTGCGCCGCGCGTTGACCACGGCGAGCCGCCCGGGCACCCCGAACAGCCGCCGGGGCAGCCAGCCGGTCACCGCGCTCAGCGGCGCCACCAGGATCGGCCCGAGCACCAGCATCGCCAGGAAGACGAGCACGCCGCCCGCGATCACCTTGATCAGTGCCGGCTGGCCGGTGGGCCCGGTGAGCCCCAGCGCGGTGGCCCCGGTGCCGGCGGCGGCGAGCAGCAGCCCCGCCCCGATCCGCACCGCCCCGGCGGTCACCGTGGGCCGCTCCGGCACCGTGTTGAGGGCGGCGACCGGCGGTGCCGCCGTGGCGGCGCGGGCCGGCAGCAGCGCGGCCACGACGGTCACGGCGAGGCCGGCGACCAGGGCGACCGCGATCGTGCGCGGCGCGAGCGTCGCCGCTCCCTCGGGCAGCGGCATGCCGGACGAGTTGAACAGGCCGAGCGCGCCCACCCCGAGGCCGTACCCGAGCAGCAGCCCCGCCACGGAGGCGATCAGCCCCACCACGGCCGACTCGGCCATGACCGAGCCGAACACCTGCCCCTTGGCCGCCCCGACACAGCGCAGCAGCGCCAGCTCCCGCAGCCGCTGCGCGACCAGGATGGTGAACGTGTTGTAGATCACCATTGCGGCGACCAGCAGCGAGACCAGCCCGAACGCCAGCAGCCCGATCGCGAGCGTCTCGGTGTCCGCGTTGCTCTTGGCGGCCAGCTCGTCGGCGAGCTGCCGCCCGGTCACGACCCGGTACGACGGGCCGACCGCCTCCGCGACGGCGTCGCGCAGCTCCTCGCGCGACGTGCCGTCGCCCGCCGCCACGTCGATCTCCCGCAGCCCTTTCTCCCCGGTCATCGTCCGGGCCACGTCCGGCGTGAAACCGACGGCGCCGCGATAGTTGAGCTCGGTGTCCGCCCCCACGTCGATCAGCCCGACGAGCCGGAACCGGTGCGGGCGCTGCTCGTGATCCAGCACCGTGATCGTGTCCCCGGGGGCGAAACCGCGCGTCTGCGCGGTGTTCTCGTCCAGGACGGCCTGCCCGGCCGCGACGGGCGCCGTGCCCGACGTGATCACGGCCCGGCCGAGCCGCCCCCGCGCGATGGAGACGCCGGCCGTCGCCACGCTGCCGGCCGCCTTGCCGTCTTTGCCGACGAGCGCGGCCGTACCGGAGACGACCCCCTGGACCTCGCCGGCGCCCGGCACCCCGCGCACCTGCGTGAGCAGCGAGTACGGCACCTCCCGCCGGTCCTCCTCCCCGCGTGGCAGCACCGCGACGTCGACCTTCGTCGCGTCGGCCGCGAACGCCCGGGTGAACCCCGCCTCGATCGAGTCGGTGAGGACGAACGTGCCCGACACGAACGCCACCCCCAGCGTGATCGCCAGCGAGCTGAGCACGAGCCGCAGCCGGTGGGCCCGCAGCCCGGCGATGATCGCCGTCAGCATCGTCAGCCCTCCAACCGGACGAGCGTGTCGAGCACCGTCTGCGGCGTGGGCCCGGTCACCTCGTGCACCAGCCGGCCGTCGCGGAGGAACACCACCCGGTCGGCGTACGCGGCGGCCACCGGGTCGTGGGTCACCATGATGATCGTCTGCCCGAGCTCCCGCACCGAGACGCGCAGGAGCTCCAGCACCTCCTGCCCGCTGCGCGAGTCGAGGTTGCCCGTCGGCTCGTCCGCGAAGATCACCTGCGGCCTGCCGATCAGCGCGCGGGCCACGGCGACCCGCTGCTGCTGGCCGCCGGACAGCTCCGCCGGCCGATGCCCCAGCCGATCACGCAGCCCGATCGTGTCGACCACCCGGTCGAACAGCGCGGGGTCGGCCTTGCGCCCCGCGATGTCGAGGGGCAGCAGGATGTTCTGCTCCGCCGTGAGCGTCGGCAGCAGGTTGAACGCCTGGAAGACGAACCCGACCCGCTCGCGGCGCAACCGCGTGAGCCGCTTGTCGCTCAGGCCGGTGATCTCCACATCGCCCACGCGCACCTCGCCCGAGGTGACGGTGTCGAGCCCGGCCAGGCAATGCATCAGCGTCGATTTGCCCGAGCCCGACGGGCCCATGATCGCCGTGAACGCCCCCGTCGTGAAGTCCACGTCCACACCCCGCAGCGCCCGCACCTCGGCGTCGCCCGTGCCGTACACCTTGGTCAGCCCGCGGGCGGTGACCGCGAACCGGGATCCCCCGGCCGCCTGCTCCGCCGCGTCGCCGCGCGATCCGGTCATCGCCACCGGTATTTCCTCCATCGCCCGTCGATTCCGTCATGACGGATCAACGCTACGAACGCGGCGGCTTCGCTTCCTCGGCCGTGAGAACCGGCTTCACCTGCGCCGACCGGCGCGGCGCCGGGGCCGCAGTGCGACCTTCGGTGGACCCCGCGTCAGCCCTTCGGCCCATCCGCCGGGCGCACCAGGCCCGTCTCGTACGCGTGCACCACCACCTGGGCGCGGTCGCGCAGGCCCAGCTTCGCGAGCACCCGGCCGAGATGGGTCTTCACCGTCGCCTCGGCCAGCCCGAGCCGCTCGGCCACCTCGGCGTTGGACAGGCCACGCGCCACCAGCAGCAGCACCTCCCGCTCGCGCGCCGTCAGCCGGTCCGGCCCGTCGTGGCGGACGAGCCGCTCGTCCGGCGGCAGCTGCGCCGCGAACCGGTCCAGCAGCCGCCGCGTGGTGCTCGGCGCCACCACCGCGTCGCCCCGATGCACCGTGCGGATCGCGTTGATCAGGTCGCCCGGCGGCACGTCCTTCAGCAGGAAGCCCGCCGCGCCCGCCTTGATGGCGGCGAACGCGTACTCGTCGAGGTCGAACGTGGTGAGGATGAGCACGCGCGGGCCGTCCGGGTGCTCGGCGCGGATCCGCCGCGTCGCCTCGACCCCGTCCATGCCGGGCATCCGCACGTCCATCAGCACCACATCGGCGTCGACACCCCGCACCACCTCCACGGCGGCGGCGCCGTCGCCGGCCTCGCCGACGACCTCGATGTCCGGCTGCGCCCCCAGCACCATGCGAAACCCCGTGCGGACCAGCTCCTGATCGTCGACGAGCACCACCCTGATCGCCGCGCTCATGCCGCCCTGCTCACCGGCAGTCTCGCGATCACCTGGAATCCTCCTCCGCTGCGCGGACCGGCGCTGACGTCGCCGCCGTACATCGCGACCCGTTCGCGCATGCCGACCAGCCCGTGCCCGGCGATGCCCTGCGGCGCCGCCGCGCCCCTGCCGTCATCGGTCACCCGCAGCCGGACGTCGCCGGCCTCGTAGGCCACCTCGACCCAGGCCCGCGCGGCCGGGCCGGCGTGTTTGAGGGTGTTGGTCAGCGCCTCCTGCACGATCCGGTAGATCGCCAGCTGCTGGCCCTCGGGCAGGTCATAGGGCGTTCCGGCGACGGTCAGCTCCACCGGCAGCCCGGCCGCGCGCACCTTGGCCACGAGCGCGTCGAGCTGCGCCAGACCCGGCTGCGGGGCGTACTCCTCCTCCTGCCGCTCGGCGCCTTCGCGTAGCACCCCGACGAGCCGCCGCATCTCCGTCAGCGCCTGCCTGCCCGTGGCCGATATCGCCTGTACGGCGGTGCGCGCCTGCTCGGGGTCGGTGTCGATGGCGTAGCCCGCGCCGTCGGCCTGCACCACCATGACGCTGACGTTGTGCGCGATCACGTCGTGCAGTTCCCTGGCGATGCGGGCCCGCTCGGCCGCCTTGGCGATGATCACCTGCTGGTCGCGGTCGCGCTCGGCCCGCTCGGCCCGCTCCTCCAGCCCTTCCAGGTAGCGCTGCCGGGTGTTGACGTAGATGCCCGCCACCCAGATCGCGACGACGAACGCCGAGGTGGACAGGAATCCCTGCACGGCGACGTCGAACTCGCTCAGGCCGTACAGGGACAGCCCGAGCCACACACCGAGCTCGGTGATCAGCCAGGCGGGCACCGCCCACCGCAGCCGGCACCGGGCCGCGACCGTGTACATCGCGACGAGAACGGCGAGGTTCGCGGGCATCGGCTCGATGTGGGCGGCCCACTGCCCGAAGCACACCAGCGCGACCACGCAGAACACTTCACGCGGCCGCTCCCGCCGCCACCACAGCGGAACGAACAGCGCGACCAGAAGCAGCACCGCCGCCCAGTACCCCGGCTCCGGGTGCCTTCCGGGCGCGTTTCCCCCGTCCGCGTAGTACGGCAGGCTCGATAGGCAGAGCGCCACCAGCGGCGACACGGTGAGAGCGCCCACGATCCGCCCATGCCGCCGCCCCCAGGCCCGCAGTCTGCCGAACATGCCCCAACTTTACGTAAAACCAGTTCAGCCCCTTTCCCCCTTGAGACCGATCCCACCTACGACTCAAGTCGCACCCAACGCCCCCAAGGCCACCGCGAGCGAGGCGAGCCCAGGCGGGCGGCGGCACCTCCGGCGCCGCATCGGGGGTTCCGGCAAGTCGTCCCCCGGTGGAGGCCGGTGGGGAGGCTATGGGAGCAGGCTTGGTTTGCGAACAGTGCGCGGCGCGACGAGGCGGCGCGAGCGAGGCGAGGCGGGTGGCGGCGCTGAAGGCGCCGCATCGGGGGTTCCGGCAAGTCGTCCCCCGGTGGAGGCCGGTGGGGAGGCTATGGGAGCAGGCTTGGTTTGCGAACAGTGCGCGGCGCGACGAGGCGGCGCGAGCGAGGCGAGGCGGGTGGCGGCGCTGAAGGCGCCGCATCGGGGGTTCCGGCAAGTCGTCCCCCGGTGGAGGCCGGTGGGGAGG
>JBIQJI010000046.1:35439-48910 GCA_044507605.1 Actinomycetales bacterium | reverse complement strand
GCGAGCGAGGCGAGGGGGGTGGGGGCGCGGAAGGCGCCGCAGGGGGGGGTCCCGGGGGGTCGTCCCCCCGGGGGAAGTCGGCGAGGAGGCCATGGGAGCAAGCTCCGCTTGCGAACAGCCCTCCCCGCCTCCGAGTGGGGCCGGTGGGATTCGAACCCACACTGGCGCGGACCTAAACCGCGGGCCTCCTGCCGATTGGGCTACGGCCCCTGGGGTGGTGCGTCGTCGGCGGAATCATACGTCGGATGGCGCCGTGGGGCCGGTAGGGACCGGCCTTGTGTGTGATCTTAGCGGTGGAGTGGGGGTTTGGGGGGTGTCGGGTGGGGCGTTGTGGCGGCCCGGAGACCGTTTGATCAGGGAATGTCCAGTTCTTTGCGGAGGCGTGCGACGTGGCCCGTGGCCTTCACGTTGTACAACGCTTTCTCGATTTTGCCGTCGGGGTCGATGACGAAGGTCGAGCGGAGCACGCCGACGGTGGTCTTGCCGTACATCTTCTTTTCGCCGTAGGCGCCGTATGCCCGGTGGACCGCCAGGTCTTCGTCGGACAGCAGCGGGAACGTGAGCGCGTCGCGTTCGGCGAATTTCGCGAGCTTGGCCGGTTTGTCCTTGGAGACGCCGAGGACGGCGAAGCCTGCGGCGGTCAGGGAGGCGAGGCTGTCGCGGAAGTCGCATGCCTGTTTGGTGCACCCGGGCGTCATCGCGGCGGGGTAGAAGTAAAGGATGACGCGCTTGCCGCGAAATGACTCCAGGGTGACGTTATCGCCGTTGGCGGCGGGAAGAGTAAAGCCTGGTGCCGCGTCACCGGGCGCGAGCTTGGTGTCGGTCACGGGATCCTCCTGGTCTGCCGCGAGCTTCCGGGTGTCGAGGTCTCCGGGCTCGGCCGGGCATGGTCCAACCTACCGGCATGCTTCTACTGCCCCGCTCGGTGTGCGAAGCGGACCGTGGACCTGGAACACTGATCACCCAGAGGAATGGGAGTCATGGTGGAGATAGCCGAGTCGGCCACCGCGGACCCGCGGGAGCGTGCGGTCGAGGGGGACTCCCGGGACGTGAGGAGGGGGATCGACATGCCGGAGACCGATCCCGCGGCGCTGGAGAGGGACATCGAGCGGACACGGGCGCAGCTGGCCCGCACGGTCGACGCGATCGCCGATCGGGTGAGCCCGAAGCGGGTCGCCGAGCGCGGCGTGGCGAGGTTCCAGTCGAACGCCAAGCAGCTGGCCGCCTCCGTCGGCGACCTGGTGACCGGCAACGGCCACCGGCCGGTTCCGCCGGCCGGGGCGGAGGGCGAGCCGTGGGCCGGTGAGCGGCGTCCTCCGAACGATGTGGCGCCGTTGCTCATCGGCGTCGGCGCGATCGTCGCGGTGGGCGCGCTCGTCATTCTGCTGCGGCGCCGTCGCCGTCATCGCTAGCGGCGGTCGTGGAGGCGGCGATTCCCCGCCTGCCGGCGCGGCCGGGTGGCCGCGTCCGGCGTCGGCGGTCACCGCTTCGGTCACCATAGCGGTCACCGTGGTGGCCGAAGGGGCGGCCGGGCCACGGCCGGTCGGTCACAGGAAGGTCTTGCCTTCACCGCGATAGGTGGGCGCGCTCTCGATCACCTGGTCGCCTTCGATGAGGTGCAGTGTGTCGAAGCGTTCGCACAGTTCCCCGGCTTTGGCGTGCCGGAACCAGACCCGGTCGCCCGGCCGCAGCCCGTCGGCCGCGGCGCCGAGGAGCGGCGTCTGCACCTCTCCGGCCGCCTCGTCGCGGTGATAGCGCAGCCCGGCGGGCAGGTACGGCTGTGGCAGCCGGCCGGCGCCGGGCGGGCCGGAGGCGGGGTAGCCTCCGCCGAGCACCGTGACCACGCCGGGCCGGGGCCGCCGCACCACGGGGAGCGCGAACAGGGCGGCCGGTATGCCGGTGAAGCCGCGGTAGAAGTCGAACAGCCGGGGGTGGAACAGCCCCGAGCCGGCGGCGATCTCGGTGACGGCCGGGTCCTTGGCGGTGCGTTCGACGCTGCCGGTGCCGCCGCCGTTGACGAAGTCCAGCTCGGCATGGGCTTCGACGGCCCGGGCGATGGCGCTTCTGCGCACGGCGAGTTCGCGGGCGGAGCGCTTCTGCATCCATCGGATCGCGTATCCGTACGGCCCGGCCACGCGATCGCCGATGCCGGCGATCTGTCCTTCGTAGGCCAGCAGCCCGGTGAGCCGCAGGCCGGGCCGGGCGGCGACGGCGGCGGCGAACGCCGCGGCCTGGCGGGGCTCGCGGATGGGGGAGCGCAGGGCGCCGGCGCGGAACCGGCCGCCGAACGCCTCGAATCCCGCGTCGATGTCGAGGCAGAGCCGGATCTCGTGTCTCGGCGTGACGCCGGTGACGGCCGACTCGATCAGGTCCAGGTGTTCGACGCTGTCGACGGTCACGGTCACCTGCCGGGCGGCTTCGGCGTCGCCGGCGAGGGCGGCGAGGGCCTGCCGGTCGGTGGTGGGGTACGCGACGAGCACGTCGCGGAAACCGTGGGAGACCAGCCACAGGGCCTCCGGCAGGGTGAAGGCCATGATGCCCTGGAAGCCGTCGAGGGCGAGGACGAGGTCGAGGACGGCCCGCGACCGCACCGACTTGCTCGCCACTCTGATGGGTTTGCCTCCGGCTCGGCGCACCAGTGCGGCGGCGTTGGCGCGCAGGGCGTCGAGGTCGAGCACCGCGAAGGGGGGCCGGAGGTCGGCAGTGGCAAGGTCGTAGCGTCGCCGCGCGTCCATGGCCGGAGCTTAACCGGCTTTGCCACGATTGAACATGAGCGGAGTTCATGTTAACTGGGATGGCGGCAAACTCTTCGTCGCACCCGACGTGGCTCTTGGTAAAGAACCGCATGGGAGCGCGGCCCTTCCCGGCACGGGCGTGTACCTGTTGATGCCGTGACCAGTCCGATGAGCGCCATCGCGTACGTGGACGGCCCTGAGAAGGTGGCCGACCACGACACCTACCTCGACGACGCCGACCTGCCGCACGATCGCACGACCCATCGGGCGCTGCGGCCGGGGCGCACGCCTGCCGGCATCATCGTGGCGCTCGCGACGTCCCTGCTCGCGTGGGCGGCCACCGCCGAGGCGCTGGCCGTCGCGCTCGACCTGACCCACGAGCTGGGCCCGGCCGGTCGCCTGGCCGACCGGCTCGCCGGGCTCGCCGCCCGGCCCTGGGCCGACCCGGTCGTCACCGGCGTCGCCTGCGCGTTCGTGGTCGTCGGCGTGCTGCTGGTCGCGCTCGCCGTCACCCCGGGCCGGCCCCGGCTGGTGCCGTTGGAGACCGCCGATCCGCTCCTCGCCGCCGGGCTGACCCGCTCGGGCCTGCGCCGCACCCTGGTGGCGGCCGCGCGCACCGTGCCGGGCGCCGACACCGCCCGGGTGCGCCTGCGCGGCAGGGGCCGCCGCATCGAGGTGCGGGTCCGCACCGAGGCCCGCCGCACCGGCGGGCTGCTGCCGCAGGTGAGCGGTGCCGTCGGCCACCGGCTCGCCGCCCTGGGCGCGCAGAGCGGCCACGAGGTCGTCGTGCGGCTCCGGCCCAAGAGGATCTGAGCATGCGCTCCCACCTCGGCGACCGCATCGGCCTGGCCCTGGTCGGGCTCGCCCTCGTGGGCGGCGGCGTGATCGCGCTCTGGCTGCGCGACCGCCGTCCGGCGGCCGCGGTGCTCGACCCCCGCATCCCGCCGTTCCTCACCGCCCACCCCTGGATCGTTCCGGCCGCGGGCGCGCTGTGCGCCGTGATCGCGATCGTGGCCACCCGCTGGCTGGTGCTGTCGACCGGCTGGGGCCGCCGGGGCGTGCGCACCGGGGCCGGCACGGCGGTGCTCGGGGTCGGCCTCGGGGAGGTCGACGGCGTCACCGGGGTGCGCGTGCGCCAGGTGGGCGAGCGCAGGCTGCGCGCCTCCATCACCTGCGACCCGTCCTGTGACCCGGGCCGCATCGTGTCACTGCTCGATCGGGAGACCGCCTCGCGCGTGCGTTGCTCGGTAGGGCTGCCGGAGGCGCCCGTCGTGGTCCGGCTGCACGTGCGGCGCCGGAGCACGGCGCGCCCATAGCCGACCCACGGCCAGCCCGGCGGCCAGACACGCCGGCGGCACTCCGGGCAGCACGTACCTGTGATCGAACGCCGCGATCAGCGGCGGCAGCATGAGCAGGGCCATCGCCACGACCCAGGGCAGCAGCGCGTCGCCGCCGAGCCGCCGCCAGGCCGCGACCACGCCGGCCAGGCCCACGGCCAGGATCACGGCGAGGAAGGGACCGCGCAGATACCCCTGCTCCTGGTAACCGAGCAACCAGTCGGCGAAGCGGTAGTCGATGATCGTATCGCCGCTCTCGCCCTGGTAGAGCGTGGTCAGCTGGGTGGCCGTGAAGTCGTCGGACGCCGGCTCGTCGGAGAAGGAGCCGGCCGAGTCGGGGAAGACGTAGGCGCTCTGCTCCCCCTTCGTGGGATACACCCAGCGGGTCCAGGTGAAGATGTGCGCGAAGTCGCCGAGACCGGTGAGCACGAAGTCGAGCGGCTGCGCCTTGATGGCCGCCGCGGCGAACCGCCCCGCGAGCTCGTCGCGCTGCTCGGCGTCCAGGCCGGTGCTGTTGAGCGGCGAGCCGCCGTCCCACAGGTAGACGGGCGGCGGCTTGCGCTGGTCGCGTGGCTCGCGCGGGCACAGCATGCGTTCCGGAGGGGGCGGGTCGATCACGTCGCAGTCGGCGAACGACATGGTGCGCGCCCACAGGAACGCGTTGCTCCTCGTCAGCCCGTAGCCGCCGTACTCGCTGTCGAACCAGGCCATGTACGACCCCAGCCCGATCGTCCCCGCCACCACGGCCGCCATGAGGGCCTTCCAGCCGGCCCGCCGCAGGAGCAGCCAGCCGAGGACCACGATCAGCAGCGGCAGCCCGATGGTCCGCGTGACGGTGGCGGCGGCCAGCAGCAGCACGGCGAGCAGGACCGCCCCCGGCCGGGGACGCTCCCGCCATAGCAGCAGGGTCACCGCGACGGTCACCAGGAACATGAACAGCAGATCGGCCATGATCAGGTGTTCCAGCTGCACCTGATGGACGTCGAGCAGCACGGGCAGGGTGGCGACGGTGGCCGCCCATCCGGGCAGCCTGGTGCGGCGCAGCAGCACGGCGTAGACGCACACGGCGATCGAGAGCCCGAGCAGATGCTGGGTGATCGTCACGGCCTGGATGCTGTCCGTCGGCCGCAGCAGCCACAGGAACAGCGAGTAGCCGGAGGGCCGCGACTCCAGCGGCCGGGGATGCAGCGCGGCGTTCAGGTAGGAGAAGGAGTCGGCCCAGAACCACAGCGCCGGCCGGTAGCCGAGCACGGCGAGCAGGCGCAGCCCGGCGCCGAGGGCGAACGCGAGCAGGAAGACGAGATGGAGACGGGGAAGGAGCCGAACGCCGGAGTGGTGGTGGGCCCTGCGGCGGGCCCGGGGGCCTTGTGTGGCGGCCGCTTGGATCGCTCCCGCGGACACCGTGCACCTCCTCTTCCCTCACCGTCAAGGCCCACCACAATAATCCGTCCGTCAAGGGCCCCCGCCGCGGTCGCGGCCGGTCGGGTCAGGAGTCGCCGGCGATGTGGGCGGCGTACTCCTCCGGGGTCATCAGCTCCTCGTAGTCGCCCTCGACGCGCACCTTGAACAGCCAGGCGTCGTACGGGTCGGAGTTGATCAAAGAGGGGTCGTCGACCACGGCCTGGTTGGTCTCCACCACCTCGCCGCCCACCGGGGCGTACACGTCGCTCACCGACTTCGTCGACTCGATCTCACCCACCGGAGCGCCGGCCTCGATGGCCGAGCCCACCTCGGGCAGCTGCACGTACACCACGTCGCCGAGCTGCTCGGCGGCGTAGGCGGTGACCCCGACCTTCACCGTCAGCTCCTCGTCGAGGCCGGCCACCCACTCGTGCTCCTTGCTGTAGGTGAGGTCGCCAGGGATGCTGCTCACGTGTTCCTCCTATAGAAGGGCAGGTCGACGACGTCGACCGGCTCGTGACTACTGCGGATGTCCACGGCCAGGGGTGCGGCGGTGGGGGTATCACCGGAAACGTAGGCCATCGCGATCGGCCTGCCGAGGGTCTGGGACGGCGCGCCGCTGGTCACCTCCCCGACGACCTTGCCGGAGTCGGCTCCGTCGCGCAGCACCACCGGATAGCCGTGGCGGGGGACCCTGCGGCCCTGCGCGACCAGGCCGATCAGGCGGCGGCGGGGCGGCGCCGCGGCGGCGGCCTCCAGCGCGGCCCGGCCGACGAAATCGCCCGGCTTGCCGAACTTCACCACACGGCCGAGCCCGGCGTCGAACGGGGTCAGCTCGGCCGTCAGCTCGTGGCCGTACAGCGGCATGCCGGCCTCCAGGCGCAGCGTGTCGCGGGCGGCGAGCCCGGCCGGGACGAGCCCGAGGGGACGACCGGCGGCCATGAGCGCTTCCCACAGGTGCACGGCGTCGCCGGGAGCGACGAACAGCTCGAAACCGTCCTCGCCGGTGTAGCCGGTGCGGGCGACCAGCGCGGCGTGACCGGCGACGGTGGCGGGCAGCCCGGCGTAGTAGCGCAGCGCGCCGAGATCGGCGTCGGTGAGCCCGGCGACCACGGCCTCGGACCGCGGCCCCTGGACGGCCACGAGGGCGTAGTGCTCGGACCGGTCGGCCACGGCGGCGTCGAAGCCCGCGGCCCGCGAGCCGAGCTCGCGGGCGACCGGCCCGGTGTTGGCGGCGTTGGCGACCACCAGGAACTCCTCGCGCCCGAGCCGGTAGACGATCAGATCGTCCAGCACGCCCCCATCAGGGGCGCACATCATGGTGTAGCGGGCCCGGCCGGGCTCGACGGCGGACAGGTGGCCAACCAGCGCGTAGTCGAGGGCCTCGGCGGCCTGCGGCCCCGTGACGAGCACCTCGCCCATGTGCGACAGGTCGAACAGCCCGGCCGCCGTGCGCACCGCACGGTGCTCGGCCGACTCGCTGCCGTAGCGCAGCGGCATGAGCCACCCGGCGAAGTCGGTGAGCACCGCGCCCAGGCTCTGGTGAACCTCGTGGAGGGGAGTCGGACGGGACATGAGGCACCTCGGCAAGGTCGGATGCTGCGGGCACGTGGGCATCCTCCCCCTCTGTCGTCAATGCCTGAGAGATTCGCCCGGCCTTTACCGGACTTTCACCTTCGGCGAGGCCCGTGGGCGGGCCTGCTTTCCAGAGGGCACCTGCTCCGCGCGGTCCTTTGGCCTGAGAGGTTCGCGGGGAGGGCTTGCTCCTTCGGCGGCCCTGGCCGGATGCCAGGACGCTCTCCCGCACGGGGGGTCATGGTGCCTGCGACAGACTATCAGGGCGGCTCGATCGCGTGATCTGCCCGCGCGGCGCGCGAGCGAGCGGCGGCGACGAGGGCGGCGAACAGCGGGCCGGGGGCGGGGCGGTCGGTTTCGGGATGCCACTGCACGCCCAGGCAGAAGGGCTGCCCGTCGAGCTCGACCGCCTCGACGACGCCGTCGCCGGCGCGGCCGGTCACGGTGAGGCCGGGGGCCAGGCGGTCGATGGCCTGATGGTGGTAGTGGGCGCAGTCGACCGTGGCGGCGGCCAGGATCCCGGCGATGCGGCTGCCCGGTGCGAGCCGCACCGGCATCCTGCCGTACCGCCCGGGGGCGGGGGAGTGACCGGTGTGCCCCACCACGTCGGGCAGATGCTGGTGCAGCGTGCCGCCGAGGGCGACGTTGAGCACCTCCAGGCCCCGGCAGATCGCCAGCAGCGGCAGCCGGGCGGCGAGCGCCGCGTCGACCAGCGCGAACTCCGCCTCGTCGCGAAATTTCCTGACAGAGCCGGTCGCGGGGTGCGGCTCCGCCCCGTACCTCGCCGGGTCGATGTCGCCCCCGCCCGCCAGGATGAGCCCGTCCAGCCGCACGGCCGCGGGCACCCCGGCGGGCGGCAGGATCACCGGCGACCCCCCGGCGCGCGCGACGTGCTCCACATACCCGTACGGCAGCAGCGCGGCCCGCTCCTCCCACACGCCGAACCGGGCGGGCTCGACGTAGCACGTGACGCCGATGACCGGCCGGACGTCGGACGCGGCGCTCACAGCGGCGTGACGTAGGCGCCGGAGATGCCGCCGTCGACCAGGAACTCCGCCCCGGTGACGAACGACGCGTCGTCGCTGGCCAGGAACGCCACGGCGGCCGCGATCTCGTCGGCCTCGGCGAACCGGCCCATCGGCACGTGCACGAGCCGCCGCTGCGCCCGCTCGGGGTCGGCGGCGAACAGTTCCCGCAGCAGCGGGGTGTTCACGGGCCCGGGGCACAGCGCGTTGACCCTGATGCCCTCGCGCGCGAACTGCACCCCGAGTTCGCGCGACATGGCCAGCACGCCCCCCTTCGAGGCGGTGTAGGAGATCTGCGAGGTGGCCGAGCCCATCACCGCGACGAACGACGCGGTGTTGATGATCGACCCCTTGCCCTGTTCCCGCATGTAGGGGATGACGTGCTTGCAGCACAGGTAGACGCTGGTGAGGTTGACGTCCTGCACCCGGCGCCAGGCGTCCAGGCCGGTGGTGAGGATCGAGTCGTCGTCGGGCGGGGAGATGCCGGCGTTGTTGAAGGCCACGTCGATCCTGCCGTAGGAGTCGTGGGCCGTCCGGAACATCCGGATCACGTCGTCCTCGACCGACACGTCGGCCCGCACGGCCAGCCCGTCCACCTCGGCCGCCGCGCGGGCGGCCGCGTCCTCGTCCACGTCGGCGCACACCACCTTGGCCCCTTCCAGGGCGAGGCGCCGGGCCGAGGCGAGCCCGATGCCGCCCCCGGCCCCCGTGATGACCGCGACGCGGTCCCGCAACCGCTGCATCGAACGCTGCATGCCGTCCCGTTCTCCGTTCTCCCGCTCTCCCGGCACCGGCCCGCCGGCCCGCCTGCCCGTCCACCGCCCCGGTCCCGGCCGCTCGACGTCACAGCCGCTCGAAGCCGCGCATCAGCTCCCAGTCGGTGACGGCGGCGTCGAACGCCGCCAGCTCGATCCGCGCGTTGTTGGCGTAATGCCCGACCACCTCCGCGCCGAACGCCTCCCGGGCCACCTCCGAGCCGGTCCACAGGTCGAGCGCGTCGCGCAGCGTGCGCGGCACCGTCTCGGCGCCGGACAGGTAGGCGTTCCCCTCGTAGGCGTCCTCCAGCTCCAGGCCGCGCTCGATGCCGCGCAGCCCGGCGGCGATCAGCGCCGCCACCGCCAGGTAGGGGTTGACGTCGCCGCCCGGCACGCGGTTCTCGATGCGGAGCGAGGGGCCGTGGCCGACCAGGCGCAGCGCGCAGGTGCGGTTGTCCACGCCCCACTTCACCGCCGTCGGCGCGAAACTGCCCGGCACGTAGCGCTTGTAGGAGTTGATGTTGGGGGCGTACCACAGCGTCAGCTCGCGCAGCGCGGCGAGCTGCCCGGCGACGAACCCCTGCCCCACCCGCGACAGCCCGTGCGGCCCGTCGCCGGCCATGACCGGCTCGCCGTCGAGCGAGCGCAGCGAGATGTGGATGTGGCAGGAATTGCCCTCGCGCTCGTTCGGCTTGGCCATGAAGGTGATCGACCGGCCCTCCTGGGCGGCGATCTCCTTGGCGCCGTTCTTGTAGATCACGTGGTTGTCGCACGTGGTCAGCGCCTCGGCGTAGCGGAACGCGATCTCGTGCTGGCCCAGGTTGCACTCGCCCTTGGCCGACTCGACGTACATGCCGGCGCCCTCCATGGCCAGCCGGACCCGGCGCAGCAGCGGCTCGACGCGGGCGGTGCCGAGCAGGGAGTAGTCGACGTTGTAGCAGTTGGCGGGCGTGAGGCCGTGGTAGCGCCTGCGCCAGGCCGACTCGTAGTCGTCGTCGTAGACGATGAACTCCAGCTCGGTGCCGACGTGCGCCGCCCAGCCGTGCTCGGCGAGCCGGGCGATCTGGCGGCGCAGGATCTGCCTCGGCGAGGCGGCGACCGCGGAGCCGTCGGCCCACGCCAGGTCGGCCATGAGCAGCGCCGTGCCCTCGTGCCACGGCACGCGACGCAGCGTGCCGAGGTCGGGCCGCATGACGAAGTCGCCGTAGCCGCGCTCCCAGGACGACATGGCGTACCCGTCGACGGTGTTCATGTCGACGTCGACCGCGAGCAGGTAGGAGCAGCCTTCGGCGGCGTGGCCCAGCACTTCCTCCAGGAAGTATCTGGCCGACAGGCGCTTGCCCTGGAGCCGCCCCTGCATGTCGGCGACGGCCAGCAGGACCGTGTCGATGCGCCCGGCCTTGACCTCCTCGCGCAGTTCGTCGACGGTGAGCACGACTCCCCTTCCCAAGATCTGAGAGTCAGACCCTGGACCGGCATGCAAGCATCAGCGGCGTATCCCCGTCAACGGGTGACATGCGCGGACGGTCGGGGCGTTTATTGTCGTACCGATGCAATGGCCCGGAAGGGCACCGCGAGGGGAGGCGGCAGGGCCGTCCCCGGACGAGCGAGTCGGAGCGGGGGTGAGCGCACGTGGCGGCGTGGTTTCAGCAGAGCATCGTGGACACGCACCGGTTACCGCTGTTCTGCTTCTTCGTGTCGCTCATCGTGACGTTCGTGCTCACCCGGGTCCACGTACGGATGATCCGCGCCGGCATGGGGTTGTTCCGTGACGTCAGCGTGGGCGAGCTGCACATCCACCACGTGGTGTTCGGCGTGGTCCTCACCCTGCTCGGCGGGGTCTCCGGGCTCGTCGTGTCCGGCCTGTCGCCGGGGTGGTACGCCGTCACCGCTGCCGTCTTCGGCATGGGCGCGGCCCTCGTCCTGGACGAGTTCGCCCTCATCCTGCACCTGCGCGACGTCTACTGGTCGGAGGAGGGCCGCACGTCCGTCGACGCGCTGTTCGTGGCCGTCGCCGTCACCGGGCTGCTGCTGCTCGGCATGCGCCCCCTCGTCTGGCACGCGCCCGACGGGCTGCCGGCCCGATCGCAGATCGCGGTGGGCTTCGTGATCGTCAACTTCCTGCTCGCCGTGGTGACCCTGCTCAAGGGCAAGATCTGGACGGGGCTCGCCGGGCTGTTCGTGCCCGGGCTGCTCATCGTGGGCGCCGTGCGGCTGGCCCGCCCCGGCTCCCCCTGGGCCCGCTGGGTCTTCGCGCCGGGCGCGCGCAGGCCGCGCCCGGACCGCATGGAGCGGGCGATCCGGCGGGAGGAGCGCTGGCGACGCCCGGTCATCAGGGTGAAGATCGCCGTGCAGGAGTTCGTCTCGGGCCGCCACGACCTCCCCTCGCCGCTCCGCCGCGCGCCGAAGCCGTGACACCGCCCGGGAGCCACCGCAGGATTGGTGCTTTTCCCCGCACCTCGGGGTGGGAGCGGCTCTTCCCGCGTAGCGGGATAGTTCAGGCACCTGCGGCCTGCGCCGATTGACGGGGGCGCAAAGCGGGAACCCCGCCATTGCGGAGCCTCTCCTTCGCTCGAAAACCGGCCATCGGGCATTGACGCTCGTGCGGGGCGCCACCGGGGCTGGAGGCGCTATATCGGGGCATCCCGGTGATCTCATCGGGGTGCCCCCCGGCCGCCCGGGCGCCTCGACCGCGCGTCCAGGCGGCACCGGGGCGCCGGCGATGGCAGGATCATGAGCATGAGCACACGACCTCTCGCGCTGATCACCGGTGCGTCGAGCGGCGTGGGCGCCGCCGTGGCGCGCGAGCTGGGCACAGATCACGATGTGCTGCTCGGGGGCCGCGACCTGGCCGCCCTCGACGCCGTCGCCGCCGGGCTCGGCGGCGCGCGGCCCTGGCCGGTCGACCTGACGGCCTACGACCAGGTCGCCGAGCGGGCCGCCGAGCTGACCCGCGACGGGCGGCCGCTCGACGCGCTCGTGCACAGCGCCGGAGTCTCCCCGCTCGGCCGGGCCGAGGAGCTGACCATCGGCGACTGGAGGCGGGCGTTCGAGGTCAACGTCGTCGCCGTGGCCGAGCTGACCAGGCTGCTGCTGCCGGCCCTGCGCGCCGCGCGCGGACACGTCGTGCTCATCAACTCCGGCGCGGGTCTGCGCGCTAACCCCGGCTGGGGCGCCTACGCCGCGAGCAAGTTCGCGCTACGCGCCTTCGCCGACGCGCTGCGCCTGGAGGAGGCGCCGCACGGGCTGCGCGTCACCACGATCTACCCCGGCCGCATCGACACCCCGATGCAGCGGGCGGTCCGCGAGCACGAGAGCGGTCCGTACGAGCCGGAGAAGTACCTGGCCCCCGAATCGGTCGCACAGGCGGTCCGCGTGGCCCTCAGCACCGCCCCCGACGCCCATCTCACCGAACTCACCCTGCGGCCCGCCGGCGGCGCCCTCGGCTGACCGAATCACCGTTCCGGCTGCGCCTAATGCGGATATTCGCCGGGCATTCTTAACCGTCCGCGGCGCCCGCATCCTCCTTGGGGAGGAATCCAGAACCGTTCTCCGGTCGTATTCCGATGGGGAATCTTTGCATCGGGTCATACGTTGTCGGGGCAGTGACTTAGGGCGACCACTCAGCGCGGCGGAAGAGGTGCCATCGCATGGCAAGGCCCACGGGGAATCGGACGCAGGAGCACCCGGTCGGGGAGCGGGACCTGCTCGGGACCTACCTGACGGAGATAGGGCGGGTCCCGTTGCTCAGCGCGGAGCAGGAGGTGGACCTCGCCAAACGCATCGAGGCGGGCCTCTACGCCGAGCAGTTGCTGGACAGGCCCGCGCCGGGGAGAGGGAGCCGCACCTTGACCTCCGACGCGACCGACGAGGAGCTCGACCGCATCGCCGTTTCCGGGCGGCGCGCCAAGGACGAGTTCATCCAGGCCAATCTGCGCCTGGTGGTCGCGGTGGCGCGCAAGTACTCCGGCCGGGGCATGCCGTTGATCGATCTGGTGCAGGAGGGAAATCTCGGTCTGGTGCGCGCGGTGGAGAAATTCGACTATCGCCGCGGTTACAAATTCTCGACGTATGCGACCTGGTGGATCCGCCAGTCGGTGGGCCGCGCGATCCACGAGCAGGCCCGCCCGGTGCGGCTGCCGACCCACGCCGGCGAGCAGATGACCCGGCTGATGCGCGTCCGCCGCGACATGCTGGCCGAGCTCGACGCCGAGCCGACCGACTCCGACCTGGCCGAGGTGCTGGATTTGCCGATCGAGCGGGTGCAGGAGCTGCGGCGCTGGGCGTCCGACCCGGTGTCGCTGCAGCTCGGCGTCGGCGACGAGGACGAGACCGAGCTGGGCGACATGATCGCCGACGAGACGTGGGCCGATCCGGAGCAGCAGGCGATGGCCACGCTGGAGCGCGAGCGCCTGGAGGAGTGGCTGACGGGCCTGGAGGGGCAGGCCCAGGAGATGCTCCGGTGGCGCTACGGCCTGGTCGACGGCCGTGAGCACACGCTGACCGAGGTGGGGGAGCGCTACGGCATCGGCCGCGACCGGGCGCGCCGCATCGAGCGCGACGCCCTGGCCCGGCTGCGCAAGCTCGCCGCCGCCTGACCGCGGGCCGGCGGGTGCGGCACGTCTCTCCTCGCTACCGAAACC
>JBIQJI010000046.1:0-35339 GCA_044507605.1 Actinomycetales bacterium | reverse complement strand
CCGAAACCTTCCTGAAACATCGTTGCGCCGAGTTTCACAGGTGTGAAACACAGCAGGCCATGACCTGAAACGGCGAAAGAACACGCTGTGGCCGTATGGGCCGATATGCCGGGCCGGGACGCGGCGCTGTCGCGGCACGGCGTGTCGGCCCGAACCCAGTGCGCGAGCGGGGTGACGCGCACTGAGAAAGCCGGCCACACGCCCAATGTAAGGAGGGTCGGATCGAATGAAGGTCGATACCGGCACCACCG
Source organism: Actinomycetales bacterium (assembly GCA_044507605.1). Classification (GTDB taxonomy): domain Bacteria; phylum Actinomycetota; class Actinomycetes; order Streptosporangiales; family Streptosporangiaceae; genus Thermopolyspora. The sequence goes on along the minus strand of JBIQJI010000046.1, from coordinate 35,088 downwards.
CCTGGATGATCGCGGCAACCGCGCTGGTGCTGCTGATGACGCCGGGCCTAGCGTTCTTCTACGGTGGCATGACCAGGGCGAAAAGCGTCCTGAACATGATGATGATGTCGTTCGTCAGCATCATCACCGTCTCCATCGCATGGGTCCTCTACGGCTATTCGATCGCTTTCGAGGACGGCGGGCCCGTCCAGAAGGTGGTCGGCGGCCTGCAGGCCCTGGGGCTGCAGAGCATCATCGACAAGGCGACCGCCGACGACGGCACCGGTATGCCCACCATGATCTTCTCGGCCTTCCAGCTCACGTTCGCCATCATCACCGTGGCGCTGATCAGCGGCGCCATCGCCGACCGCGCGAAGTTCGGCGCCTGGGTGGTGTTCTCCGTTTTGTGGTCGACGCTGGTCTACTTCCCGGTCGCGCACTGGGTGTGGGGCGGCGGCTGGCTGGCCGGCCTCGGCATCGAGGACTTCGCCGGCGGCACCGTGGTCCACGTCAACGCCGGCGCCGCGGGCCTCGCGCTCGCACTCGTGCTCGGCAAGCGGGCGGGCTGGCGCAAGGAGCCGATGCGGCCGCACAACCTCACCCTGGTCCTGCTCGGCGTCGGCCTGCTGTGGTTCGGCTGGTTCGGCTTCAACGCGGGCTCCGAGCTCGCGGCCGACGGCACCGCCGGGCTGGCGTTCATGAACACCCAGGTCGCCACGGCCGCCGCCGCAGGCGCGTGGATCATCGTCGAGAAGCTGCGCGACGGCCACTCCACCACCCTCGGCGTCGCGTCGGGCGCGGTCGCGGGCCTGGTCGCCATCACCCCCGCGTGCGGGTTCGTGGACCCGTGGGCGGCCATCGTGCTCGGCCTGGTCGCCGGCGCGGTCTGCGCGTACGCCGTGGGCCTGAAGTACCGCGCCGGCTTCGACGACTCGCTGGACGTGGTCGGCGTGCACCTGGTGGGCGGCGCGATCGGCGCCGTCTCCCTCGGCTTCATCGCCCGCTACCCCTTCGCCGACGGCCAGGAGCAGGGCCTGTTCTACGGCGGCCCGATCTCGCAGCTCGGCGTGCAGGTGCTCGGCCCGGTCGTCGTCGGCCTGTACTCCTTCGCGATGGCCTGGGTCATCGGCAAGGTCATCGACAAGACGATGGGCTTCCGGATCAGCCACGAACACGAGATCACCGGGATCGACATCACCACCCACGCCGAGACGGGCTACGACCTTGGCACCGTCCACGCCTCGGGCATGGCCTCGATCAACGGGCCCCTGACCGTGCACAGTGGCGACACGGCCGTCCCCAGCGGGGCACCGGCCGGCCGGGCGAGCGGCTCGGCGACCGGCAAGCCGAATGAGAAGAAGGTGGGCGCATGAGACTGATCACCGCCGTCATCAAGCCGTTCAAGCTCGATGACGTGAAGGCGGCGCTGGAGCAGTTCGGCATCAAGGGCATGACGGTGAGCGAGGCGAGCGGGTACGGCCGGCAGCGCGGCCACACCGAGGTGTACCGCGGCGCCGAATACCAGGTGGACCTGGTCCCCAAGGTCCGCCTGGAGGTGCTGGCCGAGGAGGACGACGCCGAAGACGTGATCGACACGATCGTCAAGGCGGCCCAGACCGGCAAGATCGGAGACGGAAAGGTGTGGTCGGTCCCCGTCGACACCGTCATCAGGGTCCGCACCGGCGAACGCGGCCCGGAGGCGCTCTGACCGGATGATGAGAGGGGAGGCCCGCTCGTTCGCGGCGGCCCGCAGAGAGCGGGCCGCCGACATCGACCGCTGGCTCCGCGACCTGTTCCGCACGGCCTGTTCCCGGCCGGACGGTGTCGCGCTGATGGCCGTCGGCAGCCTGGGGCGGGGCGAGCTCGCCCCGGGCAGCGATCTCGACCTCGTGCTGCTGCACGACGGTGTCCCGGGCCCCGACGCCCGAGACGACGTGGCCGCCGTCGCCGACCGCCTCTGGTACCCCGTCTGGGACTCCGGCATCGGCCTCGACCACTCGGTGCGCACGGTCGAGGAGGCGGCCAAGGTGGCCCGGGAGGACCTGAAGGCCGTGCTCGGGCTGATCCAGGCCCGGCACGTCGCGGGCGATCCCGAGCTCACCCGGGCCGCGCGCGAGACCGTGCTGGCCGAGTGGCGGGCCGACGCCCGGCGCCGCCTGGGCGAGCTGCGCGAGGCGGCCGACCAGCGGGCCCGCACGGCCGGCGAGCTGGCCTTCCTGCTGGAGCCCGACCTCAAGGACGCCAGGGGCGGGCTGCGGGACGTGCAGGCCATGCAGGCGGTGGCGGCGGCCTGGGTGGCGTCCGCGCCGGGGCCGAGGGTGCGGGAGGCGTACGAGCTGCTGCTGGACGTCCGGCACGGGCTGCACCTGGTCACCGCGCGCGGCGCCGACCGGCTGGTGCTCCAGGAGCAGGACGCCGTCGCCGGCGCGCTCGGCCTGCTCGACGCCGAGACGCTGATGCGGCGCATCGCCGAGGCGGGCCGCACGATCGCGCACTCCTTCGAGGGCACCTGGCGCACCGTCGACCGGCTGCTGTCGGGCCGGGCGCCGCGGGGGCGACGCCCGCTCGCCGACGGGGTGGTCGAGCACGCCGGCGAGGTGGTGCTCGCCCGTGGGGTCAGCCCGCGGCGCGACCCCGTGCTGGCGCTGCGCGCGGCGGCGGCCGCCGCCGAGGCCGGGCTGCCGCTGGCCCCCGCCACGGTGTCGGCGCTGGCGGCGCAGTCACCGGCGATGCCCGTGCCGTGGCCGGACGAGGCGCGCGACGCCCTGGTGGCGCTGCTCGGCGCCGGACGCGCCGCGGTGCCCGTGTGGGAGGAGCTGGACCAGGCGGGCATCCTGGTGCGGCTCCTCCCCGAATGGGAGCGGGTGCGGCACCGTCCCCAGCGCAACCCGGTCCACCGGTTCACCGTCGACCGGCACCTGATCGAGACCGCCGCCGGCGCGGCGTCGTTCACCCGCGAGGTGTCCAGGCCCGACCTGCTGCTGATCTCCGCGCTGCTGCACGACGTGGGCAAGGGCCTGCCCGGCGACCACTCGATCAACGGCGCGGCCGTCGCGCGCGACGTCGGCGCCCGCATCGGCCTGCCGCAGGCCGACATCGAGATCCTCGGCACGGTCGTGCGGCAGCACCTGCTGCTCCCCGAGACGGCGACCCGCCGCGACCTCGACGACCCGGTGACGATCGAACGGGTCGCCGGCGCGGTCGGCTCGCGCGAGGTGCTGGAGCTGCTGGCCGCTCTCGCCGTCGCCGACGGCAACGCCACCGGACCGGCCGCGTGGAACTCCTGGAAGGCCGGCCTCGTGGCCGACCTCGTGCGGCGCGTGCGGTCGGTGCTGCTCGGCACGCCGCCCATGCCGGCTCCGGCGCTGTCGGAGGAGCAGGCGGCACTGGCCCGGCACGGTGGCGGCGCCGTGCGGGTGGGCAAGGGCGCGGTCACCGTGGTCGCGCCGGACCGGCCGGGGCTGCTGTGGCGGGCCGCCGGGGTGCTCGCCGCCCACCGGCTGGTCGTCCGGTCGGCGTCCGCCGCGTCGGCGGGGGCGGCGGCGGTCATCGAGTTCTCGGTCGTGCCCGAGTACGGCACCCCGCCCGATCCGGCCACCATCGAGGCCGACCTGCGGCTCGTGCTCGCCGGGCGGCTCGACATCGAGCAGCGCCTGGCCCGGCGGGCCCGCTCCGTGCGGCCGTCCAGGGTGCCGGTGGCGCCGCCCCGGGTCACCCTGGTCGACGACGCCTCGGCCACCGCGACCGTCGTCGAGGTGCGCGCCCACGACCGGCCGGGGCTGCTGTGGCGTATCGGCAGGGCGTTCGGCGAGTGCGGCGCCGACGTCCGGGCGGCCCGCGTGGAGACCCTCGGCGCCGAGGCCGTCGACGTCTTCTACATCGTGGATCGGGCCGGCCGGCCCGTCACCGACGAGGGGCAGCGCGCACGGGTGCGCGAAAGCGTGCTCATGGCGCTACGCTGAGCCACAGCGTTTCCTGTAGTCACTCGTATTCGAGGGGTGAGGTCCGGCCGGTCGCTCCTGCGCGCCGGTCGCGGCGACGCGCCCGTCGATCGGTGATCCGCATGCGTGCGGCGAGGCGGCTTTCGGGAGATGCGCCGACATGCCGAGGGGGGAGCGGGAGTGGCCACGCGCAAAGACGGCACAGCGGACGGCCGGCGGGGCGATGGCGGCCGTGCCCGCGGGGGCGGCCGGTTCGTGCTGCGCGACTGGCGGGTCGCGACCCGGCTCACGGCGCTGATCCTCGTGCCCACCCTCGCCGGCGTGCTGCTGGCGGGCGAGCGCGTGCTCGGCAGCGTCGACCGTCTCGACGGCTATCGGCAGATGCACTCGGCGCTCGGATACGCCGCCGACCTGCGCGCACTCGCCCATGCCCTCGCAGTGGAACGTGACAGAACCTCCTGGTATCTCGCGACTCATCAGCACAAGTCGGCTCTGACGGCCCAGCGCAAGTTCGTCGACGGGCTCGTGCGCACCGTCCGCGCCGACCTGGGGGCGATCGGTCCCGGTTTCGGGGCACGCGCCGTGCAGCTGGCCCGGCAGGCCGGCAGGCGGCTCGACGGCCTGCCGGCGCTGCGCCAGTCCGCCAAGCCCTCCTCCTACGGCGAGCAGGTCACCGCCCTCCTCGCGCTGCAGGACCAGATCACCACGATCGGCGACGACCCGGGCCTGGTCGGCGCCGCGCGCGCCCTGTCGGCGCTGGCGCACGCCAAGGAGGAGGTCTCCAAGCAGCGCGTCACCCTGATCGCGCCGCTGCTGGCCGGGCGCCGGCTCACCGCGGCCGAGCTGGAGGCCCTCGTCGCGGCGCGGGCGCAGCAGCGGGCCCGCGTCGAGGCGTTCAGCGCCGACGCGTCGGCGGCCGACGGCGCCTTCCTGGTCAAGACGGTCGCGGGCGGCAACGTCGTCCGGGCCGAGCTCACCAAGTCGTGGGCCGTCGCGATGGCCACGCGCGCCCTGCCCCTGCTCCCCTCCGAGGGCCGGCTCACCGCGGCGCAGCATTGGTTCGACGACAACACCGACACGATCACCCGGCTGCACACCGTCGAGCAGCGCGTCGCCGACGCCCTCAACGGCAGGGTCGGGGCGCTGCGGTCCGGTGCGTGGCGCGACGCCTGGGTCTCGGCCGGCATGATCTTCGCGCTGCTGCTGCTCGTGCTGGCCGCCACGGTGATCATCGCCCGGTCGATGGTGCGTCCGCTGCGCCGCCTGCGCGGCGAGGCGCTCGAGGTCGCCGGCCGGCGGCTGCCCGAGATGGTCGAGCGGCTCCGCGACTCCGACGACCCCGAGATCCCCCTCGTGCCGCCGATCGGGCTGGGCGGCCGCGACGAGATCGGCGAGGTGGCCCGGGCCTTCGACGAGGTGCACCGGCAGGCCGTCCGGCTCGCCACCGAGGAGTCCCGGCTGCGGGCGATGGTGAGCGCCATGTTCGTGAACCTGTCCCGGCGCACCCAGACCCTGGTCGAGCGGCAGATCTCGCTGATCGACGGCCTGGAGCGCGGCGAGCGCGACGGCAGCCGCCTGGCCGATCTGTTCAAGCTCGACCATCTCGCCACCCGCATGCGGCGCAACAGCGAGAACCTGCTCGTGCTCGCCGGCCACGAGGCCGCCCGCAGGCGCACCCGCCCGGCGCGGCTGATCGACGTCGTGCGCGCCGCGATGTCGGAGGTCGAAGAGTACGAACGGGTCACGGTCACCGTCCGGCGCGGGGTGGCCATCGCCGGCCACGCGGCCAACGACGTCGTGCACCTGCTCGCGGAGCTGATCGAGAACGCCCTGTCGTTCTCGCCCGGGGGGAGCCGGGTCATGGTCTCCAGCAGCGTGTTCGACGGCGGGGGAGCGCTGCTGGCCGTCGGCGACTCGGGCATCGGCATACCGCCCGACGAGCTGGCCGAGATCAACCGGCGGCTGGCCGATCCTCCGGTCGTCGACGCCTCGGTCTCCCGCCGCATGGGGCTGTTCGTCGTGGGCCGGCTGGCCCGGCGCCACAACATCAGGGTGCAGTTGCGGCCGGGGCAGGACTCCGGGCTGGTGGCCATGGCGTTGTTCCCGCCCGAGCTCGTCGTGACCGCCCCCGAGCCGGCCCGCACCGACCCGGTGCCGCGGGTGGCCCCGCCCGTCCCGGCGGTGTCGCCCGCCCTCTCGGGCGCCGGGCAGTCGGCCCTGGCCGTCACCGTGCCGTTCGCCCATCCCGGCGCATCACCCGTCACCGCGCCGACCCCGCCGCCCGTGCCACCGCCGGCCCCGCCGCCGATCACGCCGCCGGCGGCCCGGCCGCCGGTCTGGGACGGCCCGCCCCCGGCGTCCGGCGGCGACCGGCTGCCGGTCGTCGAGGGCTCCCCGCTGGACCAGGGCGAAGAGTTCCTGCCGATCTTCGCCTCGGTCGAGTCGGGGTGGTTCCGCAGGCCCGGCCCGGGCGACGAGCCGGCCCGGCCGGCCCTCGCCCACGACGACCTCGCCCACGACGACCTCGCCCACGACGAGCCGCCGGCCGACGACGGCTGGACCGCCGCCGAGGCGGCCCGTGCCCCCTCGCTGGGCGGCGTCACCTCGGCCGGGCTGCCCCGGCGCCGCCCGAAGGCCAATCTGATCCCGGGCTCGGCGGGCCCCGCCGGCGATCCGCGGCCCGCCGTTCCGCCGTCCCCCGAGCGGGTGCGCAGCCGGCTGGCGAGCTTTCAGCAGGGTGTGCGACGCGGCCGGGCCGACCTCGCGCGCGACGGCGACGGACGGCCCGATGCCGCCGACCAGGGCTGAGCGAGGGGCGATGACCGAGGCCCGTCGCCTCCCGCCGGCAGACCGTGCCCCCCGCTCGGTCATGAGGGAGATGGCAACGACATGCACGATGGCGACGGCGTCGAGGAAGCGCCTCTATTCCGTCTTTACACCGTTACCGGAGGTCGCACCGAGCCGCGCTACCATCTCGCGATGGAGACGCTCGTCTCGTCGTTGACCGTAATGGGCGATGATCTGGCCACGCTCACCCCCGAGCAGGAAAAGATCATCTTGCTGTGTCGCTCGGTACGTTCCGTGGCTGAGATCTCGGCGTTGCTCCGCGTTCCACTCGGTGTGGCACGCGTGCTGGTGGCCGACCTCGCCGACGAGGGGTTGGTTCGCCGGCACCTGCCACGGCTTGACCAAGGGCGACCAGCCCTCCATCTGCTTGAAAGGGTTCTCAGTGGACTTCGGCGGCTCTGATCCCTACGGCCACCCGGGCTCGGGGGGCGCGCTCACCTCCACCAAGATCGTGATCGCCGGAGGCTTCGGCGTGGGCAAAACGACCTTCGTCGGCGCGGTGTCGGAAATCCTCCCACTGACGACCGAGGCCGTGATGACCGATGCCAGCGCGGGCATCGACGATCTCGGCCTGACACCGCACAAGACGACGACCACGGTCGCGATGGACTTCGGCCGGCTCTCCCTGGACCGCGACCTGATCCTGTACCTGTTCGGCACGCCGGGCCAGCACCGGTTCTGGTTCATGTGGGACGACCTGGTCAAGGGCGCCATCGGCGCCGTCGTGCTCGTCGACACCCGGAGGCTGGCCGACTGCTTTCCGGCGATCGACTACTTCGAGGAGGCCGGGCTGCCGTTCGTCGTGGCGATCAACGGCTGGGACGGCCAGTACCTCCATGCCGAGCACGAGGTGCGCGAGGCGCTGTCGCTGGCCGACTCCATCCCGATCGTGCGCACCGACGCGCGGTCCCGCGACGCGGTGAAGTCGACCCTCATCTCACTCGTGGAGTACGTCCTGGCCGTGCGCACCGGCCGCTGACCCACCTCCCGCCCGGCCCCGCGGTCGCCTCCGGGGCGGATCCGTGCTGCGCGTCGATGCTCGGCTGATCGAATCCGCAGGTAGCGGCCCTGCGGGAGAAACTACGCAACGGTTTAGCATCTAGATTTGATCTTTTAGGGTGACTTATGCCCGGATGTGCAGTTGGCCGTTGTGCTGTAGGTGTGCTCCAATTACCCTCGCCTGCTAGACGTCTCCCACGTCCCGTACGCCCCACGCGCGGCAGCTCACGGCGCACGCAAGGCTCGGCGAGAGGGTAAAACCCAGTGAGGAAAGACAACCGAAGAGGTGATCGGCGCTCCCGAGGGGAGACGCCGGAGGTACCTCGCGCGTCGAAGCAGGGCAAGTCGGGCGAACGACGGGGGAACGGCCGGTTCAGCCTGCAGAACTGGCGCGTGCGATCGCGCCTCGTCGCGATGATTCTGCTACCCACGGCCATCGCCATGCTGGTCACGGGCATCCAGCTCACCGGAGCGATCAACACCGGCATCGAGTACCGCAGGCTCACCGAGGTCGCGCAGCTCATCGACCGCCTCGGCACGCTCTCGCATGAGATGGGTTTGGAACGTGACCTGACCGCCTGGTACCTGGTCGATCGCCGCAGAGCCCGCTACGCGAAGGTGCAGGCCCAGTACGACCGCGTCGACGGTGCCAAGGCCCAGGTCGCCGACCTGCTGAAGAGCCTCGACAGCGGGCAGGGGCCACGTGTCAAGGCCAAGGCCGCCAAGATCACGCAGTCCCTGGGCGAGCTCGACGGTGTGCGCCAGCTCGCCCGTGAGGGCACCGGCCCGTCCCGCGTCGTGCTCGGCACCTACGCGAGTATGATCGCCGACTTCAGCACCCTGCACGACGAGCTCGGCCGCGGCGGCTCCGACGACCGCCTGTTCGGCGACGCGGTGGCGCTGGGCGCGCTGACCCACGCCAAGAACGCGCTGTCGAAGCAGATCGCCATCATGCTGGTCACGCTTCGGTCCGGCCACTTCGACACCGACGACCTGTCCGACTTCCAGGCCGCGATGGAGACGCAGGAAACCGAGATCGCCACCTTCCAGGAGGAAGCGGCCCCGGCCGACGTCGCCTTCTACGACGCGACCGTCAGCGGCGACCAGGTCGTCGAAGCCGACCGCATCCGCGAGCTCGTGCTCGTCTACGCCCGGGGCGGCCAGAGCCTGCGCGAAGGGCTCGTGCCCACCGGCAAGAACCCCATCCAGACCTACTACGACGACGCCATCCTCACCGTCAACAAGATGCGCGAGGTGGAGAAGCGCCTGACGGCGACCGTGGTGGCCGAGACCACGGCGCTCAAGGACTCCGAGCAGCGCCAGGCCTTCATCTTCGGCGCCGCGATCCTCATCGTGCTGCTGGTGGTGCTGTTCGTCACCAGCCGGGTGGCGACGTCCCTGGTCCGGCCGCTGCGCCGGCTGCGCACCGAGGCCCTGGAGATCGCCGGTCACCGGCTGCCCGGCACCATCCAGTACCTGCGCGAAGTGGGCGACACCGGTACGGTGCCGCCGATCGAACCCATCGGAGTGTCGTCGAGGGACGAGGTCGGCGAGGTCGCCCGGGCCTTCGACGAGGTCCATCGCGAGGCGGTCCGGCTGGCCGGCGACGAGGCGCGGCTGCGCAGCAACGTCAACGCCATGTTCGTCAACCTGTCGCGCCGCAGCCAGACCCTCGTCGAGCGCCAGCTCAGCCTGATCGAGAGCCTGGAGCAGGGCGAGGAGGACGTGAAGCGGCTCGGCCACCTGTTCCGGCTCGACCACCTGGCGACGCGCATGCGCCGTAACAGCGAGAACCTGCTGGTGCTCGCCGGGCAGGAGCCGGCCCGCCGATGGAGCCAGCCCGTGCCCCTGCTGGACATCGTCCGGGCGGCCATCTCCGAGGTCGAGAACTTCGAACGGGTCGCCCTCCAGGTGCAGCAGGGCGCCTCGGTGCTCGGCCAGGCCGTCAACGACGTCGTGCACCTGCTCTCCGAACTGGTCGAAAACGCCATCTCCTTCTCGCCCGCGGAGACCAAGGTCACCGTCACCAGCGCGGTCATCGACGGCGGCGGCCTGACGGTCAACGTCAGCGACCGCGGCATCGGCATGAGCCCCGAGGAGCTGGCCGAGGCGAACTGGCGGCTGGCCAACCCGCCCGTGGTGGACGTGTCGGTGTCTCGCCGCATGGGCCTGTTCGTGGTCGGCCGGCTCGCCCTGCGGCACGGCATCCACGTCCAGCTGCGGCGGCAGGACGGTGGCGGTCTCACCGCGATGGTGCTGCTGCCCGCCGAGCTGCTCGTCGGCAAGGGAGCGCGGCCCACCGGCGTCCGGGCGGGCACTCCCGAGATCACCGGCCCGATGCCGAGGTTCGGCACGCGCGAGGGGGGCTTCGGGCAGCCGCGGAGCCGGACCGGCCGCGACTTCGGCTACCCCGAAACCCGTCCCGAGCAGCCGGCCGCCGGGCCCGGGCCCCTGGCCGGCACGCAGCCGGTGCACGACGATGCCTCGCGCACCGAGCTGCCCAGGCGTACGCCCAGGTCGCCGGCATCGGCCGGCGCGCCACTCGGGTCGCCACCGCCACGGGAGCCACAGTGGCCCTCGGCGTTCGACGCCGGTGCGGGCACACCGGATTCGGGTGTGCCGGGCGTGCCGATCCAGCGGCCGGCCGCCGAACGGCAGTCCACCTGGTCGTCCGGCTTCGCGCCGGGGTCCGAGCGCCGCGACGGCCCTCCGTCGGACGACCCGTTCGACAACGTGCCACACTTCGAGAAAAGCGACTTCGAACGCGGACCTTTCGAAGGCCACCCGTTCCAGCGCCGCCTGGGCGGTGAATGGACCCCCGGGTCACTGCTCAGGGGTGGTGCGGACCAGACGAGTGAGCTGCCGGCAGTCGGCGTCTCACCCCTGGAATCCGATGAAGATGAGTACCTGCCGATCTTCGCGTCCGTGGAGTCCGGCTGGTTCCGCAGAGCCGACCTGGCCGGTGAGTCGGGCGATCAAACCGGGCGGGAGGGCAAGCCGGTGGACAAGCCCGTGAACGAATCCGCGAACGAGTCTGCGGCCGCGAGTGAACCCGCGGCCCCCCAGATGGGAGGATGGTCCTCACCGGCGGACGCCGGGTGGCAGGCCGCCCAGGCGGCCAGCGCTCCAGCGAGCGGCGGGGTGACCGCCTCCGGCCTGCCCAGGCGGGTGCCCAAAGCCAACCTGGTTCCCGGCTCGGCGGCGAGCGCCGCTGGGCCCGCCCCGTCTCCGGCGCCTACGCTGTCACCCGACCGGGTGCGCCACAGGCTGTCCAGCTTCCAGCAGGGCATTCGCCGGGGTCGTGCCGCAGCTCGGGGGGAGCTCGGCGAGGGTGAGGCCTACCCCGGGGCCATGCCCAACCGCGATGGTTACAAGGAGGACTCGTGAGGGAGATGAGCCAGGCCGCGCGCGGCATCAACTGGCTGATCACGGATTTCGTGAACAACGTACCGGGTGTGGCGCACGCGGTGGTGGTGTCCTCTGACGGGCTGCCGCTGGCGTACTCCGAGGGCTTCCCCAAGGATCGGGCGGACCAGCTCGCGGCGGTGGCCGCGGGTCTGATCAGCCTGACGCAGGGGGCCTCGCGGGTCTTCGAGGGCGGTCCGGTCACGCAGACGGTGGTGGAGATGCAGCGCGGGCTGCTCCTCATCATGTCGATCAGTGACGGTTCCTGTCTCGCCGTGCTGGCCTCGCCCGACTGTGACATGGGCTTGGTTGCGTACCAGATGACGCTTCTGGTCGATCGTGCGGGGCAGGTACTGACCCCCGCCGTGCGTGCCGAACTGCAGGCCGCGCAGCCTCATTAGATCGATGACAACAGGAGGACGCCGTGGCCCGGCCCGGCTGGGGTGGTGAGGAAGGCCCGATCGGTGAGAGCGGGTCGCCCTATCAGCCATTGGAAGACAGTCATCGATACTATGCGGACCCCGCGCCGCGGCGCGACGAGGGGCCGTCCGAGCCCAGCTCTCTGGTGCGGCCCTACGCCGTCACCGGCGGCCGGACGGCGCCGCGCACCGAACTCGCGCTGGAGGCGCTGGTCTCCACCGCGATGTCGGTTCACCAAGACGTCTCGACGCTGACACCGGAGTACCAGGCGATCATCTCGCTGTGCCGCCAGGTGCGCTCGGTGGCGGAGGTGTCCGCGCTGCTGCGCATGCCGCTCGGCGTCGCGAGGATCATCATCGCCGACATGGAGGCGGAGGGGTTCGTGCACGCCCACCAGCCGGCGCTGGACGCCGGCAAGCCGGATAACAACCTGCTGGAGAGGGTGCTCAGTGGACTTCGGAAGCTCTAGCCGGGGCGGCATGCTGACCTCGACGAAGATCGTCGTAGCCGGGGGCTTCGGTGTCGGCAAGACGACCTTCGTCGGCGCGGTGTCGGAGATCATGCCGCTCACGACCGAGGCGGTGATGACCGACGCCTCGGCCGGCATCGACGACATCGGGTTAACCCCCCACAAGACGACCACGACGGTCGCGATGGACTTCGGCCGGGTGTCGCTGGATCAGGACCTGATCCTGTACCTGTTCGGCACGCCGGGCCAGCACCGGTTCTGGTTCATGTGGGACGACCTGGTCAAGGGCGCCATCGGCGCCGTCGTCCTCGTCGACACCCGGAGGCTGGCCGACTGCTTCCCCGCCCTCGACTACTTCGAGGAGGCGCAGCTGCCGTTCGTCGTCGCGATCAACGGCTGGGACGGCCAGTACCCCCACGCCGAGGACGAGGTGCGCGAAGCCCTGTCGCTTCCGCCCAACATCCCCCTCGTGCGTACGGACGCCCGGGTGCGCTCGGCGGTGAGGGACACCCTCATCACCCTGGTCGAGCACGCCCTCACGATGCGAACGGCGGTCCCCGGCTGGGGGCGGTGACCACCGCCCCACCGGGAACCGCCGACACGGCGACCGCCGTCGGCTCAGTCGCCGGGCAGTGCCTCGATCAGGGACAGCCCGAGCGGCAGGGGGGCGGCGATCCGGCCGCGCAGCCCGGCCCGGGCGAGCAGCCCGAGATACTCCGACTCGGTGCGCTCCCCGCCTCCGCCGAACACGACGAGCATCCGCACGTCCAGGTCCTTGCCCAGATGGGGCCGGTCGTCGTCGGGCAGCACGACATCGGCCAGCAGCACCCTGCCGTGGGCCGGCAGCGCCGCCCGCACGTTGCGCAGGATCCGCAGCGCGTCGGCGTCGTCCCAGTTGTGGACGATGTTGGCCAGCAGGTACGTGTCGGCCGTCGCCGGCACCGACGTGAAGAAGTCGCCGGCCACGAAGTCGCAGCGGCCGGTCAGGCCCTGGGCCTCGAGGTTGTCCTTGGCCTGCGGCACCACCGGCTCACGCTCGAACAGCACCCCGCGCAGGTGCGGGTGGGCGGTGAGGATCGCGGTGAGGAACGTGCCCTTGCCGCCTCCGACGTCCATGACGACACCGGCTCGGGCGAAGTCGTAGCGACCGGCCAGCTCGGCGGCCACGGGGTTGGAGCGCAGGCGCATGTGCTCGTTGAACACCGCGCCGACCTCGGGGTTGGCCGCGAGGTAGTCATAGTACGGGCCGTACTTCTCGACGAAGGGGGCCCGGCCCGTGCGCACTCCCTGCGGCAGCGAGCCCAGGGCGTCCCACGACGCGGCGTGGGCGATGGAGGCGACGGCGGCCCAGGTGGCGTTGGGGCTGTCGGAGCACAGGGTGCGCCCGCTGTCGGTGAGCGCGTACGTGTCGCGGGCCACCTGCCGCAGCAGCCCGGCCGCCGCCACCGAGCGCAGCACCCGCCGCAGCGCGCCGGGGTGGGCGTCGCAGCGCCGGGCCAGCTCCGCGACGGTCAGCGGGCCGTCCGCCAGGTGATCGGCGCAGCGCAGCTCCACCACCGAGTGCAATGCCGAGAACCGCCACACCCCTCTGATGATCTCCCACACGTCGTCCCGCGGGTCGGCGCCGGGGGAGCCGTCCGACGGAGCGGGGGCGGTCTCGGTCATCGATCACTCCTTCTGTGGACGGGGGGATGCGGAGCGGCGGCCGGCCGGCCGGTCACGCCGACAGCTGGGCGGGGTCGTCGGCGGACCGGCGGACCAGCCGCCCGACCTCGGCGCGCAGGTGCACGAAGTCGGGATGCTCGCGGGTGGCGATCTGGTCGCGCGGCGCCGGCAGGTCCACCGGCAGGTCGCCGCGGACCCGCGCGGGCGCCGGGCTGAGCACGACCACCCGGTCCCCGACGTACACGCTCTCGTCGATGTCGTGCGTGATCAGGATGATGGTCATCTTGTGGTGGTGGCGCACCCTCAGGAGCAGGTCCTCCAGGTCCTCGCGGGTCTGCGCGTCGACGGAGCCGAAGGGCTCGTCCATGAGCATCAGCGAGGGCCGGTAGGCGAGCGCCCGGGCGATGGACGCCCGCTGCTGCATGCCGCCCGACAGCTCCCACGGGTACTTGCCCCCGGCGTCGGGCAGGCCGACCTGCTCCAGGGCCTCCGCCGCCGCGCTCCTGCGGGCGCTGCGGTCCATCCCCTTCCGCCGCAGGGGCAGCGCGACGTTGTCGGCGACCGACATCCAGGGGAACAGCGAACGGCTGTAGTCCTGGAACACGACGGCGAGGTTGTCGGGGGTCTGCTCGATCGGCGCGCCGTCCATCCGGATCGTGCCGCTGGTCGGGCGCATGAGCCCCGCGATGCACCTGATCAGGGTGGATTTGCCGGACCCGGAGGGGCCGACGATGGACACCAGCTCGTTCTCGGCCACGCTGAGGTTCAGGCCGTCGATCGCGAGATGGCCGCCCGGCCCCTTGCCATACCGGTGCACGAGGTTCTCGATGACTAGCACGATGGGTTCCTTACCTTTCGCTACGCCGTCTGGCGCTCGCGCTGGTACCAGCCCAGGGCGCGCCGCTCGATGGCGCGCAGCGAGGCGTTCAGCACCACCCCGAGCAGGCCCAGCAGCAGCACGATGGCCCAGGAGTCGGTGTACGCGAAGTAGTTCTGCGTGTTGAACAGCTCGTAGCCCAGGCCGTTGGTGGCGCCGATGAACTCCGACACGACCATGAGCACCAGCGACAGCGAGAGGCTGAGGCGCAGCCCGGTGAAGATCTTCGGAGCGGCCTCGGGGAGGATGATCCGGAACAGGCGCTGGGTCCGCGACAGCCGGAACACCTGGGCGGCCTCCATGTGCAGGCGGTCGACGTACCGCGCGCCGTCCACCGAGTTCACCAGCACCGGCCAGGTGATGCCGAACACGATCGTCGCCACCTCCATGCCCGTGCCGATCTTGAAGATCACCAGGAAGAGGGGCACCAGGGTGGGGGGCGGGATCGCCCGGCCGAACTGCATCAGCGGGTCGAGGTACTCCGCGACGCGGGCGGACCGGCCGATCGCGACGCCCAGCACGATGCCGGCCAGGCTCGCCGCGAGCCAGCTGCCGAGCAGCCGTACGAGGCTCGGCACCACGTTGGCGCCGACGTCCTCGGTGAGGAACAGATGGGAGGGGGGCCCGGACAGCCACAGCTCGTACATCCGTGCCCCGATCTCGGCGGGAGGCGGAAAGTACGCCGATTCGAACAGCGGCGCCGTGAGCTGCCAGAACACGAGCACTATCGGGATCAGCCACAGTCCGGCCAGACCCCTGCCGAGTCGTCTCACGTCACTTCTTTCCCACTCGGGCGGTGCCAGCGGAACATCCGGTCTCCGGCATAGACGAACAGGCCGTTGACGACCATGCCGACGACGCCGGCCCAGACCGCCACCGCGATGAGTACGGCCGTGCCGTCAAGGCCCCCGCCGCTCTGCGCGACTACGAGGTAGGCACCGATGCCCTCCGCGCCGGTGGTGAACAGCTCGGTGCTGACCCCCACGATGATGGCGACCGCCGCCGAGAGCCGGATGCCGGTGAGGATGAACGGGGCGGCGCTCGGCAGCAGGACGAACCGCAGCACCGCGGCGCCGCCGAAGCCGAAGCTGCGCATGGTCATCTTGGCCAGGGGGTCGACGTCCTGGACGGCGTGCATGGTGTTGAACAGGATCGGCCAGGTGCAGGCGTAGACGACGATCGCGACCTTGACCGAGAAGGCGCCGCCGAAGACCATGATCGCCAGAGGGATCAGCGCGATCGACGGAATGGGCCGCATGAACTCGATCCACGGCCGTAGCGCGCGCTCCACCTTGGGAAAGGAGCCGAGCAGCACGCCTAGCGGGATCATCGCCACCATGCACAGCAGCAGGCCGAGGGCCGCGCCCCACAAGGTCTTGGCGATGGCGAGCAGGAAGTCGGGGTCGCCCAGCAGGGTGACCGACTTCACGAGCACCTGTGAGGTGAGCGGCACCGTGTCCGAGATCAGCCCCAGCCTGCCCGCCGCCTCGGCCAGGGCGAGGAGCGCCACGATGCCGATGGCACCCCGGCGCACCTTGCCCCAGCCGATGCGGAACCCGGTCACGCGCCCGGACCCTCGTAGATGAGCGCCTTGGCGTCACCCTTCTTGGTGATGAAGCCGAACTGCTGGAGGACGTCGGCGACGCGCTGCATGCGGGCCGCGTTGAGCGTGGTGGGGTAGCTCCCCAGCGCGATGATCGACACGACGTCGGGCTTGATGCTCGTGTACTGCGGGATGATCTGCTCGACGGCCTTGCGGTCGGTGGCGGCGATCTTCTGCGCCTTCGCCATCGCGCGCTGGAAGGCCGCGACGGTCTTCGGGTTCTTCTTCACGAAGTCCTCGGTCGCGACCCAGCCGCCGATCGGGAAGTCCTTCATCGGGCCGGTCATGGTGTCGACCAGCAGCTGCGCTCCGTCGTTCTTCTGCAGCGAGGTGATGAACGGCTCGGAGGTCCAGATCGCGTCGACCTGGTGGGTGGCGAGCGCCTTGGGCATGGAGGGGATCGGCATCGAGACGTACTTGACGTTGTCGGCCTTGGGGTCCACGCCGGCGGTCTTGAGAGCGGCGGTCACCGACAGGTCGCCCAGGCTGTTGGGGGCGGGGATGGCGACCGACTTGCCCTTGAGGTCGCTCACCGACTTGATCGGCGAGTCCTTGGCCGTCAAGATCGCGAAGGTGTTGGGCGCCGCCTGGTAGCTGTCGGCCACGAACTTGAGGAAGTTCGGCGCCTTGTCCGCGAGAGAGAACGCGGTCATGTAGCTGAAGAGGGAGAAGTCCATGGTGCCCTTCTGCAGGGCGGGCACGATGGTCGGAGAGGCGGTGATGGCGGAGTAGTTGACCTTCAGCCCCTCCTCCTTGAAGAAGCCTCGCGCCATGGCGATCTGCAGGGGGGCCTGGTCCGGGACGACCAGCGAGCCCACGTTGATGGTCGGCTTCTCGACGCCGCCACTGGCCTGGCTCGTGCTGTCTTCCGAACTGCCGCCGCACGCGCTGAGCGCTAACGAAGCCGCAATCCCGACGAGAAGAGCGCGACTCATACGACTGAGTCTCACGGGGGTCTCCTTGTTTTGTCACGGGTGTTTGCCGTGCTCGCCCACTCAGGTGAGGGGCGGCGTTGGCGTTGGGGAGCCTAGTCCACGAAGAGCGTATGAGCCTACAGGAGGGGTATTGCGACGAGACCCCACAGAGGTATATATGTCTAGATATATGGTACTAAATGCTGGTATGTACGATTCGTTCCCTTGGCTTCCACGGTGAGGCTTTGGAGCGGTCCAGGTTACAGGTTGGCAAGATCGCGCGCGTGTGGGCCGGGACGAACTGCGGTTAAACCAGCAGATAGGCTATGTTGGGCAACCTGGGCAATTTGGAACGTTGGAACATCTCGGTGCTATTGGTCGAGCTAGTCTCTTTATGCTCAAATTGCCCCTGACTTGACCCAGTTTTCAGGGGAGAGTCCAGAAACTTCTTCCACGAGAGCCGGCTGGCGAGAGGTCGCGACCAGTGAGGACTGCAATAACCGAGGGCCCCGCCCCCACCGATGCGGACGCCGAGTCTTCGGCGCGGGCGTCGGGTAAGTCGCCACCGCACTCTGCCGGGAGCTCTTTTGCCCTACGCAACTGGCGGGTGCGAACGCGGCTCATCGCGCTCATCCTGATCCCTACAGTCGTGGCGGTGCTCCTGGGTGCGTTCCGGGTCACCTCGTCCATCAGCAGTGCTGCCCAGTACGAACGGGTCCGCACCGTGGCCCAGTTCATCAGCACCGTGGGCACCCTCATCCACGACCTCCAGCTCGAACGCGACGAGGCGACCCGCTACGCGGCGCTCGGCCGTCCCCAGGGCTCCGCCCTGGCGGAGATCCGCAAGCAGCACGAGGTCGTCGACAAGGACGTCGCCCAGATGCGCGCCCAGGCCGCCGACGTCCGGGAATCCCTCGGTGACATCGGTAAGACCACCCTCGACCGTGCGCTGTCGCGGCTGACGAAGCAGTCACTGGACGGGCTGCGGCAGAACGCCGTCGGCACCAACACCCAGCTTCCGCCGCTGCCGACCATGCAGAGCTACGTGCTGGTCATCCAGGACCTGCTCGCGCTGTACCCGGAGATCACCCAGGGCACCGTGAACGAGGAGCTGTCCGCCAGCACCTCGGCCGTCGGCGCGCTGGCCCGGGAGCAGGAGGAACAGTCGCAGGAGCGTGCCCTGCTCGGCGCGGCGCTGGTCCGACGGCCACGTCCCGGCTTCGAAGGGCTGGAGCTCGACGCCTTCAACGCGTCCAAGACCCGGCGCGAGAGCGAGCACGCCTCGTTCGAGAACACGGCGACCCAGGCCCAGCGCCAGTTCTACTCCGACACCGTCAACGGCCTGAACCTCAGCCGCTCCCTGTACCTGGAGAGCCGCGCGCTGCTCCTCAGCCAGGCGAACGTGCCGCTGCGCCGTCTCGACGCCGGCAACGACGCCGAGCGGTGGTTCAAGGCCGCGGGGGACACCCTCGACCAGATGCACACGGTCGAGGAGAAGCTGACCCAGGAGATCATCGGCAAGAGTGACGAGCTGCAGAGCTCCGACCAGGGCTTCGCCGCGCTCAACGTCATCCTGGTGGTCGCCCTGCTGGTCATCGTCCTGGTCGTCACGTCGATCATGGCCCGCTCGCTGGTCCGCCCGCTGCGGCGGCTGCGCTCCGAGGCCCTGGAGGTCGCCGGCCACCGGTTGCCCCACCTGGTGCAGCAGCTCCGCGAATCCGACACCCCCGCCGCGACGGCGGTGGAGCCGATCGGAGTGAACTCCAACGACGAGATCGGTGAAGTCGCGCGGGCCTTCGACGAGGTCCACCGCGAGGCGGTCCGGCTGGCGGGCGACGAGGCCGCGCTGCGAAGCAACGTCTCCGCCATGTTCGTCAACCTGTCCCGCCGCACACAGACCCTCGTGGAACGGCAGATCAGCCTGATCGACGGCCTGGAGCAGGGCGAGCAGGACGAAGGCCGGCTCAGCAACCTGTTCAAGCTGGACCACCTGGCGACCCGCATGCGCCGCAACAGTGAGAACCTCCTGGTCCTCGCGGGTCAGGAACCGGCCCGCCGGTGGAGCCAGCCGGTGCCGCTGGTCGACGTCGTACGCGCGTCGCTGTCCGAGGTCGAGAGCTACGAACGGGTCGACACGCAGGTGCCCCCAGGGGTCTCCGTGGCCGGCCTGGCCGTCAACGACGTCATCCACCTGCTCGCCGAGCTGGTCGAGAACGCCATCTCGTTCTCGTCCCGCGACACCAAGGTCATCGTCACGGCCAACCGCATCGACGGCGGCGGCGTGATGATCGGCATCACCGACAACGGCATCGGGATGACCGGCGAGGAACTCTCCCAGGCCAACTGGCGGCTGTCCAACCCGCCCGTCGTCGACGTTTCGGTGTCGCGCCGCATGGGCCTGTTCGTGGTCGGCCGGCTCGCCCTGCGCCACGGCATCCGCGTGCAGCTGCGCCCGCACGACGCCGGTGGGCTCACCGCCATGGTGCTCCTGCCCGAGCAGCTCATCGGCGCACAGGCCAACGCGCCCTACGCGTCGGCGGGGGCCATGAGCGGCTCGTCGGCCGGTGCCACGGCCGGCTCGCTCGCCGCCGCCCCCACCCCCGCGGTCAAGTCCTCGTGGGACCGCCCGGCGGTGACGGCGGGCCCGGCCGCGGAGACGCCCGGCAGCCTGTTCACCTCGTCCCACCAGCCCGCGCTGGAGGGCCGCGACCCACAGCAGGGTTTCGGCGACGGGCCCCCGCCCGGGTTCCCGAGCTTCGGCACCCCGCCCTCGCAGCCGTCGTTCGGCGGAGCCAGCGGACCCCAGACGACTCCGGGCTTCGGCATCCCGCCGATCGACCGAGGGGCCCCGGCAGGCCAGGGACAGGGTTTCGGCGGCGCCAACGGCTTCGGCACCCCGCCGGCCGACCAGGCCAACGGCTCCGGGTCGGCCTTCGGCTCCCCCTCGGGCGGGTTCGGCGGCCCCTCGGGCGGGTTCGGCACGCCGCCCTCGGCACAGCCCTCGTCGCAGTTCGGCGGCCCCCCGACCGGGCCGATCTTCGGCGGCCCCGGAGTCGGAGGCGGCTCCCGGTTGAGGGGCAGGCGGTTCGACTTCCCGGACACCGACGTGGCCAGCACCGGGCCGATGCCCAAGGTGCACGACTCGCCGATGGAGCAGCAGGGCGAGGAGTTTCTGCCGATCTTCGCGGCGGTCGAGTCCGCGTGGTTCCGGCGTGCGCCGGCACCCCAGAAGAACGGCAACGGAGAGAGCACGAGCGACGACTCCGGCGGCTGGCGCCCGTCCAGCGCCGACGTGGGCTGGCAGCAGGCGGCCGCGGTGGTCAAGGAGCCCGTGCGAGAGGGCAAGACCGCGTCGGGCCTGCCCAAGCGGGTGCCGAAGGCGAACCTCGTGCCCGGCTCGGTCGACACCGGCAAACAGTCGCAGCAGGTGCCGCCGATGCCGACGTTGTCGCCCGATCGGGCGCGAAGCAGACTGTCCAGCTTCCAGCAGGGCATCCGGCAGGGACGTGCCGTCGCTCGCGGTGAACTCAGCGAGGACGACGCCTACCCGGCTGCCTTCCGGAGCAGGGCCGACGATAACAAGGAGGACGCGTGAGGGAGCTGAGCCAGGCCGCGCGCGGCATCAACTGGCTGATCACGGATTTCGTGAGGAGCGTCCCGGGCGTGGCGCACACGGTGGTGGTGTCCTCTGACGGGCTGCCGCTGGCGTACTCCGAGGGCTTCCCCAAGGATCGGGCGGACCAGCTCGCGGCGGTGGCCGCGGGTCTGATCAGCCTGACGCAGGGGGCCTCGCGGGTCTTCGAGGGCGGTCCGGTCACGCAGACGGTGGTGGAGATGCAGCGCGGGCTGCTCCTCATCATGTCGATCAGTGACGGTTCCTGTCTCGCCGTGCTGGCCTCGCCCGACTGTGACATGGGCTTGGTGGCGTACCAGATGACCTTGATGGTGGAACGTGCGGGGCAGGTATTGACACCGGCCGTCCGCGCCGAATTACAGGCCACGCAGCCCGGGTGATGACGATGGATCAGTGGGGTAATCAGTACGGGCAGCAACAGGGCCGCCCAAGTGATCCCGCGTCGCCGGTGCGGCCCTACGCGATGACGAAGGGCCGCACCGCGCCGCGGACCAGCCTCGCGCTGGAAGCGCTGGTGTCATCCGCGACGGCTCCCCCGCGGGACCTGTCGCAGATGACACCCGAATATCAAGCCATTTCGTCGTTGTGCCGCCAGGTGCGCTCGGTGGCAGAGATCTCCGCGATGCTTCGCATACCGCTCGGCGTGACACGGGTGCTGGTCGCCGACATGGCGGCCGAGAGCCTCGTGCACGTGTACTCGCCGCAGCTGGACGCGGGCAAGCCGGATCAGAATTTGCTGGAGAGGGTGCTCAGTGGACTTCGCAGGCTCTAGCAGCTCTAGTAAGGGCGTGCTGACCTCGACGAAGATCGTGGTCGCCGGGGGCTTCGGTGTCGGCAAGACGACCTTCGTCGGCGCGGTGTCGGAGATTCTGCCGCTCACGACCGAGGCGGTGATGACCGACGCCTCCGTGGGCATCGACGACACCGGCCTCACCCCCAACAAGACGACGACCACGGTCGCGATGGACTTCGGCCGGGTGTCGCTGGATCAGGACCTGATCCTGTACCTGTTCGGCACGCCGGGCCAGCACCGGTTCTGGTTCATGTGGGACGACCTGGTCAAGGGCGCCATCGGCGCCGTCGTCCTCGTCGACACCCGCCGGCTCGCCGACAGCTTCCCCGCGCTCGACTACTTCGAGGAGGCGCAGCTGCCGTTCGTCGTCGGCATCAACGGCTGGGACGGCCACTTCTCGCACGGAGAGGAGGAGGTGCGGGAGGCCCTCACCCTCTCTCCGCACATTCCCATCACCCGCACGGACGCCCGTTCGCGCGAGTCGGTCAAGGGCACGCTCATCACGCTGGTCGAGCACGCCCTCACGATGCGGGTGGCCGTGCCGGGGTGGGGACGCTGACCGCCGGTCGCCCGCCCGGCGCCGGAGAGCGGATAGGCTGGGGAGTCGTGTCATAGACGATGCGGACACCGTAGACCTTTCGCAGAGGCTGGCTATCACGTGTTTGAGACCCTTTCCGACCGGCTGACATCGGTCTTCTCCTCCCTTCGATCCAAGGGCAGGCTCTCAGACGCCGACATCGACGCCACGTGCCGCGAGATCCGCATCGCGCTTCTCGAGGCCGACGTCGCGTTGCCGGTGGTGAGGGCCTTCGTCGCGCGCGTCAAGGAGCGCGCGCGAGGCGCCGAGGTGTCCCAGGCGCTGAACCCCGCCCAGCAGGTCGTCAAGATCGTCAACGACGAGCTGATCGAGGTCCTGGGCGGTGAGACCCGGCGGCTGCGCTACGCCAAGAACCCACCCACGGTGATCATGCTCGCGGGTCTGCAGGGCTCGGGTAAGACCACCCTCGCCGGCAAGCTCGCGCGCTGGCTGCGCGAGCAGGGTCACACGCCCATGCTCGTGGCCTGCGACCTGCAGCGGCCCAACGCCGTGCAGCAGCTGACGGTGCTGGCCGACCGCGCCGGTGTGGCGATCTACGCGCCCGAACCGGGCAACGGCGTCGGCGACCCGGTCGACGTCGCGCGCGACTCCATCGAGGTCGCCCGCCACAACCACCACGACATGGTGATCATCGACACCGCCGGCCGGCTCGGCATCGACCAGGAGATGATGCGCCAGGCGGCCGACATCCGCGACGCCGTCCGGCCAGACGAGATCCTGTTCGTCGGCGACGCGATGATCGGCCAGGACGCCGTGACCACGGCCCAGGCGTTCACCGAAGGCGTCGGCTTCGACGGTGTCGTGCTCACCAAGCTCGACGGCGACGCGCGCGGTGGCGCGGCGCTGTCGGTGCGCCACATCACCGGCCGGCCGATCATGTTCGCCTCGACCGGTGAGAAACTCGAGGACTTCGACGCCTTCCACCCCGACCGCATGGCGTCGCGCATCCTCGACATGGGCGACATCCTCACCCTGATCGAGCAGGCCCAGCGCACCTTCGACGAGCAGGAAGCCGCCAAGATGGCGGGCAAGCTCGCCTCGGGCGACGATTTCACGCTCGAAGACTTCCTGGACCAGATGATGATGGTCCGGCGCATGGGCCCGATCAAGAACCTGCTCGGCATGATGCCGGGCATGGGGCAGATGCGCGACCAGCTCAACCAGGTCGACGAGCGCGATCTCGACCGCATCGCCGGCATCATCCACTCGATGACCCCCGCCGAGCGCGCGGAGCCCAAGATCATAAACGGGTCTCGCAGGGCCCGCATCGCGCGCGGCTCGGGGGTGTCGGTCACCGAGGTCAACAACCTCGTCACCCGGTTCTTCGAGGCGCAGAAGATGATGAAGCGCATGGCCGGCGGCATGGGCATCCCCGGCATGCCGGGCGGTCGCAAGAGCGGCAAGCAGCAGAAGAAGGGCAAGAAGGGGCGCAGGGTCAGCGGCGACCCCCGCAAGGCCGCGCTCGGCAAGGCGGCCCGGCAGCAGGACTCCCCGCCGACGCTTCCGCCCGGTCTCGGCGGCGGCAAGCTGCCCGGCGGGCTCACGCTCCCTCCCGGGTTCGACCCCTCCAAGCTCAACTTCCCCGGCTCGAAGTGACCCCAAGGGAGTGTCCGGGCCCGCCCGGCGCTCCCCGGCGCACGGCGGCTCCACGGCCCAGACGGGCAGGTGGGGCCCGCCGCGCCAACGTCGCGAACACCTACGGCGTCTGGCACAATGACATGTTGGAACATCGTGGTCGCGCGGGTGCCCTCTCACCCCCGCCGGTTGCGCCTGTCCCTAGGGCGGGATCCATCGTGCCCCACTCGATGTGACACCGCTCAATCACGCTCGAAATCCAGGAGTTGACCACACCCGTGGCAGTCAAGATCAAGCTTAAGCGGCTCGGTATGATCCGCAATCCGCAATACCGCATCGTCATCGCCGACAGCCGCACCAAGCGCGACGGGCGGGCGATCGAGGAGATCGGCCTGTATCATCCGAAGGAGAACCCCTCCCGCATCGAGGTGAACTCCGAGCGCGCCCAGTACTGGCTGGGTGTCGGCGCACAGCCGACCGATCCGGTGCTGAAGATCCTCAAGCTGACCGGTGACTGGCAGCGGTTCAAGGGCGAGGAGGCCGTCTCCCGCGTCCAGGTCGCCGAGCCCAAGCCCGACCGGCACGCCATCTACGAGGCCGCCGCCAAGGAGGCGCTGTCGGGTGACACCGGCGCCGCCGCCCCGAGCGCGTCGCGCAAGTCCCGCAGGCCGGCCAAGGGTGCCGAGGAGACCACCGAGGCCGCCGCCGAGGAGAAGCAGGAAGGCGGGGCCTGAGGTGCTCGAGGAGGCCCTCGAGCATCTGGTCAAGGGCATCGTCGACAACCCCGGCGATGTCCGGGTCCGTGCGCGCCGCATCCGCACCGGGCGGGTCCTGGAGGTCCGAGTGCATCCCGACGACCTCGGCAAGGTCATCGGCCGCGGCGGCCGCACGGCCAAGGCGCTGCGCACCGTCATGAACGCCCTCGCCGACGGCAAGTACGTCCGCGTCGACCTGCTCGACCTGCACGAAGCCCGCTGACGGGCCGGCGCGCGGCCTCGACCGCCCGGCTCGCCGGCACAGGCGTACTGGCACAGGTGCACCGGCCGATTCGGTCGCGCGGGCCGGCGACCGCCGCGAGGCGTCAGGTGCGGCCGGCGGCGTCCACGTTCCGTCCACACGGCGTTCCGCATCGCTTCACGGCGTCTTTGCCGTCCATCGGCGCCGCGAAGCGCCACAGGGGACCTCGTCCGCCGATCCCGGCGTTCGGCGGTCCCCTGACTCGATCACAGGGAGCACAGGTGCAGCTGGTGGTGGGCCGCATCGGCCGCCCGCACGGGGTCCGCGGCGAGGTGACGGTCGAGGTGCGCACCGACGATCCCGACGCGCGGTTCGCGCCGGGCACCACGCTCACCACCGACCCGCCCGCGCCGCACCCGCTGGTCGTGTCGGCGGCGCGCTGGCACTCCGGCACCCTGTTGCTGCGGCTGGCCGGCGTCGACGACCGCGACCAGGCCGAGGCGCTGCGCGGCACCATGATCGTCATAGACTCGGCCGACGTGCCCGATCCCGCCGACCCCGACGAGTTCTACGACCACCAGCTGATCGGCCTGGCCGTTCACACGGTCGAGGGCGAGCCGGTGGGGGAGGTCTCCGACGTGCTGCACCACGGCCAGGACCTGCTCGTCGTCCGCCACGACTCGCGCGACGTGCTCATCCCGTTCGTCAAGGCGCTGGTCCCCGAGATCGACCTGGCGGCGGGCCGGCTCGTCGTGGACCCGCCTCCGGGGCTCCTCGACCCGGACGAAGCGATATGACCGGCCGCGCGAACGGGTCCGGCACGATGCGCGTCGACATCATCTCGATCTTCCCCGAGTACTTCTCGCCGCTGGAGGTCTCCCTCATCGGCAAGGCGCGGGACCGCGGCATCCTCGACGTCCGGCTGCACCAGCTGCGCGACTGGACCCACGACGTCCACCGCACCGTCGACGACACGCCGTACGGCGGCGGGCCCGGCATGGTGATGAAGCCCGAGCCGTGGGGCGAGGCGATCGACGAGGTCGCCGGTCCGGGCCCGCGGCTGCCCCGGCTGATCGTGCCGACCCCGAGCGGCCGCCGGTTCACCCAGGAGGTCGCCCTCGAATACGCCGCCGAGCCCTGGCTGCTGTTCGCCCCCGCCCGCTACGAAGGCATCGACGCGCGGGTGATGGCGGAGTACGGCCCGCGGCTGCGCGCCGACGAGGTGAGCATCGGCGACTACGTGCTGGCCGGCGGCGAGGCCGCCGTCCTGGTGATCGTCGAAGCGGTGGGCCGGCTGCTGCCGGGCGTGCTCGGCAACACCGGCTCGGCCGCCGACGACTCGTTCGCCCCAGGGGCGATGGAGAACCTCCTGGAGGGGCCCGTCTACACCAAACCACCGGTGTGGCGCGGCCACGAGGTGCCGCAGATCCTGCTGTCCGGCCACCACGCCGCCATCGCGCGCTGGCGGCGCGACCAGGCGCTGCGCCGCACGGCCGAGAGGCGGCCCGACCTGCTGGCCCGCCTCGATCCCGGGAAACTCGACCGGCGCGACCGAGAGGTGCTCGACGAGTACCGGTCGGCGGCCGAGCCACCCGGCTGACCGGCGCGTACGCTGCCCTGTTTCGCTTACCCGGGAAAGATATGGCAGACTGAATCGCTGTTGCCCACTGTCGAACGGCCGCCAGGCGGCCCGGTGACCGGCGGGCAGGGCGTGGCCGGGCGGTCCGAGTCCGGTCGCGAGACGTATTCGGTCCCGTGCGTGTGTCCCCTTCGTCGTCGTGCCCCGGCGCGACCGGGTGGACCTCCACGCACTCGCGTAAACGAGGAAGCGCTGTCATGCACACCGCGATCCAGGATCTCGAGAAGGCTTCGCTGCGCAGCGACGTCCCCGAGTTTCGCCCCGGCGACACGCTGGAGGTTCACGTCCGCGTCGTCGAGGGCAACCGGTCCCGCATCCAGGTCTTCAAGGGGTTCGTCCTGCGTCGCCAGGGCGGCGGCATCCGTGAGACTTTCACGGTGCGCAAGGTCAGCTACGGGGTGGGCGTCGAGCGCACCTTCCCCGTGCACAGCCCGGTGATCGAGAAGATCGTCGTGGTGACCCGTGGCGACGTCCGCCGGGCCAAGCTCTACTACATGCGTGACCTGCGCGGAAAGGCCGCCCGGATCCGCGAGAAGCGCGAGACGAGCCCCGCCGGCAAGTAGGCGGGTGGCAGGCCGCCGGTGAGCGGCAACGGCCGCCGACGGCGGTCGAGATCGTCATCCGATGGCCCGCACCCTGCCAGGTGCGGGCCATTTTGTTGGCCGTTCCCGCCGAGTCGTCCACGCCGCCCCGCCCCATCATCCTTTAGGCTCAGCAGCGATGACCAACGAAGACCAGGGGTACGGCGCGTCATCCCAGTCCCGCCGCCCTGCCGGGGACGAGGTGGAAGTGGTCGCGGAAGACACCAAGCAATCCGCCGTCAAAGGCGGCAAGGGGAAGAAGGGATCGTTCTGGCGGGAGCTGCCGATCCTGGTGGCGGTCGCGCTGGTGCTGGCGATCGTCATCAAGTCGTTCGTCATTCAGGCGTTCTACATCCCGTCGGAGTCGATGGAGAACACCCTGCTGGTCAACGACAGGGTCTTGGTCAACAAGCTCGTCTACCACACCCGCGATATCGAGCGGGGCGACGTCGTGGTGTTCTCCGGCGTCGAGTCGTGGGACCCCGAGGTCGTCCTTCCGGAGCCGTCCAACCCCGTCTCGGCGTTCTTCCGCTGGGTGGGCACGGCGTTCGGCATGGTGCCGGGCGAGAAAGACTACATCAAGCGCGTGATCGGCATCCCGGGCGACACCGTGAAGTGCTGCGACGCCCAGGGCAGGGTGACCGTCAACGGCACGCCGATCAACGGTGAAGATTACATCTACCCGGGCGACCGGCCCTCCGACCGGCCGTTCGAGATCAAGGTGCCCGAGGGGCGGCTCTGGGTGATGGGCGACCACCGTTCGGTCTCCCTCGACTCGCGTGCGCACACCGGCGACCCCGGCGGCGGCACGATCCCGATCGACCACGTCGTCGGGCGGGCCTTCGTCATCATCTGGCCGTTCTCCCGGGTGGCGACCCTGCCGATCCCCGACACGTTCCAGCAGCCCGCCCTGCACGCCGCCGCGGCCGTGGGAGGCGCGGCACCGCTGGCCCTCGGGTTCGTCGGCGCGGTGCCTCTGGTGGTGCTGCGCCGCCGATTGGCCCGAAGATAGCCTCATGACCATCAACGGCGAGAATCAGCCGAACCCCCCCAGCGGCGACGATGACGCCGACGGCGCCACCGGAGACCACACCTCCGCGGTGGGCACCGCAGCAGGCGACGCCGTCACCGCCCCGGCCGGCACCGACGAGCCCACCGCGCACGCCGGTGCGACCGAGCAGACGGCCGGCTCCGCCGAAGACGGCACAGCCGGGCGCGACACGTCAGACGGCGGCGCGGGCGGCGAACGCGGAGAGGGCGGCGGCTGGCGCGCGGCCGTCGCCTACACCGCCGGCGGGGTAGTGGTCGCGCTGCTGCTGCACTTCTTCGTCATCGCCTCGTTCTGGATCCCGTCCGGGTCGATGGAGAACACCCTGATCGAGCACGACCGGGTCATCGTCAACCGGCTCTCCGGCTCGCCCGACCGCGGCGACGTGGTGGTGTTCACGGGCTGGGACGGCACGCCCTGGATCAAGCGGGTCATCGGCGTCCCCGGCGACACCGTCGAGTGCTGCGACTCCAAGCACCGCCTCTCGGTCAACGGCGTCCCGCTCGACGAGCCCTACCTCTACCCCGGCAACTACGCCTCGGGCGAGGAGTTCAAGGTGACCGTCCCCAAGGGGCGGCTGTGGGTGATGGGCGATCACCGGGTCGCCTCGCGCGACTCCAGGTCCCAGATCCACGACCGCTTCCACGGCACCATCTCCGAAGACGATGTGATCGGCCGGGCCTTCGCGATCTATTGGCCGCTGTCGCGGGCGAAGTTCCTGACCACGCCGGAGGCGTTCGCGCGCGTCCACTAGCCCCGTCGCCCCGGCCCGGGGGCCCGCCGCCGGGTGCGGCGCCGCGTATGGCCGCCTGGGCCGAGTGGGGCGTACGCTGCGTAGTGTCATGAGTGTTGCCTACCGTCCACGCCCCAGCATTGTGCGGCGGGATTCGGGGATATACGGGTACGAACGTGCCCTGGCGCGGCGCGGACTGGCCCCTGTCGCGGGTGTCGACGAGGCCGGGCGGGGCGCGTGCGCCGGCCCCCTGGTCGTCGCCGCCGTCGTGCTCGGCAGGCCGATCGACGGGCTGACCGACTCCAAGCTGATCCAGCCCGCCCGCCGCGAGGAGCTGTTCGCGCGCATCACCGCTACCGCCCGCGCCGTCAACGTGGTCGTCGTCCCCCCGGAGGAGATCGACCGCAAAGGCGTGCACAAGTGCAACATCGAGGGAATGCGGCGCGCGGTCGCGGGGTTGACCCCGGATCTCGGGTATGTCCTCATCGACGGCTTCCCGGTGCCCGGGCTGCCGGCGCCGTCCCTGGCGGTATGGAAGGGGGATCAGGTGGGAGCCTGCATGGCGGCGGCGTCGATCGTGGCCAAGGTGACCCGGGACGGCATGATGACCGAGCTGCACGAGCGGCACCCCGAGTACGGCTTCGACGAACACAAGGGATACGTGACGCCGGCGCATCGGCGGGCCCTGGCCCGGCACGGACCATGCCCGCAGCACCGGTTCTCGTTCGTGACCGTGGCGCGGTCGGGACGGGACGAGGAGATGCTGGACAATGAGATGGGGGCGGGCGTTGCCTGATCGGGTGCGCCCGGCCCGGCGGAGAACAGGAGGACCGGGATGAGCGCGGAGGATCTCGAAAAGTACGAGACCGAGATGGAGCTGCAGCTTTACCGGGAGTACCGCGATGTCGTCGGCCTGTTCACCTATGTCGTCGAGACCGAACGCCGCTTCTACCTGACCAACTCCGTCGACCTCGACGTGCGCACCGCCGAGAACGGCGACGTGTTCTTCGACGTCAAGATGCAGGACGCCTGGGTCTGGGACATGTACCGTCCGGCGAGGTTCGTGAAGAACGTCCGTGTCGTCACCTTCAAGGACGTCAACGTCGAGGAACTGGCCAAGCCCGATCTCGAAATGCCCAAGGAGGGCTTCTCCAGCTGACCAAGCCCGGGTAAGGGCCGGCCGGGTTTCCACAGGCCCGGGGTTCACCCGTTTCCCGGCCCCGGGCATCGGCCAGGGTCGGGACCCGGAGGTGGTCCCATGGCCGCGAGAGGCGAACTCGGCAGATACGGCGAGCAGATCGCCGCTGGTTATCTTCACAACGCCGGCATGCGCATCCTGGCGCGCAACTGGCGCTGCGCCGACGGCGAGATCGACATCCTCGCCCGCGACGGCGACACGCTCGTGGCGGTCGAGGTCAAGACCCGCTCCGGGCGCAGCCACGGCACCGCGCTCGAGGCGGTGACCCCCGACAAGATCGCTCGCCTGCGCGCGCTCGCCGTGCAATGGCTGCGCACCCGCGGCGAATGGTTCGCGTCGACCAGGGTCGACGTCATCGCGCTGGAGCGTTTCGCGGGCGACTTCGCCATCCGCCACGAGCGGGGGGTGAGCTAGATGGCCGTCGCGCGCACCCGATGCGTCGCCCTCATCGGAGTGGGCGGCCACGTCGTCGAGGTCGAGGCCGATGTCGGCCGGGGAGTGCCCGGCATGCACCTCATCGGCCTCCTCGACACCGCGCTGAGCGAGGCGAAGGGCCGGGTCCGCTCGGCCGTCATCAACAGCGGCTTCGCCTGGCCCGACGCCCGCATCACCGTCAGCCTCTGCCCGGCGAGCCTGCCCAAGCGCGGCAGCATGTTCGACCTCGGCATCGCGGTCGCGTTGCTCGCTGCGGCCAACCTGGTGCCGGTGGGCAGCCTCAGCGCGCCGTTCTTCATGGGCGAGCTCGGGCTCGACGGCTCGATCCGCGCCGTGCGGGGCATCCTGCCGGCCGTCCTCGCCGCCGCGGCGGCCGGCGGCTCCACCGTCATCGTCCCTGGCGCCAACGCCGCCGAGGCCCGCCTGGTGCCCGGCATGACCGTCGTGCCGGCGGCCACGCTGTCGGGCCTCGTCGACGCGCTGCGCACCGACCGGCTGACCGACCTGGCCCGCGACCCCGGTTCCACGGCCGCAGGCCCGGCCGCGACGGCCCTGCCGGCCGGCCCGGCCATCGACCGCAGGGCCCTGCCCACCGGCCAGCGGCGGACCGCGGGGCTCGACCTGGCCGACGTGGCCGGGCAGCCCGCGGCCCGGCGCGCCCTCGAGGTCTGCGCGGCGGGCGGGCACAACCTGTGGATGCTGGGGCCCGCGGGCACCGGAAAGACGATGCTGGCCGAGCGGCTGCCCACACTGCTGCCACGGCTCGACCCCGAGCAGGCGCTGGAAGTCACCGCCATCCACTCGGTGGCGGGCACCCTGCCACCCGGCGAGCCGCTGCTGACGACATCGCCGTTCGTCGCCCCCCACCACACGGCCACGGTCGCGGCGCTCGTCGGCGGCGGCAGCGGCCTCATCCGGCCGGGAGCGGTCAGCCTCGCCCACCGCGGCGTGCTGTTCCTCGACGAAGCGCCCGAGTTCCCGGCGAACGTGCTCGACTCCCTGCGCCAGCCGCTCGAATCCGGCCGGGTCACCCTGGCCCGCGCCGCCGGCACGGTGACGTTCCCCGCCGGCTTCATGCTCGTGCTGGCCGCCAACCCCTGCCCGTGCGCCCGGCCCGCCACCGACGGCTGCTGCTCGTGCACGCCCTACGAGCGACGCCGCTACCTGTCCCGCCTATCGGGCCCGCTGCTCGACCGCATCGACGTCAAGGTGTCCCTGCAGCGGTCCACACGCCGCGAACTGCTCGCCGACCGCCGCTTCATCGAGCCGAGCGCGGTGGTGGCCGAACGGGTCCTGCTCGCCCGTCAACGCTCGGCCAAGCGCCTGGCCGGCACCCCCTGGCGCTGCAACGCCGAGATCCCCTCGGGCGCCCTGCACGGCGAATACCGCCTCCCCGACGAGACCGTCGCCCCGCTGCACCGCTGCCTCGACACGGGCGAACTGAGCGCCCGCGGCCTCGACCGCACCCTCCGCGTCTCCTGGACCCTCGCCGACCTCGCCGGCAAAGACCGCCCCGAAGTAGCAGAAACCCGCGCGGCCCTCGCCATGTGGCTAGGAGTCCCCTGATGCCCACCAACCCCAAGGTCCAGCCCCAAGAGCCCAAAGAGAAAACCGAGATGCCCCGGACCCCAGGCCCGACACCCTCCTCACCCGACTCCCCGACGACCTCATCCGCCGAGACCACGGCGGCGAACCCGGCCGCGGGCCCGGCCGAGGATCCAGCGGTGGGCCCGGGCGCAGACCCCGCCGAGCACCTGTCCGGAGATTCGACGCTGGGCCCGCCCATGCGCCTTGCTGTGAGTTCGGCCGAAAGCCCGGTGGTGGGCCCGGCTGTGGACCCTGCTGGTGGGTCGACCGAGGATCCAGGCGTAGACCCGGGCGTGGAATCCGCTGAGGCTTCGACGGTGGGTTCGGGGGTGGGTTCTGCTGCGGGCCCTGCCGAGGGGCCTGGCCTGGATCCGGGCGTGGGCCTAGCGGTGGGTGTGACCGAGGGTCCGGGTGTAGATCTGGCGGCGGGTTCGGCCGAGGAACCGGGCGCGGGCCCTGCCGAGGGTCCGGGCGTGGGTCCGGTCGAGGCTTCGACGGTGGGTCCGGCCGGAGACCTGATAGGGAATCCGGTCGTCGGCTCGGTCGGAGGTGCGGCGGCGGTGACTTCGGGCGGGGGTTCGACGGGCGCGGGTGGGGCGTCTGCGGTGCCGTCGCCTGATGATGAGCGGTTGGCGCGGGCGGTGCTGATGCGGCTGGCGGAGCCGGGCGACACGCTGCTGGGCAGGCTCGTCGCCGAGCATGGTGCGAGCGGGGTCGTGGCGCAGGTGCGGCGTGGCCGCATGGACACCTCGTCCTGGGCCGACGCGGCGCAGCAGTCCGGCCGGGTCGCTCGTGCGCTCGACACCTGGCGGGCCCGGCTGCCCTTCGCCGACCCCGCAGGCGATCTGGCCGAGGGGGAGCGCCTGGGCGCCAGACTGATCGTGCCGGGCGACATGGAGTGGCCGCGACAGCTCGACGACCTGGGCCACGCCCGGCCGTACGCCCTATGGCTGCACGGCGACGCCGACCTGAGATTCTCCTGCCTGCGCTCGGTGTCGGTCGTCGGTTCCCGGTCGGCCACCGCGTACGGCGCCCACGTCGCGGCGGAGTTCGCGGCGGCGCTCGGCGACGCCGGATGGACGGTGGTGTCGGGCGGCGCCTACGGCATCGACGCGGCCGCCCATCGGGGCGCGCTCGCGGGGGCGGCGGTCACGGTCGCGGTGCTGGCGTGCGGCACCGACATCGCCTACCCGATGGCGCACACCGACCTGTTCGCCGCGGTGCGCCGCAAAGGGCTCGTCGTCAGCGAATGCCCTCCGGGCGTGCGGCCGACCCGGCTGCGCTTCCTGGTGCGCAACCGCGTCATCGCCGCACTGTCGCGGGGCACCCTGGTGGTCGAGGCCGCGCTGCGCAGCGGCGCGCTCAGCACGGCGGGCCACGCGATCTCGATCTGCCGCCCGGTGGGCGCGGTGCCGGGCCCGGTGACGTCGCAGACCTCGGCCGGTGCCCATCAGCTGATCCGCCAGGGCAAGGCCGTGTGCGTGACGTCCCCCGAGGAGGCGATCGAGCTGTTCGGCGATCTGGGCGATGATCTGGCCCCCCGGCCGTGGGGCCCCGTGCTGCCGCGCGACGCGCTGGACGGCGAGACCCGCAGGGTCCTGGAGGCGATGCCCGGCCGGGGAGCGACCGGCCCCGCCTCCCTCGCCGTGGCCGCGGGCGTCGACCTCACCACGGCCCTGAGCTGCCTGGGCGGCCTGGCCGCCGCCGGCTTCGTCGAACGCGTCGCCCAAGGCTGGCGCCTGCGCCGCCCCTTCCCCCCATAGCAGCGCCCGTGTAACGGCCCGCGCTCCCCGCCGAAAGCAGGCCACGCCTCACCCCGGCTGTGCCGACCCGGCTGTGCGTCTCTGGCGGATGGACCGGTCGGCCGCGCCGATGGTCTTTGGATGCTGGGGATGGTGACGGCTGGTGTGCCGTGCGAGGATCGGCGTTTCGTCCGGCCACGGTGCGGCTGCTGTCCATCACCACCGGCCGGTCGTGCGACTGCTTCGCCTCGTCCATGTCGTGCGTGGTCGGCATCAGCGTGATGCCCTGCTGCTTCAGCGGGAACGCGGTTCCCACAGCAGATGCCGCGCCTGCGGATGGACTCGTCGTCGGCTCGTCGAGCAGCACCAGGCAACACCGGGGGGTGGGACTGCCCGACCCGTTGGGTCGGTTGGCGGGACCGCACGGGGCGACCGGGCAGGACGAAATCTTTGCCCGGTAGCGGGCGGATCACGGGCCGGCACCGATACGCGGCGGACGGTTCTACCAGATAGGCAGGAGGCGGAGGCGGGGCGCGCGGAGGAGGAGCAGGGGGTCGAGGTACTGCGGGCCGCGGAGCAGGCCCCAGTGCAGGCAGGTGCCGGGGCAGTGTGCGGCGCCTGCCGCCAGCGTGCCGATCGGGCGGCCCGCGTGGACGGTCTGGCCCGGCCGCACCGATGGCCGCACCGGCAGATAGGTCGTGCGCAGCCCGTTGGCGTGCAGCACCGTGACGACGCCGCGACCGGCCAGCGGCCCCGCGTAGCCCACGATCCCGTCACCGGCGGCGAGCACCCGGTCGCCGGGCTCCGCGGCGAAGTCGACCCCGCGATGGCCGGCCAGCCAGGGGGCCGGCGGCGGGGCGAACGGCCGCAGCACGACGGGTCGCCCCTCCACCGGCCAGTGCCACCCGGGCCTCCCGGTGCCCGCATCACCACTCGCGGCCTGGGGCGGGGTGCCGGGCACGTCCGTGTCGGCGGTGGCCATCGCTCCCCCGATCGGGAGCACGGCCACCGCTAGGAAGGCCACCGCTGGGAGGGCCGCTACGAGGAGGATCCTCGCGATGGCCCTCGAGATGGCCCTCGCGATGGCCGTCGTGATGGCTGTCGCGAGGGCGTTCGTGACGGCGGTCATGCCGGCCGCTGTCGGCAGAGGGACCGTGCTGGGGGTGGGTGTAGGCATGAGGCCAGCCTGGAGGGGGCGTCCTGCGTGCCGGAATCCCGAACGGGGTTCTGTGTATAACCGCCGCCGCGTGAGTCGTCGTCAGTAGCGGGGCGAGCCGGTCGGTGGTCAGTGCGGGCGGGCAGGAGGTGGAGGTGGGCCTGATCGGCCGGACGGGCGAGTCGGTCCGCAGTGAGGGGCGAGCGGGCAGGAGGTGGACCCATCGGCTGGACTGGCGGGTCGGTCGGCGGTGAGGCGCGGGTGGACGGGGAGGGACTCGATCTGGTCGGGCG
>JBIQJI010000003.1:0-170102 GCA_044507605.1 Actinomycetales bacterium | reverse complement strand
GGTCGGTGGTGTCGAGGACCGTCAGCGGCACGCCGGCGGTCGCGCAGATGACCTCGGGGGCCAGCGACGAGCCGCCCATGCCGGCCAGCACGACGTGGTCGAGACGCAGCGCCTGCGCCGCCTCGGCCAGCCGGATGATGTCGGGAATCAGCTCGCGGCTGGTCAGCGGCAGGGTGAGCCAGCCCAGCCGGATCGACGCGCCCGGTGCGGAGGCGGGCCCCCACAAGGTGGTGTCGCCCGCCGCGAGCGCTGCCGGCACCCCCTCCGCGGCCAGCGCTGCGGCCGTCTCCCCGGCTCGTGCGGCGACCTCCTGATCGCCGAACGTTACCAATGTGTTCATGGTGCCCCTGTCACGCCTTCTCCAGTTCGGCGGCGACGGTGTCGAGCAGCTGCGCCCAGGAGGCCGCGAACTTGTCCACGCCCTCGTCCTCCAGCACCCGCACCACATCGTCGTAGTCGACGCCGGCCTGCTTGAGCGCGGCCAGGACGCTCCACGCCTGCTCGAAGAACGGCCGCACCGTGTCGCCCTTGACGGTGCCGTGGTCGGCCACCGCGTTGAGGGTCTTCTCCGGCATCGTGCTGACGACACCGCGCGTGATCAGCTCGTCGACGTACAGGGTGTCGGAGTACTCGGGGTTCTTGGTGCCCGTGGAGGCCCACAGCGGCCGCTGCGCCTGCGCGCCGGCGGCCCGCAGCGCCTCCCAGCGCGGCGTGTTGACGACGTCCTCGAACGCGGCGTACGCCAGCCGGGCGTTGGCCACGGCCGCCTTGCCCTTGAGCGCCTGCGCCTCGGGCGTGCCGATCTTGTCGAGGCGCTTGTCGACCTCGGTGTCGACCCGGCTGACGAAGAACGACGCGACCGACTCGATGGTGCTCAGGTCCAGGCCGTTCTCCTTGGCCTGCTCCAGGCCCGACAGCCACGCCTCCAGCACCGCGCGGTAGCGCTCCAGGGAGAAGATCAGCGTGACGTTGACGCTGATGCCCTCCGCGAGGCACTGCCGGATCGCCGGCAGGCCCTCGGCCGTCGCCGGGATCTTGATGAACAGGTTCGGCCGGTCGACCAGCCACCACAGCGCCCGCGCCTCGGCGATCGTGCGCGCGGTGTCGCGGGCCAGGCGGGGGTCCACCTCGATGGACACCCGGCCGTCCTTGCCGCCGGAGTCGAGGTAGGCCTGCTTGAGCACGTCGCACGCCCAGCGGATGTCGTACGTGGTGATGGCGCGCACCGCCTCGCCCAGGTCGACGCCGCGCACCGCCAGGTCGTGCAGCTGCTCGGTGTAGGCGTCGCCCTTGCTCAGCGCCGCCGCGAAGATCGTCGGGTTGGACGTCACGCCCACCACGTGCTTGTCGCGGACCAGCTCCGCCAGACCCCCGCTGCGCAGCCGGTCGCGGCTGATGTCGTCCAGCCAGATCGAGACGCCTTGGTCGGACAGGGCCTGCAGAATCTCACTCATGTCTTCCTCGGTTCCCTCACTTGCCGATCTTCAATTGCCGGTCGTCTCGCCCACGGTGACATTGGGGATCGAGGTGGTGCCGACCTTGGCGAGACTGGCCTTGGCCGCGGCAGCGACCCGCTCGGCGGTGAGGCCGAACTGTTCGAACAACGTCTTGTACGGCGCCGACGCGCCGAAGTGCTCCAGGCTCACCATGCAGCCGTCCTCGCCGACGAACTCCCGCCAGCCGAGCCCGACCCCGGCCTCCACCGACACGCGGGCCCGCACGTCGGGCGGCAGCACCTGCAGCCGGTAGGCGGCGTCCTGGGCGTGGAACCACTCCACGCACGGCATCGACACCACACGGGTCTGGATGCCCTCGTCCTCCAGCAGCCGCCTGGCCTCCACCGCCAGCTGCACCTCGCTG
The DNA here is from genome assembly GCA_044507605.1 of Actinomycetales bacterium. Classification (GTDB taxonomy): domain Bacteria; phylum Actinomycetota; class Actinomycetes; order Streptosporangiales; family Streptosporangiaceae; genus Thermopolyspora. Next base: position 168,242 of record JBIQJI010000003.1, on the reverse strand, counting down.
CCCGTGGCGATGAGCAGGACCTGCGGCCGCCCGGCGGAGGCGTCCTCCAGCACGTACCCGCCCCTGGCGACCTTCGCCGCGTCGGCCGTGCCGGCGAACGTCGGCACGTTCTGCCGGGTGAGCGCCAGCGCCGCCGGGCGGTCGGTGTGCTCCAGCACCGCCCGCCACGCCGCGGCGGTCTCGTTGGCGTCGGCCGGGCGCACCACGTCCAGGCCGGGGATGGCGCGCAGCGACCACAGGTGCTCCACCGGCTGGTGCGTGGGGCCGTCCTCGCCGAGGCCGATCGAGTCGTGCGTCCACACGTACGTCACGGGCAGCCGCATCAGCGCCGCCAGCCGCACCGCCGGGCGCATGTAGTCGCTGAAGACCAGGAACGTGCCGCCGTAGGGACGGGTGCCGCCGTGCAGGGCGATGCCGTTGAGGATGGCGCCCATGCCGTGCTCGCGGATGCCGAAGTGCAGGGTGCGGCCGTACGGGCCGCCCGGGAACTCCTTGGTCTGGAACTCCTCGGGGATGAACGACGGCTCGCCCTTCATCGTGGTGTTGTTGCTCTCGGCCAGGTCGGCCGAGCCGCCCCACAGCTCGGGCAGCACCGGTGCGAGCGCGTTCAGCACCATGCCGGACGCCTTGCGGGTCGCCATGGCCGTGCCGGGCTCGAACGACGGCAGCGCCGTGGTCCAGCCGGTCGGCAGCACACGCGCCGAGATGCGGTCGTACTCGGCGGCCCGCTCGGGGTTGGCGGCGCGCCAGCTCTCGTACGACTTCTCCCATTCGGCGCGCAGGGCGCGGCCGCGGTCGATGACCTCGCGCGAGTGCTCCAGCACGTCGGCGGGCACGACGAAGCTCTCCTCGGGGTTCAGGCCGAGCAGCCGCTTGGTGGCGGCGACCTCGTCGGCGCCGAGCGCCGAGCCGTGGATCTTGCCGGTGTTCTGCTTGTTCGGGGCAGGCCAGCCGATGATGGTGCGCAGCTTGATCAGCGTGGGCCGGCCGGTCTCGGCCCGGCCCGCCTCCATGGCGGCGTACAGCCGCGCCACGTCCTCCTGGTAGTGCCTGCCGTCGCCGCCCGAGGTCCAGTCGACCTCGATGACCTGCCAGCCGTACGCTTCGTAGCGCTTGGCGACGTCCTCCGACTTGGCGATGGTGGTGTCGTCCTCGATCGAGATGCGGTTGTCGTCGTAGACGACCACCAGGTTGCCGAGCCGCTGGTGACCGGCCAGCGCGCTCACCTCGTGGCTGATGCCCTCCTCGATGTCGCCGTCGGAGACGAGACACCAGATCGTGTGGTCGAACGGGCTGGTGCCGGGCTCGGCGTCGGGGTCGAACAGGCCGCGCTCGCGGCGGGCGGCCATCGCCATGCCCACCGCGTTGCCGAGGCCCTGGCCGAGCGGGCCGGTGGTGGTCTCGACGCCGACCGTGTGGCCGTACTCCGGGTGGCCGGGGGTGAGGCTTTCCCATGACCGCAGCGACTGCAGGTCGTGCAGCGTCAGCCCATAACCGGACAGATAAAGCTGTATATAAAGGGTCAAACTCGAGTGGCCACATGACAGTATGAACCTGTCGCGACCAGACCATTTCGGCTCAGAAGGGTCATGGCGCAGAACGCGCTGGAAGAGAAGGTACGCGGCGGGCGCCAGGCTCATGGCCGTACCTGGGTGCCCGTTCCCCGCCTTCTCCACCGCGTCCATCGCCAGGGCCCGTACGATGTCTACGGCCCGGCGGTCGAGGTCGGTCCACTCAAGGCCGGGCACAAGTTCGCTGCTCAACTGCTCGATCTCCGGATCTGGTTGTCGGTTAAGGGCAACGCTTTGGCGTTCCCGCCCATATCGGACCCTAACGGGTTGCGTTCTATTCCCGGGCTTCGACGCCCGGAGTCGGACACCGAAGGTTGTTCTTGCCCCGTCCCGTCCTCGGCGCGGCGCCCGTGAACAGGGACGTCACGGCGCCGGCGGGCCCGCCCTTACGCACACTCCCCAGGATCGGCGCGAGGGAACGTGACACCGCCGGACAGGTCCGCCGAAGGGGTGAGTACGCGCCATCAGCCATGGCCCCGATGCGGAACCGGTGCCCTCCCCGACTACAGTGAGTCTCTGGGTTCTCCCCCCGACCTGACCGATCTGACACGTTCGACTCGCTCCACTTCACGAGGTTAAGTGTTGACCCCGCACCCGCTGGAAGCGCCGTGACGGTGCTCACCAACAAGCATTCGACGGCCACCCTGGCGACGGCGCCGGGGACCGCGGTCCTCGACCCGGCCGCGTCACGCCGCTCCCCGGCCGATCTGGTGCGGGCGTACGTCGCGCTGACCAAGCCGCGCATCATCGAGCTGCTGCTGATCACGACCCTGCCGGTCATGTTCCTGGCGGCGCACGGCCTGCCGCCGCTGTGGACCTCCCTGGCCACCATGGTGTTCGGCACCCTGTCGGCCGGCAGCGCCAACGTGCTCAACTGCTACATCGACCGCGACATCGACGCCCGGATGCGCCGCACCCGGCGCCGGCCGCTGGCCCGCCACCAGGTGTCCACGCGCGGCGCCCTGGTGTTCGGCATCACCCTCGGGGTCCTGTCGACCGCGGGTCTCGGGCTGAGCGTCAACTGGCTCGCGGCCGCGCTGTCGCTCGGCGCGATCCTCTTCTACGTCCTGGTCTACTCCCTGCTGCTCAAGCGCCGCACGTCGCAGAACGTCGTGTGGGGCGGCATCGCCGGCTGCATGCCGGTGCTGATCGGCTGGGCCGGCATCACCGGCCGCCTCGACTGGGCGCCGCTCGTGCTGTTCGGCGTGGTGTTCTTCTGGACCCCGCCGCACACGTGGACCCTCGCCATGCGCTACCGCGAGGACTACGCCGCCGCGGCGGTCCCCATGCTCCCCGTCGTCGCGGGCGAGCACCGGGTGGCCGTCGAGTGCGTCATCTACACCTGGGCCACGGTGCTGTGCTCGCTGCTGTTGTGGCCGCTCGCCGGCACCACGCCGCTCTACGGCGCCGCCGCGGTGGTGCTCGGCGGAGCCTGCCTGTGGGAGGCGCACCTCCTGCTGGCCAGGGTCAGGGCCGGCCGCACCGGCGTCGCGCTGCGCCCCATGCGCTTCTTCCACTTCTCGAACGTCTACCTGGCGCTGCTGTTCCTCGCCGTCGCCATCGACTCGCTGCTGTGACGCCGCCCGCGGCCCGCGGAGGCCCCGGGAAGGGTGTGATCGGCGCGCGCGAGGGAAAGAGCCGAATCCGGGAACCTCTCGGCGAGCGGGTGGCCGGCCGCGCGGCCGCGCTTGACGAACTCCATGCGGATTCGGGGAGAAATGGGGAGTACGCCCAACGTGGCAGCGGACATGTCGTGGCGGTTCGGTTACGCTCGCGTTCATGAGGAGCCGTGATCCGGGGTGGGTGTTGAGGGGGCGTCCCTCCCTCGGCCTGATCATCGGGCTTGTCGTGGCAGGCATCTGCGCGCTCGTCTCGCTGTCGTTCGACGTCTTCAACGGCGGCGCGGTGCACTTCGCCGTGGCGCTCGTGCTCGCGCTCGCGCCGGTCCCGCTGCTGCTCGCGGCGCTGCTCGGGCTCGACCGCATGGAGCCCGAGCCGCGCGCCAACCTGGTGTTCGCGTTCGTGTGGGGGGCCGGCATCGCCGTGCTGATCGCCGGCGTCCTCAACTCGCTCAACCTCATGTACGTCACGCGCCAGCTCGACAACGCCCAGGCGGCCCGCGATCTCGTGGCCACCTTCGGCGCGCCGCCCGTCGAGGAGACGCTGAAGGGCCTGGTGCTGGTCGGGCTGCTCAAGTGGCGCAGGCAGGAGCTCGACGGGCCCACCGACGGCATCATCTACGCGGGCATGGTCGGCCTCGGCTTCGCGATGAGCGAAAACGTCAGCTACTACATCAACGCCCTCGGCGGCCACGGCGTCGAGGGCCTGGCGGTGACCGTGGTGCTGCGCGGCGTGCTGTCGCCGTTCGCCCACCCCCTGTTCACCTCGATGATCGGCATCGCCGTGGCCTACGCCGCCCAGCGCACCCACGGCCGCGCCGGCATCGTCCTGCTGGGCTGGGCGGGCGCCATGCTGCTGCACGGCCTGTGGAACGGCTTCGCCTCCTACGGCGGCTTCACCGGGCTCGCCATCGCCTACCTCATCCTGATGGCGCTGTTCTTCACCGAGCTCGGCGTGATCGTCCGCGACCGCCGGCGCATCGTCGGGCTCATCCAGCGTTACCTGCCGCAGTACGCGCGCACCGGCCTGGTCAACGACACCGACATCTTCATGCTGTCGTCGCTGCAGGGCCGCCGGCAGGCCAGGCAGTGGGCCAAGGCGTACGGCAAGCATGACGGCCTGGCCGCCATGAGCGACTACCAGCTGGCGGCCACCGAGCTCGGCCTGCTGCACGCCCGGGCCGAGCGGGGCGTCATCGACGTCAGGGAGTTCGGCGAGCAGCAGCGCGCCCTGCTCTACTGCATGGGCGTGACCCGCGCCCGCTTCCCGCTGCCGGAGCGGCACCGCGCCTCCCTCGCGAAGGGCCTGCCTCCGCCCGGCTACGCCCCGGGCGCGCCCCCCTCGCCGCCGCCCGCGGGCACCTACCCGCCGAGGTTCCGCCCTCCGGGCCCGCCGGGCCCGGCTCAGCCGCCTCCTGAGGGAGCGCCGCCCTCGGGCTGACACGGCCTCGCTCTCAACCCGGCACGGCCCCGCCTCCAGGCCGGCGCGGCCCCGCCGCGTGCGCCCGGCGCCGCCCCGGGCGCGGGCCGCCCCGCCGCCGATCACTTGCCGGTGGGCGGCGGACGTGTTTCAATCGCGGCACGCGGATGTCCACGGCCACCGGCACCCTCGCGCGGGTTCCGGGTGGCCGATCTCAGGAGGGCGTACGGCTGTGCGGTCGCCGTGCGCCGTCTCGCGCGTCTGCGGCGCGAGACGCAACCGGCCGCGCCCGGTTCTGATCGCCGTCCGGTGACGGCATCCGCAACGAAAAGGACGCACTGTGAAATCCAGTGGAAAGGTGAGGGTGGCGATCCTGACCGCCCTCGCCCTGGTGGCGGCCAGCCTGACGACGCTGTTCCTCACGCGGGGGGCGTACGCGCATGGCGCCATGCAGGCGCCGGCCAGCCGCACCTACGCGTGTTATGTCGACGGGCTCACTCCCAGCCACGAGATCAAGCCCAGCAATCCCGCGTGCGCGCAGGCGGTGGCCGAAGGCGGCACGCAGCCGCTCTACGACTGGTACGGCGTGCTGCGCTCCGACGGCGGCGGACGCACGCGCGGCTTCATCCCCGACGGGCAACTGTGCAGCGGCGGCTTCGACAAGTACGCGGCGTACGACGCGCCGCGCGCCGACTGGCCCGTGACCGAGCTCACTCCCGGCGCGATGTACGACTTCGTGTACGGCGCGTGGGTGCCGCACCCCGGCGGCTTCAAGCTGTACATCACCAAGGACGGCTTCGACCCCACCCAGCCGCTGACCTGGGACGACATGGAGGAGGAACCGTTCCTGACCGTCGACCCGGAGCCGGCGGTGACCGACGGCGCGTACCGGTTCTCCGGGCGGCTGCCGAACAAGCACGGGCGGCACATCATCTACTCGGTGTGGTACCGCTTCGACAGCCAGGAGACGTTCTACGGCTGCTCCGACGTGGACTTCGGGGGCGGCTCGACCCCGACCTCCACGCCCACGGTCACCCCGACGGTCACCCCGACCGTCACCCCCACGGTCACCCCCACGGTGACCCCGACGGTCACCTCGACCCCGACGCTGCCCGCGACCGACTGCTCCGCGACGGTCACGGTGACCAACTCCTGGCAGGGCGGCTTCCAGGGTGAGGTGACGATCAAGAACAACGGAGCGGGGGCGCTGAACGGCTGGTACGTCCAATGGACCATGCCGGATGGTGCCACGATCAGCCAGGCGTGGAACGGCACGCCCATGCAGAGCGGCACCACGGCGATGATCCATGCCGCGGAGTGGAACAACTCGATCGCGCCGGGTTCCTCCGCCACGGCCGGGTTCCTCGCCACGAACACCGGCTCGGGCACACCCGTGCTGACCGACGTCAGTTGCGGCTGACGTCAGGTCCGGTGCCCGGGCGGGCCGGACGGCCCCCCGGGCACACGAAAGCGAGCGTGGGGCGTCAGGAGGCCGCCGCCCCGCGCTCGCTGCTTCCGGATGGCTCCGGATCGTGTCTCAGACGCGGATGTCAGGGCTACTCGCTGCCTGCCACCTCCTGTTAGGGTCGGACGACGTGGACGTTTGGGAGCGCTCCCATATGGTGATCGGAATGTACCGCAGGCCCGCCGGACGGCCGATCGACGCCGGCGGGACGGTCTGGATCCGAGGCGGTGACACGCTGGTCAGCGAGACGGGCACACCGGTGCCGTGCCTGAAACTTTCCCCCTGGGGAGCCGGGAAAGAAGCGGAGCCCGGCAGGTCAGCCGGCGCGCTCGGGCTCGGCCACGGGCCGGGCCGTGACGCCCGGCGCGCGGGCCGGCGCGGGGAGCGGGCCGCGCGAGCGCATCAGGTGCACCACCCGCAGCGTCGCGATCCACACCAGGGTCGCCCCCAGCACGTGCAGGGCGACCAGGAGCGCCGGGATGGCCAGGAAGTACTGGACGTAGCCGATCACGCCCTGCCCCAGCTCCACGAGCAGCAGCACGAGCGCCGCACGCCTGGCCCGGCCCGGCGCGTCGCTCACGTGCAGCGCGAACAGCAGCGCGAACGTCAGGCCGATGACGATCCACACGAGGTCGGCGTGCAGCTGGGCGACCTGCTGGATGTCGAAGTCGAACCGGGTGGCCGCCTCGTCGCCCGAGTGCGGCCCGGTGCCGGTGACCACGACCCCCGCGACGAGCAGGAGCAGCACGGCCGCCGTCAGCACGAAGCCCAGCGTGCGGATGTCGCGGTGCACGAGGCGGCGTGGCCGCTCATCGCCCTCGCCGCAGCGGGCGTACAGGGCGAAGGCGGCGGCGATCATGCCGATCGACAGCAGGAAATGGACGCCGACCGTCACCGGGTTGAGCAGCGTGTGCACCACGACCCCGCCCCACACGGCCTGCGCGAGCACGCCGAGCGGCTGGATCAGGGCGAGCCGGATCAGGCCGGGACGCCGGGGCACCAGCCGCATCGCGGCGATGACGCAGCCGGCGGCGGTGGCCAGCACCACGAACGTCACCAGCCGGTTGCCGAACTCCACCAGCATGTTGGCGAACGACTCGGCGTCGCGGGCGACCGGGACGAAGCTGTCGGCGGTGCAGCGCGGCCAGGTCGGGCAGCCCAGCCCGGAGCCGGTGATGCGGACGGCGGCGCCGCTGAGGGCGATGCCCGCGTTGGCCACCACGCTCGCCAGCGCCCAGGCGCGCAGCGTCGCGATCGTCGGGTGCCAGACCGACCGGTACAGCCCGATGGCACGGTCGCGCGAGGTGTCGATGAGGCGGGTCACGTCACACATGCTAGGTGGCGCATGGGCCGGTCCCGCCACGGCCCCGGCGGCCCCGCGCCCCGGGACGAAGCGTGACGCCGGCCGGCGGGCGGGCGCGGCGCGCGGACGGAGCGCGACGAGCGGGACACAGGCGGTCGGGACAGAGAGGGAAACGGCGATGACGGTGGAGACGGGGGGCCTGCTGGACCTGCCGGCGGTGCGGGAGCGGCAGAGCCTGCGCGAGCAGGTCGCGGGCGCGCTGCGCGACGCGCTGGTCGCCGGCGAGATGCGGCCGGGCACCGTCTACTCGGCGCCGGCCCTCGCCACCAGGTTCGGGGTCTCGGCGACGCCGGTGCGCGAGGCCATGCTCGACCTGGCCAAGGAGGGCCTGGTCGAGGCGGTGCGCAACAAGGGCTTCCGGGTCGTCGATCTGTCCGAGCGCGACCTCGGCGAGCTGACCGAGCTGCGCGGGCTCATCGAGGTGCCCACGGTCGCCGCGCTGGCCGACGCCGCCCACGCCGCCGACCTCGACCGGCTGCGGCCCATCGCGGTCCAGACCGTCGTGGCGGCCGAGAACGGCGACCTGCTCGGCTACGTCGCCGCCGACCTGAGGTTCCACCTGGACCTGCTGGGCCTTGCCGGCAACACCCACCTCGTGCGGGTGACGCGCGACCTGCGGCACCGCGCCCGGCTGTACGGCCTGCGGGCCCGGGCCGAACGCGGCCTGCTGACCGAGCCGGCCCGCGAGCATCTCGGCCTGCTGGACGCGCTGGCCCGGGGCGACGCCGACGCCGCCCGCCGGATCATGGAGCATCACATCCGGCACGTCCAGGGCATGTGGAACGGCATCGGCGGCGACTGACCCGGCCGCACGCCCGGCGCCCGGGGTCACTCCCGGCGGGCCGGGGTCACTCCCAGCGGAAGGTGCGGGCGGACAGGGCGAGCAGCACCACGGCCCAGCAGGCCAGCACGAGCAGCGGGACGCCGGGGAACCCGCCGCCCGCGCCCAGCACCGAACGCAGCCCGCCGGTGAGCGCGGTGATGGGCAGCGCCTCGGCCACGTGCCGCAGGCCGTCGGGGAACCGGTCGACGGGGAACACCACGCCGCCCACGCCGAGCAGGATCAGGTAGATCAGGTTCGCCGCGGCGAGCGTGGCCTCGGCGCGCAGCGTGCCGGCGAGCAGCAGCCCGAGCCCGCTGAACGCGGCCGTGGCGAGCAGGATCAGCACGATCGCCCACAGCGCGCCTGTCGCGCCGCCGTGCGGGTGCCAGCCGAGGGCCAGCGCGACGGCCGCGACGACCGCGACCTGCACCGCCTCGACGGCGATCACGGCGAGCGTCTTGGCGAGCATGAGGCCGGGCCGCGACAGCGGGGTCGCTCCGAGGCGCTTGAGCACGCCGTAGCGGCGCTCGAAGCCGGTGGCGATGGCCTGCCCGGTGAACGCCGTGGACATGATCGCCAGCGCGATCACGCCGGGGGCGACGAAGTCGACGCGCCGCCCGTCGAGGTTCAGCAGCGGGGCGGCGGAGAACCCCACGAGCAGCAGGATGGGGATGATCAGCGTCAGCAGCAGCTGCTCGCCGTTGCGCAACGTGGCGCGCACCTCGGCGCCGGTCTGCGCCAGCACCATGCGCGGCAGCGGCGCGGCCCCCGGCGCCGGGGTGAAGTCGAGCGTGGTGGTCGTGGCGGTCACGGTCGTCTGCTCTCCCGGCGTCTGTGGTGTGCGGGTGTGGTCGCGGGCGGGCCGGGGGCGTGCGGGCCGATCGGGGCTCATCGCAGTTCTCGGCCGGTGAGTTCGAGGAAGACGTCCTCGAGGGTGCGCCGCTCGATGCTGAGGTCCTCGGTGGTGACCCCCTCGGTGGCGCACCACGCGGTCACCGTCGCGAGCAGCTCGGGCCCGACCTGCCCCTCGATGATGTAGTGGCCCGCCGGTGACTCCTTGGCGGCGCTGCCGCTCGGCAGGGCGGCCAGCAGTTCGTCGAGGTCGAGCCCGGGGCGGGCCCGGAACCTCAGCTGGCGCTCGGCGCCGGTGAGGGAGGCGGGGCTGCCCTCGGCCACGACCCGCCCGTGATCGATGATCACGACCTGGTCGGAGAGCCTTTCGGCCTCGTCCATGAAGTGCGTGGTCAGCACCACCGAGACGCCGGCGTCGCGCAGCCCGGTGACGACGTCCCAGCAGGCGTGCCTGGCCTGGGGGTCGAGCCCGGCGGTCGGCTCGTCGAGGAAGACCAGCTCGGGCCGCCCGATGATGGCGGCGGCCAGCGACAGCCGCTGCTGCTGGCCGCCCGACAGGCGGCGGAACTGGGTGCGGGTGTGCTCGCCCAGGCCGAGCCGGTCGAGCAGCGCCGACGGGTCGAGGGGGCGGGCGTGGAAGCGGGCGACCAGCCGCAGCCACTCGCCGCAGCGCATCGCGGGCGGCACACCGCCCGACTGCGGCATGACGCCGACCCGGGCCCGCAGCTCGGAGCGGTCGGGCGGCAGGCCGAGCACCCGGACCGTGCCGCCGTCGGCCGCGCGGAACCCCTCGCAGACCTCCACGGTGGTGGTCTTCCCCGCGCCGTTGGGACCGAGGATCGCGGTGACGGAGCCGCGGCGGGCCACGAAGGTCAGGCCGTCGACCGCGGTCGCGCGGCCGTACCGCTTGACCAGTTCGGTCACCTCGACAGCAGGGGAGCTCATGGCAACGAGTCTAGGGAGTGCGGGCGCCGCTTCCGCCTTCGCATCGCCCATGCGGGCCGTGCCGTGTCATAGCCGGGTGAGATGTCCGCTGACGGGTGGTTCGGGCGACCGCGCGGGTTAGGCAAGGCTTGCCTGCGTGATGAAGGACATTCGGGATATCTCGCTCCCCGGCTGTCGTAGCGGGAAGGAATTAGGGCACACTGATGTTGTGAAAAACATGGCCGGGAACCCACATGCCACCGGGCATGTCTCTGGCGGCGCCATGACGGCGCCGTCCAAAGGCGTGTCCGCGGGTGGCAGCGAGCGGGGCACCCGGGCCAGGGTGGCGCGGCTCATCCTGGAGCACGGGCCGATCGCGGCCGCGGCGCTCGGCGAGCGGCTGGGGCTCACACCGGCCGCCGTGCGCCGTCACCTCGACGCGCTGCTCGCCGACGGGCTGATCGAGCCTCGCGCGGCGCGCGTCAAGGGGCAGCGGGGCCGCGGCAGGCCGGCCAAGCTCTTCGCGATCACCGATGCCGGGCGCAGCGCGTTCGAGCACGCCTACGACGACCTGGCGGGCAGCGCGCTGCGTTTCCTCGCCGACCGCATGGGCGGCGACGCGGTCGCGGCGTTCGCCCGGTCGCAGATGGCCGCGCTCGTCGAGCGGCTCGGGCCCGGGCTGCGCGACGTGCCGGCCGACCAGCGCGTGCGCATCCTGGCGGAGGCGCTGTCGGCCGACGGCTACGTCGCGACCGTCGGCCGGGCCAAGTCGGGCGGTGAGCAGCTGTGCCAGCACCACTGCCCGGTGGCGCACGTCGCCGCCGAGTTCCCGCAGCTGTGCGAGGCCGAGACCGAGGCGTTCGCCCGCCTGCTCGGCGCACCCGTGCAGCGGCTGGCCACGATCGCCCACGGAGACGGGGTGTGCACCACGCACATCAGCCCCAGCGCCCTGGCCGCCCGCCAGGCCCCGGCGGGCCGATCCGATGACCGACCGGGGGCGACCCCGGACCTCGATATGTCCACACAGACGAGCAAGGAGACCGCAAGGTGACTGTCACCGAGCGTCCGGAGCTGGAAGGCCTCGGGAAATACAAGTTCGGCTGGGCCGACCCTGACACGGCCGGCGCCGCGGCTCGCCGCGGGCTGTCCGAAGAAGTCGTTCGCAACATCTCCGCGCTCAAGGGCGAGCCGGAGTGGATGCTCAACCTGCGTCTGAAGGCGCTGCGGCTGTACACCAAGAAGCCGCTGCCGACCTGGGGCTCCGACCTCAGCGGCATCGACTTCGACAACATCAAGTACTTCGTCCGCTCCACCGAGAAGCAGGCGACGAGCTGGGACGAACTGCCCGCCGACATCAAGAACACCTACGACAGGCTCGGCATCCCCGAGGCCGAGAAGCAGCGTCTGATCGCGGGCGTCGCGGCCCAGTACGAATCGGAGGTCGTCTACCACAAGATCCGCGCGGACCTCGAGGAGAAGGGCGTCATCTTCCTCGACACCGACACCGGCCTCAAGGAGCACCCGGAGATCTTCAAGGAGTACTTCGGGTCGGTGATCCCGGTCGGCGACAACAAGTTCGCCTCGCTCAACAGCGCCGTGTGGTCGGGCGGGTCGTTCATCTACGTGCCGCCGAACGTGCACGTGGAGATCCCGCTGCAGGCGTACTTCCGCATCAACACCGAGAACATGGGGCAGTTCGAGCGGACCCTGATCATCGTCGACGAGGGCTCCTACGTCCACTACGTCGAGGGCTGCACCGCGCCGATCTACACCTCCGACTCGCTGCACAGCGCGGTCGTGGAGATCATCGTGAAGAAGAACGCGCGCTGCCGCTACACCACGATCCAGAACTGGTCCAACAACGTCTACAACCTGGTCACCAAGCGCGCCGTCGCCTACGAGGGCGCCACCATGGAGTGGGTCGACGGCAACATCGGCTCCAAGGTCACCATGAAGTACCCGGCCGTCTACCTGCTCGGCGAGCACGCCAAGGGCGAGACCCTGTCGATCGCGTTCGCGGGCGAGGACCAGCACCAGGACGCCGGCGCCAAGATGGTGCACGCCGCGCCCAACACCTCGTCCAGCATCATCTCCAAGTCGGTGGCCCGCGGCGGCGGCCGCACGTCCTACCGCGGGCTGGTGCAGATCCAGGAGGGCGCCGAGCACAGCAAGTCCACGGTCAAGTGCGACGCGCTGCTCGTCGACCAGATCAGCCGTTCCGACACCTACCCCTACGTCGACGTCCGCGAGGACGACGTCGAGATGGGCCACGAGGCGACCGTCTCCAAGGTGTCGGAGCAGCAGCTGTTCTACCTGATGAGCCGCGGCCTCACCGAGGACGAGGCGATGGCCATGATCGTGCGCGGGTTCGTCGAGCCCATCGCGCGCGAGCTGCCGATGGAGTACGCCCTCGAGCTGAACCGGCTCATCGAGCTGCAGATGGAAGGAGCCGTCGGCTGATGGGGCTCGACACCAAGCCTCTCTCGACGCTGCACGAGAAGGCGTCCTACGACGTCGCCGACTTCGAGGTCCCGACGGGCCGCGAGGAGGAGTGGCGGTTCACCCCGCTGCGCCGCCTCCGCGGCCTGCACAAGGGCACCGCGCAGGAGGGCGGCAAGGTGCTGCTGGAGGTCGAGGCGGCGCCCGAGGCCGCCGTCGAGACCGTCGGGCGCGACGACCCGCGCCTCGGCAGGGCCTACGTCCCCGCCGACCGGGTCAGCGCGCAGGCGTGGAACTCCTTCACCGACGCGACCGTCGTGACCGTCCCGAAGGAGGCCGTCGCCTCGGCGCCGACCGTCCTGCGGCGGCGCGGCGAGGACGCCTCGGCCGCGGCCTACGGCCACACCACCGTCGTGGTGGAGCCGTTCGCCGAGGCCACCGTCGTGTTCACGCACCGCGGCTCGGCGACCTACGCCGAGAACGTCGAGTTCGTCGTCGGCGACGGCGCCCGCCTCTCGGTGATCAGCCTGCAGGACTGGGCGGACGACGCCGTCCACGTCGCCCACCAGCACGCCCGGCTCGGCCGCGACGCCCGGTTCGTCTCGCACAACATCTCGCTCGGCGGCGACGTCGTGCGGATCTCGCCGTCCGTCGCCTACGCCGCGCCCGGCGGCGACGCCGAGCTGTACGGGGTGTACTTCGTCGACGGCGGCCAGCACCTGGAGCACCGCCTTCTCGTCGACCACGCCGTCCCGCACTGCCGCAGCCGCGTCGACTACCGCGGCGCCCTGCAGGACCAGGACGCGCACGCCGTCTGGATCGGCGACGTGATCATCCGCGCGGAGGCGGAGGGCACCGACACCTACGAGCTGAACCGCAACCTCGTCCTCACCGACGGGACGCGGGTCGACTCGGTGCCGAACCTGGAGATCCTCACCGGCGAGGTCGCCGGCGCCGGGCACGCCTCGGCGTCCGGGCGGCTCGACGACGAGCACATCTTCTACCTTCAGTCGCGCGGGCTGCCCTACGACGAGGCGCGCCGCCTCGCCGTGCAGGGCTTCTTCGCCGAGCTGATCGAGCGGATCATCGTGCCGGAGGTCCGCGACCGGGTGCTCACGACGGTGGAAGCGGAGCTGGCGAAGTGAGCTTCGAGAAAGTCTGCAAGGTCGCCGACATCCCCGACGAGGGGGCGCTCGGCGTCGAGATCGGCGACACCCCGGTGGTGCTGGTGCGCGAGGGCGATCAGGTCCACGCCCTGTACGACGTGTGCTCGCACGCCGAGGTGCGCCTCAGCGAGGGCGACGTCTACGACGGCACTCTCGAGTGCTGGCTGCACGGTTCGTGTTTCGACATCCGCAGCGGCAAGCCCACCGGCCCGCCGGCGACCAAGCCGGTGCCGGTCTACCCAGTGAAGATCGACGGCGATGACGTCCTGGTCTCGCTCGACATAGCCAATGATGGAGAGTCCTAGTGTCCACCCTTGAGATCCGTGATCTGCGTGTCGCCGTCGAGGACAAGCAGATCCTGAACGGCGTCGACCTGACCGTGTCGTCGGGCGAGACGCACGCCATCATGGGCCCGAACGGCTCGGGCAAGTCGACCCTCGCCTACGCCCTCGCCGGCCACCCCAAGTACACCATCACCGGTGGCGAGGTGCGGTTCGACGGCGAAAACCTGCTGGACATGACCGTCGACGAGCGCGCCCGGGCCGGGCTGTTCCTCGCGATGCAGTACCCCGTCGAGGTGCCCGGCGTCAGCGTGTCGAACTTCCTGCGCTCGGCGGTGACCGCCGTGCGCGGCGAGGCGCCCAAGCTGCGCCAGTTCGCCAAGGAGCTGTCGAGCGGCATGCAGGCCCTGGCCATCGACTCCGCGTTCGCCAACCGCAACCTCAACGAGGGGTTCTCCGGCGGTGAGAAGAAGCGGCACGAGATCCTCCAGCTCGAGATGCTCAAGCCGAAGATCGCGGTGCTCGACGAGACCGACTCCGGCCTCGACGTCGACGCGCTGCGGGTGGTGTCGGAGGGCATCAACCGGTTCCGGGCCTCCGGCGACACCGGCGTGCTGCTGATCACCCACTACACCCGCATCCTGCGCTACGTGCGCCCCGACTTCGTGCACGTGTTCGCGGGCGGCCGCATCGTCGAGGAGGGCGGTCCCGAGCTCGCCGACCGGCTCGAGGACGAAGGCTACGAGCGTTACACCGCCAAGGCCACGGCGTGAGCCGTCGCCGCCGAACGACCGTGAGGAACCCATGACGACTGGCTTCGACGTGGACAGGATCAGGAAGGACTTCCCGATCCTGTCCCGCGAGCTTCCGGGCGGCCGCCCGCTGATCTACCTGGACTCGGGCAACTCCTCCCAGAAACCCACCCAGGTCATCGAGACCATGCGCGACCATCTGTCCTGGCACTACAGCAACGTGGGCCGGGCGCTGCACGTGCTGGGCAGCGAGTCGACCGAGGCGTACGAGAACGCCCGCGACAAGGTGGCGGCGTTCATCGGCGCGCCGAGCCGGGACGAGGTGGTGTTCACCAAGAACGCCTCCGAGGCGCTCAACCTCGTGGCGTACGCCTTCGGCAATCCCGCCTGCTCCGACGAGCGGTTCCGGGTGGGCCCCGGCGACGAGATCGTCATCTCGGAGATGGAGCACCACTCCAACATCGTGCCGTGGCAGCTGCTCGCCCAGCGCACCGGCGTGACGCTGCGCTGGTTCCCCGTCACCGACGAGGGCCGGCTGGACCTGTCGGGGCTGGCCGAGCTGGTGACCGAGCGCACCAAGATCGTCTCGATCGTGCACCAGTCCAACGTGCTGTCCACCATCAACCCCGTCGAGCGGGTGCTGGCCAGGGCGCGCGAGGTCGGCGCGCTGATGATGCTCGACTGCTCCCAGTCGGTGCCGCACATGCCGGTCGACGTGACCGCGCTCGGCGTCGACTTCATCGCCTTCACCGGGCACAAGATGACCGGCCCGTCCGGCATCGGAGTGCTGTGGGGGCGCGGCGAGCTGCTCGACGCGATGCCGCCGTTCCTCGGCGGCGGCGAGATGATCGAGGCGGTCTGGATGGACCACTCGACCTACGCCCCGGCGCCGCACAAGTTCGAGGCCGGCACGCCGCCGATCGTCGAGGCGGTCGGGCTCGGCGCCGCCGTCGACTACCTGACGTCGGTGGGGCTCGCGGCGGTGCACGAGCACGAGGCGGGGCTGGTCCGCCACACCCTCGACGCCCTGGCGGACGTGCCGGGGCTGCGCATCATCGGCCCCCGCGACCTCGAATCACGTGGCGGCACCGTGTCGTTCACCCTCGACGGCATACATCCGCACGACGTGGGGCAGATCCTCGACGACGAGTTCGGCATCGCGGTGCGTGTCGGCCATCACTGTGCCCGGCCGCTGCACCTGCGATTCGGAATACCCGCGACCACGCGGGTGTCGTTGTATCTGTACAACACCACGGACGAGATCGACGCGCTGGTCCGCGGCCTCCATCACGTGCGGAAGGTGTTCGCCTAGCATGATCGCCGAGTCGCTGTACCAGGAACTGATCCTGGAACACTACAAACATCCTCAGGGCAGGGGGCTGCGCGAGCCGTACGACGCCGAGGTCCATCACGTCAACCCGACCTGCGGTGACGAGATCACGCTTCGGGTGAAGCTGAAGAGCGACGGCGAGGGCGTGGCGTACGTCGAGGACGTCTCCTACGAGGGCCAGGGCTGTTCGATCAGCCAGGCCGCCGCCTCGGTGCTGCACGAGCTGACGGCCGGGTCGACCGTCGACGATGCCATGGCGGTCGTCGAGGAGTTCACCCGGCTCATGCAGGGCAGGGGCCAGGTGGAGGCCGATGAGGCCGTGCTGGGCGACGCCGTGGCGTTCGCCGGCGTGGCGAAGTTTCCGGCCAGGGTGAAGTGCGCGTTGCTCGCCTGGATGGCCTACAAGGACGCGGTGGTGAGGAGCAGATGAGCAAGCCGGTGGAGACCCCAGTTGAGGCCGCCGACCCGGGTGCCGACGTGGCGCTGGAGGAGGTCATCGAGGCGCTGAAGGACGTCGTCGACCCCGAGCTCGGCGTCAACGTCGTCGACCTCGGGCTGGTCTACGGCGTCAACCTGGACCCCCCGGAGGGGCACCCCGACGGCACGGCCGGCGGCAAGCCCGTGGCGCCGATCGCCACGATCGACATGACGCTGACGAGTGCCGCGTGCCCGCTGACCGATGTCATCGAGGAGCAGACCCATGCGGCGCTCGAGGGGCTCGTGTCGGACGTCCGCATCAACTGGGTCTGGCTGCCCCCGTGGGGCCCTGACAAGATTACTGACGACGGGCGCGAGCAGCTGCGCATGCTCGGCTTCAACGTGTGACGTCGACCGTCCGTCGTCTTCGCGGCACGGCCCGCCCCCAGCAGGCTCCCGGCCGAGGCGTCGCCTCGGGCTCTGACTCGGGTCCTGACTCAGGGGGCGGCGCCGGTGCCGATTCCGTGATCGCGGAACATCCCGAGCGGGTAGACTGAGGCCCGCGTCAGGCGGCGCGACCGCCTGCGAACCCCTGGGCGCCCGCTCCCCGCGGGCGCCTGTTCTCGGCACGGCGCGTGGCCGTGCCTTCCCGGCTCGTCCTCATCGGCAAGTGACGTGCCATGTCTTCGACCGAAAGGCACGAACCATCGTGACCATGCTCGACGCCGTCCTGTCCGAGACCGCCCCGGCGCACGCCGTCCCCGGCGACGCCGGTCCGCACGACGCCGGTCCGGACGACAGGGCCGGCGGCGGGGGCGACGTCGAGGGCTCCGCGGCACCCCTCACCCCGTTCGCCTCGCTCGGGCTGCCGAAGCCGCTGGTGTCGGCGCTGGCCCGGCAGGGCATCACCACGGCGTTCCCCATCCAGAGCGCCGCCATCCCCGACATCCTGGCCGGGCGCGACGTGCTCGGGCGCGGGCAGACCGGGTCGGGCAAGACCCTGGCGTTCGGGCTGCCCGCGATGGCCAGGGTCGCGGGCGTCAGGGCCGCCCCCGGCAGGCCGCTCGCGGTCATCCTGGTGCCGACGCGCGAGCTGGCGCTGCAGGTCACCGATGCGCTCGAACCCCTCGGCCGGGGCCTGTGCCTGCGCTTCCGGGCCGTGGTGGGCGGCATGTCGATGGGCCGGCAGATCGACGCGCTGCGCCGCGGCGTCGAGATCGTCGTGGCCACCCCCGGCCGTCTCACCGACCTGATCCGCCAGGGCGAGTGCTCGCTCGGCGACGTGCGGGTCACCGTGCT
This sequence comes from Actinomycetales bacterium, assembly GCA_044507605.1. Classification (GTDB taxonomy): domain Bacteria; phylum Actinomycetota; class Actinomycetes; order Streptosporangiales; family Streptosporangiaceae; genus Thermopolyspora. The sequence goes on along the minus strand of JBIQJI010000003.1, from coordinate 150,521 downwards.
CGACGAGGCCGACCACATGTGCGACCTCGGCTTCTTCCCCGTGGTCAGCGCGCTGCTGGAGCGCACCCCCGCCGATGGCCAGCGGCTGCTGTTCTCGGCCACTCTCGACGGCGACGTCGACAGGCTCGTCGGGCGGTTCCTCTCCGGCCCCGTCACCCACTCGCTCGGCCCGGCCACCTCCGCCGTCGACACGATGGAGCACCACGTCGTGCACGTCTCCCGCGACGACAAGTTCGCGGTCACCGCCGAGATCGCCAACCGGGACGGCCGCACGATCCTGTTCGTCCGCACCCAGCACGGCGTCGACCGGCTGGTCAAGCAGCTGGCCCGGGTGGGCGTGCGCGCGGGCGGGCTGCACGGCGGCAAGCGGCAGGGGCAGCGCACCCGCATCCTGGAGGCGTTCCGGTCCGGCGGCATCAGCACCCTGGTGTGCACCGACGTCGCGGCCAGGGGCATCCACGTCGACGACGTCAGCCTGGTGCTGCACGTCGACCCGCCGCAGGACCACAAGAGCTACCTGCACCGCGGCGGCCGCACGGCCCGGGCGGGCGAGCGCGGCACCGTCATGACGCTCGTCATGCCGAACGAACGCCGCTCCACCGAGGCGCTGACCCGTCGCGCCGGCATCAAGCCGTTCCGGCTCCGGGCCACGCCGGGCCATCCGCGCCTGTCGGAGGTCGCCGGGGCCAAGCCGCCGAGCGGGGAGCCGGTGCCGGTGTGGGAGCCCGCCGAGGCGCCCGCGCCCCAGCGGGGCCGCCGCCGGGCCCATCAGGGCCGCCAGGGCCGCCAGGGCCGTAAGGACCGCCAGCCGTACGGCGAGCGCCGCGCGCCGCGCGCCGAGGGCCGCCCGGGCCGCCGCGTCGCCCGCTGATCACCCCATCGGGGCCGCTCAGGGCTGAACCACCGGCAGATACTTACTCGGTTCAGTCCGCTATTTTCAGCACGCTCGCGTGGGCCGCTTCGACATCGGCCCACGCAGGGCGCGGTGTCGAATAAACGGTTCAGTAACATCACCATCCCCGGCACGATGGGGCATTGCAACTTTTCCGGTTAAGTGCTGTCATGTTCGGCACAGCCCCCGGCCGGGCCACCGCGCCTCCGGCGGATCCGCGGCCTGCCCGCGGACCCGGACGGGACTGTGCCGCGCGACCGGTGCCCGCCGGCCGGATCGCGCGTGCGGCCGGCGTCGTTTCCGCGCCGGCCGGCTCCCGCAAGGCCGACTCTCGGAGCGTTGATGAGCGACCGCCCGTCAGGTCTCGCCAGGACCGCTCCCCGCACGGCGTCCGCCGCCGGTGCCGGGATCGTGCGTCCGGCCTCGCAGTCTCGGTGGCGAGGGTGTAAAGGAGCGCCTCCCTCGCCACCGGCCGTTCCCGGCGGTCGCCACCCGTCATCCCGACCCGTTGATGGAGCCCTGATGACACCTTCTCGCAGTGCGCACACCCCTAGCGGCGACCCCACCCGGGACGGCGTCCGGCGCGGCGTGACCGGCCGCGCCGTCCGCGCCCTCCTGGTCGGCGGGCTCGCACTGGCCCTGACCGTGGCCTGCAGCGGCGGCGGCAAGGCCCCGCTCGCGGCCGGGAGCGGAGCGGCGAAGCACACCTCGCCGGTGACGGCCCGCGTGCTGAACGTCTACACCGGCGCGAGCGGTCAGTTCACCGAGAACTACAACCCCATCGGCCAGGGCATCACGCCGCTGCACGGCAGCCAGGGCATGATCTACGAACCGCTGATGTTCTTCAACCAGGCCAAGCCGGGCGACGTGCAGCCGCTGCTGGCGACCGCCTACGAGTTCGGCGACGACGGCAAGTCGCTCACGTTCACCATCCGGCAGGGGGTGAAGTGGAACGACGGCCAGCCGTTCACCGCCGAGGACGTGGCGTTCAACTTCACCTATCGCCGCGACAACAAGGACCTGAACAACGTCGAGCCGGCCTCGCTGATCGACGAGGTCACCGTGCTCGACCCCGCCCACGTGAAGATCACCTTCAAGAAGGTCGTGTACACCTGGCTGTGGCAGATGGCCGGCCAGTACTGGATGGTCCCCAAGCACGTCTACGAGAAGATCGAGCATCCGAACAAGGAGACCGAGACCGAGCCGGTCGGCACCGGCCCCTTCATGAAGGACACCTTCACGCCGCAGAGCTACACGTACAAGAAGAATCCGAACTACTGGGAGCCGGGCAAGCCCAAGATCGCGGGGCTGCGGTTCTTCTCCTTCAACTCCGGCGACTCCAGCGTTCAGGCCCTCGCCGCCGGCCAGCTCGACTGGGCCGGGCTGTTCATGCCCGACCCCGAGAAGCAGTACGTCTCCAAGGACCCCCAGCACAACCTGTACAAGAACGAGGCCCTGCTGTACGTCACCAACCTGGTGCCGAACCTGACCAAGGCCCCGCTGAACGACCTGGCCGTGCGCAAGGCCATCAACGTGGCCCTGGACCGGGAGAAGATCATCAAGCTGGCGTTCGCCGGCCTCGGCAAGATGCCGAGCCCGCTGGAGCTGGTGCTGCCCCTCTATCAGGACTACGTCTCGCCCAAGTACGCGGACCTGACCCTGAAGTACGACCCCGCCGAGGCCCGCCGGCTCCTGGAGGCCGCAGGCTACACCAAGGACGACGACGGCTACTACGCGAAGAACGGCAAGCGGCTGTCGGTCACCTGCCACGTCGTGACCGGCTGGACCGACTACATCAGCGCCGTGCAGATCATGAAGCAGGAGCTCAAGGACGTCGGCATCGAGTTCACGTACAAGGAGGTGTCGTTCAACGCGTTCACCAACCTGCAGCAGAAGGGCGACTTCCAGCTGATGCTGTGGAACGGCTACGGCGGCCCCGGCCCGTACTACATGTACAACAACATCCTCAACAGCGAGAGCATCCCGCCGGCCAACCAGAACATGGCCCGCTGGAAGAACGCCGAGGTCGACGCCGCCCTCAAGGCCATCGCGAGCACCCCGCCCGAGCAGACCGACGCGATCAAGCAGCAGATCCACCTGATCCAGGACCAGCTGGTGGCCGAACAGCCGTACATCCCGCTGCAGCAGTCCAGCTCGCTCGCGGAGTTCCGCACCGTCAACGCGACCGGCTGGCCGAGCGACGAGAACCCCTACGCCCTCACGCTGCCCTTCTCCGTCCCCGACAACGGCATCGTCGCCAAGAACCTCGTCCCGGTGCCGTGACTCGCGGGCACGGACAGGTCACGAGGAGCGGACATGGGCTACGTCTGGCGCAAGCTGGGCTTCTACGCGGTCGCGCTGTGGGTCGCGGTCACGCTGAACTTCCTGATCCCCAGGATGATCAAGGGCAACCCGGTCGACATCCTGCTGGCGAAGTTCGCGGCCACGCAGCCGCTGCCGCCGCAGTCGCGGCACGCCCTGGAGGTGGCGTTCGGCGTGACCGACGACCCGCTGTGGCTGCAGTACGCGCACTACGTCGGCAACCTGCTGCACGGCGAGCTCGGCGCCTCGGTCACGTTCTACCCGGCGCCGGTGAGCGAGGTGATCGCCCAGTCGCTGCCGTGGACCGTGGGGCTCGCGACCATCTCGCTGCTCATCACGGTCGCCGTCGGCATCGTCCTCGGCACCATCGCCGGGTGGCGGCGCGGCGGCCGGCTCGACGCGCTGATCCCGGCCACCACGTTCCTCGCCGCCATCCCGTACTTCTGGCTGGCGCTGATCCTGGTCTACCTGCTCGGCGGCGTCGTGCACTGGTTCCCGCTCAACGGCGGGTACGACTACGCCGGCGTCACCATGGGCCTGTCGGGCGCGTTCCTGGCCAGCGCCCTCTACCACGGGGTGCTGCCGGCGGCCACCGTGGTGATCTCCGGCGTGGCCGGCTGGCTGCTCGGCATGCGCAACATGATGGTGTCGACCATGGCCGAGGACTACGTGGTCATGGCCGAGGCCAAGGGGCTGCGCCCGCGCCGCATCATGCTGGCGTACGCCGCCCGCAACGCCGTGCTGCCCAGCGTCGCGGGGTTCGCGATCTCGCTGGGGTTCGTGGTGAGCGGGCTCATCGCCACCGAGATCGTGTTCTCCTACCCCGGCATGGGCTACGCCCTGCTCCAGGCGGTGCAGAACGCCGACTACCCGCTGATGCAGGGCATCTTCCTGGTCATCTCGCTCGCGGTGCTCGGCGCCAACCTGCTGGTCGACCTGCTGTACGGCCTCGTCGACCCGCGTACCCGGAAGGCGGGGTGAGCCGGCCGTGACAGCGGTCACCGTCACGCCCGGCCAGACCGCCGGGCCCGCCCGCGGGGCGCGGCGCCGGCCCTCGGCCAAGCTGGTCACCGGGCTGGTCATCGTCGGCTTCTTCGCGCTGGTCGCCGTGTTCGGGCCGATGCTCGGCGGCGATCCCGAGGCCGTCGGCTACGAGCGGCTGGGCGCGCCCTCGGGCGCGCACTGGCTCGGCACCACCGACACCGGGCAGGACGTGTTCGCCCAGCTGCTCGTGGCGACCCGCGGCTCGATGCTCATCGGGCTCGTCGTCGGGGTGCTGTCGGTCGTGGTGTCGCTGCTGGTCGGCGTCACCGGCGGCTACCTCGGCGGGTGGCTCGACGAGGCGTTCTCGCTGCTGAGCAACGTCTTCTTGGTCATCCCCGGGCTGCCGCTGCTGATCCTGGTGACCGACTACGTCGAGGACAGCGGCCCGGTCATGTTCGCCGCCATCATCTCCATCATCAGCTGGGCCGGCCCGGCCCGGGTGATCAGGGCGCAGACCATGTCGCTGCGGTCCCGCGACTACGTCGACGCCGCCCGCGTCAGCGGCGAGCCCACCTGGCGGATCATGGTGTTCGAGGTGCTGCCCAACCTCACCCCGATCATCGCCGCCCAGTTCGTGTTCGCCGTGATCGGCGGCATCCTGCTGGAGGCCGCGCTGTCGTTCCTCGGCCTGTCCGGCGACGCCTCGTCGTCGTGGGGCGGCATGCTCTACTACGCCCAGAACGGCTCGGCGCTGTCGCTCGGCGCCTGGTGGTGGTTCGTGCCGCCAGGGCTGTGCGTCGCGCTGCTCGGCGCCGGCCTGTCCTTCATCAACTTCGCCATCGACGAGATCATGAACCCACGCCTCAGGAAGGCACGCGCATGAGGGTGCTGTCGATCCGGGACCTGTCCGTCGTCTACGACGGCCCCCGGCCGGTGCGGGCGGTGCGGGACGTCTCCCTGGAGCTGCGCCGCGGCGAGGTGCTCGGCATCGCGGGCGAAAGCGGCTGCGGCAAGTCCACGCTCGCCTATGCGATCACCCGCCTGCTGCGGCCCCCGGCCCGGATCACCGGCGGCGAGGTGATCTTCGACCCCGACGGCGAGACGCCGGTGGACGTGCTGGCGCTGTCGGGGGAGGAGCTGCGGGCGTTCCGCTGGCGGCGCGTCGCCATGGTGTTCCAGAGCGCCATGAACGCCCTCAACCCGGTGCTGAGCGTCCGCGCCCAGCTCGCCGACGTGCTCACCACGCACGAGCCCGGCATGGACCGCAGGGCCCGCGAGGCACGCTGCCGCGAGCTGCTCGACCTGGTCGGCATCGACCCGGGCCGCCTGTCGGCGTACCCGCACGAGCTGTCGGGCGGCATGCGCCAGCGTGTCCTGATCGCCATGGCGATGGCGCTGAACCCCGACATCGTCGTGCTGGACGAGCCCACCACGGCGCTCGACGTGGTCGTGCAGCGCGACATCCTGGAGGAGATCGACCGGCTGCGCGGCCTGTTCGGCTTCGCCGTGATCTTCATCACGCACGACCTGTCGCTGCTGCTGGAGATCAGCGACCGGCTCGCCATCATGTACGGCGGGCGCGTCGTCGAGCACGGCACCGCCGAAGACGTGCTGCACGCCGCCCGCCACCCCTACACCATCGGCCTGCTCGGCTCGTTCCCCACACTGCGGGGGGAACGCCGCGCCCTGCGCGGCATCCCGGGCGGCCCGCCCGACCTCGCCGAGCCGGTGCCCGGCTGCGCGTTCCGGCCCCGCTGCCCCTACGCGTTCGACCCCTGCGCCACCGCGCGGCCCGAGCCCGCCGGCCCCACCCTGGCCGCCTGCCACCAGTACGACCCGCGGCGGCGGCCAGGGGGACCCGACGCGCGGCTGCGCGAGCGGCGCTTCGACCTGTCGCCGGAGGCGCCGGTATGACCGACCTGGTGGTCAGTGGCCTCACCAAGCACTTCACCCTCCGCGAGGGCCGCCGCAAGCGCCTGCTGCGCGCCGTGGACGACGTGTCGTTCACGCTGCGCTCGGGCCGCACGGTGGCGCTGGTGGGGGAGAGCGGCAGCGGTAAGTCCACGGTGGTGCGCATGCTGGCCAGGCTCACCCGACCCACGGCCGGGTCGGTGCTGCTCGACGGCGACCGGGTGCGCTCGACGCGCCGCTACCGCAAGGACGTCCAGATGGTGTTCCAGGACCCCTTCGGCTCGCTCAACCCCGCGCACCGCGTCGCCTACCACCTGGCCCGGCCGCTGCGGCTGCACGGCGTCACCGGCGACGTGCGGACCGCGGTGCACGAGCTGCTCGAACGGGTCAACCTCACCCCCGCCGACACCTACGCCCGCAAGTTCCCGCACGAGCTGTCGGGCGGGCAGCGCCAGCGCGTCGCGATCGCCAGGGCGCTGGCCCCCGGGCCGCGCGTGCTGCTGGCCGACGAGCCGGTGTCGATGCTGGACGTGTCGATCCGGCTGGAGATCCTCAACCTGCTCGACACGCTGAAGCGCGAGTCGGACCTGGCCGTCCTGTACGTCACCCACGACCTGGCCACCGCGCGCCACTTCGCCGCCGAGATCATGGTGATGTACCGGGGCCGGATCGTCGAGCGGGGCACCAGCGACGAGGTGATCCTCGACCCCGCCCACCCCTACACGCGGCTGCTGGAGAGCGCCGCCCCCGACCCGGAGCGGCGCGGCAGGACGATCTCCTCCGGCCCGGAACGACGCGGGACGGCGCCCGCCGCCCGCCCGGCCGCGCCCGCGGAGGGCGGCTGCCTGTTCCGGCCGCGCTGCCCGCACGCGATGGAGGCATGCGCCCGGGAGGTGCCGATGATCGCGCTGACCGGCACGCACGACGTCCGGTGCCTGCTGCATCGGCCGCCCGAAGGGTCCTGACCGCGCGAGGAGACGATCAGGCGCGCCGGCACGGGCGCGACCTTGCCCCGGCCCGGTGGCCACGCGGCCGGGCCACCCGCAACCCGCGGCGCGTCGGTGTGGCCGGCGCGGATTCACGTGCCTCGCCCGTTACACTGGGCGAGGCATGTCCGCCGACGTCGAGAGAGATCATGAAGACCTTCGAGGAGCTGTTCGCCGAGCTGTCGGACAAGGCGCGCACCCGGCCCGCGGGTTCGGGCACCGTCGCCGCGCTGGACGCCGGCGTCCACGCCATCGGCAAGAAGGTCGTCGAAGAGGCCGCGGAGAGCTGGATGGCGGCCGAGCACGAGTCGCGTGACCGCGCCGCCGAAGAGATCTCCCAGCTCCTCTACCACGTGCAGGTGCTCATGCTGGCCCGCGGCATCGGGCTCGACGAGGTCTACAAGCATCTGTAGCCGGGTGCGCCACCGGCCGCCCGGCCCGCCCAGCGACCTCGCACGTTCCGACGAAATGGGACCTCACATCATGCTCCGCTTGGCCGTACCCAACAAGGGCGCCCTCACCGAGGCGGCCCAGACCATCCTCGCCGAGGCCGGCTACCGCCGCCGCGGCGACAGCAAGGAACTCGTCGTCGTCGACACCGCCAACGACTGCGAGCTGTTCTTCCTGCGCCCTCGCGACATCGCCGTGTACGTCGGCGAGGGCACCCTCGACGCCGGCATCACCGGCCGCGACATGCTCTTCGACTCCGGCGCCCCGGCCGAGGAGGTGCTGCCGCTCGGTTTCGGCCGCTCCACGTTCCGCTTCGCGGCGGCGCCGGGCACCTACCGCGACGTGAGCGATCTCGAAGGGCTGCGCATCGCCACCTCCTACCCCGGGCTGCTGGGCAAGCACCTCGCCGACAGGGGCGTCGGCGCCCGCGTCATGAAGCTCGACGGCGCGGTCGAGACGGCGATCCGGCTCGGCGTCGCCGATGCCGTCGCCGATGTCGTCGAGACCGGCACGACGCTGCGCAACGTCGGCCTCGAGGTCTTCGGCGACCCCATCGCCGAGTCCGAGGCGGTGCTGATCAAGCGCGCGGGCGCGGCCGAGAGCGCCGGCTTCCAGCAGCTCATCCGGCGGCTGCAGGGCGTGCTGGTGGCCCGCGACTTCGTGATGATGGACTATGACATCCCCGGCGCCCGCGTCGACGAGGCCATGGCCATCACCCCGGGGGTCGAGGGGCCGACCATCTCGCCGCTGCACCGCGAGGGCTGGGTGGCGGTGCGCGTCATGGTGCCGCGCAAGGGGCACCAGCAGGTCATGGACCGGCTGTGGGAGATCGGGGCCAGGGCCATCCTCGTGACCGCGATCTACGCCTGCCGCCTGTAACCCCGCGAAGCCCTCGGTCATGACAAATGTCATGACCAAGGCCGGAGGCCTGACACTGAGCCGCGGCCGGTGCCGCCCGTAGCGTCGCAGGTATGAACGCGTTGACCCTCTCGGGCGTCACCAGGTCCTATGGCCCGGTGCTCGCCGTCGACACCCTCGACCTCGGCATCGAGGCGGGCCGCACCGTCGCCCTGCTCGGCCCCAACGGCGCCGGCAAGTCCACGACGATCAACATGGTGACGGGCCTGCTGCGGCCGACCACCGGCACGATCGAGGTCTTCGGGCACAGCCCGGCGCAGGCCGTCGCCCGGGGAGAGATCGGCGCGATGCCGCAGAGCGGAAAGCTCATCGAGGAGCTGACCGTGCGCGAGCTCGTCGACTTCGTCCGGGGCCTGTACCCCGATCCGCTGGGGCGCGACCAGATCCTCCGGGTGGCCGACCTGACCGACCTGGCCACGCGGCGCGCCGGCAAGCTGTCCGGCGGGCAGGCGCAGCGGGTGCGGTTCGCGCTGGCGATCGCCGGGGCGCCCCGGCTGCTGGTGCTCGACGAGCCGACCGCCGCCATGGACGTCGAGTCGCGGCTGCGGTTCTGGGAGAGCATCAGGGGCTACGCCGCGCTGGGCCGCACCGTGCTGTTCGCCACGCACTACCTGGAGGAGGCCGACGAGAACTCCGACCGGGTCATCGTCATCGCCCGCGGCCGGGTCGTGGCCGACGGCACCGCCGCCGAGATCAAGGCGGGGGCGGGCGTGCAGACGGTCCGGTTCACGCTCGGCGACCAGCCGTCGGCCGGGCTCGACACGCTGCCCGGCGTGACCGGCGTCGAGATCGACGCGGGCGTCGCCACCCTGCGCACCTCCGATCGCGACGCGACGGTCGCCGCCCTGTTCCGCGGCACCACGCTCGACGTCCGGAACCTCCAGATCGGCGGGGCCGACCTGGAGGACGCCTTCCTCGCCCTGACGACCCCCGCGGAGGCCTGAGCCATGCCGAGCTACGTCAAGATCGAAGTCCTGCGCATCCTGCGCAACAAGCGCTACGTGATCTTCGTGGTGGCCTTCCCCGTGGTGTTCTACCTGTTGTTCGCCAACCTGTACGGCAGCGAGGTCGACGCGGTCAGCGGCCTGCGGGCCGACGTGTACCTGATGGTCTCCATGGCGGCGTACGGCGGGCTCGCGGCCTCCATGATGAGCACCGCCGTGCCCTGGGCGCAGGAACGCGAAAGCGGCTGGCTGCGGCAGCTCCAGATCACCCCGCTCCCGAACCGGGCGATCCTGCTGACCAAGCTGCTCGCCGCGCTGCTGATGGTGCTGCCCTCGCTGGTCCTGGTCGCGCTCACCGCCGTGCTCACCCAGCACGTCTCGCTGCCGGTGGGCACGTGGGCCCTGCTGCTGGTGGGGCTGTGGGCCGGCACCATCCCCTTCGCCGCGCTCGGCCTGCTCATCGGCTCCCTGCTGCCGCCCGACTCCGCCCAGCCGGCCGCGATGATCTGCATGTTCGGGCTGGCGATCCTCGGCGGCCTGTGGGTTCCCGTCGACCAGCTGCCCGAGGCGATGCGGAACATCGCGCACGCGCTGCCGTCGTACGAGTACGCGCAGATCGGCTGGCACGTCATCGCCGGCGGCTCGCCGGGCGGCGGGCTGCTGGCCGGTATCGTCGCGTGGGGCGTCGGCCTCGTGGCGCTGGCCGTCCTCGCCTACCGCCGGGCCATCATGCGAGCATGACGGCGGCGCCCGGTGGACGCAGCGCGGCCGGGCCGGGCGGCCCTCGCCCGGCGAGCCGCCGAGGGTCGCCGGCGCCCGGCGAACGGTGATGTGGGAGGCGGCGAGATGGACGGTGGCGACACGCGCGGCCGCGCCGCGCTCGAGCGGTGGTGGCGCCGCCTGCGCGAGCGGGCCGGCGGCGATGGGCTCGCCCGCGTGTTCACGTTCGGCGGCGACGAGGAGCGGCCGGTGCGGTGGCGGCGCGCCCTCGGGCTGACCGTCGGCCTGGCCTACCTGCCGGCCACGAACCTGATCAGGGACGACACGACCGGCGGCGAGCGCATCTGGGCGACCGTGGCGCTCGCGGTGTTCGTCGCAGGTCTGCTGGGGTCGGCGATGACCGGGCGGACGGGCGCGCCGCCCCGCCGTCACACGATCGCGTTCTGGGTCGTGGCCTGCGTCGTGGCGGCGGTGAGCCCGCCGTTGTTCGGCGGCGACTGGCTCGGCCTGTCGGTCTACCTCACGGTGCCGTTCGGTCTCGGGCTTCCGGCCGCCGCCGCGCTCGTCGCGATCGGCGCCGTCGTCGCCGGGGTCCTCATCGAGGGGTTCCTGATCGGCCACCCCATCGGGGGAGTCGTCCTCATCGCGTTCGTCGTCGCCACGTTCGGCTTCCTGTTCGTCAGCGTCGGCAACACCCGCAGGCTCGTGGCCGAGCTGCGCCGGGCGCAGCGCGAGGTGGCCCGGCTGGCCGCCGACGAGGAGCGGCTGCGGATCGCCCGCGACCTGCACGACCTGCTCGGCCACAGCCTGTCGCTGATCGTGCTGAAGAGCGAGCTCGCCGGGCGGCTCGCCGAGCAGGGCTCGGAACGGGCGGCCGGAGAGATCCGCGACGTCGAGACCGTGGCCCGCAAGGCGCTCGTCGAGGTGCGCGAGGCGGTCGGCGGCTATCGCAGGCGCGGCCTGGCCGAGGAGCTCGACAACGCGCGGGCCGCGCTGGAGACCGCGGGGATGCGGGTGACGGTGACGACCTCCGGCACCCCGCTGCCGGATCATCTGGAGGACATGTTCGGCTGGGCGGTGCGCGAGGGCGCCACCAACGTGGTGCGCCACGCCCGCGCCACCCACTGCCGCATCGCGATCACCTGCTCCGGCGGCAGCGCCACCCTGGAGGTCACCGACAACGGTGCCGGCCCGCCCCCCGGCCGCGGGCACGCGTCCGCCGCCTCCGGGGGCAGCGGCCTGGCGGGCCTCGCCGAGCGGGTGACGGCGGCGGGCGGCCGGGTCACCGCGGGCCCCGGCCCGGCCGGCGGCTTCCGGCTGCGGGCCGTCGTCCCGGCCCTGACCCCGTGACCCCCGGCCCGTCCCGGCATCGCGGAAGGAACGAACGTGAGGAGCAGACGTTGATCCGTGTCGTGCTCGCCGAGGACCAGGGGATGGTGCGCGGCGCCCTGGCCTCGCTGCTCGGGCTGGAGCCCGACATCGAAGTGGTGGGGGAGGCGGCCTCGGGCGAGGAGGCCATCGCGGTGGCGCGGAAGGTCCGGCCCGACATCGCCCTGCTCGACATCGAGATGCCGGGGCTCGACGGCATCGCCGCCGCGGGCCGGCTGCGCGACGAGCTGCCCGAATGCAAGGTGATCATCCTGACCACCTTCGGCCGCCCCGGCTACCTGCGCAGGGCCATGGAGAACGGCGCGGCGGCCTTCCTGGTCAAGGACAGTCCCGCCCGTGAGCTGGCGGCGGCCATCCGCCGGGTCCTCGCGGGCGAGCGCGTGATCGACCCCGGCCTGGCCGCGGCCGCGCTGAGCGCGGGCCCCAACCCGCTGTCGCCGCGCGAGCGCGACGTCCTCCTCGCGGCGGCGGACGGCGCCGGCATCGGCGACATCGCCCGGGGCCTGCACCTGTCGGAGGGCACGGTCCGCAACTACCTGTCCGCCGCGATCCAGAAGACCCGGTCCCGCAACCGCATCGAGGCGGTCCGCTACGCCCAGGCGCACGGCTGGCTGTAACGGCGCCCGCGCGGCTCCACCCTGCCCGGTCGTATTCCTGCTTTACCCATCTGGACAGTGGGGATTTTCCCCGCTACCGTGAAGACCATGCATGACACGCTCGCCTTGGTGGCTCGACGACACGTCGACCTGCTGCGCGTGTGCACCGCGTGCTGTCGATAGCCGCGTGAACGAGCACTCCTGATCGTTCCCCGCCGATCCCGGACCCGGCCGCGCCCGTCCGATCGGCTCCGCCCCCGCCGGCCCGACGACGAGCCCGGCGCTCAGCGGCCCCTCGTGGCCCCGCTTCCCGTGCCCGCAGTGCCCTGGCCCCGCCGTCAGGGCCGTTCCGCCTGCCGTGACGCCCGACCGGGTGGCCCTCGTCCGCCTTACCGGCGACTGCGGCGCGAACAGGGCGTAACAGACGATGACGAACAGGAATCGAGGAACGTGACCATCATCGGCCCCACCGCGACCTCTCCGCCCGCGGACCATCCCGCGATCCGACCCGGCACCCATGTCGGCCCGAACGAGGAGCCCGCACCCGGCGAACCCGTTGCCGCACGCGGCCGGGACGCCCCCGCCGCACTGGGGCGGTGGGGGCGGAAAGCGCTATCTCGGGCACGGCGGCTCGCCGGACTCGCCGTCATCGTGGCGGCCTGGCAGATCACGGCGTCCCGGGGCCTGCTCGGGCCGACCACACCGCCGCCCACGCAGGTCGTGTCGGCGGCACTGGAACTGATCCGCTCCGGCGCGTTGCCGCACCACCTGCTCACCTCCCTGGGACGGGTCGCCAAGGGCCTCGCCATCGGCGTGCCCGCCGGGCTGGTCCTCGGCCTCGCGGCGGGGCTCGTCAGGCTCGCCGAGGACATCATCGACGCACCGGTCCAGGCACTGCGGATGCTGCCTCACCTCGCCCTGGTGCCGGTCTTCATCATCTGGTTCGGGATCGGTGAGACCGGAAAGATCGCCTTGATCGCGATCGGCCCGATCTTCCCGCTGTACCTCAACGTGTTCCACGGCATCCGGGGCGTCGACCGGCGCATCGTCGAGGCCGCCGGCTCCTGCGGGCTACGCGGGCTCGGCCTGATCCGCCGGGTCGTGCTGCCCGGGGCGCTGCCGCAGATCCTGGTCGGGCTGCGGCAGGCGCTCGGCATCGGCTGGCTCAGCCTCGTCGTGGCCGAGCAGACCGCGACGACCGCCGGCATCGGGTTCCTGGTCACCGACGCCAAGGAATTCCTGCGCACCGACGTGGTCTTCGTCGTCCTCGTCGTGTACGCCCTGCTCGGCCTGGCCTCCGATCTCGCCGTACGGGCCGTGGAAACGCGCGCGCTCGCCTGGCGGCGCGGGCTGGTGGCACGATGACGGCGACCGCCGCCCGGGCCACGCCCGGGCCCGCGGCCGGCGGGGTGCGGGTGCGCGGTCTGCGCCGCGCCTTCGCGGGCCGGGTCGTGCTGGACGGCGTCGACCTGGACCTGGCGCCCGGCGAGTTCGTGGCGCTGCTCGGCGCCAGCGGCTCCGGCAAGAGCACGCTGCTGCGCGCCCTCGGCGGGCTCGACACCGGCGCCACCGGGCTGCTCGACGTGCCGCCGAGACAGGCGATCGTCTTCCAGGAGCATCGGCTGCTGCCGTGGTCGAAGGTGTGGCGGAACGTCACCCTCGGGCTGCCGGGCCGCGGGCTGCGCGACCGGGCGCTGGCCGCGCTCGGCGAGGTCGGGCTGGCGGCCCGGGCCGACGCGTGGCCGGCCGTCCTGTCCGGCGGCGAGTCCCAGCGGGTCGCGCTGGCCCGAGCGCTCGTCCGCACCCCTGACCTGCTGCTGCTCGACGAGCCGTTCGCGGCGCTCGACGCCCTGACCCGGCTGCGGGCCCAGACGCTCGTCGCGCGGCTGTGGAGCAGACATCGGTTCGCCGTCCTGCTCGTGACCCACGACGTCGACGAGGCCCTGCTGCTCGCCGACCGCGTCCTGCTGCTCGGCCACGGCCGCATCGCCGGGGAACTCGTCGTCGACGTCCCACGGCCCCGCTCACCGGACCATCCTCGCTTCGCCACGTTGCGCCGGCGGCTGCTGGCCGCGCTCGGCGTCGGCACCCCCGGCGCGGCGGACGGCGACGTCCCGGCCACCGGCAGCCCTCGGCACGACCCGCACCACGACCACCCCCACCATCACCACGAGGAGGGCACATGAAGCCCCAGCCACTCGAACTGACCGCGGACGTCCTCGTCATCGGCGGCGGCCCCGCCGGGGCCTGGGCGGCGCTGAAGGCCGCCAGGGCCGGGGCCGACGTCGTCCTGGTCGACAAGGGCTACTGCGGCACCAGCGGCGCGACCGCCTCCGCCGGCACCGGCATCTGGTACGTGCCGCCGGACCCCCGCGAGCGCGAGAAGGCCATGGCGAGCCGCGAAACCCTCGGCGGTCACCTGGCCGACCGGCGGTGGATGACGCGCGTGCTCGACCAGACCTACGAGGGGGTCGGCGAGCTCGCCGAGATCGGCAGGTACCCGTTCCCATCGGACGCCGACGGGAACCAGCTGCGGCGCGGCGTGCAGGGGCCGGAGTACATGCGGCGCATGCGGATCCTGGTGCGGCGCGCCGGGGTGCGGATCCTGGACCACAGCCCCGCCACCGAGCTGCTCGTCGACACCACCGGCGCCGTCGCCGGCGCCGCCGGATACCGGCGCCAGCGCGACGAGGCGTACCGGGTGCGCTCGGGGGCGGTGGTGCTCGCCTCGGGCGGCTGCGCCTTCCTGAGCGGCGCCCTCGGCTGCGACGTGAACACCGGCGACGGGGCGCTCATGGCCGCGGAGGCCGGCGCCGAGCTGTCGGGCATGGAGTTCTCCAACGCCTACGCCATCGCGCCCGCGTTCAGCTCGGTCACCAAGACCGCGTACTACTCGTTCGCCACCTTCTATCACGAGGACGGCACCGTGCTGGAGGGCGCGGGCAGCAGGCAGGGACGGTCCGTCATCGCCCGGGCGCTGCTGAGCGAGCAGGTGTACTGCCGGCTGGACCAGGCCGACGAGCGGGCGCGGCGCGCCATGCGGCTCGGCCAGCCCAACTTCTTCCTGCCGTTCGACCGGCTCGGCATCGACCCGTTCACCCAGCGGTTCCCGGTCACGCTGATCGCCGAGGGCACCGTGCGCGGCACCGGGGGCCTGCGCATCGTCTCCGACGACTGCGCGACCGGCGTGCCCGGCCTCTACGCCGCCGGGGACGCCGCCACCCGCGAGCTGATCTGCGGCGGTTTCACGGGCGGCGGCAGCCACAACGCGGCGTGGGCGATCTCGTCCGGCACCTGGGCCGGCCTGGGCGCGGCGCGCCACGCCGCCTCGCTCGGGCCCCGCGCCACCGGCCGGCCGGTCACCCCCGCCGGCGGGGCGGGGCTGCGCCCGACCGCCGCGGCGTCCCCGCCGGGCGCGTACCGGGACGTCGCGGCGGCGGTGCGCGAGCAGGTGCTGCCCTACGACAAGAACTACCTGCGGCACGGCGACCGGCTCGGCCCCGCCCTGCTGGCCCTGCACCACATCTGGCGCGACGCGCGGGCCGGGCTGCGCGGCGAGGGCGCCGAGGCGGTGCCCGCCAGGCAGGCGGCCGCGATGGCCGCGCACGCCCGGTGGATGTACACGGCGGCGCTGGCCCGCACCGAGTCGCGCGGCATGCACAAGCGCGAGGACCATCCGGCCCTCGACGAGACCCGCAGGCACCGCCTGCTGGTCGGCGGCCTGGACGAGATCCGGGTGCGCGCCGACGAGGTCGCGCCCGTCGGCCCCGCCGAGCACGCGGCCCTGCTCGATCTCGCGGGGGCGTCGTGATCGAGCTCGTGTCACGGGAGCGCTGCGTCACCTGCGACCGGTGCATACGGGTCTGCCCCACGAACGTGTTCGACCGGGGCGACGACGGGGTCCCGGTGATCGCGCGGCAGCCGGACTGCCAGACCTGCTTCATGTGCGAGGCGTACTGCCCCACGGACGCGCTGTTCGTGGCCCCGCACACCCACCCGCTCGACCCCGGCTCGCCGCTGCGCGACGAGACGCACCTGGCGGCGACCGGGCTGCTCGGCGGCTACCGGCGCGACATCGGCTGGGGCAAGGGCCGCACCCCCGGCGCCGCGCGCGCCGTCGGGCCCGAGCTGCCCGCGGCGGGTCCCCCGCCCCGGCCGCCCGCCGGCGCCGGGTCCACCTCCGATGGGGCGGCCGCCTCCCGGGACGCCCCCTGAAAGGGATCTGCAATGCATTCCACGCATTTCACGCGATTCACGAGACCCGTGGCGGCGCGGGCCGTCGCGGCGCTGGTCGCGGCCCTCCTGACGGTGGCCGCGTGCGGCGCCGGCGGCTCGGGCGGCGGCGCCGGGGCCACGGGCCGGACGCTCCGGATCGGCACGATCGGCAGCGGCAACCGGCTCACCGGCGTCTTCGGCTACGCCCAGAGCAAGGGCGAGCTGGTGCCGCTGCTCGGCGACGCCGGGGTCACCGCCGTCCGGGTGTTCACGTTTCCGAACGGTCCCGACCTGAACCAGGCCCTGCTCGCAGGTGAGCTCGACGTCGCCACCTACGGCGACACGCCGGCCATGGTCGCGCGCGGCGCCGGCCGGCCGACCCGCCTGATCGCCCAGGCCACCGTCGGGCTCGACGCCTCGATCGTCACCAGGAAGGGCGGCCCGGCCACCGTACGGGAGCTGGCGGGAAAGCGCATCGCCACCCAGACCGGCTCCTACATGCACCGATACCTGCTCGGCGTGCTCGCGGACGCCGGTGTGACGCCGAAGGAGATCGTGCACATCTACAACAGCGACGTCGAGGCGGCCTTGGAACGGGGCGACGTGGACGCCGTGTCGGCGCCCGCGGCCAACGTCGAGTACCTGCGGCGGCGGGGATACCCGGTGATCGACACCGCCTCGGCCGATCACCCCGCGTATCGCGGCACCAGCGCGACCGTGGCCACCCAGTCGTTCCTCGACGCCCACCCCGGGTTCGTGCGCGTCTGGCAGTCGGCCCAGGTGGCGGCCACCCGGCGGGCCAAGGCCGACTGGGACGGATACCTGGCGTTCGCGGTGAGCGTGGGCGGCTTCGCGCCCGACGTGGTGCGGAAGACCACGCTGAAGTCCCAGCTGCCCGACGAGCCGTTCACCGACGAGGGCCTGCGGCTCCTCGACGGCACCAAGCGGTTCCTGGTCGAGCAGGGCTTCGTCGCGACGGACTTCACCATCGAGTCCTGGCTGGCCCCGGGAGCCCGGGCGGGCTCCGGCTAGCCGCCGCGGGCGCGGTGGGTAGGCTGCCGTGACATGGTGGCGCGTCCGGCGGCCGGTGGCGGCAGATGGGTGCTCGTGGCGCCGGACCGGCTGCGCGGCTGGATCGACGGGTTCGCCGATCGGCACGGCCGGGTCACGGCGTCGGTCGCGGCCGGACCGGCCGGCGGACCGGCCGACGTGGTGCGGTTGCACGCGGCCGACGGCGCGCTCGCCCACTGCCACGTGCCGTTCCCGCCGCTGCGCGTGGACGCCGGCCCGATGGGTGAAGGCACGGCCGGCGCCGGTGCGGCGGGACACGACGCGGTGGGAGCCCGCGCGGCCGGCGTCATGGCATCGGACCTACCCCCGGATCCGGCGCGGTCACCTTCCCCGGTCGATCTGCTGGTGGACCACGCCGCACGCGACCGGCGCGTGGGGGTGATCCTGGTCCGGCTCGGCGGTTACGCGGCCGGCCTGTTCGAGGGGGAGCGGCTGATCGTGTCGAAGGTCGGCGCGCGGCACGTCCAGGGCCGCAGCGCCGCCGGCGGCTGGTCGCAGCAGCGCTTCGCCCGGCGCCGGGGCAAGCAGGCCGGCGAGGCGCTGCGCGCGGCGGCCGACGTCGCGGTCAGGGTGCTCGGCCCGCACGCCGGCGAGCTGGACGCCCTGGTGCTGGGCGGCGATCGGCGGGCCGTGGACGCCCTGCGCGGCGACCCCCGGCTGGCGCCGCTGCTCGCCCGCGAGGCCGGCCCGTTCCTCACGGTGCCCGACCCGAGGGCGGCGGTGCTGCGGGCCGCCCCCGGCCGGTTCAGGGCCGTAAGGGTCCGCGTCGTCGACCCGCCGTGACCCGCCCAGGCCCGGCCGCGCCCCGGCCCGGCAGGTGTGTCCGGCCCCCGTCCGGCCCTCCTGACCCGCCCTGACATCGTGCGGCCCGCGCCGGGGAGAGACCGAGGGCGGCGCTCGGGCCGTAGACTGATCGCCATGAGCACTCCCGACTGATCGGCACGAGCGTGTCCGTCCAAGTGCCCGCTGACCGATTTCCCCGTCCCGGGAGTGTCCATCACCATGATCATTGCTACCGACATCGAACTGCGCGCGGGTTCGCGGCTTCTCATCGACAAGGCGTCGTTCCGGGTGAACCCCGGCGACCGCATCGGCCTGGTGGGCCGCAACGGCGCCGGCAAGACGACGCTGTGCCGCGTGCTGGCCGGCGAGGGCCTGCCGGCCGCCGGCAAGGTCACCACGTCCGGCACCGTCGGGTACCTGCCGCAGGATCCGCGCACCGGCGACCTCGGCGTGCTCGCCCGCGACCGCATCCTGTCGGCGCGCGGCCTCGACGAGGTGCTGCGCGAGATGCGCGAGGTCGAGAAGGCCATGGCCGCCGAGGACGACCGGGTGCGCGACCGCGCGGTCCGCGCGTACGGGAGGCTGGAGGACCGGCTGCACGTGCTCGGCGGGTACGCCGCCGAGGCGGAGGCCGCGTCGATCGCGTCCAGCCTCGGGCTGCCCGATCGGGTGCTGACCCAGCCGCTGCGCACGCTGTCCGGGGGGCAGCGCAGGCGGGTGGAGCTGGCCCGGATCCTGTTCAGCCGAGCCGAGACTCTGCTGCTGGATGAGCCGACAAACCACCTGGATGCCGACTCGATCGGGTGGCTTCGTGAGTTTTTGCGCTCCCATCAGGGCGGTTTGGTGATCATCAGCCATGACGTCGGGCTTCTTGAAGCGACGGTCAACAGAGTCCTGCACCTCGACGCGAACCGGCAGGTGATCGACACCTACAACGTCGGCTGGGCCGCCTATCTCGCGCAGCGCGAGACCGACGAGCGGCGCCGCAAGCGCGAGCGGGCCAACGCCGAGAAGCAGGCGGCCGCGCTGTTGTCGCAGGCCGACCGCATGCGCGCGAAGGCCACCAAGGCCAAGGCGGCGCAGGACATGGAGCGGCGCGCCAAGCGGCTGCTGGCCGGGGTGGGCGAGGAGCGGCGCGCCGACAAGGTGGCCAAGCTGCGGTTCCCGCAGCCGGCGCCGTGCGGGCGCACGCCGCTGATGGCCACGGGGCTGTCGAAGTCGTACGGCTCGCTGGAGGTCTTCACCGACGTCGACGCGGCCGTCGACCGGGGCAGCCGGGTCGTGGTGCTCGGCCTCAACGGCGCCGGCAAGACCACGCTCCTGCGCATCCTCGGCGGCCTGGAGCAGCCCGACAGCGGCGTCGTCCAGGCCGGTCACGGGCTCAAGCTGGGCTACTACGCCCAGGAGCACGAGACGCTCGACGCCGATCGCACGGTGCTGGAGAACATGCGATCGGCCGGTCCCGACGTCCTCGACGTCGAGCTGCGCAAGGTGCTGGGTTCGTTCCTGTTCTCCGGTGACGACGCCGACAAGCCCGCGGGCGTGCTGTCGGGCGGGGAGAAGACCCGGCTGGCCCTGGCGACCCTGGTGTTGTCGAGTGCGAACGTGCTGCTGCTCGACGAACCGACGAACAACCTGGACCCGGTCAGCCGGGATCAGGTACTTTCAGCACTAAGATCCTATTCAGGGGCAATTGTCCTGGTAACGCACGATGAGGGGGCTGTTGAGGCACTTCGGCCAGATAGAGTGATCTTGTTGCCGGATGGAGTGGAAGATGCGTGGAGCGACGAATTTTCCGATCTTGTGGCGCTTGCCTGATCTTAATTTTGGCGGGTACGGATCTTTTCCCGTCGAGTGGGTAGCCGATCCGGCCGAAATGACTGATCATGGCCTGAGTAACGCTGCGGAAGTCTGGCACTACAGGAGGTACTCGTGGCCGAGACTCTGAAGAAGGGCACCCGGGTGACCGGGGCCGACCGGGAAAAACTGGCTGCCGATCTCAAGAAGCGGTACGCCGCGGGTGAGAGCATCCGCGCGCTCGCCGCCTCCACCGGACGGTCGTACGGGTTCATCCACCGCATCCTCAGCGAGTCGGGCGTGACTCTCCGGGGGCGCGGCGGCGCGACCCGAGGCAAGAAGCGCTAGACCGCCAGGAACGCACGACCGCAGCCGCTCGTCCACCTCTGTCGTAACGTCCCGTCCGGGCCGCCGGCGCTGGAAGCATATTCCAGAACATGGTTCGGAAAGTCCGGATCACCGGTTAGGCTCGGGCGGAGACGACCGAGGACCGGTGGAGCGAGCGATGACGGACGCGGCACTTGGGGGGACTGCGCGCGAGATCTCCGCCCGCAGGCTGGCGGAGGTCGGACTGCGATTCGAGACGGACGGCGAGATCGCGACGATCACGCTCGCCCGGCCGCAGCGGCGCAACGCGCAGACGTTGGCCGTGTGGTCAGGGCTGGCCACGATCGGGGAGAACCTGCCGGCGCGGGTTCGCGTCGTCGTGATCCGTGGTGAGGGGCCGTCCTTCTCGTCGGGCATCGACCTGAGCGTGTTCGCCGGCGGCGACGGTGAGGGGGAGGGCTCCGAGGGAGACTCGCCGGCCGCGGCCGCACGCCTCGGCGAGGCCGCGATCGAACGGCTGATCGCCGATGCCCAGCGCGGATTCCTGTGGCTGCGACGGCCGCACATCGTGTCGATCGCTGCGGTGCAGGGACACGCCATCGGCGCCGGGTTCCAGCTGGCACTCGCCTGCGACCTGCGGGTGCTGGCCGATGACGCCCGGCTGTGCATGAAGGAGGCGACGCTCGGCCTGGTGCCCGATCTGACCGGCACCAAGCCGCTGGTCGAGCTGGCCGGCCTGCCCAGGGCGCTGGAGCTGTGCCTGACGGCGCGCACGGTGCCGGCGGCCGAGGCGCTGCGGCTCGGCCTGGCCGAGCTGGTGGTGCCGCGCGCCGAGCTGGACCAGGCGGTGGCCGACCTGACCGCCGCCGTGCTGGCCACCGGGCGCGACACCGCGACGGCGATCAAGCGGCTGCTGCAGGGCGCGCCGCACCGTACCCTGGAGGAGCAGGCGGCCGCCGAGCGCGGCGAGCAGGCGGCCCGCATCCGCAGCCTGTTCGCCTCTGGCTGACGCCGGAATCTCCGGCCCGCTCGCGGCGCTGGACCGCACGACGAAGAACGCGACCAGGCGCACCTGGACGGGCATGAGGGCGGGCACGGCGGACAGATGGCGATGATGGGCGGGGGCTACGGCCCCCACGTGATGAGATCACTGCGGCGCGACAGCTCCGTCACCCGCGAACGGCTGAAACCGGGCACCGTCCGCCGCATCGTCGGCTACGGCCGGCCGTACGCCCGGCAGATCTGGGCGTTCCTGGCGCTGGTGGTGCTCGACGCGGTCATCGTGGTCGCCAACCCGCTGCTGATGAAGGCGATCATCGACGACGGCATCATTCCGCGGCGCATGACGGTCGTGGTGGCGCTCGCCCTCGGCATCGCCGGGCTGGCGGTCGTCGACGCCGGCCTCGGCCTGATACAGCGCTGGTTCTCCGCCCGCATCGGCGAGGGACTGATCTACGACCTGCGCACCCAGGTCTTCGACCACGTGCAGCGCATGCCGGTGGCGTTCTTCATGCGCGCCCAGACCGGCGCGCTGGTGTCACGGCTCAACAGCGACGTCATCGGCGCGCAGCGCGCCCTCACCTCCACCCTGTCGTCCGTGGTGTCCAACGTGATCAGCCTGGTCATGGTGCTGGGCACCATGCTGGTGCTGTCGTGGCAGATCACGCTGGTCGCGCTGGTGCTGCTCCCGGTGTTCATCTTCCCGGCCAAGTGGGTGGGCCGCCGCATGTCGGCCCTGACCCGCGAGCAGATGCAGCTCGACGCCGAGATGAGCTCGGTGATGACCGAGCGGTTCAACGTGGCCGGGGCGATGGTCGCGAAGCTGTACGGCAGGCCGGAGGACGAGGCCGCCCACTTCGGCGACCGGGCCGGCCGGGTGCGCGACGTCGGCGTCACCGTCGGCATGTACGGCGCGGTGTTCCGGCTCGCCCTGGGCCTGGTCGCCGCGCTCGCCACCGCCCTGGTCTACGGCCTCGGCGGCGTGCTCGCCATCGGCGACGTCATCGAGATCGGCACGCTGGTCGCGCTGTCGTCCCTGCTCATGCGCCTGTACGGCCCGCTCACCAGCCTGTCCAACGTGCACGTGGACGTGATGACGGCGCTGGTCAGCTTCGACCGGGTGTTCGAGGTGCTGGACCTGAAGCCGATGGTCGCCGAGCGGCCCGGCGCCCGGCCGGTGCCGGAGGGCCCGGTGACGATCGAGTTCGACGACGTGCGGTTCCGTTACCCGGCGGCGTCGGAGGTGTCCCTGGCGTCGCTGGAGACGGTGGCCCGGCCCGACACCGGGCCGAGCGCCCAGGTCCTCGACGGTGTGTCGTTCACCGCCCGGCCGGGCGAGATGGTCGCCCTCGTCGGCCACTCCGGGGCGGGCAAGACCACCATCACCACGCTGGTGTCTCGGCTGTACGACGTGACCGAGGGCGCGGTCCGGGTCAACGGCGTGGACGTACGTGACGCCACCCTGGCCTCGCTGCACGACGCCATCGGCGTCGTCCCCCAGGACGCCCACCTGTTCCACGACACGATCAGGGCCAACCTCGCCTACGCCCGGCCCGGCGCCTCCGACGACGAGATCTGGGAGGCCCTGCGCGCGGCGCAGATCGCCGACCTGGTGGCCGCCCTGCCCGAGGGCCTCGACACGGTCGTCGGCGACCGCGGCCACCGCCTGTCGGGCGGCGAGAAACAGCGCATGGCCCTGGCCCGCCTGCTGCTGAAGGCGCCCCGCGTGGTCGTGCTCGACGAGGCCACCGCCCACCTGGACTCCGAGTCGGAGGCGGCCGTGCAGAAGGCGCTGAAGACCGCGCTGCTGGGCCGCACGTCCCTGGTGATCGCCCACCGTCTGTCCACGATCCGCGAGGCCGACATGATCCTGGTCGTCGACCGTGGCCGCATCGTCGAACGCGGCCGGCACGACGACCTGCTGGCCGCGGGCGGCGCCTACACCGAGCTCTACCGCACCCAGTTCGAGCACCAGAACCTCGAATCGCGGAACTGACCTGCGCCGGGCGGGCGGCCGCCGAGCGGGCGGCCGGGTCCGTCACTTCTTGGGCTTGAGGTAGCCCAGGCGGGTGAGCTCCTCGCGGGCCACCTTCTCGACGAGGGCGATGTCGTCGGTCTTGAGGCGGCGGCGCCAGCCGCAGCGCCGGGGCGGGGTCACACCGTAGAGGGCGGAGGCGGGCACCGGGCTGTCGAGGAAGCGGGACAGCCCTTCGGCGGTGCGGGCGGGCGCGGCGACCATGTCCTCGAACCGCACGGTGTGCAGCTGCTCGCGCGGCAGGTCGCGGCGCAGGACGGCGCTGAGGCGCACGGCGCTGCGCCAGCGCAGGGCGCACTTGCCGGCGGACGGCATGGCCTGCCACTTGTCGCGGTGCTCGCCGGAGTTGATGCCGAGGAACGGGTTGGGGAACTCGGCCTCGTCGCTGAGCATGCCGGGCCGGAACCAGGCCATGCAGGAGGGGTCGGCGAGCATGTCGGCGGTCACGTCGCGACCGTCGCGGATGATCTGTACGAACCGGGCGTCGGGGAACGCCTGGAGCAGCACCGGCGCGCAGTAGAGCAGGTCGGGGCTGGCGTCGCCGAACCGTTCGACGTCGCCGGGCCGGTCGCACAGCGCGGTCTCGGGCGGCTCGGTCAGGCCGGAGGCCTCGCGGCACGGTGCGGCGCATCCGGCGCAGGCGCCCGGCACCATCTGCCAGGCCTCGGCGAGCACGTCGCGGATGACGCGGGCGGCGCCGGCGCCCTGGCCGCGCGCGATCGAGGGTTTGCGGGCGAAGGCGTACGCCACGCGCATCACCGCGGGGCGTCCCATGGTGATGTGGAAGCCGCCACTGCGTTTCAGCGCGCGGGCGAGCAAATCGCCGCCGGAGTGGGGGGCGCCCAGCACGAAGACCGGGCGGCGTACCTTGATGCCGTTGACCACGAGAATGATGTGGGTCGGAGGTCGCACACGTGTGGTCACGTCTGACACCCTTTGCGACGTGAACGAACCGGCCATGCCCCGCTTGTCGTGGGAACGAAGCATCACATCGGTAACCGTACTCACTGGACGCCACATTTCCACCGATTCGGTAATACCTAACATCTCGGGATCGTCTGGACCAAGGCCGCAAATAGCGTCGGCGCGCCGGGGTGCGGCGTCATGACGGCCTCGGCTCCCGCCCCGCCCCTCGCCCGCCCCCGTCGCCTGCGTCAAGGCGACACCGTGGCGATCGTCGCGCCCTGCGGCCCCGTGCCCCCCGAACGGCTCGATCGCGGGCGGAGCGTGCTGGAAGGGCTCGGCCTGGAGGTCGTCACCGGGCCAAGCGTACTGAACCGGCAGGGCTACCTGGCCGGTTCCGACGCCGGGCGCGCCGCCGACCTGCGCGACGCGTGGTGCGACCCCGCGGTGTCGGCCGTGCTGTGCGCCAGAGGAGGGTACGGCGCCACGCGCCTGCTCGGCCTGCTCGACTGGGCGGCCATGCGCGCCGCCGGGCCGAAGATCCTGCTCGGCTCCAGCGACGTGACCGCGCTGCACCAGGCGTTCGCGATCCGCCTCGGGGTGGCCACGTGCTTCGGCCCGATGCCGTCGTGCGCGCCGCTCGCCGGCGCCGAGGCACCGGACGGGCTCTCGCTGGCCCGCCTGCGCGCCGCCCTGTTCGCCGGCGCCCCGCCCGAGCCGATCCCGGCCACCGAGGTGATCGTGCCCGGCCGGGCGCGCGGCCCTCTCACCGGGGGCAACCTGTGCCTGCTCGCCGCGTTGTGCGGCACGCCGCACGCCATGCGGGCCGCCGGGCGCATCGTGCTCCTGGAGGACGTGGCCGAGGCGCCGTACCGGGTGGACCGCATGCTCACCCAGTTGCTGCAGGCCGGCTGCCTGGACGGCGCGGCCGGTTTCGCCCTCGGCTCCTGGGTCGACTGCGGCGACGTGCTCCCCGTGCTCACCGAGCGGCTCGCGCCCCTGGGCGTGCCGGTGCTGGCCGGGCTGCCCATCGGGCATGGGGTCCCGCAGTTCAGTGCATGGTTGGGGGTTGATGCGGTGATTGATACGGAATCGTGTTCTATGTCCTCACTGTTCCGCGACGCCGCAACGGCAGCCTAGGGTCACGATCGCGTCGCCGAGTAGTGGGAGAGAACCCGTGGCCCTGTTCCGGCGCAACAGGCGGACCCAGGCGCGACGCGCCGCCGACACGGACCTCGACTCCCTGCTCGCCCTGGTCGCCGGCACCCTCGGCTACGGCTGCGAGTTCGCCGCCGACGGCGGCACCATGACGCTCACCGGCCCGCGCCGGGTCACCGTGCGGCTCGCGGGCCTGCGCCGCGAAGCCGGGCGGCGGCCCCGCGAGGACTGGCCGTCGCTGGTGTCCGAGCACGTGAACCACTCGGTGGCCACCGCCGCCGACCCCCTCGACGTGTGCGACCTGACCCAGGTCCGCCCCCTGCTGCGCACCCGGGCCTACCTCGAGGACGACCTCCGCGACGCCGGCATCGCCGACCCGACCCGCGTGATCGGCCGCCACCTCACGCCGGACCTGGTCGAGGTCCTCACCGTCGGATACGGCGGCTCGGTGCGGCCGGTGCGGCCCGAGGAGGCGTTCTACTGGCCCATCGGCCCGGGCCAGGCCCTCGACCTCGCCGCGGCCAACGCGCTGGCCGACGAGCGGCTGTCGGCCGAGCAGGTGGACCTCGGCGGCGTGGTCGTGACCAGGCTGAGCGGCTCCACGGCGTCGGCCGCCGTGCACCTGCACCGGCTGGACGATCACCTCCGGGTGCCCCGCGAAGGCGTGCTCGCCGCCCTGCCGCACCCCGGCCTGCTGATGGTCCACCCCGTGAACGATCTGACCGTGGTGCGCGCCATCGAACGGCTCCGGCTGTTCGCGCACCGTGTCTACACGGGCCGCCCCGACGGGCTCAGCCCGCACGTCTACTGGTGGCGCGACGACCGGCTGACCCGGATCCGGGCCGACCTGGTGCCGCACGGCGACGGCCAGGTCAAGCTGGTGGTCGCGCCGCCGCCGGAGTTCTCCCGCCTGCTGGCCACGCTCGCCGCCCGCGCCCGCTGACCTGTCCGCCGGCCGGCGGCGGGCGGCGAGACGGGTGTCAGGCCAGGGCGTGCGCGGTGTGGACCAGCGGCACGTGGCTGAACGCCTGCGGGAAGTTGCCGGTCAGCCGGCCGAGCCGGGGATCGTACTCCTCGGCGAGCAGCCCGACGTCGTTGCGCAGCGCCAGCAGGCGCTCGAACAGCTCGACCGCCTCCTGCTTGCGGCCGGTCAGCGCGCGGGCCTCGGCGAGCCAGAAGCTGCAGGCCAGGAACGCCCCCTCGCCGCCCACCAGCCCGTCGACCGAGTTGGCCTCGGCGATCGGGTAACGCAGCACGAAACCGTCGACCATCAGCTCCCGCTCGATCGCCCGGATCGTGCCCTCGACCCGCGGATCGCCGGCGGGCAGGAACCCCGTCTGCGGGATCAGCAGCAGGGCGGCGTCGAGCTCCTCCGAGCCGTACGACTGGGTGAAGGTGCCCCGCCGCGTGTCGTAGCCCTTCGCGCAGATCTCCGCGTGGACCCGGTCGCGCAGCTCCTTCCAGCGGGCCACCGGCACGGGCCCGCCGGCGTGCCGGGCGGCCTGGCGGATGGCGCGGTCGAACGCCACCCAGGTCATCAGCTTGGAGTGCACGAAGTGCCTGCGGGGGCCGCGGACCTCCCACAGGCCCTCGTCGGGCTCGTCCCAGCCCGACTCGAGGAAGTCGAGCAGCTCGCGCTGGATCGCCCAGGCCCGGTCGTCGGCCTCCAGCCCGGCCTCCTGGGAGAGGTGCAGGCAGTTGATGACCTCGCCGTAGACGTCGAGCTGCAGCTGGTCGACCGCGCCGTTGCCGGCCCGCACCGGCCGCGACCCCTCGTAGCCGGACAGCCAGCCGACCTCCCACTCGGCCAGCCGGCGCTCGCCGGCCACGCCGTACATGATCTGCAGGTCCTGCGGACGGCCGGCGATGGCCCGCAGCAGCCACTCGCGCCACGCCCGCGCCTCGTCCAGCTGGCCGGAGGAGAGCAGCGCGTCGAGCGTCATCGTGGCGTCGCGCAGCCAGCAGAAGCGGTAGTCCCAGTTGCGCACCCCGCCGATGTCCTCGGGCAGCGAGGTGGTCGGCGCGGCGACGATGCCGCCGGTGGGGGAGTAGGTGAGCGCCTTGAGCGTGATGAGCGACCGGATCACCGCGTCGCGCCACGGGCCGTCGTAGGTGACCCGGCCGACCCAGTCCTCCCACATCCGCGTGGTCTCGTCGAGCTGCTCGATCGGGTCGATGCTCGCGGGGGCCGGCTCGTGGGAGGGATGCCAGGTGAAGACGAACGCCAGGCGCTGCCCGGCCGACACCTGGAACGTCGCCCGGTGGGAGTCGTCGTGGCTCTCCAGCGGCACCGGCGAGTGCAGCCAGACCGAGTCGGGGCCGCCGATCGCGTGCAGCAGCCCGTCGGTGCGCCGCACCCAGGGCACGATGTGGCCGTAGTCGAACCTGATGCGGATGCGGGTGGCCATGTCGACCGTGCCGGACACGCCTTCGACGATGCGGACCACGTCGGGGTTGGCGTGCCGGGGCGGCATGAAGTCGATCACGCGTACGGTGCCCCCGGGCAGGTCCCACTCGCTCTCCAGGACGAGGGTGTCGCCGCGGTAGCGCCGCCGGGTCGCCATGCGGTGCTCGCCGCCGGGGCCCGCCGGGCCCAGCCACCAGTGGCCGTTCTGCTCCTGTCCGAGCAGGGCGGCGAAGCAGGCGGGAGAGTCGAACCTCGGCAGGCACAGCCAGTCGATGGAGCCGTTCCGGCCGACGAGGGCCGCCGATTGCATGTCACCGATGAGCGCGTAATCCTCTATCCGCATGCCGGCCACGTTACCGCGCACCTGCGGGCCCGGCGTCATGCGTTTGACCGGCGCAATTTCGTCCTGGTGAGTGGCCGGTAATGCTCCGGGCACGGCCGATATGAACGGCCGGAACCGGAGCGATCGCGTGCCGCTGCGATGGGAGTCGGTGGACGCCTGTGATATCCGGGATGCCGGTGTACGCCCGGTTTGTGCCACTCCTCGAACAGGATATGAGTCACGAAAGAAGGACAAATCGGACTAGCCGGTGAGTGGAGCTCCCAATTTGGGATCAGTTCGCCTACAAATCGGGCAACCTCCCCTGATATTCCGGCGTCTACCTATAAGCGTGGCTTGTCCTGAGTCATGCCGAAATGACGGGGAGGAAGTTCCTCATGAAGAAACGCCTCGCTACCGCACTGGTAGCGACCGCCACCGGCGGATTGGCGCTAGCGGTCGTGACACCGGCCATCGCGGATGCGCAAGCCGTGTCGGTGCCGGCCCGGGTGCAGGCGACGGAGCCACCCGCCTCGCCCACAGTGAGCTCGCTGCCGACCTTCACCCCCACCGCGGAGCCGACGGTGGTGCCGAGCGCGCCCCCGACGATTCCTTCGGTGACGCCGACTCCTTCGGTGACGCCGACCCCGACGTCGGCGCCGGGCCGTGTGCTGTCGGTGCACGCGTCCCCGGGCACGGTGGAGGTCGGGCACGGGCACTCGGCACGGGTCACCGCCAGCGTGTGGACGCAGAACGTGAAGAGCCTGTCGATCACGTTCAGCACGTTCGGCGCGGTGCACACCACCGTGCCCCGGCAGAGCGGGTCGTCCCACGGCCGGACCCTGTGGACCGGCACGGTCACCCTCGACGGCCATGCGCCCGCCGGTCACTGGACCGTGTCGGCGAGCGGTACGGGCCTGGACGGCCGTACCGTCACCGGCACGTCCGGTTTCACGGTCAAGAAGGACGACCACGAGCACCACGGCCGTGATCACCGTCACCACAAGCGGCCGCCGGCGGCGGCCCGTGGCGCGCGTGCCACGGCGCTCTCGCTCGACGCCCATCCCGAGCCCGTGGTGCGGCGGCACAAGCTGACGCTCGACGGCAGGCTGTCGGTCGCCCGCTGCTACGACGGCTGGTACACCAACGGCAACGTCGTCGTGTTCAGCGCGAACAAGTGCGGCGGCGCCCACCACTGGCACTCCTGGAACCGTCTCGCCTGGCAGAAGGTCTCGATCTACTTCCGGCAGAGCGGTCACCGGCACTGGGAGTACGTGGACACGATCCGCACCGACCGGCACGGGAAGTTCCACGCGAAGATCCCGGCCTACCGGTCCGGCACGTGGCGCGTGGTGTACAAGGGCGGGCACGGTCTCAAGGGCTCCTCGGACACCGACTACGTGAAGGTGGTCCGGTAGTCCTCTGACACCGGTTCCGTAACGCCGCTGGGCGCCCGGTCCTCACCGAGGGCCGGGCGCCCTCGTGCGTTGGCACGGGCGGGCCGCTCGAGGGGCCGGCGGGGGGTGCGCGTCATCGGCGCCCCGATCTTTCCGATAAGCTCGGCGGACGACGCCCTAAACCACTGCCGATAATGACTGCCGAAGTCAGGTGTGCCCCTTCGCGGGCTGGATGTGGCTTTCCTCGCAACGGCTGAACGGGGCGTGAATCTCAGCGCGGCGGGCGTGGACGACCCGAGTGTCCACGGTGCGCCCCCGCGCGTAGTCCCCGGAGACGAGGAGTTCTCGAGCATGACAGCCGACCACGCCCACGACGATCCCGCCGCCCTCCCCGGCGACCCCGGCGGCGATGGGGCGTCCGACACGACGACCTCCGACACGACCGGCGAGGAGAGCTCTGCCGGCGCGGCCCCCGGCGACGCGACCTCCGGCGCGGCCGAGGGCGGCGGGTTCGCCGACCTGGCGCTGCGGCCCGAGCTGCTGCGCGCCCTGGCCGAGCTCGGCTACGAGGAGCCGACGCCGATCCAGCGCGAGGCGATCCCGCCGCTGCTCGACGGCCGCGACCTGCTGGGCCAGGCCGCCACGGGCACCGGCAAGACGGCCGCGTTCGCGCTGCCGTTGCTCGAGCGCATGGACCGTGTCGGAGTGGGCACCGACCCGCTCGCCCTGGTGCTCGTGCCCACGCGCGAGCTGGCCGTCCAGGTCTCCGAGGCCATCCACAAGTACGGCCGCGGCCTCGGCGCCCGCGTCCTGCCGATCTACGGCGGGCAGCCGATCGGCCGCCAGCTGCGCGCCCTGGAGCGCGGCGTCGACGTCGTGGTGGCCACCCCGGGTCGCGCGCTCGACCACCTCGGCCGCGGCACGCTCCGGCTGGCCGACCTGGAGACCGTCGTCCTCGACGAGGCCGACGAGATGCTCGACATGGGCTTCGCCGAGGACATCGACGCGATCCTCGTCGAGACCCCCGCCGACCGCCAGACGGTGCTCTTCTCGGCGACCATGCCGCCGCGCATCGAATCCATCGCCCGGCAGCACCTGCGCGAGCCGGTGCGCATCCTGATCGGCCGCGAGACCGCCGCCCCCGGCGAGACCCCGCGCATCAGGGAGAGCGCCTACATCGTCGCCCGGCCGCACAAGGCTGCCGCGCTCGGCCGCGTTCTCGACGTCGAGTCCCCGGCCGCCACGATCGTGTTCTGCCGCACGCGCGAGGAGGTCGATCAGCTCACCGAGAGCATGAACGGCCGCGGCTACCGCGCCGAGGCGCTGCACGGCGGCATGAGCCAGGAGCAGCGCGACCGCGTCATGGGCCGGCTCCGCTCCGGCACCGCCGACCTGCTCGTCGCCACCGACGTCGCCGCGCGCGGCCTCGACATCGAGCAGCTCAGCCATGTGGTCAACTACAACGTGCCGTCGGCGCCCGAGTCGTACGTGCACCGGGTCGGCCGGGTGGGCCGGGCCGGGCGCGAGGGGGTCGCCATCACGCTGGCCGAGCCCCGCGAGCACCGCATGCTCAAGACCATCGAACGGGTGACCAAGCGCCGCATCGCCGTCGAGAAGGTGCCGACCGTCGCCGACCTGCGCGCCCGCAGGCTGGAGCTGACCCGCGCCGCGTTGCAGGACAGCCTCATGGACGACGACGACCTCGACCGGTTCCGGGTCGTGGTCGAGACCCTCACCGACGAGTTCGACGTGATGGAGGTCGCGCTCGCCGCGGTCAAGCTGGCCCACGAGGCCAGCGGCGCCGCCGCCGACGAGGAGGAGATCCCCGAGATCGCCGTGCCGCCCGAGCGCCGGGGCCGCCGGGAGCCCGGCCGCGCGGGCCGTGACGGCGGCCGGTCGCGTGACGGCCGCGACGAGCGCCGGCCCCGGGCGGCGTCGGAGGGCATGACGCGCCTGTTCGTCGGCGCGGGGCGCAGCGCCAGGATCCGTCCCCAGGACCTGGTCGGCGCGATCACCGGCGAGACGCACCTCGGCGGGCGCGACATCGGCGCCATCGAGATCGCCGACCGTTTCTCGCTGGTGGAGGTTCCCGACTACGCCGCCAAGGACGTGATCGCGGCCCTGCGCAGCACCACCATCAAGGGACGAAAGGTGACGGTTCGCCGCGAACGTTACGCTCCCCGATAGGCCCGGCCACCTGGGGTTCCTGGCAATTTCGGCCTTTCGGTTGCACGGCCCGGCGCACTTGAGTAGGGCTCTACTCATGCGGCCCGCGCCGGCCCCAGGCGGGGCGCGGACGGGACCGTGACAGACAGCCCCGGACCTGATAGAGCGCCGCGAGAGGTGGACGCCATGACGACGTCGTCCCCGGGTCCGCCTTCGTCCTCCGGCCCGCCGTCGTCGGCGGGCCTGGTGCCGCCCGCGCCCGGCCTCGGCGGCCTCACCGAGGTGCGCGTGCACGGCGTGGGCGGCACGCGGCCGCAGCACCTGCTCGGCACGGCCGACGCGGTGCGGGTGGCGGGCGACGACATCGCCGGCTTCTATCGGCGCGACGACGCCGGCGGCAGGCACATCGAGGCCTACTCCTGGGGCGGGCTGACCTCGCGCAGCATCACCAGGGTGCTGTGGCTGCTGCTCCTGCCGTTCATGCTGGCCAACCTGGCCGGCTGGATGGGCCCGCCGGAGCTGGCCGGCCCCGGCCGGCCGGCCCGCGTCTACCGCGCCGTGATGCGGTGGGCGGCGCTCGCGGTCACGCTCGACGCGGTGCTGCTGGTCGCCTGGATCCCCATCGACTACATCGGCTACCAGTGCGGCGCCCGCCCGGCGTGCACCGGCGCCTGGTGGCTCGTCCCGTTCCGCGGCGACCTCGTGCAGGACTTTCCCGGCAGGCGCATCGTGATGGCGGCCGCCGTGCCGCTGCTGGCCGTCGCGCTGCTCGCCGCCCTCACGCTCCGCTCCATCCGCCGCTACGAGGCGGTGCGGCCGCCCCAGGTCGTCCCGTCGCCGCCCGGCCACGACGGCACCATCGCGGGCGCCGCCGCGCTGCCCGGCGGGCTCGCCCACCCCGCCTTCTGGGACGGCGCCCCCTGCGCGCGCCGGCTGGCCGCGGCCCACATCGCGGCCTCCCTGGCCCTGATCGCGACGCTGATCGCCTATCCGGCCCACGCGGTGTCGATGGCCGGGGGATCGGCTCCGGGGTCGCTGGGCGTGCTCTGGTGGCCGTCCATCGGGGCCGCCGGCGCGGCGCTGGCCGGCGCCGTGGTGCTGCTGCTCATGGAGCGCGAGCGCGGGTGGCGGCCCACTTTCACGGCCGGCGCCCTGGCCGTGGCCGTGCTCGCGCCGGTGCTCGCGGCCGGCTACGCCTGGGGGTTACCGGCGGCCGCGCCGGGGCCCCTGGCGGCGGAGCTGCCCGGCATGCGCGACCTGCTCGGCGCGGCCTACACCGTGATCATCGGGAGCGTCGCGCTCATCGCGATCCTCCTGCTCGCCCGCACCCTCACCTGGCGCCGCGCCCTGCGCTGGGCCGGGTTCGCCGCCGTGGCCGCCGGCGTCCTCGTGTGGCTGTCGCGCACCGGCCCCATCCCTTTGGCCCGCTCGGCGGTCGCCCTCGCCCTGCTGATCGCCATCGTGGTCGACGGGGAGCGCGGCCGGCCCGGGTCCGGCCGGTTCCGCTGGTGCGCGCCGTTCGTGGTGCTCGCGGTGGGGCTCGCGCTGCTCAACACCGTCATGCTCGGCGTGCTGATCCGCGTCGCCGACATCGTCGGCAACATCGGGTACGGCCTGACCGCCCCGGCCCGGCTGGGGGAGCAGACCGGCATCGCCGTGTTCCCCATGGTCCAGTACGCCGTGTCGTACCTCATCGTGGTGCCCGGAGCGGTGCTCGGCCTGTTCACCGTGTGGCAGCTCGTCCGGTACGCCCGGGCGCGGCGCGGGGCGCCGCTGGTGCGCGAGGAGTACCGCGAGCGGGAGCGGGAACGGCCGCTGCCCGAGCCGGAGGCGACCTGGTACGCCTCGGCGCTCGACCGGCTGCCCGGGGGCCGGTCGCCGGCCGCGTGGGCGGGCGACGTCGCGGGCATGCGCCGCTTCGCCCGGGACGTCGCCGACGTCGACCTGGCGCTGTCGGGCATGGTCGCCGTCGGGATGTTCCTCATCGCCCTGCTGGAGACGGGCTACTGGAGCGCCCACGATCACGTCGACGCCTGGCTGGTCGGCATCGGGGCGACCGTGGCCGCGCTCCTCCCGTCGGCCGTGGTCTCCGTCATGTGGGCCGGCTGGCGCGATCTGGGCCGTCGCCGCGCCATCTGCGTGCTGTGGGACATCGGCACCTTTTGGCCCCGCTCCTTCCACCCGCTCGCGCCGCCCTGCTACGGGGAGCGGGCGGTGCCCGACCTGCAGCGCCGCATGTGGTGGCTGCACGACAACGGCGGCCGGGTGCTGATCAACGCCCACAGCCAGGGCACGGTGCTCGCGGCGGCGGCCCTGCTGCAGCGCGAGCGCCGTCCCGCCGGCGCGGCGAACGCCCTGGTCACCTTCGGTTCGCCGCTGCGCAAGCTCTACCAGTGGGGGTTTCCCGCGTACTTCTCCCCGGGCGTGCTCCGCGACCTCGACCGCCTGCCCTGGGCCAACGTCTACTACGCCACCGACCCCATCGGCGGCCCCATCGGCGCGCCCTGCGACGTGTGCCTGCCCGACCCCCGCACCAGCCGCTACCTGTACGGCGACGCGGCCCCGGCCATCGGCGGCCACACCGGCTACTGGACCGACCCCGCCTTCTGGCAGGTGGTGGACGCGACCGCCGCGCGGCTCGCCGTGCACGGCGCCGAGGCGGACCCGGCCCCGCCCGCCGGGCCGGTGGCCGAGGGCGCGTGATCTTATTCGGTTGCGCGCGCCAGGTGGTCTCTGGCCTGATGGGCAGAGATCCGAAGGGGATCCGAGCGCACGGCGCGGAGAGGAGGCGACGAGGAGATGACGTACCAGGAGGTGCCCGGAGGCCGGGTGGCGATCCGGATGTGGGCCGATCCGGACGATGTGGAGCAGGAGGCCATGCGCCAGCTGCGCAACGTCGCCTCTCTGCCCTGGGTGCACGGCGTGGCGGTGATGCCCGACGTGCACTACGGCAAGGGCGCCACCGTGGGGTCGGTGATCGCGATGCGCGGCGCGGTCTCCCCGGCCGCGGTCGGGGTCGACATCGGCTGCGGCATGAGCGCGGTGCGCACGTCGCTCACCGTCGCCGACCTGCCCGACGACCTCGGGCCGCTGCGGTCGCGTCTGGAGCGGGCGGTGCCCGTGGGGTTCCAGGCGCACAAGAATCCGGTCGACCCCGCCAAGGTGCCCGGCCTGCCCCAGGCCGGCTGGGCGGAGTTCTGGGGGCGGTTCGACGATCTCGCCCCGGAGGTGCGGGCGCGCCGCGGCCGGGCGGAGGCGCAGATGGGCACGCTGGGCGGCGGCAACCACTTCCTGGAGATCTGCGCCGACGACGAGGGCGCCGTGTGGGTGGTGCTGCACTCCGGCTCGCGCAACATCGGCAAGGAGCTGGCCGAGCACCACATCGAGCGGGCCCGCCGGCTGCCGCACAACCAGGACCTGCCCGACCGCGACCTGGCGGTGTTCGTCGCGGGCACGCCGCAGATGGCCGCCTACCGCCGCGACCTGTTCTGGGCGCAGGAGTACGCCCGGCGCAACCGGCAGGTCATGATGGCCCTGGCGTGCGACGTGCTGCGCCGCCACTTCGCCGGCGGCGGGCGGCAGGTGACGTTCGACCGGCCGATCTCGTGCCACCACAACTACGTCGCCGAGGAGACCTACGACGGCACCGACCTGCTCGTCACCCGCAAGGGGGCGATCCGGGCCGGCGCGGGCGACCTCGGCATCATCCCCGGCTCCATGGCGACCGGCACCTATATCGTCAAGGGCCGCGGGAACGCCGCCGCGTTCGACTCGGCCTCGCACGGCGCCGGCCGCCGCATGAGCCGGGCCAGGGCGAGGCGGACCTTCACCGTCGACGACCTGACGAAGCAGACCAGCGGGGTCGAGTGCCGTAAGGACGCCGGGGTGATCGACGAGATCCCCGGCGCCTACAAGGACCTGGAGGCGGTGATGGCCGCCCAGTCCGACCTGGTCGAGGTGGTCGCCCGCCTGCGCCAGCTCGTCTGCGTGAAGGGCTGAAACCCGCCCCCGCGCCCTGCCGGCGGGCCCCGGCGCCCGCGTCCTGGCCAGCGCGGACGCGGACGCCGGAATCACGGCAGCCGGGCGTTCGTTGGGCTGAGCATGGGCGTGAACAGGAGCGCGGGGCCGCCTCGCGCGCGAGATGGTCGGTGCGGTGTGACATCCTGCGCGCAGGGCAACTCCCAGAAGCGAGCTCAGGAGGTGCGCCCATGCTGAAGGACAGGTTCGGGCGGGTGGCGACCGATCTGCGAGTGTCACTCACGGACCGGTGCAACCTGAGGTGTGCATACTGTATGCCTCCTGAAGGGCTCGACTGGCTGCCCAAACCCGATGTGCTCACGGCCGACGAGATCGTGCGGCTGGTGACGATCGGCGTGGAGCGGCTCGGCATCACCGAGGTCCGCTTCACCGGGGGCGAGCCGCTGCTGCGCCGTGAGCTGCCAGAGATCGTCGCCCGCACCACCGCGCTGCGGCCCCGCCCGCAGGTGTCGCTCACCACCAACGGCATCGGCCTGGCCCGCCTCGCCGAGCCGCTCGCCGCCGCCGGGCTCGACCGCGTCAACGTCTCGCTCGACACGCTCGACCGCGACACGTTCGTCAAGCTCGCCCACCGCGACCGGCTGCCCGACGTGCTGGCCGGCATGGCGGCGGCCCAGGCGGCCGGGCTGACCCCCGTCAAGGTCAACTCCGTGCTCATGCGCGGCATCAACGACCACGACGCGAGCGCCCTGCTGCGGTTCTGCCTCGGCCACGGCTACCAGCTGCGGTTCATCGAGCAGATGCCGCTCGACGCCCAGCACGGCTGGCGGCGCGACCAGATGGTCACGGCCGACGAGATCCTGGCGATGCTCAAGCGCGACTTCGACCTCACCGACGACGACCCGGAGCGGCGCGGCAGCGCGCCCGCCGAGCTGTTCCTGGTCGACGGCGGCCCGGCCAGGGTCGGCGTGATCGCCTCGGTGACCCGTCCCTTCTGCGGCGCCTGCGACCGGGTGCGGCTCACCGCCGACGGCCAGATCCGCAACTGCCTGTTCGCCACCGAGGAGTCCGACCTGCGCACGGCGATGCGCGCCGGCGCCACCGACGACGACCTGGCCGCCCGCTGGATCGCCGCCGTGGCGGTCAAGCGCGCCGGCCACGGCATCGACGACCCGTCCTTCCTCCAGCCGGCCCGTCCCATGTCCGCGATCGGCGGCTGACGGTGCCCCGGCACGAGACCGGCCAGACCGGCGAGCCGAGCGCCGGAGGCGACTCCCCCGATGCCCTCGATGCCGCCGACGCCTGCGACGCTTACGACGCTTACGACGCGGTGATCCTCGCCGGGGGGCGGGCCGAGCGCCTCGGCGGCCGCGACAAGCCGGGCCTGCGGGTGGGCGGCCGCACCCTGCTGGAGCGGGTCGCCGGCGCGGTGCGCGGCGCCCGCCGCGTCATCGTCGCCGGGCCCGAGCGTCCCGGCCTGCCCGGGGCGATCTTCACCCGCGAGTCGCCGCCGGGAGCCGGCCCCGTGCCCGCCCTGCGCGCCGCCCTGGCCGTGCGGGCCGACCCGGCGCCGGCGCCGGTGACGGTGCTGCTCGCCGCGGACCTGCCGTTTCTCACCGCCGCCCAGGTGGCGTCGCTGGTGGGCGCGGTCACCGGCCCCGCCGGCCCCGCAGCACCGTCCGCGGCCGGGCCCGGGCCGGGGGAGGGCCGGTCGACCGGCCGCGCCGGCGCGGTGCTGGTCGACGACACCGGGCGGGAGCAGTGGCTGACCGGGGCGTGGCGCACATCGGCGCTGACGGCCGCGCTCGCGGCCTACGACGGCGCGTCGCTGCGCGGCCTGCTCGGCCCGCTGCGGCCGGCCCTGATCAGCGTGCCGGTCGACGCCGCCGGACGTGCCGCGTGGTTCGATTGCGACACGCCGGAAGATCTGAGACGAGCGATGGAGTGGACATGAACGTGCTCGAGGAGTGGACCGCCCTGGTGTGCCGTGAGCTCGGCATCGACCCCGCGCGGCTGGACCGCGACGCGGTGCTGGACCTCACCAAGGACGTCCCGCACGGAGTGGCCCGCCCGGCGGCCCCGCTGACGGCGTACCTGCTCGGCGTCGCCCAGGGGGCGGGCACCGCTCCGGCCGACGCCGCGGGCAGGCTCTCGGCGCTGGCCAGCGACTGGGACCGCACGACCGCCAAGGCGGGCGACGACGCGTGACGCCGTAAAAAAGACCGGGTGATGCACAGAAAAGGCGGCGCCGGGTGGTTACGGGGGCAAACCACCCGGCGCCGCGTCATCGGTGTTCCGACGGGGGCCCGGAACACCGGCACCAGCGCTCCGACGGGGGACCAGAGCGCTTGGCTAAACTGTACACCTCTATCCCCATGGGTACGTCAAGACTTTGTCACGACCCGATCTCGCGTCGATGCCGTGGTATCTCGTTTTGGTTAGCTTCCGGGTCAGACTTGCCCTGCTGGACGGACGTATCCTCGCCCCGCGTGTCACCGTTTCTTGTCAGATCGGTGCCGCTGCCGGAGGCACTGCTCGGCGGCTCACGTCCGGCGTTGGCGCCCACGACGGCGATGTACGGCAGGAAGACCGCGGCGATCACGAGCAGGGCCCTGATCGGCCAGGGCACGTCCAGCACCACGGCGAGGATCAGGCAGACGACACGGATGCCCATCTGAATGAGATAGCGCCGCTCTCTGCGCCTGATGTCGGCGGTCAGGGACGGCTGCGCGTCCGTGACCCGATGCACGACACGCCGCCCACGCCAAAGCTTCACCCTTTCACGGTAACCCCTTCCCGTCACCCGTCCGTCCGCCGCCACCGCCGCTCAGCCACGGCGTGTCCGCCCCCGGAACCCGGCCCGGGTGGTGGCAGTGTGGCCCTCGCGGCGGGTGACGGGGCCCGGTGATCCGCGAGAGACTGCGGCAGGGGCGTGTGCGTGCCAGAGGGGGCAGGGCGAGGGCGTGAGGGACGACAGGACCGGCCGCGGCATCCGATCCGGGTTCGGCCGCGGCGGTGGCCGCGGGAGCGGCCCGGGGAACGGCCATGGGCCGGGCGAGGTGCCGGGCTTCGGCGAGTGGGCCGGGTTGTACGAAGGCATCGGGCTGAACCCGGAGCGGATCCAGCGGGGCCTGGCCGCCCTGCTGGAACAGATCGACCGGCACGCCGCGACACTGCCCCGCGGTGTCCGCGACGACGCCGACGCCGTGCTCGGCGAGATCGAGGCAGGCAGGGGCAGGTCGCTGGCCGTCAGCGGCCGGCT
The DNA here is from genome assembly GCA_044507605.1 of Actinomycetales bacterium. Lineage (GTDB taxonomy): Bacteria > Actinomycetota > Actinomycetes > Streptosporangiales > Streptosporangiaceae > Thermopolyspora. The sequence goes on along the minus strand of JBIQJI010000003.1, from coordinate 111,592 downwards.
CGGGCGCATCGAGTGGACGGCGGGACGCGACGCCCTGTGGGCGCCCGTGGGCGCGGCGGCCGCCGCCCTGGCCGCCGCCCTCGGCCTCAGCTCGCCTGGCTGACCGTCGACATGTTGAAGTCGGGCACCCGCATCGGGGGCATGGCGGCACGGGTGAAATAGTCGCCCCACTCGCGGGGCAGGGTGCGCTCGCTCGCGCCCACCTCGGTGACCCGGCCGAGCAGGTCGACGGGGCTCTCGTTGAAGCGGAAGTTGTTGACCTCGCCCACGATCTCCCCCTTCTCCACCAGATACACCCCGTCGCGGGTGAGGCCGGTGAGCAGGAGGGTCTGCGGGTCGACCTCGCGGATGTACCACAGGCAGGTGAGCAGCAGCCCCCGCTCGGTCGAGGCCACCATGTCGTCGATCGACCGGCCCTCGCCCGGCACCGTCATCATCAGGTTGTCGATGGGCGGGGTGACGGGCAGCCCGGTCAGCGCGGCGGAGTGGCGGGTCTGGCGCAGCGCCGCGAGCCGGCCGTCATGGATCCAGTCGGTGGCCGACAGCGGCAGCCCGTTGTCGAAGACCGACTCCTCGCGCCCGGAGGTGTAGGCGATCACGAACGGCGCGCACTGCATGCCGGGCGCAGCCGGATCGCTGTAGAGGCGCACCGGGGTCTCCGACAACGTCTCGCCGACACGGGTGCCCCCACCGGGCCGGGAGAACACCGTGCGGCCGTCGGCGGCGTCCCTGGCCCCGGCCGACCAGTACATGTAGATCATCAGGTCGGCCACGGCGGTCGGCGGCACCAGGGTCTCGTAGCGCCCCGCCGGCAGCTCCACCCGGGTGCGCGCCCAGCACAGCCGGCGCTCCAGCGCGGAGTCGAGGGCGGCGATGTCGACGTCGGAGAAGTCGCGGGTGGCGACCCCCGTCCACGCCGAACGGGTCATGTCGGCCGACTTGGCGTTGAGCTCCAGGCGGCCGGTCGGCTGATCGTGGCGCAGCCGCAGGCCGCGCGAGGTGCCGACGAACGTCGTGGTGAGGCCGTGCTCGGCGAAGCCGAACAGCCGCCGGTCGGCGGCCTCGGCGGCGGCGAACGCCTCGCCCAGGGCCGGCGCCAGGTCGCGGAACACCCCGATGGTGGTGGGCTCGACCGGGTCGTCCCACCCGGCCGCCCCGCCGTCGTGCACCGTGACGAGCTCCTGGGCGTCCTCGGCCGGCTCGGCCTCGCGGGCCGCGCGGTCGGCCGCGGCGACGACATCGGCGAGCCCCTCGGCCCGCACCGCCGACCGCGACACCACGCCCACGCCCTTGCCCACCATCGAGATCACCGTGAGCCGGGCCGACCGGGTCACGCCGTTGGTGGTCAGCGTGTTGCCGGCGAACCGCAGGTTGGCGGTGGAGGACGCGTCGGCGATCACGACGCAGTCGTCGGCGCGCGACAGCTTCAGGGCGCGCTCGACCATCTCCTGGGGACCCATCACTGACCGCCTTCCCGAACGGTGTTGAGGACGCGCACGCCGCGGAACAGCGCCGACGGCGCCCCGTGGCTGACCGGCGCGATCTGACCGGGCTGGCCCTTGCCGCAGTTGAACGCGCCGCCGAGCACGTAGGTCTGCGGGCCGCCCACGGCCGCCATCGACCGCCAGAAGTCGGTGGTGGTGGCCTGGTAGGCGACGTCGCGCAGCTGCCCGTCGAGCCGCCCGCCGGTGATGCGGTAGAACCGCTGGCCGGTGAACTGGAAGTTGTAGCGCTGCATGTCGATCGACCAGCTCTTGTCGCCCACGATGTAGATGCCCCGGTCGACCCCGGCGATCAGCTCCTCGGTGGAGGGGCCGTCGGGGGCCGGGCGCAGCGAGACGTTGGCCATGCGCTGGATCGGCGCGTGCGACGGGGAGTCGGCGAACGCGCACCCGTTGGACCTGCCGAAGCCCTTCAGCAGCGCCATGCGGCGGTCGAGCTGGTAGCCGGCGAGCACGCCGTCGCGCACGATGTCGAACGACTGGCCGGCCACGCCCTCGTCGTCCCAGCCGATGGTGGCGAGCCCGTGCTCGGCGGTGCGGTCGCCGACGACGTTCATGATGGGCGAGCCGTAGACCAGCTCACCGAGCTTGTCGAAGGTCGCGAACGAGGTGCCGGCGTAGGCCGCCTCGTAGCCCAGGGCGCGGTCGAGCTCGGTGGCGTGCCCGATCGACTCGTGGATCGTCAGCCACAGGTTCGACGGGTCGATGACGAGGTCGTACTCTCCGGGCTCCACCGACGGCGCCGCGAGTTTCTCGGCCAGGTGCTCGGGGATGCGGGCCAGCTCGGCGGGAAAGTCCCAGCCGGTGCCGGTGAGGTACTCGAAGCCCCGCCCCGCCGGCGGCGCCAGCGTGCGCATGTCGTCGAAGCGGCCCCCGGCCGAACGCATCGCCAGCAGCACCGGATGCACCCGCACCCGCTGCTGCGTGGTGGTCGTGCCCGCGGTGTCGGTGTAGAACTTCTGCTCCTTGACCTGGCTGAGCGCGGCCTGCACGTGGTCGACCCCGGCGTCGGCGAGCAACGTGGCCGACCAGTCGGCCAGCAGCGCCGTCTTGTCCTTCAGCGGCACCTCGAACGGGTCGACGTCGTAGGCCGACACCCAGGTCACGTCGTCGTAGACGGGCTCGGGGGCCAGCTCGATGGGCTCGCGGTTGACGGGCGCGCTCACCGCCGCCACCTGCACGGCCTCCTCGGCGACCTTGGCGGCGGCCTCCGGGGTGAGCTCGATGCCGGCGGCGAAGCCCCACGTGCCGTCGACCACGACGCGCACGGCGTAGCCGAGGTCGTCGGCGTCGATCGCGCCCTCCGGCCGGGCGTCGAACAGGCGCAGCGTCTCGGCGCGGACCCGTTCCATGCGGAAGTCGGCGTGCTGCGCGCCCAGGTCGCGGGCCCGTTGCAGCGCGGCGTCGGCGAGCCGCCGCAGCGGCAGGGCGAGAAACTCCTGGTCGATCTGGCGCATGTCAACGATCCTAACCGTGTGATCTTGTCCGGCGCGGACAAGAGGATTTCGGGCGCGGACGCGATACGGTTTCTGTCATGGCTCGCTCTGTTCTGATCACCGGCGGTAATCGCGGCATCGGCCTGGCCATCGCCCGCGAGATGGCCGCGACCGGCGACGCCGTCGCCGTGACCTATCGCTCGGGGGAGCCCCCCGAGGGGCTGTTCGGCATCCGCTGCGACGTCACCAGCACCGCCGACGTCGACGCGGCGTTCGGCAAGGCCGAGGCCGAGCACGGCCCGGTCGAGGTCGTCGTCGCCAACGCCGGCACGGCCAAGGACACCCTGCTGGCGACGATGCAGGAAGAGACCTTCGCCGAGGTCATCGACACCAACCTCACCGGCGCCTACCGGGTCGCCAAGCGGGCCACCCGCGGCATGCTGCGCATGCGAAGGGGCCGCATCGTGCTGATCTCCTCGGTGGTCGCGCTGTCCGGCTCGGCGGGGCAGACCAACTACGCCGCGTCCAAAGCCGGCATGATCGGCTTCGCCCGGTCGCTGGCCCGCGAGCTGGGCGCCCGCGGCATCACCGTCAACGTGGTGGCGCCGGGGTTCGTCGAGACCGACATGACCGCCGTGCTGAGCGACAAGCAGCAGGAGCAGATCCGCAAGCAGATCCCGCTCGGGCGCATGGCGAGCGCCGCCGAGGTCGCCCGGGTGGTCAGGTTCCTGTCGAGCGACGACGCCGCCTACATCACCGGTGCCGTCATTCCGGTCGACGGCGGCCTCGGCATGGGGCACTGAGGCGGCCCGGATCACTGAAGCGCGCGCAGCAAAGGGAGCTGGCACTCACATGGGACTTCTCACCGGTAAGCGACTGCTGATCACCGGCGTCCTCACCGAAGCGTCGTTCGCCTTCTCGGTCGCCAGGCTGGCGCAGGAGGAAGGCGCGCAGATCGTGCTCACCGGCTACGGCCGCATGAGCCTGGTCGAGCGCATCGCCAAGCGGCTGCCCGAGCCGCCGCCGGTGATCGAGCTCGACGTCACCGACGGCGATCATCTCGACACGCTCGCCGACCGCGCGGGCGAGCACGTCGACGGGCTCGACGGCGTCGTCCACTCGATCGCCTTCGCGCCGCAGACCGCGCTCGGCGGCAACTTCCTCAACACCACGTGGGACGATGTGGCCACGGCGGTGCAGATCTCGACCTACTCCTACAAGTCGCTCGCCGTGGCCTGCCTGCCGCTGATGAAGGACGGCGGGGCGATCGTCGGCCTCGACTTCGACGCCACCAAGGCGTGGCCGGTGTACGACTGGATGGGCGTCGCCAAGGCGGGCCTCGAGTCCTGCAACCGCTACCTGGCCCGGCACCTCGGCCCGCACGGCATCCGCGTCAACCTGGTGGCCGCCGGCCCGGTCAAGACCATGGCGGCCAGGAGCATCCCCGGCTTCGGCGAGTTCGAGCAGACCTGGACCGAGCGCGCCCCGCTCGGCTGGGACCTCGCCGACCCGGTGCCGGCCGCCAAGGCCTGCGTGGCCCTGCTGTCCGACTGGTTCCCGGCCACGACCGGCGAGATCGTCCACGTCGACGGCGGCGTCCACGCCATGGGCGCCTGACGCCCGCCGCGTCGGCACCCACTGCGGGCACTCACGCCGGCCACCTGCCGCCTGGGCCTTCGGCACCAGATGACACCGGACCAGATGCCACCTGGCGAAGGCCCGCGCACCGCTCGGCGCCGGCTCACCGGTGAGGGCGCCCGCGTCAGGCGGCGCGCTGACGGCCCTGGCCGACGCCGAGCGGTGCCTCCAGGGGGATGGTGTCGTGGCGGCCGGAGCGGGCCCGGCGGGTCGACACGATCCGGGTGGCGAGGATGGCCGACACCAGCAGCGCCATGGTGAGCGAGGTGCCGACCACATCGTCGCCCGCGCGGTGCACCCTGACCGTCGCGGGGCGTCCCGCGGCCAGCGGGCGGGGATCGAACCGGCCCCGGAGCTCCGGCAGCGACAGGCCCGGCCACAGCAGGGGCAGCGGCGCGCCGTCCGGGCCGCTCCGGCCTGCCCGGTGGTGGGGTGCGCGCCGCGGCTGCGCGAGCGACGTGGGCCCGGCCGAGGGGCGGACGGCCGGACGACCGGCCTCGCTCGGGCTCTCGCCGCCTCCCGCGCTCGTGCGGTGCCTTTCCGGCGAACGGCCGCCCGTCGCCTGCCCGCAGGTCGCGGTCGCGCGGCACGGCGTGCGCCCGGACCGTCCCCGTTTCGCGCCCGATCCGGCCGTGCCGGTGGCGGTCCCGGTGGTCTTGCGGCCCTCGCCGTTGACGGATCCGCCGCCCGCTTCGTCCCCGGTCGTCGTTCCGCGCGCCGTGTCCGTGCCCCTCGCGGTGCGCCCGGCCGTGCCCTCTTCGGTGCCTTCTCCGGCGCTCTCGTCACCGCCCGTGCCCGCAGCCGCGCCGCCGCTCACCTTGTCATCCCCGTCGTCTCCGTCGTCCGTATCGTCAGCGTCGTCCGCGGACTCGCCGGCCGTGTCGTCGTCGCTCGCGTCCTCGCCGCCGTCCTCGCCCGTGCTTTTCGATCTGCCCAGGGCGCGGCCCTGGGCGCCGTGTTCGCCCGCGGCCTTGGCCAGTTGGCCTGGCGGCCCCTGGCCGTCCGGGCCCTGGCCCTGCGCCTCGTGCGCACCGCCGCCGTTCCCGTTCCCGCCGCCGTTCCCGTTGCCGTGTGAGGTGCCGATCATGTCCAGCGTCCCGCAGACCGCGCCGGTCACGGACGACAGCGGGTTCAGGCCCGCGCCGCACTCGGCCCGGAGGGCCGAAGCCTCCGCCGGCGCGCCGAGCATCGAGATCCCCCCACCGAGTGCCAGCGCCAGCGCGCCGGCAGAGATCACGGACGTGTGACGTCCGGTCACGTTGAATCCCTCCATGCGTCTCACACCCGCGCGTCGTCATGGCCCACCGGCCGTCGGCCGCCGGGACCGCGTGGGTGCCCCTCCCCATCACTGACGCCAGTTTTTGCCCCACGTCTAGGCTTTTCCGAAAAAGATGCGGTTCGGTATTGATGTGTAATACGTGAGGCCCATTCTCATTCCGGGCGCGGCCTCATTGCACGGCCTCATTCGGGCGCGGAGACGTCGTCGAGCGCCTGCCGGATTTCCGGCGGCAGGGTCAGCCGCTCGGCCTCCAGCACTCCGGCGAGCTGGGCCCGGGTGCGCGCCCCCACGATCGCGGCGGCGACACCGGGCTGGTCGCGGACCCAGGACAGCGCGACCGCGAGCGGGGACACGCCGAGCCCTTCGGCGGCCGTGGTGACCGACTCGACGATGCTGCGGCTGCGCTCGTCGAGGTACGGGCGGACGAAATCGGCGAAGTGCGGCGTCGCCGCCCGGGAATCCGCGGGGATGCCGGTGCGGTACTTGCCGGTGAGCACGCCCCGGCCGAGCGGTGAGCCGGCCAGCAGGGCGGCGCCGATGTGCTCGGCGGCCGGGAGCAGCTCGCGCTCGGCGTCGCGGGCCAGCAGGGAGTACTCCGCCTGGGCCGAGACGATGGGCGTGCGCCCCGGCACCGCCTGCTGCCAGACGCCGGCCGCCGCCAGCTGCCAGCCGGTGTAGCCGCAGACCCCGGCGTAGGCCGTGCGGCCCGACGACACGGCCGTGTCGACGGCGGCGAGGGTCTCCTCCAGCGGCACTTCGGGGTCGTAGGCGTGCAGCTGCCACAGGTCGATCTCCTCCAGGCCCAGCCGGGCCAGGGAGAGGTCGAGGGCGGCGATCAGGTGGCGGCGCGAGGCGTCGCGCGACCGCGGGCCTCCCGGCGTGAGCACGGCCTTGGTGGCGAGGACGAGCTCGCGGCGTTGCACCTGCTCGCGGACGAGCCGGCCGAGCAGCACCTCGGCCTCGCCGTCGGCGTACACGTCGGCGGTGTCGACGAAGGTGCCCCCCGCGTCGACGAAGATGGTGAGCTGCGCCGCCGCCTCTTCGGGGCCGGTGTCGCGCCCCCAGGTCATCGTGCCGAGCCCGATGCGCGACACCGACAGACCACTGCGCCCGACGAAACGCTGATCCATGGTCAGGACAGAGTAGCGTGTTGCCCCTAGGCTGCTCGCCGTGGACGTACTGCAGGCGATCGTGCTGGGCGTGGTGCAAGGGCTCACCGAGTTCCTGCCCATCTCCAGCTCGGCCCATTTGCTCATCGTGCCCAGGCTTTTCGGCTGGTCCGACCCCGGCGCGGCCTTCACCGCGATCATCCAGCTCGGCACCATGGCCGCCGTCGTCATCTTCTTCTGGCGCGACATCGTGCGCATCATGTGGACCTGGCTGCGCAGCCTGTGGACCCCGGGCCTGCGCGACGAGCCGGACGCCCGCATGGGCTGGTACATCGGCCTGGGCACCGTGCCGATCGGCGTGATCGGGCTGGTGTTCGCCGACTCCATCGAGAACCAGGCGCGCAACCTGTGGCTCAACGCCACCATGCTGGTGCTGCTCGGCCTGCTGATGCTGCTGGCCGAGCAGGTGAGCGGGCAGCGGCGGCCGATCGGCGACATGACGCTGCGCGACGGGCTGATCGTCGGCGGTTTCCAGGCGCTCGCCCTGGTGCCTGGGGTCTCGCGGTCGGGCTCGACGATCACCGGCGGCCTGTTCCTCGGGCTGAACCGCGAGGCGGCCGCCAGGTACTCGTTCCTGCTGTCGATCCCGGCGGTGGTGCTGTCGGGGCTGTTCGAGCTGCGCGACGTGGTCAAGGGCACCGGCGGCCCGGCCATCGGCCCGACGGCCGTCGCGACGGTGGTCTCGTTCGTGATCGGCTACGCCTCCATCGCGTGGCTGCTGCGCTACGTGACACGGCACTCGATCCTGGTGTTCGTGGTCTACCGGGTGTTCCTCGGCGCCTTCCTGCTCACCTTGCTGTCCCTGGGTGTGATCACGGCTCACTGAGCCCAATAGGCTGGTCACCGTGACGACCCTCCTGCTGGCCCGGCACGGGCTCACCGATCTCACCGGCCCGGTGCTCGCCGGGTGGACCCCTGGAGTGCGGCTGAGCGAGCGGGGGCGCGAGCAGGCCGAGGCGCTCGCCGCCCGGCTGCGCGAGCTGCCCCTCGACGCCGTCGTCTCCAGCCCGCTGGAGCGCTGCCAGGAGACCGCGGCGGCGGTGGCGCGCGGGCGTGACCTGACGGTCGTCACCGACGAGCGGTTCGGCGAGTGCGGCTACGGGGAGTGGACGGGCCGTCCGCTGAAGGAGCTCGCCGCCGAGCCGCTGTGGCGGGTCGTGCAGGCGCATCCGAGCGCGGTGACGTTTCCGGGGGGCGAGGCACTGGCGCAGGTGCAGGCGCGGGCCGTGGCCGCGGTGCGCGACTGGAACGGCCGGCTGGGCGACCGGGCGGTGTACCTGGTGTGCAGCCACGGGGATGTGATCAAGGCGATCGTGGCCGACGCCCTGGGGCTGCACCTGGACCAGTTCCAGCGGATAACCGCCGATCCGGCCTCACTCACAGTGGTGCGCTACACCCCCATACGTCCCTTCATCCTCAGAATGAACGATATAGGCGGCGAGATGGGAAATATCCTCCCAGCGGAGTCGCCACCCGAGGATTCGGTGGACCAAGATGGGGGAGAAAACCTCACCGAGAGCGATGCCGCCGTCGGCGGTGGTCCCGGGACCACGTAAGGTCTGCTTATGCCGGTCTTCGACTACGATCCGCCCGACAGGTTCGTGGCCGGTGCCGTTGGGCAACCGGGCTCACGCGCCTTCTTCCTCCAGGCCCGCGGCGCGGGCCGGGTGACGACTGTCGGCCTGGAGAAGTTCCAGGTGGCCGTGCTGGCCGATCGGCTCGACGAGCTGCTCGACGAAGTGCTGCGCCGCAGCGGGGGCCTCGCGCCCGTGCCGGCCGTGGCACCGGCCGACCTGACCGACAGCTCGCCCCTCGACGTGCCGTTCGACGAGGACTTCCGGGTCGGCACCATGGCCCTCGCATGGGACCCCGAGACCGCCCAGGTCGTCATCGAAGCACAGGAGATCACCGACGAAGACGACGAGGACGATGCCCCCTTGGCCGAGCCGCCTCCCGACCGCCCCGACCGCGCCGTGCTGAGGGTCCGCATCAGCGCGGGCGCCGCCAGGGCCTTCACCCAGCGGGCGCTTGAGGTCGTCGCCGCGGGCCGGCCGCCCTGCCCGCTGTGCGGCCAGCCCCTCGACCCCGAGGGCCACATCTGCGTCCGGCTGAACGGCCACCGCGCGCGGGAGATCCTATGATCGCTGAGCGTCCCCCCGGCTCCCCAGCGGAGCGCCACGCATGAGCGCCGAAAGCGACCCGGCGCTGAGCACCCCGGCGGGTGGTGCCGAGCTCGACGACGCCACCGCCATGCGGCTGCTGCGCGAAGGCAGGCTGGAGGTCGCCGGCCGGCTCGTCGAGGCGACCAACATGACGCTCTACTGCACGGTCCGGCAGGGCGACAACGTCGCGGCCTGCGTCTACAAGCCGATCAGGGGCGAGCGCCCGCTGTGGGACTTCCCCGACGGCACGCTGGCGGCCCGCGAGGTCGCGGCGTACGAGGTCTCCGCGGCCAGCGGCTGGCGCATCGTGCCGCCCACCGTCTACCGCGACGGCCCGTTCGGCCCGGGCATGGTGCAGCTGTGGGTCGAAGCCGACGCCGAGACCGACCTGATGGTGCTGATCCGCAGCCGTAATCCGGCGCTGCGCCGCATGACGGTGTTCGACGCCATCGTCAACAACGCCGACCGCAAGGGCGGGCATCTGCTGCCGCTGCCCGACGGCCACGTCTACGGCGTCGACCACGGCGTCTGCTTCTCCGCCGAGGACAAGCTGCGCACGGTGCTGTGGCAGTGGCGGGGGAAGCCGCTGCCGCGCGAGGCCGTCAACATGCTCGTGCGGCTCGAAAAGGACCTGGAGCGGGGCCGGCTCGGCCGCCGGCTGCGCGAGCTGCTGACCCCTCGCGAGGTGCAGGCCACCTACGACCGGGTGCGCCGCCTGCTCGACACGGGCATTCATCCCTTCCCGTCGGAGGACTGGCCGGCGATCCCCTGGCCGCCCATCTGATCGTTTCGCGGCCCGATTACCCTTTGGTCGATGGGTCCTCCCCGGCCTGGAGGGAACGGGCATGTGCACTCTGATCGTCGGCGTGGCCCCGCACGCCGGCACGCCGGTGGTCCTGGCACAGATCCGTGACGAGTTCCTGGACCGGCCGTGGGCGGCCCCGGCCCGGCACTGGCCGAGCCACCCCGGCCTGGTCGGCGGGCTCGACCTGCGGGCGGGCGGCACCTGGCTCGCGGCCGACCCCGCGGCGCGCCGCGTGGCCGTGCTGCTCAACGGCACCGGCACGCCCGCCCCCGGCGAGATCCGCCGCAGCCGCGGCGACCTGCCGCTGCGGGCCGCCGAGGCCGGCGGGCTGCCCGCCGGCGAACTCACCCGCTACGACCCCTTCCACCTCATCGTGGCCACTCCCGGCGGCGTGCGGCTGTGGAGCTGGAACGGCGCCCGCGTGATCGAGGACAAGCTGCCCGAGGGCGTGCACATCGTGCTGAACAGCCCATGGGACCGTGCCGGGGCCGCCCCGACGGTCGACCCCGCACCCGGCCCGGAACGCCCCCTCGACGAGGCTCTCGCGGCAGGGCTCGGCAGAGGAGACGCGCGGGGCGCCTACTTCCGGCCGCGGTTCGCGGCGGCCCCCCACCCCGGGGCGCTGCCCGGGGCCGAGGACCCCGCGGCGTACTGGGGGGAGTGGCTGCGGCTGGCCTCCGGCGCGGGGCTCGGCACCCACGACCCGCGGGCGCTGGTGGTGCGCGGCGAGGTCCCCGGGCACGGCCCCTGGGGCACCTCCTCCATCTCGCTCGTCGCGCTGTCGGAACGCGGCCTGCGCTACGACTTCTGCGGCCGGCCCGGCGACTCGTGGACGACCGTCCTGCGCCCCGGAAGCGAACCGGACACCCCGGGGTGATCGGAACACTCCGCCGCATGGATAAGCTCAGGACATGCGCTCGTGGTCCGCTCCATCGGTCCCCCGGCTTCCCGGGACCGGTCGCCCCCTCCGGCTCTTCGACACCGCCACCCGCGAGATCCGCCAGACCGACCCCGGACCACAGGCCCGGATGTACGTGTGCGGCATCACCCCCTACGACGCCACCCACCTCGGGCACGCCAACACCTACGTCGCCTTCGACCTGGTCAACCGGGCCTGGCGCGACGCCGGGCACGACGTGCACTACGTGCAGAACATCACCGACGTGGACGACCCGCTGCTGGAGCGGGCCGAGGCCACCGGCCGCGACTGGCGCGAGCTGGCCGCGGCCGAGATCGACCTGTTCCGCGCCGACATGGCCGCGCTGCGGGTGCTGCCGCCCCGCGAGTACGTCGCCGTCACCGAGGTCATCGGCGAGGTGATCGGGCTGATCGAGCGGCTGCGCGCCAAGGGCGCGGTCTACGAGCTCGACGGCGACGTGTACTTCCCGGTCGCGGCGGCCCCCAAGTTCGGCGCCGTGTCCGGCTACGCCGAGCCGGACATGCTCGACCTGTTCGGCGAGCGCGGCGGCGACCCGGCGCGGGCCGGTAAGCGCGACCCGCTGGACTGGCTGCTGTGGCGCGCCGAGCGGCCCGGCGAGCCGTCGTGGCCGTCGCCGTTCGGCCCCGGCAGGCCCGGCTGGCATATCGAGTGCACCGCGATCGCGCTGGCCAACCTCGGCCCGGGGTTCGACGTCGCCGGCGGCGGCTCGGACCTGATCTTCCCGCACCACGAGATGGGCGCCTGCGAGGGCCACGTCGCCACCGGCGAGTGGCCGTTCGCCAGGTTCTACTGCCACGCCGGCATGGTCGGCCTCGACGGCGAGAAGATGTCCAAGTCGCTCGGCAACCTGGTCTTCGTGTCCCGGCTGCGCCGCCAGATCGACCCGATGGCCGTGCGGCTCGCCCTGCTCGCCCACCACTACCGGTCCGACTGGGAGTGGACCGACGCCCAGGCGGCCGCCGCCACCGAGCGGCTGGGTCGCTGGCGCGCCGCCGTCTCCCGCGCCGCCGGCCCCGCCGCCGGGCCGGTGCTCGACCGGGTGCGCGACCACGTCGCGGCCGACCTCGACACCCCCGCCGCCCTCGCCGAGATCGACGCCTGGGCCGCCGCGGAGGGCGGCGACACCGCCGCCCCGGCCCTGATCCGCGATCTCGCCGACGCCCTGCTCGGCGTCGCCCTGTGACGGCCGCCGGCCGTACGGCGTGACGGCAGGCCCGGCGGCGGCCGGAGCGGCACCAGGGCACGACAGGGCGCCGAGCGGCGCGGCGGGCCGCTCGGCGGGATCAGGGGATGGCGGCCAGGAACCGGGCCCGCTCGTCGGCGGGCAGCCGGTCGCTGAACAGGACGCCGTCCAGATGATCGGCCTCGTGCTGGAGCACCCTGGCCAGGGTGCCGATGGCGCGCACGGTCAGCGGCTTGCCGTACATGTCGCGCCCGCGCGCCACCACGGAGAAGGAACGTTCCAGGGGCCACCACACGCCCGGGGCCGACAGGCAGGCCTCGTCGGCCACGATCGTCCGCTGGGACGGCTCGATCCGGGGGTTGACCAGATGACCGCGCCGGCCGTCGGCGTCGAACGCCAGCACCCGCAGCGGCACCCCCAGCTGGGGCGCCGACAGCCCGGCCCGGCCGGGCCCGGCACGCATGGTCCGATGCAACGACTTCACCAGGTCCCGGAGGGACCGGTCGAAATCGACGACCGGTTCGGCAGGCACCCGTAACACGGGGTCGCCGAACGACCTGATCAGCTGCGCGCTCATGCAGCCCCCACGGCCGCGCCGCACAGGGTGAGACCCTCGCCTGTCATTCGCACTCCCGACTACCGCGACGACATTCGGGAGATTCCCGGGAAAGGCACGGCTCAATCGTTATTACCTGCGCATTGCACGGGTGAACCGTATGCAGCGTTCGTTACGGGGGTGCGGCACATGTAACCCGCTGACCGTAGCACTACGTCAGCGTGCGTAACGAATTGCTCCTAATTTCCCAGGTGTCTATCACTGGGAGGAAACCATGATGGTCGCCGCAGAGGCCCGCCGCACCAGGGGCAAGGGCCGGTGGATCCACGACTGGCGGCCGGACGACCCCGGCTTCTGGGCCGCCACCGGCAGGCGGATCGCCCGGCGCAACCTCGCCGTCTCCATTCTGGCCGAGCACCTCGGCTTCACCGTGTGGACCCTGTGGAGCATCGTGACGGTTCAGCTGGGGGCGTACGACTTCGACACCGACCGGCTGTTCTGGATCGTCGCCCTGCCCAACCTGGTCGGCTCGGCGCTGCGGCTGCCGTACACGTTCGCGCCGGGACGCTTCGGCGGCCGGAACTGGACCATCGTGAGCGCACTGCTGCTGCTCGTGCCGGCCGTGCTGCTCGCCGTCGCCGTGAGCGACCCCGGCACACCCTACTGGGCGTTCCTGGCGATCGCGGCCACCGCCGGCCTCGGCGGCGGCAACTTCGCCTCCAGCATGGCCAACATCACCCACTTCTACCCCGAACGCGCGCAGGGCTGGGCGCTCGGGCTGAACGCCGCCGGCGGCAACATCGGCGTGAGCTCGGCGCAGCTGCTCATACCGCTGGTCGTGGGCGCGTTCGGGCTCGCCGCCGCCGGGCTGTTCTGGGTGCCGTTCATCGTCGCCGCGGCCGTGCTCGCGTACTTCCGCATGGACGATCTGGCGACCGCCAGGGCGGACGCCCGCGAGCGGCTCCGCGTCGCCGGGCGGGCCCAGACCTGGATCATGTCGGTGCTGTACATCGGCACGTTCGGCTCGTTCATCGGGTACGCCACCGCCTTCCCCCTTCTGCTCACGAGCGAGTTCCCCGGCCACGGGGGACTGGCCGGGTGGGCGTTCCTCGGGGCGCTCGCCGGCTCCGCGACCCGCCCGCTGGGCGGCCTGCTGGCCGACCGGTTCGGCGGCGCCCGGGTCACCGTAGGGAGCCTGCTCGCCATGCTGGCCGCGGTGGCGCTGGTGGGCGGGGGAGTGCGCAGCGGCGACGCGGCGCTGTTCTTCGGGGCGTACCTGCTGCTGATCGCGGTCACCGGCGTCGGCAACGGATCGACGTATCGGATGATCCCGGCGATCTTCCGCGCCAAGGCCGTCCAGGGCGTCTCCCCGGCCGACGGGCCGGGGTACGCCAGGGCACTGGCCACCGGCAGGCGCGACGGCGCGGCCGCCATCGGCATCATCTCGGCCGTCGGCGCCTTCGGCGGGTTCTTCGTCAACCGGGGCTTCGGTGCCTCGATCGGGGCGACCGGCGGCGCCGGAACCGCGCTCGCGGCGTTCGCCGCCTTCTACGCCGTCTGCCTCGCCCTGACCTGGTGGTGCTACCTGCGCACCATCGGGGCCGGATCCGCGCCGAGTCTGGCCGCCGCCCGCATCTGATCGACCCGCCCAGGCCCGCAGAAGGCTCGACCGTTAGCCGCTTTTAGCACAGCGGTAACAGGAGGGACCCAGCCGTGAAACCCCTGGAAAGCACCATCGGATCATGCCGATCGCCGCACCCGCGCCGGTGAGGGCCGAGATGACACGGGCACCCGTCGGCACCGCGACCCACTGCCCGTACTGCGCGCTGCAGTGCGGCATGCGCGTCGCACGCGACGGCGGCGGCGTCACCATCACGCCCAGGGACGACGTGCCCGCCAACGGCGGCGCCCTGTGCCAGAAGGGCTGGACCGCGGGGGAACTGCTGACCTCGGCCGACCGGCTGACCACGCCGCTGATGCGCGCCGGGCGAGGGCGGCCGCTGGAGCCGGTGGGCTGGGAGACGGCGCTGGACGCCGTCGCCGGGCGCCTCCGGGCCCTCCAGGCCGAGCACGGCCACGACGCTGTGGCCGTGCTCGGCGGAGGCGGCCTCACCAACGAGAAGGCCTACCTGCTCGGCAAGTTCGCCCGGGTCGCGCTGCGCACCCGCCAGATCGACTACAACGGCAGGTTCTGCATGTCGTCCGCGGCCGCCGCCACGACCCGGGCGTTCGGGCTCGACCGCGGCCTGCCGTTCCCGATCACCGACATCGCGCGGGCCGGGGCGGTGCTGCTGGCCGGCGGCAACGTCGCCGAGACCATGCCGCCGTTCGTCCGCCACCTGGCCGCGATGCGCGAGGCCGGCGGCCACCTCATCGTGATCGACCCCCGCCTCACCCCGACCGCCCGGCTGGCCGACCTGCACCTGCAGGTGACCCCCGGCACCGACCTGGCGCTCGCGCTCGGCCTGCTGCACCTGGCCATCGCCGAGGGCCACGTCGACGAGCCCTACATCGCCGCGCGCACCAGCGGCTTCGACGCGGTGCGCACCTCGGTGTCGGCCTGGTGGCCCGAACGCGTCGAACGCGTCACCGGCGTGCCCGTGCCGCTGATGCGCCGGGCGGTGCGGCTGCTCGCCGAGGCCGGCCGCGCCATGATCCTCACCGGCCGGGGCGCCGAGCAGCACGCCAAAGGCACCGACACCGTCACGTCGTTCGTCAACCTGGCGCTCGCCCTCGGCCTGCCCGGCCGCCCCGGCTCCGGCTACGGCTGCCTCACCGGCCAGGGCAACGGGCAGGGCGGCCGCGAGCACGGCCAGAAGGCCGACCAGCTCCCCGGCTACCGCCGGCTCGGCGACCCCGCCGCCCGCGCCCACGTGGCGCGGGTGTGGGGCGTGGACCCGGCCGCGCTGCCCGGGCCGGGACGCTCGGCGTACGAGCTGATGGACGCCCTCGGCATGCCCGGGGGGCCGCGGGCGCTGCTGCTGTTCGGCACCAACCCGGTGGTGTCGGCGCCGCGCGCCGCCCACGTCACCGAGCGGCTGACCGCGCTGGACCTGCTGGTGGTGGCCGACGTGGTGCTCTCGGAGACCGCGGCGCTGGCCGACATCGTGCTGCCGGTCGCGCAGTGGGCCGAGGAGACCGGCACCATGACCAACCTGGAGGGCAGGGTGCTGCTGCGCCGCAAGGCCCTCGAACCGCCGCCCGGCGTGCGCACCGACCTCGCCGTGCTGTCGGGCCTGGCCCGGCGCCTCGGCCACCCCACGGGGTTCCCCGACGACCCGCGCGAGGTGTTCGGCGAGCTGCGCCGCGCCTCCGCCGGCGGCCCCGCCGACTACACCGGCATCACCTACGAACGCGCCCGGGCCGGCACCGGAGTCCAGTGGCCGTGCCCCGAGCCCGGCCACCCGGGCACGCCCAGGCCGTTCCTCGACCGCTTCGCCACGCCCGACGGACGCGCCAGGTTCGTGCCCGTGGAACACCGGCCGCCCGCCGAGACCCCCGCCGGAGACTATCCGCTCCACCTCACCACCGGCCGGGTGCTGGCCCAGTACCAAAGCGGCGCGCAGACCCGCCGCGTGCCCGCCCTCAACCAGGCCGCGCCCGAGGCGTACGTCGAGCTGCACCCCGACCTGGCCGCCCGCGTCGGCGTCGCGACCGGCGACCGGGTGCGGGTGACCAGCCGGCGCGGCAGCGCCGAAGGCGTCGCCCGCGTCAGCGACGCCATCAGGCCCGACACGGTGTTCATGCCGTTCCACTGGCCCGGCGACGGGCGCGCCAACCTGGTCACCGGCGACGCCCTCGATCCCCTCTCGCGCATGCCGGAGCTCAAGGTGTGCGCGGTGCGGCTGGAGCGGGCCCGATGAGCGCCCGCGCGCCGAGACTCGTGGTCGTCGGCAACGGCATGTCGGGGCACCGCCTGGTCACCGAGGTGCGGGCCCGCGACACGGACGTGCGCATCACCGTGCTCGGCGCCGAACGCCGCCGGCCGTACAACCGGGTGCTGCTGTCGAACGTGCTGGCCGGCACCGCCACCCCCGAGCAGGTGCGGTTGCTGGACCCCTCCTGGTACGCCGAGCACGACGTCACGGCCCGCCTGGGCGACGCCGTGACCGCCATCGACCGCGACTCCCGGACGGTGCGCACGGCCGGCGGCGCCCGCGAACCCTACGACACGCTCGTGCTGGCCACCGGCAGCGAGGCCGTGGTGCCGCCGCTGCCCGGCGTGCACCGCGCCGTCGCCTTCCGCACCCTCGACGACTGCGAACGCATCATGGCGGCGGCCGGGCACGCCCGCGGCGCCGTGGTCATCGGCGGCGGGCTGCTCGGCGTCGAGGCCGCCCGCGGGCTGGCCGGCCTCGGCCTGCCGGTCACCCTGCTGCACCTGGCCGGGCACCTGATGGAGCGGCAGCTCGACGCCGAGGCGGGCCTGCTGCTCGGCGAGACCCTCGCCGGGCTCGGCGTCGGCATCCGCACCGGCGTGCGGGTCGCCGCGATCCACGGCGACGGCGCGACCCCCACCGGCGTCGAGCTGGCCGGCGGCGAGCTGCTCCCGGCCGGCCTGGTCGTGCTCGCCTGCGGAGTGCGGCCCGTCACCGGCCTCGCCCGGCACGCCGGCCTCAAGGTGGACCGGGGCGTCGTCGTCGACGACGAGATGCGCACCTCCGACCCGGAGATCTTCGCCATCGGCGAGTGCGCCCAGCACGACGGCGTCGTGTACGGCCTCGTCGCGCCCGCCTGGGAACAGGCCGCCGTGGCGGCCGACCTGATCACCGGCGCCGACAAGACGGCGAGGTACCGGGGCTCGCGCCTGGTCACCCGGCTCAAGGCCGCCAGCGTCGAGCTGGCCGCGATGGGCGAGGCGCAGCTGACCGACGACGACGCCGAGATCATCCGCTTCAGCCACCGCTCCGCCGGCACCTACCGCAAGCTCGTCATCCGCGACGACCGCCTCGTCGGGGCGATCCTGCTCGGCGAGAGCCCCGCCGTGGGGACCCTCACCCAGCTGTACGACCGGGGCGGCCCGCTGCCGGGTGACCGCGCCGGGCTGCTGTTCCCCGGGCTCGGCGCCGCGGTCGTGGCCGACAGCCCGGTGCGCATGCCCGACAGCGCCAGGGTGTGCCAGTGCAACAACGTGACCAAGGGCGGGATCCGGGCTTGCTGGGAGTCCGGGGCCCGCGACGTGGCGGCCGTCGCCGCCGCCACCCGCGCCACCACCGGCTGCGGCACCTGCCGCGACGCGGTGGCGGGCATCATCGGCTGGCTGTGCGAACAGGAGGGGGTGCCGTCGTGAGCGAAACGGGCGCGAACGCCAAGGACAGGGAGAACGCCGCCGGGGGCGCCGGGGCGGGCCGCAGGGTCGTCGTCGCGGGCCACGGCCCCGCCGCGCACCGGCTCATCGAGACGCTGCGCGACCGCGGCTTCACCGGCACGATCACCGTGCTGGGGGAGGAGCCCCGGCCGGCCTACGACCGGGTCGCGCTCACGTCCTACCTCGCGGGCACGAGCGCGGCCGACCTCACCTACCCGGTGCCCGACGACGTGACGCTGCGCCTCGGCGACCCCGTCGAGCGCATCGACCGCGAGGCGCGGCTCGCCATCACCCGAGGCGGCCACGCCGAGCCGTACGACGTCCTGGTGCTGGCCACCGGCTCGCGGCCGTTCGTGCCGCCGGTGCCGGGCCACGACCTGCCCGGCTGCTTCGTCTACCGCACCCTCGACGACCTGGACGCGATCCGCGAGGCCGCCCGCGACGCCACCACCGGTGTCGTCATCGGCGGCGGCCTGCTCGGCCTGGAGGCCGCCGACGCGCTGCGCGGTCTCGGCCTCGCCACCCACGTCGTCGAGATGAGCCCCTGGCTGATGCCCCGCCAGGTCGACGAGGGCGGCGGCTCGGTGCTGAAGAACCAGATCGAGGCCCTCGGCCTCACCGTGCACACCGGGGCCGGCGTCGACCGCGTCGAGCCCGGGCCCGCCGGCCGCGCCGCCCGGCTCGTCCTGCCCGGAGGCGAGGCGATCGACGCCCAGATCGTGGTGTTCTCCGCCGGGGTGCGGCCCCGCGACGAGCTGGCCCGCGGCTGCGGCCTGCCTGTCGGCCCGCGCGGCGGCATCGAGGTGGACGCCGGCATGCGCACCGCCGACCCGGCGATCTACGCGATCGGCGAGTGCGCCCTCGCCGGGGGCATGGTGTACGGCCTGGCCGGCCCCTGCTTCACCCAGGCGGAGGTCGCCGCCGACCGCATCCTCGGCGGCTCCGGCGAGTTCGCCGGCGCGGACCTGTCCACCAAGCTCAAGCTGCTCGGCGTCGAGGTCGCCAGCTTCGGCGACATCACGGCCGAGGGGGCCCTCGACGTCACGTTCATGGACCCGGTGGGCGGCGTCTACAAGCGGCTGTGCGTCAGCGACGACGCCCGCACCCTGCTCGGCGGCATCTGCGTCGGCGACGCCGGGCCGTACACCACGCTGCGGCCGATGGTCGGCAGGGAGCTGCCCGGCAGCCCTTCGGAACTGCTGTTCGCCGGCACCGCCGCTCTCGACCTCGACCTGCCCGACGACGCGCAGGTCTGCTCGTGCAACAACGTCACCGCCGGCCGGGTGCGGGCCGCCATCGGCGAGGAGGGCTGCACCGACGTGCCGGCCATCAAGGCCTGCACCCGCGCCGGCACCACCTGCGGCAGCTGCGTGCCGATGCTGCAGCGGCTGCTGGTCACCTCCGGCGTCGAGGTGAGCAAGGCGATGTGCGAGCACTTCCCGCACAGCCGCGCCGAGCTGTTCGACATCGTGCGGGTGCGGGGCATCACCACGTTCTCCCAGCTCATCGCCGACCACGGAACGGGCAGGGGCTGCGACATCTGCAAACCGGCCGTGGCGTCCATCCTGGCGTCGCTGCACGGCGGCCACATCCTCGACGGCGAGCAGGCCGCGCTGCAGGACACCAACGACCACTTCCTGGCCAACATCCAGAAGAACGGCACCTACTCCGTCGTGCCGCGCATCCCCGGCGGCGAGATCACGCCCGACCGGCTCATCGTCATCGGCGAGGTCGCCCGCGACTTCGGCCTCTACACCAAGATCACCGGAGCGCAGCGGATCGACCTGCTCGGCGCCCGCGTCGAGCAGCTGCCCGAGATCTGGCGGCGCCTCGTCGACGCCGGCTTCGAGTCCGGCCACGCCTACGGCAAGGGCCTGCGCACCGTCAAATCGTGCGTCGGCTCCACCTGGTGCCGGTACGGCGTCCAGGACTCCGTCGGCCTCGCCGTCGCCCTGGAGCTGCGCTACCGCGGCCTGCGCTCCCCGCACAAGATCAAGGCCGCCGTGTCGGGCTGCGCCCGCGAGTGCGCCGAGGCCCGCGGCAAGGACTTCGGCGTCATCGCCACCGAGAAGGGCTGGAACCTGTACGTCGGCGGCAACGGCGGCTTCCGGCCCCGCCACGCCGACCTGCTCGCCACCGACCTCGACACCGAGACCCTGGTGCGCACCATCGACCGGTTCCTGATGTTCTACGTGCGCACCGCCGACCGGCTGCAGCGCACCGCCGCCTGGCTGGAGAGCCTCGACGGCGGCCTCGACTACCTGCGCGACGTCATCATGGCCGACTCCCTCGGCATCTGCGCCGACCTGGACGCCCAGCTGGCCCGCCACATCTCCGGCTACGCCGACGAGTGGCGGGCCACCCTCGACGACCCGGGCAAGCTGCGCAGATTCGTCAGCTTCATCAACGCCCCGGGCACCCCCGACCCCTCGATCACCTTCGAGACCGAACGCGACCAGATCAAGCCCGTCCTGATCCCATTGGAGGCACGCCGATGACCCTCCTGCACGACATGCCGGCGCACGTCCGCGCCTGGACCCCGGTCTGCGCCTACACCGACCTGCTGCCCGAGCGCGGCGCCTGCGTCCTGGTGGACGGCCACCAGATCGCGGTGTTCCGCGCCTTCGACGGCTCCCTGTACGCCGTCGGCAACCTCGACCCGTTCAGCGGGGCGTACGTGCTGTCGCGCGGCATCATGGGCACCCGGGGCGGCGAGCCCGTCGTCACCTCCCCGATGCACAAGCAGCCGTTCTCGCTCGTCACCGGGGTCTGCCTCGACGACCCCTCGGTGTCGGTGCCCCGCTACCCGATCCGGCTGGCCGGCGGCATGGTGCACGTGCAGGTGACCGCGCGGGCCGCGGCGGCGCGGCCGGCAGGGGAGGTGAGCGCGGCTTGACGGCCGCCCGCCCGGAGGACCCCGACGACTCCCCGGAGACCGCGCCCGACGCGCTCGCCGGGTTCACCATCGGCGTGACCGCCACCCGCCGCGCCGAGGAGCTCGCCGCCCTGCTGGAGCGCCGCGGCGCCCGCGTGGTGCGGGCGCCGGCCATCCGCATCGTGCCGCTCGCCGAGGACTCCGGCCTGCTCGCCGCCACCCGCGCCTGCCTGGCGGCGCCCATCGACGACGTGGTGGTCACCACCGGCGTGGGTTTCCGCGGCTGGATGGCCGCGGCGGAGGGCTGGGGGCTGTCGGCCGGCCTCGCCGACCGGCTGGCGGGGGCGCGGCTGCTCGCGCGGGGGCCGAAGGCGCGCGGCGCGGTGCGGGCCGCCGGGTTCACCGACCACTGGACTCCGCCGGGCGAGTCGTGCGACGAGATCAAGGCGCACCTGCTCGGCCAGGACCTGCGCGGCCGGCGCGTGGCCGTGCAACTGCACGGCGACCCGCTCACCGAGCTGGTCGCCGAGCTGCGCGCCGCCGGCGCCGAGGTCGTCGAGGTGCCGGTCTACCGATGGCTGCCGCACCGCGACACCGCGCCGCTGCGGCGGCTGGTCGCCCAGGCGGCCGCGGGGGCCGTGGACGCGGTGACCTTCACCAGCGCCCCCGCCGTGACCACGACACTGGACACCGCCCGCGCCGAGGGCCTCGACACCGCGCTGCTCGCGGCCTTCGGCGGGCCGGTCGTGGCCGCCTGCGTGGGCCCCGTCACCGCCGAGCCGCTCACCTCGCTGGGCGTGCCCGTCGTGCGGCCCGACCGCTCCCGGCTCGGCGCCCTGGCGCGGCTCCTCGCCCGGCACCTGCCCGCCCACGGCGCCGGCCGGCTCGTCGCCGGCGGGCACGACCTGGAGATCCGCGGCCACGCGGTCGTGGTCGGCGGGCGGCTCAGGCCGCTGCCCCCGGCGCCCATGGCCATCCTCAAACGGCTCGCGCACCGCCCCGGGCACGTCGTCTCCCGCGCCGACCTGCGCGCCGTGCTGCCCGGTGGAGCCGGCCACGGCCCGGCCGAGCACGCGGTCGAGATGGCGATCACCCGGCTGCGCCGGGCCCTCGGTGCGCCGGGCATCGTGGAGACCGTCGTCAAACGGGGCTACCGCCTGGCCTGCGACCGGGGCGAGCCGCGTTGACGGCCCCCGCCGGCCGCGGCGGGCTCTACAGTCGGGATCCGTGAACGGGAACGCCACCCGGCGGCCTCCGCGCGCCTGTCGCCGCGCCGCCCATCCGCCGCGCCGGGCCCGGCCCGGCGACCCGCGCCCGCCTGCTGGCGGCGCTCGCCACACTGCTCACCGTGGCCGCCGGGCTCGCGCTGCGGAGCGTCGCCGGCGGCCCGGTCGTCAAGTACGGCGGGGACGCGCTCTACACGCTGCTGCTGTACGAGCTGGTCCTGGTGGCCGCCCCTCGCACGCGTCCCGGGCCGGCCGCCTGCGTGGCGCTCGCGGTCAGCTGGGCGATCGAGTTCTTCCAGCTCACCGGCATACCCGCGGAGCTCGCGACGCACAGCACGCTCGCCCGCCTGGTCGCCGGCACCACGTTCAACCCGCCGGACCTGCTCTGGTACGCCGCCGGAGCGGCCCTGGGCCACGTGCTCCACCGGTCGTCAACGCGCGGGCCGCGCGCCGGTCAGCCCTCGGCGTCGCCGTCGCGGCGGCGCAGGTAGCGCTCGAACTCGGCGGCGATGGCGTCGCCGCTGGCCTCGGGCAGCTCGGCGGCGTCCTTGCGCTCCTCCAGCTCGCGGACGTACTCCGCGACCTCGGAGTCCTGCGACGCCAGCTCGTCGACGCCGTGCTCCCACGCGCGGGCCTCTTCGGGCAGGTCGCCGAGCGGCATCGTGATGCCCAGGACGTCCTCGACGCGGTGCAGCAGCGCCAGCGTCGCCTTGGGGTTGGGCGGCTGGGCCACGTAGTGGGGCACCGACGCCCACAGCGACACCGTCTCCATGCCGACCGTGCCGAGGGTCTGCTGCAGCACGCCCACGATGCCCGTGGGGCCTTCGTAGCGGGTCAGCTCCAGGTTGAGGCTGCGCGCCAGCCCGGGGTCGCTCACGGCGCCCACGATCGGCACCGGGCGGGTGTGCGGGGAGTCGTTGAGCAGCGCCCCCAGCAGCACCGCCTGCTCCACGCCGAGCTCACGGCACAACCCGACGATCTCGGTGCAGAAGGTGCGCCAGCGCATGTTCGGCTCGATGCCGCGCAACAGCACCACGTCACGCTCCGCCCCCGGCGGGCGGGCGTGGAGCAGCCGCGTCGTCGGCCACGTGATGGAGCGTGACGTGCCGTCGCCGAGCTCCACGATCGGACGGGTCACCTGAAAGTCGTAGTAGTCCTCCGGGTCGAGCGCCACCAGCGGGGTGGCCTTCCACTGGGTCTCCAGGTGCGCGAGTGCGCCACTGGACGCCTCGCCCGCGTCGTTCCAGCCTTCGAACGCGGCGATGAGCACCGGATCGACGAGCTCTGGGAGCCCTTCGAGCTCGATCACGCGCCGCCTCCTTGTCCCTAGGCCGCCGGGGTGCGGCCTTCAGCTAAGAGTATTCGTTATCGCACGCGGGTGGTGTCCACGATCGGCCCCGACTCTCGGCCGGAGTCTTCCGCGCGTCATGCGCCCCCGGTGCTTCGACCCATGTGCCCCGAACGTTTAGATTGGTAGCTCCGTAGCGCGACCGGGGGGAACAGCGGGTGGCAGGGATCGACGCCGTCTTCTTCGACATGGACGGCCTGCTCGTCGACACCGAGAAGGTGTGGTACGACGTGGAGAGCGAGGTGGCCGAGCGCCTGGGCGGCACCTGGGGGCCCGACCACCAGGAGGAGCTCGTGGGCGGCTCGCTGCCGGCGACCGTCGCGTACATGCTGCGGGTGACGGGGGCGGACGTGCCGCCCGAGCGGGTGGCCGAGTGGATGCTGGAGGGCATGACGCGCCGGCTGGCCGAGGGCGGGGCCGAGCTCATGCCGGGCGCCGCCGACCTGCTCGCCGAGGTGCGCGAGGCGGGCATGCCGATGGGGCTGGTGACCTCATCCGCCAAGGTGATCACCGACCTGGTGCTCGACGCCGTCGGCCGCGACCGGTTCGACCTGGTGGTCACCGGCGACGACGTGACCCGCACCAAGCCCGACCCCGAGCCGTACCTCACGGCGGCCCGGCTGATCGGCGCCGACCCCGCCCGGTGCGCGGTGCTGGAGGACTCGCCGAACGGCGTCACGGCGGCCACCGCGGCGGGCTGCCAGGTGGTGGCGGTGCCCAGCCTGCTGCCCGTGCCGCCGGCCCCGGGCCGGCTCATCGTGCGGTCGCTGCGCGAGGTGACCCTGGCCCGCATGCGCGCCCACTTCGGGTGATCCCCTAGGGGACGGGCCGTCCTGCGGGAGGAGGGGCCCGGCCGCGACCGCGTGCCAGGATGGAATCGTAGGCAGGCAGTCGTGAGGGGACGGGACCCGGTATGACCTTCAACGATATCGCGTGGTTGCCCTTGTGCGCCGGCGTGACGGCCCTGGGCCTGGTGCTGGCGTTGCTGGCGTTCCGGCGCCGGGGAGCGGGCGCCGGCCTGCGCGTGACGGCGTGGGCGCTGCTGCCCATGGCGGCCTATCTGACCGGCGCGCTGCAGACCCTGTGGCGCATCGGCAGCGCCGCCGTCGGCTTCGTCGCCGGGCTGGTGTTGTCGCCCATGGTGTGGGCCGGTGTGGTGCTCGCGGGCCTGTCGGTGGTGCTGTGGGTGGTCTCGGGCGTGATCCGCGGCCGCACGGCCGGCTCCGCGCGCAGGTCCGGGAAGCGCGCCGGCGAACCCGCCGCGGGAGCGTCCCGCCCGGCGGGGGCGTCCGTGCCCGGTGGCGAGGGCGCCACCCGGCCGTTGCCGTCGAAGCCGTCCCGCCCCGCGGCGGACGATGACTTCTCCGACATCGAGGACATCCTCAAGCGCCGCGGCATCGGCTGATCATTTACACCCGGGAATCCCGAGCGTAAATGTTCGGTTCAAGCGCGTCCCGGTGTGTCACGGAATCGAGACGAAACCATGGCACCACCGGGACACTTCTTTCCCGGTCGAAACAAATGAATGTCGCGGGGATCACAGTTGAGCCACAGCACTCGCGACGGGGGTGGTGTGCGCAGCTCTGCCCATAGATTCTGCGTCCAACGGGCCGCGTTATCGTGGTCGTCGTGGCCGTGCCGCTCACAAAGCGGCAGGTCAATCCGGCTATGTCTGTTGGACCCAGGGGAGCAGAAGGCATGACGGCACCGCTCGACGCGCCCGGCGGGCAATCCCCCATAGCGGCGGACGCGGTCGCGCGAAGCGGTGACGGCAGCACACCAATACAGGGACGGTCACTGGGCCAAATCGCCTGGATGCGCCTGAAAAGGGACAAGGTTGCATTAACGGGCGGGATTGTTGTCATCCTCCTCATTCTCGTCGCCATCTGCGCGCCGCTCCTGACAGCGCTGGTCGGACACTCGCCCACCGACTTCCACCAGGACCTGATCGACTCCGAGACCCTCGCCCCCAAGGGCGGCACCGGCATCAGCCTGCAGCACCCCTTCGGCGTCGAACCCGTCAACGGCCGCGACATCTTCGCCCGCATCGTCTACGGCGCGCGCATCTCCCTGGTGATCGCGTTCCTGGCCACCATCATGGCGGTGATCATCGGCACCCTGCTCGGCGTGGTCTCCGGATTCTTCGGCGGCTGGGTCGACTCGATCATCAGCAAGCTCATGGACGTCTTCCTGGCGTTCCCGCTGCTGGTGTTCGCCATCGCCCTGGCCGGCGTGGTGCCCGACAAGGCCTTCGGCCTCAGCGGCGACACGCTGCGGGTGACGCTGCTGGTGTTCATCATCAGCTTCTTCAACTGGCCCTACATCGGGCGCATCATCCGGGGCCAGACCCTGTCGCTGCGCGAGCACGAGTTCGTCGACGCCGCCCGCAGCCTCGGCGCCCGCGGGCCCTACATCCTGTTCCGCGAGATCCTGCCGAACCTCATCGCGCCGATCCTGATCTACTCCACCCTGCTGATCCCCACGAACGTGCTGTTCGAGGCCGCGCTGTCGTTCCTCGGGGTGGGCGTCAGGCCACCGACCCCCACCTGGGGCGGCATGCTGTCCGACGCGGTGCGCTTTTACACGATCCCGCACTTCATGTTCTTCCCCGGCATGGCGATCTTCATCACCGTGCTCGCCTTCAACCTGTTCGGCGACGGCCTGCGCGACGCGTTCGACCCGAAGGCCGGTCGATGAGCCCGAAGAGAACGTCCGCCCCACCCATCCCCAGTCCTCAACCGAGGGGTTCGTCAATGAGAAGAACCACGATCGCCGTCGCGGCCGCGGGCGCCGCCCTAGCCCTCGGCCTGTCCGCCTGCGGCGGCCCCACCGGCACCACGAACCAGTCCGGCGGGCAGTCGGCCGCCGGGCAGACCGCCAAGTTCAACGACGCGCTCACCGGGGTGGTCAACCCGTCCGACAAGAAGGGCGGCACCCTCACCTTCGCCAACTCCGGAGACTGGGACTCCCTCGACGGAGCCGACACCTACTACGCCTACTCGTGGGACTTCATCCGCCTGTACGGCCGCTCCCTCACGATGTTCAAATCGGCCCCCGGC
This sequence comes from Actinomycetales bacterium, assembly GCA_044507605.1. Classification (GTDB taxonomy): domain Bacteria; phylum Actinomycetota; class Actinomycetes; order Streptosporangiales; family Streptosporangiaceae; genus Thermopolyspora. The sequence goes on along the minus strand of JBIQJI010000003.1, from coordinate 85,106 downwards.
AAGGAGGGCAACACCCTCGTGCCCGACCTGGCCGAAAGCCTCGGCACGCCGAGCGACAACGCCAAGACCTGGACCTACACGCTGCGCAGCGGCGTCAAGTTCGAAGACGGCACGCCGGTCACGTCCAAGGACGTCAAGTACGCCGTGCTGAGGTCCCTGGACAAGGAGGTGTTCCCCGACGGGCCCACCTACTTCGGCGACTTCCTCGACCTGCCCGACGGCTACAAGGGCCCCTACAAGTCCAAGGGCGTCAACACCGACTCGGCGATCGAGACCCCCGACGACAGGACGATCGTCTTCCACCTCAAGCAGCCGATGGGCGGCTTCGACTACTTCGCGCAGATCCCGGCGACCATCCCGGTGCCGGAGGACAAGGACACCGGCGCGAAGTACAAGGAGCACTTCATCTCCACCGGGCCGTACATGTTCTCCAAGAACGAGATCGGCAAGGGCTTCACCCTGGTCCGCAACCCCAACTGGGACCCCGCGACCGACCCCAACCGCAAGGCGCTGCCCGACACCATCGAGGTGACGACCAACGTCAACGCCGACGACATCGACAACCGGGTCCTCGCCGGTGATCTCGACGTCGACGTCTCCGGCACCGGCGCCTCCCCGGCCGCGCTCGGGCAGATCCTCACCGACCCGGTCAAGAAGGACGCGTCCGACAACCCGACCAGCAGCCGGCTCTGGTACACCTCGATCAACGGCAACGTCAAGCCGCTCGACAACATCCACTGCCGCAGGGCCATCGAGTACGCCGCCGACCGTGTCGCGGTGCAGACCGCCTGGGGCGGCGAGTTCTCCGGCGGCCAGATCGCGACGAGCATGCTGCCGCCGGTGATCCCCGGCCACGTGGACTTCGACCTCTACCCGGCCGGGCCCGACAACCACGGCGACACGGCCAAGGCCAAGCAGGAGCTGGCGGCCTGCGGCCAGCCGGACGGGTTCGCCACCAACATCGCCTACCGGTCGGAGCGGCCGAAGGAGAAGGCGGCGGCCGAGGCGCTGCAGCAGTCCCTCGGCAAGGTCGGCATCAAGCTGACGCTCAAGCCGTTCCCGCAGGCCGACTACTTCGCCCTGTACGCCGGCAAGCCCGGCTACGCCAAGGACCACGGCCTCGGCCTGGCGCTGAACGGCTGGCAGGCCGACTGGCCCGACGGCTTCGGCTTCCTGCAGCAGATCGTCGACAGCCGCGTCATCCGCGAGACCGGCGGCTCGTCCAACATCAGCGTCCGCGACCCCGAAGTGGACAAGATGCTCGACCAGGCGATGCGGGAGACCGACACCGCCGCCCGCGAGAAGCTGTGGGGCGACATCGACCGCAAGGTCATGGAGGACGCCTACGTCCTGCCGGGCGTGTGGGCCAAGTCGCTGCTCATCCGCTCCAGGAACGCCACCAACATCTACGTGACCGACGCCTTCGCCATGTACGACTACCTCGGCATGGGCGCGGTCAAGTGAACCCACGCGGTGCACGGGCCGGGCGACACGACCAAGGGGGAACCGGCGGGTCGCCCGGCCGGTCCGGCGCGGCCGTGACACCGTGACACCGTGACGACGTGACAACGCAGACCGAGCACGCATCGGCAGGGGGCCGGCCGACCGGCCGGCCCCCGGAGCCGGGGGAGACGTGGGCACATACATCATCCGGCGCCTGATCTGGGCGGTGTTCATGCTGGCGATCGTCAGCATGATCACCTTCGCCATCTTCTTCCTCGTCCCGAGACTCGCGGGGGCCACGGCCGACGACCTGGCCGCGCGGTACGTCGGGCGCACGGCCACCGCCGAGCAGGTGCATGTCGCCGCCGAGAAGCTCGGCTTCAACGACCCGCTGGTCGTGCAGTACGGCCGGTTCGCCAAGGGCATCGTGGCCGGCGCCGACTACGACTACGGCCCGGGCGTCGAGCACTGCCCGGCCCCGTGCTTCGGCTACTCGTTCCTGACCCGCCTGCCGGTCTGGCCCGACCTGGTCGACCGCCTGCCGGTGACGCTGTCGCTGATCGTCGGGGCCGCGATCATCTGGGTGATCGCGGGGGTGACCACCGGGGTGATCTCCGCGCTGCGCAGGGGCAGCTTCTTCGACCGCGCCGCCATGGGCGTGGCCCTGGCCGGGGTGTCGCTGCCCATCTTCTTCACCGGCATCGTCTCGCTGGTGGTGTTCAGCTACGGCCGCCCGTTCCACTTCATGGCCCCCGGCGGCAGCTACACCCCGATCGACCAGAACCCCGTCCAATGGGCGTACGGCCTGCTGCTGCCGTGGATCACCCTGGCGTTCCTGTACGCCGCCGGGTACGCCCGGCTGACCCGCGCGGGCATGCTGGAGACGATGAGCGAGGACTACATCCGCACCGCCAGGGCCAAAGGGCTCAGGGAACGCACGGTGGTGGTCAAGCACGGGCTGCGCGGCGCGCTGACGCCCATCCTGACGATCTTCGGCCTCGATGTCGGCCTGCTGGTCGGCGGCGCGGTGCTCACCGAGAGCACCTACTCGCTGCCCGGCATCAGCAAGTACGCCATCGACGCGATCAACAACCAGGACCTCCCCAAGGTCATGGGCGTGACCATGGTCACCGCGTTCTTCGTCGTCCTGGCCAACCTGATCGTCGACCTGCTGTACGCCGTGGTGGACCCGAGGGTGAGGCTGGGATGAGCACGTTCGACACATCGGGACCGACGCCGCCGGGGTTCGAGGGGCCGGGCGCCGGCACCTCGGGCTTCGACTCGCTGGAGCCCGGCGGCACGCGGGGGGCGGGCGGCGGCCTGCCGCCCACGGCCTTCCTGGAGGTGCGCGACCTGCGCGTGCACTTCCCCACCGACGACGGCCTGGTCCGGTCGGTCGACGGGCTGTCGTTCGCGCTGGAGCGCGGCCGGTCCCTCGGCATCGTCGGCGAGTCGGGCTCGGGCAAGAGCGTCACCAGCCTCGCCGTGCTGGGCCTGCACAAGGGCGGCCGGGCGCGCATCTCCGGAGAGATCTGGCTCGACGGCGAGGAGCTGGTCTCCGCGTCGGCCGAGCACGTGCGCACCCTGCGCGGCAAGAAGATGGCGATGATCTTTCAGGATCCGCTGTCGGCCATGCACCCCTACTACACCGTCGGCAACCAGATCACCGAGGCCTACCGGATCCACAACGACGTGAGCAAACGGGTGGCGCGCAAGCACGCCGTCGACATGCTCGGCCGGGTCGGCATCCCGCAGCCCGAGCGGCGCGTCGACGACTACCCGCACCAGTTCTCCGGCGGCATGCGCCAGCGCGCCATGATCGCGATGGCGCTGTCGTGCGACCCGACGCTGCTGATCGCCGACGAGCCGACCACCGCGCTCGACGTGACCGTGCAGGCGCAGATCCTCGACCTGATGCGCGACCTGCAGCGCGACTTCGATGCGTCGCTGATCGTCATCACCCACGACCTCGGCGTGGTCGCCGAGCTGGCCGACGACATCCTGGTGATGTACGCCGGCAGGGCGGTCGAGTACGGCGCCGCCGAGGACGTCTTCGAGCGCCCCGAGCACCCCTACACCTGGGGGCTGCTCGGCTCGATGCCCCGCCTGGACCGCGACCCCGCCGAGCGCCTGGTGCCGATCCAGGGCACCCCGCCCTCGCTCATCAACGTGCCGCCCGGCTGCGCCTTCCACCCCCGCTGCGGGTTCATGTCCCGCGCGAACGGGCTGTGCGACACCGAGGTGCCCGAGCTCGCCGAGACCACGGGCGGCCACCTGGTGCGCTGCCACCTGGCGTCCGGCGAGCGGCGGGCCATCTGGCGTGACGAGATCAAGCCCAACCTGGAGTCCCAGTGACAGACCCGGCCAACGGCCCCGTGACCGAAGGCGAGCCCCTGCTCTCGGTGCGGGGGCTGCAGAAGCACTTCCCGATCACGTCCGGGCTGCTGCGGCGGCAGGTGGGGGCGGTGCGGGCGGTCGACGGCGTCGACTTCGACGTGCCCAAGGGCCGCACCCTCGGCCTGGTCGGCGAGTCGGGCTGCGGCAAGACCACCACCGGGCGGCTGGTCACCCGGCTGCTCGAACCGACCGGCGGGCGCATCGTCTTCGAGGGCAGGGACATCACCCACATCTCCCAGGGCCGCATGCGCCCCCTGCGCCGCGACATCCAGATCATCTTCCAGGACCCCTACTCTTCGCTCAACCCGCGCCACACCGTCGGCACCATCGTCGGCGCGCCCTTCCGCATCCAGGGCATCGCCACCGAGCACGGCGTCAAGCGGGCCGTGCAGGAGATCCTGGAGCTGGTCGGCCTCAACCCCGAGCACTACAACCGCTACCCGCACGAGTTCTCCGGCGGCCAGCGCCAGCGCATCGGCATCGCCCGCACCCTCGCCCTCAGGCCCAAGCTGATCATCGCCGACGAGCCCGTGTCGGCCCTGGACGTGTCCATCCAGGCGCAGGTCGTCAACCTGCTCGACGACCTGCAAAAGGAGCTCGACCTCACCTACGTGGTCATCGCCCACGACCTGTCGGTCGTGCGGCACATCAGCGACCTGGTCGCGGTGATGTACCTCGGCAAGATCGTCGAGCTGGCCGATCGGAAGAACCTGTACGGCTCGCCGATGCACCCCTACACCAACGCCCTGCTGTCGGCGGTGCCCGTCCCCGACCCCAGGCGCCGGCGGGGCGGCCGCGACCGCATCCGGCTGCACGGCGACGTGCCGAGCCCCATCAGCCCGCCCCCGGCGTGCCGCTTCCACACCCGCTGCTGGAAGGCCCAGGAGATCTGCCGCACCGTCGAGCCCGCGCTCGTCGAGCCGGTGCCCGGCCACCGGGTGGCCTGCCACTTCCCGGAGAACGTCCCCGGCGGCCGGGCGGCCACGGGCACCGGAGAGACGCCCGGAACGCCCGGGACCGCGCGGCCGAGGGGGACCACCGGGGAGGCCACGGACGAGGCGACCGGCTGACCCGCATCGGTCGGGCGGCCGCGGTCAGGACGCCGCGGTCAGGACAGGGTGCCGGGCGTGATCAGGCCGGTCTCGTAGGCCAGGACGACGGCCTGCACGCGGTCGCGCAGCGAGAGCTTGGTCAAGACGTTGCCGACGTGCGTCTTGACCGTCGTCTCACTGACCACCAGCTCGGCGGCGATCTCGGCGTTGGACATGCCGCGGGCGATCAGGCGCAGCACCTCCAGCTCCCGCTCGGTCAGCCGGTCCAGCCGGGCCGGGGTGGGGGAGCGGTGCTCGGAGGGCAGCCGAGCGGCGAACCTGTCCAGCAGCCGGCGGGTGACGCTCGGCGCCACGATCGCGTCGCCGGCCGCCACGACCCTGATGGCCTGCATGAGCTCGTCCGGCGGCACGTCCTTCAGCAGGAAGCCGCTGGCCCCGGCCCGCAGCGCCTCCACGATGTACTCGTCCAGGTCGAAGGTCGTCAGCACCAGCACCCGCGGCACGTGCGCCCCGGGCGACGCCTCGCGCACGATGCGCCGGGTCGCCTCGATGCCGTCGACACCGGGCATGCGGATGTCCATGAGCACCACGTCGGGCATCAGCGCCCGCGCCTGCTCCTGCGCGCCCGCGCCGTCACCCGCCTCGCCGACCACGGTGACGTCGGGCTCGGCCTCCAGGATGAGCCGGAAGCCGGTGCGCAGCAGCGGCTGGTCGTCGGCCAGCAGCACCCTGATCGTCATCTCTCTCCCGGGGGAACGGCGCCGGGTCACGTCCCGGACTTGAGGGGGAAACGGGCCCGGACCTCGAATCCGCCTCCCTGCCGGGGACCCGTCTGTAGCATCCCACCATAAAGGGCCACTCTCTCGCGAATCCCGACAAGTCCGTGACCAGGGCGATCGGGGTTCCGCGGCTCCGCCGCCGGGCCCCGCCCATCGTCCTCCACGTGCACGGTGAGCGTCGTCGGCTCCCGCCGCACCGTCACCCACGCGCGGGCACCCGCCCCCGCATGCCGCAGGCTGTTGGTCAGCGCCTCCTGGATCAGGCGGTACGCCGCGAGGTCCAGCCCCGGCGGCAGCCGCGACTCGTCGCCCTCGATCCACAGCTGGGTGCGCAGCCCTGCCTCGCGCATCTGCTCCACCAGCGCCGGCAGATCACGCACCCCGGGCTGCGGGGCCCGCTCGCCGGCCTCGTCGCCCTCGGTGCGCAGCACGCCCACAATGTTGCGCATCTCGGCCATCGCCGCCCGGCCCATCTCCTCGATGGCGGACAGGGCGCTCGCGGCCGTCTCCGGGCTGGTCGACAGCACCCGGCGGGCGGCCACCGCCTGCACGGTCATCACACTGACATGGTGGGCCACCACGTCGTGCAGCTCACGGGCGATGCGCGACCGCTCCTCGGCCATGGCCGCCCGCCGGTCGGCCTCCCCGGCCCGTTCCAGCCGCTCGGCGCGGTCCTCCAGCTCGGCCAGGTACGCCCGGCGCAGCCGGACGCTGCGGCCCAGCACCCAGACCGCGAACAGGAACGTGACGATCACCAGGTAGACCGCCCACCGCCCCGGCGGCCCGCCCGCCGCCCCCCACGACGGCACCCCGGCGACCGCCGCCGCCCAGCAGCCCGTCACCAGACCGGCCGCCAGCAGACTGACCGCGAGGCCCCGGAGCGCCGCCACGCTGTACAGCAGGACCAGGGAGGCGACGACACCGGCGCCGGTGCCATGGCCGAGCAGCACCAGCGCCAGCGGCGGCAGCTGCGCCAGGCACAGCAGCGAGAACGGCCAGGCGCGGCGCAGCGCCACCGGCAGGCAGGCGAGCACGAGCAGGACCACGGCCACGGCACCCGGCCCGCCGGGCGCCTCCGCCCCGCCGATCAGCGGCCCGACCAGCGGCGTGATCGCCCGGCCCGGCCGCGGATCCAGCACGAACCAGACCGACACGGCCGCCAGCGCCGCCGCGAGGATCACATCACCGATCAGGGCATGGGCCCTGATCCGGCTTCGGGGCCCGCCGGGCATGGTCAGCACCATCTCACTGTAAGCAGCCGACCGGCGGTGCGGCCCTGCCCAGGGCGGAGATGCGTCTCCTTCCCAAGGAGGAGGGCCGGCTCGCCGCGCACGGCGCGCTCACAGCTCGTCGGTCGCGGCCCGCCGATGCCGCGGCTCGACGCTCGCCACGGTCTCGGGCACCGGCGGGGGAGTGCCGCCGAACTCCGGGCACAACGCCTGGTGATCGCACCAGTCGCACAACCGGCTGCGGCGGGCCCGCCACTCGCGGGTGCGCGCCGCCCGCTCGATGGCGTCCCACAGCGCCCGCACCTTGCGCTCGGTGGCCCGCAGGTCGGCCTCGTCGGGGGCGTAACGCAGGATCTCGCCGTTGCCCAGGTAGATCAGCTGAAGCTGGCGGGGCACCGTGCCCCGCAGCCGCCACAGCACCAGGGCGTAGAACTTCATCTGGAACAGCGCCTTGGCCTCGAAGGCCGGCCCCGGCGAGCTGCCGGTCTTGTAGTCGACGACCCGGATCTCGCCGGTGGGCGCCACGTCGAGCCGGTCGATGTAGCCGCGCAGCAGCAGCCCGCCGTCGAGCACGACCTCGACGTACAGCTCCCGATCGGCGGGCTCCAGCGCCCGGGGATCCTCAAGGGCGAAATAGCGCTCCACCATCTCGCCGGCCAGCTCCAGCCACTGCTCGCGCTCGGCGTCGCCCTCGAACAGGCCGGAATAGTCGGGCTCCTCCTCCAGCAGCCGCCGCCACTGCGGCAGCACCATGGCCCGCGCGGCCGCGACCGTGCGCTCGACGGCGGGCAGGTCGTACAGGTGCTCCAGCACCGCGTGCACCAGCGTGCCGCGCACGGCGGCCGGGGACGGCCGCTCGGGCAGCCGGTCGATGACGCGGAACCGGTAGAGCAGCGGGCAGGTCATGAAGTCGCCGGCCCGGGAGGGCGATAACGCCCCGACGACGACGGGACCGATCTTCGTGGTGGAAACTGGGGTGATCTCGCCGGGCCCGGGAACGGTCATGGAGGAACTCTAGGTCACCCGGCCGACGTTTCCCGATTCGAGGGCACGCGCGGGGCGCGTAGCATCGAGGCACCAGGACGGCCAGGAGGGATCCACTCGCCATGATCACGCCGCAGCGGCCGACGCCGCCCGGCCGCACGGGCCTGCCGCACGGGCCTGCCGCACCGGACGGTCACCTGGGGGCCCCATGAGCGCCGACCAGGACTCGCGGGGGTCTCAGCGGCCCCAGGGCTCGCCGGGCCTGCGCATGGGGCGGCCGTTCGGCATCCCCGTCTACGTCTCGCCCACCTGGCTGATCGTCGCGGCGTTCATCACCTACACCTTCCAGCCCACCTTCCACGCGTACCTGCCATGGCTCAGCGACGCCGCCGCCTACGCCGTGGCGTTCGCCTTCGCGGTCTTCCTGTACGTCTCGGTGCTGCTGCACGAGCTCGCCCACTGCGTCGTGGCGCGCCACTACGACCTGCCGGTGCGCCGCATCACCCTCTACCTGCTCGGCGGGGTGTCGGAGATCGAGCGCGAGCCCGACCGGCCCGGCCGGGAGTTCAACGTGGCGTTCGCCGGGCCGCTGCTGTCGCTGGGGCTCGCCGCCGCGGGCTTCGTCGTCTACCAGTTCGTCGGGTCCGGCACCATCATCGGGGTGCTCGTCCAGCAGCTGTGGCTGTCCAACCTGATCGTCGGCATCTTCAACATGCTGCCCGGCCTCCCGCTCGACGGCGGGCGCATGCTGCGGGCGGGGGTGTGGAAGGTCAGCGGCGACTCCGGCTCGGGCACGGTCGCGGCCGCATGGGTGGGCCGTGGCCTGGCGGTCGCGCTGATCGCGGTGGCGGTGCTGCTGTCGGCGCGCTCGGCCGACGGGCTGGACCTGTCCTACCTGCTGTGGTCGGTGCTGCTGGCGTCGTTCATCTGGATGGGCGCCGGGCAGGCGCTGCGCGCCACCCGCATGCGGGCGCGCATCCCGCAGGTGCGGGCCCGCGCGCTGGCCCGGCCGGCGATCGCGGTCACCGCCGAGGTGCCGCTCGCCGAGGCGATCCGCCGGGCCGGCCAGGCCAAGGCCGGCGCGATCGTCGTGGTCGACCACGACGGCCGGCCGATCGCGATCGTCAACGAGGCGGCCGTCACCGCCACACCCGAGCAGCGCCGCCCCTGGGTGAGCACCGGCTCGCTGGCCCGCACCCTGGAGCCCTCACTGGTGCTGTCGGCCGACCTGGAGGGCGAGCGGCTGATCGACGCCATGCGCCGCTCGCCGGCGGGGGAGTACCTCCTGGTGGAGGGCAACGGCGAGCTCTACGGCGTGCTCGCCACCGCCGACGTCAACCGGGTCTTCACCGGCGTCTGACCGCGCCGCGGCCCGCCCCCCGGCCCCGGCGCACGAAAAGCCCGCACCGGCGGCCACCCGGGGGAGGGCACGAGAGCACGGGCGCCGGGACGGCGGTGGCGGCGGCGATTTGTCCTACTCGTCATCCGGGCGCGCCCGGACTAGTGTTCTCGTCGGCCCGATCAGGTCGGTCACGTCCGGCTTCCGGCCCCGTCCGGCGACACCAGGCGCTGCGGCGTCGCCCGTGACGAGGGTACGCCGGGACAGAGACTGGCCGTCCCCGTTCAGGCTGGTCACACTTATGGTGGAAGGTCGACTACTGTTCTGCTTGTCGCGGTCAGGTGTGATCGGTCGCATCGCGATCCGGTGCCGCGCAAGCGCGGTGGCGGACGGCCGAGGCGGATGTCGCTCGCCCGACGGCGGTCGGCGGGGAGGGAGAGTTCTTTGACGGACCAGGGTTACGGGGTGGTGCGTCCCCTGCCGGGCAACGGAGTGGTCGCCCACGCGGCCGGCCTGCTGATGGTGTGCGACGCGGCCGACTCCGTCATCGGCGATCTGCTGGCCGCGCTGCGCGACGCCGCCACCTCCGGCGGCGACGGCACCGCCCTCGCCCGGCGGGTCGCCCAGGTGCTGGCCCGCTCGATGATGGGCGAGCCGGTCGCCTGCGCCGTCGCCGGCCCCTCCTCCGGCGGCATCGCCGTCCTGGTCAGCGGCAGCGCCTCCGCCTCCGTCGGCGGCGGCCCCGACGGCGCGGTCCAGCTGTCCGGCCGCGACGCCCTCACCTGGACCGACCGCCTCGTCACCGGGCCGGTGACCAAGGTCGAGCTGCGCCTGCCCGGCGCCGGCCGGCCGAGCCCGCACGCCCGGCTCGAGCGCGGCGTGATCGCCGGGGCCGGCCTGGTGTGCGAGTACGGCCCCGCCAACGCCCCCATGTTCCCCGAGCCCGCGCGCGACTCCGGCGCGGCCGACGCGTCCTACCGCGAGCAGCGCCCCGAGCCCCGGCCCGCCCCGGCGGCCGACCCCGGCCCGGCCCACCCCGAGCCCGCCTACTCCGACTTCTCGGAGCCCACCTATCAGGACCCCGGCTACCAGGAGCCGGCCCCCGAACCCATCGCCGCGGCCCCCGAGCCGCCCCGTCCGCAACCCGGGCCCGGGCTGCCCCCCATGCCCGCCACCGGCGACCAGGGCCCCGTCCCGGGCCTGCCGGGCGCGCCGCCGGGCCCCTACGCGCCGCTGCCGGCCGAGCCCCAGCCCGCCGAGCCCGGCCCCGGCCGGCCCTACGTCGGCAACCTGTCCAACGAGCCGCCCGCCGACCCGGGCCACCCCTACGATCCGGCGCAGCAGGGCCAGGAGGGCGGCCAGCGCCCCGGCCAGGCCGCGGCGCCCGACTCGACCGAGCACATTCCCGAGCCCGAGGCGCGGCCCATGGTCTACGGCGTCGACTGCTCCAACGACCACTTCAACGACCCCCGCGTGCCCTACTGCGCGGTGTGCGGCGTCGCCCTCGCCCAGCGCAGCCTCGTGCCGTACAAGGGGCCGCGCCCGCAGCTCGGCGCGCTGCTCCTCGACGACGGGGTGACGCTGCCGCTCGACTCCGACTACCTGCTCGGCCGCGACCCCGAACGGGCCAGCGAGGTGCTCAGCGGAGAGGCCCGGCCGGCCAAGGTCACCAGCCCCGACGGCTCGGTGTCGCGCCGCCATGTGCGGGTCAAGCTCGACGGCTGGGACGTCAACCTCATCGACCTCGGGTCGGTCAACGGCACCCAGGTGCAGCCCCCCGGCGACCCGAACTTCTACGACATCCCCCCGAACGAGCAGGTGACGATCCTGCCGGGCACCACGGTGCGCATCGGCGTCTCCCGCACCATGCGCTTCGAGTCCCACCGCACCCACTGACCCCGCCCCCCGATCCCCGGTGGCCGTCCCGGGCGGCCACCGGCCCCGGCGATCTTCACGGCCATCGCACCCGGGCGGCGCAACTAGACTCACCCGCATGGGTTTTCGCAGGCACGGCCCGTTCCGTGCGGGGGACCAGGTGCAGCTCACCGACCCCAAGGACAAGCGTCACACGCTGACTCTGCGCGAGGGCGCCGTCTTCCACACGCACAAGGGATCCATCCCGCACGACGAGATCATCGGCCTGCCCGAGGGCTCGGTGGTGCGCTCGTCGGGAGGCACGCCGTATCTCGTGTTCCGTCACCTGCTCGCCGACTACGCGCTGTCGATGCCGCGCGGCGCGGCGGTCGTCTACCCCAAGGACGCCGCGCAGATCGTCGCCATGGCCGACGTCTTCCCCGGCGCGCGGGTGGTGGAGGCCGGCGCCGGGTCGGGGGCGCTGACCTGTTTCCTGCTGCGCGCGGCGGGCGAGAGCGGCCGGGTGACCTCCTACGAGCGGCGGGGCGACTTCGCCGAGGTCGCCCGCAAGAACGTGGAGCGGTTCTTCGGCGCCGAGCCGGGCGGCCCGCTCGATCGGTGGCGTCTGGTCGTCGGCGACTTCGTCGGCGCCATCGACGAGACCGACGTCGACCGGGTGATCCTGGACATGCTGGCGCCGTGGGAGTGCGTCGACGCCGCGGCCAAGGCGCTCACCCCGGGCGGTGTGATCTGCTGTTACGTCGCGACGACCACCCAGTTGTCGCGCACCGTCGAAACCCTGCGCGATCACGGGAGTTTCACCGAGCCCCGCGCGTGGGAGACCTTGGTTCGCGACTGGCATGTCGAGGGACTGGCCGTCCGCCCCGACCATCGCATGGTGGGGCACACCGGCTTTCTCGTGACGGCCCGCCGCATGGCGGACGGCGTCCTGCCCCCGCCGAGGCGCCGCCGCCCGGCCAAGGGCGCGTACGCCGAGGCGGGCGGCGGAGAAACGGCGACCAGGGAGACGGGGCCGGGAGAGGAGCCGGGGCACGGGCGGTAAAGGCGGTTATGACAAATCAGCCACAACTTCGCGTCGATGCTTCAACATGGGAACAGACTGCGGTGGTCTGGCGCTGGCAGGGATAAATACCAGGAAGGGAAATAATTGCCTGACACTGGATGTGACACCACGAACACCGCCCAGCCAGGTTACGGACAGCCCTGAGGTAGGTAGGGTCTTGAGTAGTCGCCCTCGACTGGGAAGGAGGTGACGGGGCGTGGCAGCTCGCGACGACGCAGAGGCTCGAGCCGCGCAGCGCGAACGGGAGGTCGCTGATCTCACAACACAGGTCTCCTTCCTGCAGGAGGAGATCGCCGCGCTACGTCGGAAGCTGGCGGAATCTCCTCGTCAGAACAGGGTGCTCGAGGAGCGCCTGCACGAGGCGCAGGCGAACCTGGCCGCGGTCACCGGCCAGAACGAGCGCCTGGTGGCCACCCTCAAGGAGGCCAGAGACCAGATCGTCGCCCTCAAGGAGGAGGTCGACCGGCTGGCGCAGCCGCCGTCCGGCTTCGGCGTGTTCCTCGATGCCCGAGACGACGGCACGATCGAGGTGTTCACCGGCGGCCGCAAGCTGCGGGTGAACGTCAGCCCCACAGTCGACATCGACTCGCTGCGGCGCGGCCAGGAGGTCATGCTCAACGAGGCGCTCAACGTGGTCGAGGCGCTCGGCTACGAAAGCGTCGGCGAGATCGTGATGCTCAAGGAGATGCTGGAAGACGGCGAGCGGGCGCTGGTGATCTCGCACGCCGACGAGGAGCGCGTCGTCCGCCTGGCCGACTCGCTCATCGACCAGCCGGTGCGGGCCGGCGACTCCCTGCTGCTGGAGCCGCGGTCGGGCTACGTCTACGAGCGCATCCCCAAGGCCGAGGTCGAGGAGCTGGTGCTGGAGGAGGTCCCCGACATCTCCTACGAGGAGATCGGCGGCCTGTCCCGCCAGATCGAGCAGATCAGGGACGCCATCGAGCTGCCCTACCTGCACTCCGACCTGTTCCGCGAGCACCGGCTGCGCCCGCCCAAGGGCGTGCTGCTGTACGGCCCGCCGGGCTGCGGCAAGACGCTCATCGCCAAGGCCGTCGCCAACTCGCTGGCCAAGCAGGTCGCCGACAAGACCGGGCAGTCGGGCAAGAGCTTCTTCCTCAACATCAAGGGCCCGGAGCTGCTCAACAAGTACGTCGGCGAGACCGAGCGGCACATCCGCCTGGTCTTCCAGCGGGCCAGGGAGAAGGCGTCCGAGGGCACCCCGGTGATCGTGTTCTTCGACGAGATGGACTCCATCTTCCGCACCCGCGGATCCGGTGTCTCCTCCGACGTCGAGAACACCATCGTGCCCCAGCTGCTGTCGGAGATCGACGGCGTCGAAGGGCTGGAGAACGTCATCGTCATCGGCGCCTCCAACCGCGAGGACATGATCGACCCGGCGATCCTGCGGCCCGGCCGCCTGGACGTCAAGATCAAGATCGAGCGGCCGGACGCCGAGGCGGCCAAGGACATCTTCTCGAAGTACATCACCCCCGACCTGCCGCTGCACCCCGACGACCTCGCCGAGCACGGCGGTTCGCCCACCGCGACCGTGGCCGGCATGATCCAGAGCGTCGTCGAGCGCATGTACGCCGAGAGCGAGGAGAACCGCTTCCTCGAAGTGACGTACGCCAACGGCGACAAGGAAGTGCTGTACTTCAAGGACTTCAACTCCGGCGCGATGATCCAGAACATCGTCGACCGGGCCAAGAAGATGGCCATCAAGCAGTTCCTCGACACCAAGCAGAAGGGCCTGCGGGTCTCCCACCTGCTGGCCGCCTGCGTCGACGAGTTCAGCGAGAACGAAGACCTGCCCAACACCACCAACCCCGACGACTGGGCCCGCATCTCCGGCAAGAAGGGCGAGCGCATCGTCTACATCCGCACCCTCGTGTCGGGCAAGCAGGGCACCGAGGCCGGCCGGTCGATCGACACGGTCGCCAACACCGGCCAGTACCTCTAGGCCGGCACTCCAGACCCGTACCTTCCCGGGCCGGCACCCGCGGCCGGCACCTCCAGTTCCAGGCGACTACCGGGCGGCGCCGCTCCTGCCAGGGGCGGCGCCGCCCGTTTCGTGCGCCGGGGCCCTGGTGAACCTCGGCGAAGAATGATACGTATGAGACTGTTGAGGCGCATGGGAACCGGCGTGGCCGATCTTGCGTCCAATTGCCGTGTCACAGCGCCTTGATCGCTTGTTCGGGGGACCGTCCACGACGACCGGCGGCAGACGGGGCCGCCTGCCCGAGCTCGACCTGCTGAGGTTCGTCGCCGCCCTGCTCGTCGTCGCCTTCCACTACATGGCCGCCAGCCGCTCCCTGTGGGGCGTGCAGCCGACGCGCATCTTCCCCAGCGTCGCACCGGTCACCACGCTCGGCCTGCTCGGCGTCGAACTGTTCTTCCTCATCAGCGGATTCGTGATCCTGATGAGCGTGCTCGGCCGCACGGCGGGGGAGTTCGCGGCGTCCAGGTTCGTCCGGCTGTTCCCGGCCTACTGGTTCAGCGTGCTGGCGATCTTCCTGCTGTACACCTGCACCGGCCTGCAGGGGTTCCGGCCGAAGCTGTCGCTCACCGACTACGTGGTCAACCTGACCATGCTGCAGCGCGGCGTGGGCGTCGGCGACGCGAGCGGGGTGTACTGGTCGCTGTGGGTGGAGCTGCGGTTCTACGTGCTGATCGGGGTGCTCGCGCTGATCGGCATCACGCTCCGGCGCGTCATGATCTTCATGGCGGTGTGGCTCGTGCTCGCGGCGTACGGCTTCGGCGACGGGGCGCTGGAGACGATCCTGCTGCCCCACCACGCGCCGTACTTCGTGGCCGGCATGGCCTTCTTCATCATCTACCGGCACGGCTCCTCGCTGATCCCCTGGGCCCTGGTGGCGGGGTCGTGGGCGCTCGCCCTCCGGGAGGCGACCGAGCGCGTCGCGGGGCGGGTCAAGCTGGTGGGCGCCAAGGACTTCCCGGCGCCGGAGTGGGCCGCGATGCTGGCCATCACGATCATGTTCGCGCTCATGGCGCTGGTCGCGGTGGGGGGCCTGTCGTGGCTGCGCTGGCGGGGCCTGACGACGCTCGGGGCCCTGACCTACCCGCTGTACCTGCTGCACCAGACCGTCTCGGCGGTGCTCATCCCGGCGCTGGACGACCGGATCAACTCCTGGCTGATCCTCGCGATCACCCTGGGGACGTCGATGGCGCTGGCCTATCTGGTGTGGAAATTTGTGGAAAAACCTGCGCAGCGCCTGCTGAGGCCCCGGCTGGCCGCCTCGCTGGCGTCGCTCGGTGCGACTTCCGCAAAAACGCCACAATCCCCCTCACAGCAGGATCAAACAGGCCAGATGGGGTACATACACACAGTTTCTGTCCCAGAACTGTTAGGTCGAGATGGGCCTGGAACCGTCTAGGCTCAAAGTGACCGGCGCGATGAGGCGCAGAAGGATAGAGGGCTGAGGACGCGCATGACGGTACGGCGAGTGATGGGCATCGAGACCGAGTACGGCATTTCCGTGCCCGGTCAGCCCGGCGCGAACGCGATGGTGACCTCCTCGCAGGTCGTCAACGCGTATCTGGCGGCATCGGCCGCCCGCGCGCGCCGGGCCAGATGGGATTTCGAGGAGGAGAACCCACTGCGTGACGCCCGGGGCTTCGACCTGGCCCGGGAGGTCGCCGACTCCAGTCAGCTCACCGACGAGGATCTCGGGCTGGCCAACGTCATCCTCACCAACGGGGCGCGGCTGTACGTCGACCACGCCCACCCCGAGTACTCCACGCCCGAGTGCACCAACCCCCGGGCGTCGGTGATCTGGGACAAGGCGGGCGAGCGGGTCATGCAGGACGCCGCCACGCGGGCGTCGGCGATGCCCGGCAACGCCCCGATCCAGCTGTACAAGAACAACACCGACAACAAGGGCGCGTCCTACGGCTGCCACGAGAACTACCTGATGCGGCGGGCCACCCCGTTCGCCGACATCGTGCGTCACCTGACGCCGTTCTTCGTGTCGCGTCAGGTCGTCTGCGGGGCGGGCCGGGTCGGCATCGGGCAGGACTCTCGCGGCGAGGGCTTCCAGATCAGCCAGCGCGCCGACTTCTTCGAGGTCGAGGTCGGCCTGGAGACCACGCTCAAGCGGCCCATCATCAACACCCGCGACGAGCCGCACGCCGACCCCGAGAAGTACCGGCGGCTGCACGTCATCATCGGCGACGCCAACATGGCCGAGCTGTCGACCTACCTGAAGCTGGGGTCGACGTCGCTGGTCCTCGCCATGATCGAAGACGGCTTCCTCACCACCGACCTGTCGGTCGAGTCGCCGGTGGCCGCCCTGCGCGCGGTCTCCCACGACCCGTCCTGCCGCCACCTGGTCACGCTGCGCGACGGGCGCAAGATGACCGCCGTGCAGCTGCAGATGGAGTACCTGGAGCAGGCCCGCAAGTACGTCGAGGACCGCTTCGGCGCCGGCGCCGACGACATGACCAAGGACGTCCTGAACCGCTGGGAGTCGGTGCTGACCCGGCTGGCCGAGGACCCCATGCAGCTGTCGAGGGAGCTCGACTGGGTGGCCAAGCTGGCGCTGCTGGAGGGCTACCGCGAGCGCGACGGGCTGGCCTGGTCGCACCCGCGCCTGCAGCTCGTCGACCTGCAGTACAGCGACATCCGGCCCGACCGGGGCCTGTACAACCGGCTGGTGGCGCGGGGCCGCATGCAGCGCCTGGTGACCGAGGAGGAGGTCGAGCGGGCCATCGAGATGCCGCCGGCCGACACCCGCGCCTACTTCCGGGGGCGCTGCCTGCGCCAGTACAGCGAGTCGGTCGCCGCGGCGTCGTGGGACTCGGTCATCTTCGACATCCCCGGCAGGGAGTCGCTGCAGCGCGTGCCCACCTTGGAGCCGCTGCGCGGCACCAAGGCCCACGTGGGCGACCTGCTCGACCGGTGCCGCACGGCGGCCGACCTGGTCGCCGCCCTCACCGGCGAGCGCTGAGCGACGCGGGCGGGCCCACCCACCCGGCCGGGTAGTCTACTTTGTAAAGGACCCGGCCGGGACAAGCACGTGTCATGGCCCCGAGTGAACCGACCGATCGGGACATTCCCGGACGGACGTGAGATCGCGGGCCCGCTCGCGAGGAATTGTCGCCCGCTCGGGGAAAGATAGACAGCAGAGGCGTCCCCGAACTGGAGGTACCAGATATGGCAACCAAGGACACCGGCGGGCAGAAGCACGCCGGTCGGCGCGACCAGGACGTCGACGAGACCGAGGTTCAGGAGTCCCCCGACGTTCAGGACCGCCAGGAGAAGCTCACCGACGACGTCGACGCGATTCTGGACGAGATCGACGAAGTCCTCGAGGAGAACGCCGAGGAGTTCATCCGGTCCTATGTCCAGAAGGGAGGCGAGTAGCGGCCCGTCCGCGGCCCCGCCCCCGGCATCCCCGGCCCCGGCGCCTGAACGGTGGCCGTCTCCCCGGCGCTCCGCGGCGAACCCCGTCTCGGAGCGCCACCACCCCCTTCCCCCGCCCCCAAGCGCCCTCCACCGGGCCCCCATGCGGTCCTGCGCGCGGCCTCCGCCGCGCCCTGCGCACGGCCCCGCGCGCGGCCGTGCGCCCCGCGCGGTTGTGCGCCCGGCCTTTTCCCGGTCGATCTCGGCCAAACTTCGCCCTCGGCTGATCGCGGCGTGTGCAACGGGCACAGCAACATGAGTAGGGTCGGGCGTAACAGATGAACGTTTGGAGGGAGTCGCGTGGCCGCGCAACAGGGCTGGATGAACCCACTCTTCGTCAATACCGGCACGTCCTCGTTCACGGAATTCCTCGGGTCGTACGCCCCGCAGCTGCTGCCCGGCCGGCGCGAGACCCCGGACATCCCCGTGGGCGACCAGATCCCGCACGCCACCACGATCGTCGCCGCCACCTTCGCCGGCGGCGTGGTGATCGCCGGTGACCGCCGGGCCACCTCCGGCAACCTGATCTCACAGCGCGACATCGAGAAGGTGTTCCGCACCGACGAGCATTCGGCCATGGGCATCGCCGGCACCGCCAGCACCGGCATCGAGATGGCCCGGCTCTACTGCGTCGAGCTGGAGCACTACGAGAAGATGGAAGGGCGCACCGTCTCGGTCGAGGGCAAGGCCAACCGGCTCGCCACCATGATCCGGCAGAACCTGCCCAAGGCCATGCAGGGCCTGGTCGTCGTGCCGATCTTCGCCGCCTACGACCTTGAGACCGGCAAGGGCCGCATCTTCACCTACGACGTCGGCGGCGGGCCGTACGAACAGTGGCGCTTCGCCGCGATCGGGTCGGGCTCCATCTTCGCCCGCGGCTCGCTGAAGAAGCTCTACCGCGAGGACGCCCCGGCCGACGACACCGTGATGGCGTGCGTCCAGGCGCTGTACGATGCCGCCGACGACGACTCGGCGACCGGCGGCCCCGACGTCGCCCGCAAGATCTACCCGGTCGTGGCGGTGATCGACGCCGAAGGCTTCCGCCGCCTGTCCGACGAGGAGGTCGGAGAGCACGTCGACCGCATGATGCGCGGTCGCATGACCGACCCCGACGGCCCCAACGCGCCGCTGCGCTAGGCCGCGGCCCGCACCGATCCCGCTGCCGGCGCACCTCGCCGGCGTCACATCACCATGAGAGGATCACCACAGGTGTCCATGCCGTTTGGATATGTCCCCGCCGAACAGCAGATGCGGGACAAGGCGGACTACGCGCGCAAGGGCATCGCGCGCGGCCGCAGCTCGGTCGTGCTGCAGTACCAGAACGGCATCCTGCTCGTGGCGCACAACGCGTCACGGGCACTGCACAAGATCAGCGAGATCTACGATCGCATCGCGTTCGCCGCCGTCGGCCGCTACAACGAGTTCGAGGCGCTGCGCCTCGGCGGCATCCGCTACGCCGACATCAACGGCTACAACTACGACCGCGGCGACGTCACCGGCCGCGGCCTCGCCAACTTCTACGCCCAGAACCTCGGCGTCATCTTCACCGAGTCGATCAAGCCGTACGAAGTGGAACTGGTGGTCGCCGAGGTCGGCGACTCGGCCGAGCAGGACCAGATCTACCGCCTCACCTTCGACGGCTCGGTGCAGGACGAGCACGGCTGCCTGGCCATGGGCGGCCAGGCCGACGCGGTGGCGGCCCGCCTCAAGGAGCACTACCGCGAGAACATGCCGCTGGAGGACGCCCTGCGCGCCGCCCTGGCCGCGCTGACCGAGCCCGACGGCGACCCGATCCCCACCACGCAGCTGGAGGTCGCGATCCTCGACCGCGACCGGCCGCACCGCAAGTTCCTGCGGCTCACCGGCCCCCGGCTCGAACGCCTGCTGCCCGCCGCCCCCAAGCCCACGCCGCCGACCGGCGACCAGGACGGCACGCCGACCGCCCCGCCCGAGGGCGACATCGACACCGGATCCGGAGGCTAGCCACCAACCTGGCCCAAGATCTTCCCCATCATGCCCGCGCGGAGAATAGTGTGAGGTAATGGATCGACGCATCTTCGGCCTGGAGAACGAGTACGGCGTCACGTGCACGTTCCGGGGGCAGCGCAGGCTGTCCCCGGACGAGGTGGCGCGCTACCTGTTCCGCCGGGTCGTGTCCTGGGGCCGGTCGAGCAACGTCTTCCTGCGCAACGGCGCACGTCTCTACCTCGACGTGGGCAGCCATCCCGAGTACGCCACCCCCGAATGCGACAACGTCGTGGAGCTGGTGACCCACGACAAGGCGGGCGAGCGCATCCTGGAAGGGCTGCTCGTCGACGCGGAGAAGCGCCTCCGCGAGGAGGGCATCGCGGGCGACATCTACCTGTTCAAGAACAACACCGACTCGGCGGGCAACTCCTACGGCTGCCACGAGAACTACCTGGTGGGCAGGCACGGCGAGTTCGGCCGGCTGGCCGACGTGCTGATCCCGTTCCTGGTGACCCGGCAGATCATCTGCGGCGCCGGCAAGGTGCTGCAGACGCCGCGCGGCGCGGTCTACTGCGTCTCCCAGCGGGCCGAGCACATCTGGGAGGGCGTTTCGTCGGCCACCACCCGGTCGCGGCCGATCATCAACACCCGCGACGAGCCGCACGCCGACGCCGAGCGGTTCCGCCGCCTGCACGTCATCGTCGGCGACTCCAACATGAGCGAGACCACGATGCTGCTCAAGGTCGGCGCCACCGACCTGGTGCTGCGCATGGTCGAGGCCGGGGTCGTGATGCGCGACCTGAGCCTGGAGAACCCCATCAGGGCCATCCGCGAGGTCTCCCACGACATGACGGGCCGTCGCCGGGTGCGGCTGGCCAACGGCCGCGAGGCGTCGTCGCTGGAGATCCAGCAGGAGTACCTCGGCAAGGCCAAGGACTTCGTCGACCGGCGCGGCGGCGACGCCATCACCCGCCGCGTGCTGGAGCTGTGGGAGCGCACCCTGCGCGCGGTCGAGACCGACGACCTGGACCTGGTGTCCCGGGAGATCGACTGGGTCACCAAGTACCAGATGATCGAGCGGTACCGCCGCAAGTACGACCTGCCGCTGTCGTCGCCCCGGGTCGCCCAGCTCGACCTGGCCTACCACGACGTGCACCGCAGGCGCGGCCTGTTCTACCTGCTGCAAAAGCGCGGCGCGGTCGAGCGGGTCGCCTCCGACGTGCGCATCTTCGAGGCCAAGTCGGTGCCGCCGCAGACCACCCGGGCCCGGCTGCGCGGAGAGTTCATCCGCAAGGCCCAGGAGAAGCGGCGCGACTTCACGGTCGACTGGGTGCACCTGAAGCTCAACGACCAGGCGCAGCGCACCGTGCTGTGCAAGGACCCGTTCCGCAGCATCGACGAAAGGGTCGACAAGCTAATCGCCGGGATGTGAGGGCGACACCCGGGCACCCACCCGGCTCGCCTGCACCGAGAGGTCAGGCGGGTCGGGTATGGTGGCGCAGATCTGACCGTTGCCCGAGGTTCCCGAGGAAACATCCATGCGCCGACTGGCCGTTCTCGTATCCGCCATCCCTCTGCTGCTGGCCGCAGCGTGCGGCTCGTCGGGGGGTGGCGACACCAAGAGCGCCGCCCCCTCGGCATCCGCGTCGGCCGCCGCCTCGGGGCCGATGGCGTCCGCCGCCGACCTGAAAATTACAGGCGATCCGGGCAGTAAACCGGAGGTGACCTTCCCCAAGGGCACCCCGCCGGCCACCTCGTCGTCCAAGACGCTTCAAGACGGCACCGGCAAGGCGATCGCCGACGGCGACGACGTGATCGTCAACCTGACCGCCTGGACGTGGGACGGCAAGGAGAACAAGCTGGCCGGCTCCACCTACGACGACGGCTCGCCGCAGCTCATCAACGTCGGCGCCACAATGCCGAAGGTCATCCACAAGGCGTTCGAGGGCGTGCACGCCGGGGCCCGCTTCCTCGCGGTGCTGGCGTCCGACAGCCTGACCCCCGACCAGCTCGCCCAGGCCAAGCAGCAGGGCATGGACAAGACCGCCACCGTGTACGTCGTCGACGTCATCGGCAAGAACGACGCCAAGGCCGCCCACGGCACCGCCGAAAAGGCCGAGATCAAGGGCGTCAAGCTGGTCAACCCCGGCGGCGACAAGGCGCCCCGGCTCACCACCAAGACCTCCGAGAAGGCCCCCAAGGACCTCATCGCCAAGGTCGTCATCAAGGGCGACGGCACGAAGGTGAAGAAGGGCCAGGCGCTCCTGGTCCACTACACCGGCAAGATCTGGGGCACCGACAAGGAGTTCGACAGCAGCTGGAGCAAGGGCAAGCCGACCATGTTCCAGATCGGCACCGGCAAGGTCATCAAGGGCTGGGACGAAGGCCTGGTGGGGGTCCCGGTCGGCAGCCGGGTGCTGCTGTCCATCCCGCCGTCCTACGGCTACGGCGACCAGGGCCAGCCCGGTGTCATCAAGGGCACCGACACCCTCGTGTTCGTCGTCGACGTCCTGGCGGCGTACTGACCGGCAGGGGACGAGCCGCGCGACCCCGGGCCGCCGTCCCCGGCCCTCGACCGCACCGGCCGCCCGGCGGGAGACGGTCCCGCCGGGCGGCCCGTCGTATCCGGGCGCCCGGCCGCGCCGGCCCGGCTCAGCCCGCGGCGGGCGCGGGCAGCAGCGACGCCGTGTGCCGGCCGGCGGCGGCCGAGGCCAGGAAACACGCCAGGTCCTCGTCCAGGCCCCGGCCCATGCTCGACAGCCGCACCGGCCACTCGCGCAACTG
This sequence comes from Actinomycetales bacterium, assembly GCA_044507605.1. Lineage (GTDB taxonomy): Bacteria > Actinomycetota > Actinomycetes > Streptosporangiales > Streptosporangiaceae > Thermopolyspora. The sequence continues at coordinate 62,771 of JBIQJI010000003.1, read as the reverse complement.
CTCGGCCAGGCCGTCGACCGGCATGCGCACCAGCTCGTGCCGGCCGGCCAGGGCGCCGGCCTGCACCCGCACCCGCTCACCGAACTCACCGGGCAGGTCGGGCACCACCACCTGGGCCCGGGCCAGCGCCACCCGGCCGTAGGCCGTCAGCGAATGATGCGACACCCCCACGTGCCGCTCACGGGCGTCGCCCTCGCTGACCCGCAGCGCCGCCACCGGCCGCCCGCCGAGCACGGCGGCGGCGTTGACCGCCTCTCCGGCGGCCACCCCGGAAAACCCCCACCGCGTGCCGGTGCCGAGGTTGCCCGGCCCCTGCGCCACGATCGCCACCTCGGCCCCCAGCACGTGCCGGGCCGCCAGCAGCGCCGTGTGGGTCGTCACCGCCTCCAGGTCGCCGCCGAACGCCTGGCCGGCCGTCACCACCCCGCACAGCAGCTCGAGCTCGCGCAGCCGCGCCGCCGACATCGAGAACCACCCGGGCAGCGCACCGCCGTCGGTCATCACGTACGCCACCCGCGTGCCCGGCCGCGCCCCGGCCAGCCCGCACAGGATCGCCGGCAGCGCCGAGTGCAGGTCGGCGACCACCACCGGCATGCCGTCGACCGAATCGGCGTCGCGCAGCACCGCGTGGTGCGGGGAGTCCTGCTCGTCGGCGCCCAGCACCACCGCCTGCAGCGGGGTGTAGCGGGCCTTGACCATGTGGCCCGGCCCGGCCGGATCCGGCGGCAACCGGTCGGGGATCGCCACCACCATGGCGTACCCTCCCGTACCGAGACCCAGCGCGAGCGCGGTCGTGTTCAACAGCACCGTGTCGCCGGGCTCGGGGCGTCCCACCAGCGACGGATAGGCCAGCGCCCGGCACGTCACCGGGCGTGCCCGGGGGCCGGGTCCTTCGGTGACGGAGACGTCCAGCTCCACGGCCCCCGGCCACTCGCGCCGGACCGAAAGCACCTCGCCCTTTCGCCATCTGATCACGCTGGCCAGGGTAGCGTCGTACGGGAAGGGAGGCGCCGATGTCGCGGCGTAAGACAGAGCGGCTGCTCAACCTCGTCATCTGCCTGCTCGCCACGAGGCGGCCGCTGAGCGCCGAGCAGATCCGGCAGGCCGTCCCCGGCTACGACCGGGACGGCGACGAGGCCTTCCAGCGCATGTTCGAGCGCGACAAGAACGAGCTGCGCGAGATCGGCATCCCCATCGAGGTGCACCGCGACCCGTGGGAGGACGAGCCGGGCTACCGCATCATGCGGCAGGCGTACGAACTGCCCGAGATCACCCTGACGCCCGACGAGGCGGCCGTGCTCGGCCTGGCGGCGCAGGTGTGGCGGCGGGCCAGCCTCGCCGAGGCGGCCGGTGGGGCGCTGCTGAAGCTGCGCGCCGGGGGAGTGGAGACCGACGACGCCGCGGCCGGGCCGCTGGAGCTTCTGGTCGACACCCGCGACCCCGCCTTCCCGGCCCTGTGGGAGGCGGTGCGCGACCGCCGCCCGGTCCGGTTCGACTACCGCGCGGCGGGCGGCGAGGAGGTGCTGACGCGCGTCCTGGAGCCGTGGGGCGTGGTCAGCCGGCGCGGCCGCTGGTACGTTGCCGGATACGATCGCGGCCGCGGCGGCCCCCGGGTGTTCCGGCTCAGCCGCATCACCGGCCCGGTGACCCCGGCGGGCCGGCCCGGCGAGGTCGTGGTGCCCGAGGGCACCGACCTGCGGGCCATGGTCTGGCGCCGCGACGAGACGATCCCCGACGACCGCGTGGCGACGGCGCTGGTGCGCCGGGGCACCTGCCAGGGGCTGCGCCAGCTCGCCCGGTCGGTCCGCCCGGCCGATCGCGGCGCCGGCGGGGCCGGCGGGAACGGCTGGAACGACTGGAACGACTGGAACGACTGGGACATCGTGGAGATCACCTTCGGCGACCCCGAGCGGCTCGCGGCCTGGCTCGCCAGCCTGGGGCCGGAGGTGCGGGTCGTCGAGCCCTCCGACGTGCGCGACGCGGTGATCCGGCGGCTGAAGGGAGCACTGGCGTGAGTTCCGCCGACAGGTTGCCCAGGCTGCTTGCGCTGGTGCCGTACCTGATGTCGCATCCGGGCGCCCAGGTGCCCGAGGTGGCGCGGCTGTTCGGGCTGACCGAAAAGCAGCTCATCGACGACCTGCAGCTGGTGTGGATGTGCGGGCTGCCCGGGCACACCCCGGGCGACCTGATCGACGTGTCGTGGGACGGCGGCGAAATCCTCATCGACAACGCCGAGACCATCGCCCGGCCGCTGCGGCTGGGCGTCGACGAGGCCAGCGCGCTGCTGGTGGCGCTGCGCATGCTCGCCGAGCTGCCCGAGTTCGAGGACAAGGACGCGCTGCCCCGGGTGATCGCCAAGCTGGAGCAGGCGGCCGGCGAGGCGGCGGCGGCCGTCAGCAACCAGGTCGCCGTCGAGGTCGACGCCGCGCCCGACGCGCTGGCCACCGTCAACCGCGCGATCCGGGCCGGGCGGCGGCTGTCGCTGCGCTACTACGTGCCGGGCCGCGACGAGATCACGCCGCGCGAGGTCGACCCCACGCGGGTGGTGATGGCCGACGGCCGCGCCTACCTGGAGGGCTGGTGCTACCGGGCCGAGGGCATGCGGCTGTTCCGCCTCGACCGCATACTGAGCGCCGACATCCTGGACGTCGCGGCCAGCCCGCCCGAGGAGGCCGAGCCGATCGACGTGACCGAGGGGGTGTTCCGGCCCGCGCCGAGCGACCAGCTGGTCGAGTTCGAGGTGACGGCCGCCGGCCGCTGGATCGCGGAGTACTACCCGTGCGAGGCCGTCACCGAGCTCGGCGAGGGCCGGCTGCGGGTGGCGCTGCGGGCCCGCGACCAGAGCTGGCCGGTGCGGCTGGCGCTGCGCCTGGGCGACAGCGGCCGCGTGATCTCCCCTCCCGGCCTCGTGGCCCGTGTGGCCGACGAGGCCAGGGCCGCCCTGGCCCTCTACGAGACCCACGAGGCCCCCGCCTAGCCCGCCTAGCCCGCCTGGCCCGCCTGGCCCGCCTGGCCCGCCTGGCCGGCCTCCGGCCGCTAGGCTGCGTGGTCATGGAGTGGGTGTACGTCGCGGTCGGTTCGGCCGCCGCCGGGCTCGCCGTCCTCGCGTGGCTGTCGGTGCGGGTGTGGGTCGCGGCGCGCGGCCTGGGCCGCGAGGTGGAGCGCACCCGGCGGCTGCTCGGGCCGGCGGGCGCGCGGATCAGGGAGCAGATCGAGGCATCGCACCGTGTGCGAGGGTGAGACCGTCCCCCGCGCGGCGTACCATCGGTGCAGACACGTACGTCGCTCGGCCTAAAGGATGTCCTCATGTCGAACCTGGGACCCATGGAGTGGATCCTCATCCTCCTGGTGCTGATTCTGCTGTTCGGTGCCAAGAAGCTGCCCGACACCGCGAAGGCGCTGGGGCAGTCGCTGCGCATGTTCAAAAAGGAGACCAGCAAGCCCGACGAGGACGAGGCGTCGCGCCCGCAGCCGGCGCAGGCCGTGCAGACGCCGCCGCTGCCTCCGGCTCCGCCGCAGCAGACCGATGAGGAGCGCGCCCGCGCCCTGGAGGAGGAGGCCGCCCGGCTGCGCGCCAAGTCCGCCGCCAAGGAGCAGCAGCCCGGTTGAGGGCGCCGGGCGGTCGGTCCGCCCCTTCCCGCCGGCCGGCCGTCCGACCCGGCTCCCGGCCGGGCCACTGACCGGTCACCTCTACCCAAGGACTCGCCATGGCGCTGCTGAAACGGTCGACTTCCTCGACGCCGCGCGATCCCGAGGGGCGCATGCCGCTCATGGAGCATCTCCGTGAGCTCCGCAACCGCCTGCTCAAGGCGATTCTCGGCGTCGTCGCGGGCACGATCCTCGGCTTTCTGATCTTCGATCCGATCTGGAACTTCCTCAAGGAGCCCTTCTGCCGCCTGCCGCAGGCCCACCAGTTGAAGGAGAACGCCTGCACCCTGGTGTTCAACGGGGTGTTCGAGGCGTTCTTCGTCAACCTGAAGGTCGCGGTTCTGTTCGGCGCGGTCGTGTCGGCGCCGATCTGGCTGTACCAGATCTGGGCGTTCGTCACGCCCGGCCTGTACCGCAACGAGAAGCGCTACACCCTGTCGTTCCTCGGCCTCGCCGTGCCGCTGTTCCTCGGCGGCGCCGCGCTGGCGTACTTCACGATGGACAAGGGCCTGGCGCTGCTGCTGGGGTTCGCGCCGACCGACGTCATCGCGCTGCTCACCATGGGCGAGTACCTCACCTTCACCATGGCCATGCTGGTCATCTTCGGCGTGTCGTTCGAGCTGCCGCTGCTGATGGTGTTCCTCAACGTCATCGGCGTGCTGCGGTACCAGACGGTCGCCAAGCACCAGCGCATGGTCGTCTTCCTGATGTTCGTGTTCGCGGCCGTCGCGACTCCGAGCCAGGATCCCTTCACGATGCTGGCGCTGGCCCTGCCGATGGTCGGCATGTTCTTCATCGCCGAGGCGTTCATGTACTTCCGCGACCGCAGGCGCGACATCGAGGAGGCCGAGCGGCAGCGCCTGCTGGAGGAGGAGCTGAACGGCACCGGGCCGAGCGCCCCGTAGAGACGACGACTCCCGCACCTGACCGGGGCCGTCCGGGGCCCGCCCGCTCGCGGTGCGGGCCCCGCCCCGCCCCGCGCCCGGCCGGGGCGCTCCCGCGCCACCCCGGACTTACTTTGTAAAGGCGCCCGCCGCCGATCCGGATCGATCGCGACGGCGGTATCGGTAGGCTGAGGCCATGACGACGCCTGCCGAACGCTACGCCGCCTTCCGAGCGCAGCAGGCCGACAGCGGGCCGGCACTGACCTCCTTTCGCGAGCTGTACGACTTCGACTTCGACGAGTTCCAGGTCGACGCGTGCCGGGCGCTGGAGGCGGGCGACGGCGTTCTGGTGGCCGCCCCCACCGGGTCGGGCAAGACGGTCGTGGGCGAGTTCGCCGTGCACCTGGCCCTCGCCCACGGCGGCAAGTGCTTCTACACCACCCCGATCAAGGCGCTGTCGAACCAGAAGTACAACGACCTGCTCAAACGCTACGGCACGGCCAAGGTGGGCCTGCTGACCGGCGACAACAGCGTCAACGGCGAGGCGCCGATCGTGGTGATGACCACCGAGGTGCTGCGCAACATGCTGTACGCCGGCTCGCCCACCCTCGCGGGGCTGCGCTACGTCGTCATGGACGAGGTGCACTACCTGGCCGACCGGTTCCGCGGCGCGGTGTGGGAGGAGGTCATCATCCACCTGCCCGAGTCGGTGCGGCTGGCCGCCCTGTCGGCCACCGTCAGCAACGCCGAGGAGTTCGGCGAGTGGCTCGGCGAGGTACGCGGCGACACCACCGTCATCGTCGACGAGCACCGCCCGGTGCCGCTGTGGCAGCACATGCTGGCCGGCAACCGGCTGTTCGACCTGTTCGTCGACGGCGACCGGCCCCGCGTCAACCCCGAACTGATCAGCATCTATCGCGAGGAGCAGCGGTTCACCGGCCGCGGCCGGCGCGGCTACTCCCGGTCCCGCCAGGCCGGCCGGGGCAGGCGGGCCGGGCTGGTGAGCCGCGCCGACGTCATCGAGCGCCTCGACGCCGAGGGCCTGCTGCCGGCCATCACCTTCATCTTCTCCCGGGCCGGCTGCGACGCCGCCGTCACCGAGTGCGTGTACGCCGGCATCCGGCTGACCGACGAGCGCGAGCGGCACGAGATCCGGCAGATCGTCGACGAGCGCACGGCGCACCTGCCCGACGAGGACCTGCGCGTGCTCGGCTTCCTGGAGTGGCGCGACGGGCTGGAGCGCGGCCTGGCCGCGCACCACGCGGGCATGCTGCCGACGTTCAAGGAGACCGTCGAGGAGCTGTTCACCCGGGGCCTGGTCAAGGCGGTGTTCGCCACCGAGACGCTGGCGCTCGGCATCAACATGCCGGCCCGCACGGTGGTCATCGAGAAGCTCGACAAGTGGAACGGCGAGACCCACGTCGACCTCACCCCGGGGGAGTACACCCAGCTCACCGGCCGCGCCGGGCGGCGCGGCATCGACGTGGAGGGCCACGCGGTGGTGGTGTGGCAGCCGGGCATCGACCCGGTGGCGGTGGCGGGCCTGGCCAGCACCCGCACCTACCCGCTGCGGTCGAGCTTCCGCCCGTCGTACAACATGGCGGTCAACCTGGTCGGGCAGGTCGGCCGGGGCCGCGCCCGCAGCCTGCTGGAAGCGTCGTTCGCGCAGTTCCAGGCCGACCGGGCGGTGGTGGGCCTCACCAGGCAGCTGCGGCGGTCCGAGGAGGCCCTGGAGGGCTACCAGGAGGCGATGACCTGCCATCTGGGCGACTTCCGCGAGTACGCCGCGATGCGCAGGCGGCTGTCGGACCTGGAGTCCGAAGCGGCGCGGCGGCGCGGCGCCGGCCGTCGCGCGCAGGCGCTGCGCTCGCTGGAGGCGCTGCGGCCCGGCGACGTGATCAGGGTGCCGGGCGGGCGGCGCGCCGGGCTGGCCGTCGTGCTCGACCCCGGCCTGCGGGGCGATTCGCCCGCGCCGCTGGTGCTGACCGGCGGCAAGCAGGTCAAGCGGCTGTCGGCGGCCGACTTCCCGGTGCCGGTGGAGCCGATCGAGCAGCTGCGCATCCCGAAGAACTTCAACTCGCGCAGCCCGCGCGAGCGGGCCGACCTGGTGTCCACCATGCACGCCAAGATCGGCGACCGCGACCTGGGCCGGCCGCCCCGGGCCCGCGACCTCGACGTCGACGCGACGCTGGCGCGCGGCGGCGCCGAGCCCGGCACCCCCGAGTGGGAGATCGGCGAGCTGCGCCGCGACCTGCGCGCCCACCCCTGCCACGGCTGCGCCGACCGCGAGGCCCACGCCCGCTGGGCCGAGCGCTACTACAAGCTGCTGCGCGAGACCGAGGGGCTGCGGCGCCGGGTGGAGAGCCGTTCGCACGTCATCGCCCGTACCTTCGACAAGGTGTGCGGGGTGCTGGAGGAGCTCGGCTACCTGCGCGGCGAGCGGGTCACCCCGCAGGGCCGGCTGCTGGCCCACATCTACACCGAGCTGGACCTGCTCACCGCCGAGGCGCTGCGCACCGGCCTGTGGGACGACCTCGACCCGGCCGAGCTGGCGGCGTGCGTGTCGGCCCTGGTGTACGAGTCGCGGCAGGCCGACGAGGCGCGGGCGCCGAAGATCCCGGCGGGCGCGGCCCGGGAGGCACAGGCCGCGATGGTCCGGTTGTGGGCCGACCTGGAGGCCGTGGAGAAGCGGCACGGGCTGGCGTTCATCCGCGAGCCCGACTTCGGGTTCGCCTGGGCGGCGTTCCGCTGGGCCCGGGGCCACGGCCTGGACGCCGTGCTGTCCGACACCGAGCTGGCGGCGGGTGACTTCGTCCGCTGGGTCAGGCAGCTGCTCGACCTGCTCGACCAGATCCGCGACGCCGCGCCGCGGGGCGGGAAGGTGCGCGGCGCCGCCGGCAAGGCCGTCGACGCGCTGCGGCGGGGAGTGGTGGCGTACTCGTCGCTGAGCTAGGGCAGAAATCTGCGGATCGCGCAAAATTTCTGCACCCGCATACTTGCGGGGCGCGCACTTATCGCTAGAGTGGGGGAGTGGACATCGAGGACGCCGGGGGCGGCCTGCGCGAGCGCAAGAAGCGGCAGACCCGCATCGCGCTCAGCTGGGCCGCGATCCGCCTGGTCGTGGAGCGCGGGTTCGACAACGTGCGCGTCGAGGACATCGCGGCCGCGGCCGGGGTGTCGCCCCGCACCTTCAACAACTACTTCTCCAGCAAGGGCGAGGCCATCGTCGCCCGCCACGTGGAGCGCACCCGGCTGATGGTCGCCGAGCTGCGCGCCCGGCCCGCGTCCATGCCGTTGTGGGACGCCATCACCTCGGCCACCGTGGCCGCCACGGGGCTCGGCGGGCCCGCGAGCGACTCCCGCGTGCCCGACCAGCAGTGGGCCGCCGGCGTGCGGCTGATGATGAGCGAGCCGGTCCTGCAGGGCGAGGTGCGCAGGGCGGTCGCCCAGGCCGAGGCCGAGCTGGCCGACGCCATCGCCGAACGCACCGGCACCGACGCCTCCCGCGACCTGTATCCCGGGCTGGTCGCGGCGGTCGTCACCGCGGCCCACATGGCGGCCATCAGGCAGTGGATGCGAGCCGACCCGCCCGCCCCCATCGACGACCTGCTGCGCGAGGCGCTGGCCGCCGTGGCGGCCGGCCTGCCCGTCCCCTGACCCACCCCGCCCCCGCCCGGGCGCGGCGTCACGCGCCGCCGGGCCGGTCACGCATGCCCGGCCGCGAGTCGGCCGGCGCCCAGCGGCCCCGGACGCCCCCGCGCCGTCGCGCACGGTAACGCCACACATCGTCCCCGTCATCGAGAGGAAGCCGAACCGTGATCACCACAGACGTCGTCATCGCCGGAGCCGGCCCCAACGGGCTGATGCTCGCCCGCGAGCTCTGCCTGGCCGGAGTGCGGCCCATCGTGCTGGAACGCCGGCTCGAACGCACCGGCGAGAACCGCGCCAACGGCCTGGTCGGCCAGGTCGTCCGGCTGATGGACCACCGCGGCCTGTACGAGGCCCTCGGCGGCGGCCCCGAGCCGCCCCGCCCCGCACCCTCCTACATGTTCGGGGCGCTGCCCCTGAACCTGGGCACGCTGCCCGGCAACACCCTCTACCTGCTGCCCGTGCCGCAACGCCGCGTCGAGCAGGTCCTGGAGGAACGCGCCGCCGCGCTCGGCGCCGACATCCGCAACGGCCACGAGCTCACCGGCCTGGCCCAGGACCCCGAAGGCGTCACCGTCGACGTCACCGGCCCCGGCGGCCCCTACCGGCTGCGGGCCCGCTACCTGGTGGGCGCCGACGGCGGCGGCAGCCGTACCCGCAAGCTGTGCGGCATCGGCTTCCCCGGCGTGACCAGAGACGACACGATCTCCCTGTCCGCCCACGTCACCCTGCCGGCCGATCTGCTGGAGGGCGCGGGAGACGGGCCGGGGGAGGGGCCGGTGAACGGCGTGGCCCGGGCGCTGAACGTGCCCGGGTACGGCCGCGTGGCGGCGTTCACGCACCACCGCACCGATCGGGGGATCTTCGTGTTCGCGCCGTTCCCGCACGGGATGGCCGTGACCACCATCGAGTCCGGGCGGCAGGCGCCGCAGGGCCCGCCGACGCTGGAGGAGCTGCGCGACAGCGCACGCCGCGTGCTGGGCGCCGACCTGCCCATGGGTCCGCCCGAGACGCCGGGCCCGCATCTGCTGCGGCGGCTCACCGGCGGCAACACGCGGCAGGCCGAGCGGTACCAGGACGGCCGGGTGCTGCTGCTGGGCGACGCCGCGCACGTGCACTCCGCCATGGGCGGGCCGGGCCTCAACCTCGGCCTGCAGGACGCCGTCAACCTCGGCTGGAAGCTGGCCGCCGAGGTCACCGGCCAGGCGCCGCCCGGGCTGCTGGACACCTACCAGGCCGAGCGGTTGCCCGTCGGCCGGCGCGTCATCATGCACACCCAGGCCCAGGCCGTCCTGTCGGGCCCCGGGGCCGACGTCACCGCGCTGCGCGAGCTGTTCGCCGAGCTGCTCGCCGACCCCGCCAACCTGCGCCGCGTCACCGACCTGCTGTCGGGCGCCGAGACCCGCTACCCGGAGGGCGGCGACCCGGCGGCCCATCCGCTCACCGGGCGGCTCGTTCCCGAGCTGCGGCTGGACGCCGGCCAGGGCCCGGTGCGGCTCGCCGAGCTGACCAGGAAGGCGCGGCCGCTGCTGCTGGATCTGACCGGGGCCGACCGGCTGGGCGAGGAGGCCGCCCTGGCGCACGGCCGCGTCGACCTCGTCACCGCCCGCCCCGTCACCGGCCCCGCCGGCCCCGCCGAAGGTCCCGCCCCCGCGGCCCTGCTGCTGCGGCCCGACTGCCACGTCGCCTGGGCCACCGACGACCCCCTCATCGGCACGGCGGACCGGGCCGCCCTGCGCGCCGCCCTGGCCCGCTGGTTCGGCCCCGCCCGATGATCAAGCCCGGTGATCAAGCCGGGTGACGTCAGGTCTGGGGACGCCAGGCTCGGTTGGGCGGCCGTCCGGTGGATGGTCAGCCGGTGGACGGGCGATCGGCCGCCAGGGCGGTCAGCAGGCGGTTCAGCGGGCCGTTCAGGCCGTAGCGGGCGGCCAGGTCGGTCAGCGCGGCGGGGTCGCGCGGCCGGGCCGGCGTCACCGGGTCGAAGTCGGGCAGCGGCGCGTCGCGGGCGACCCGCACCACCGCCGGGGCCACCCGCAGGTAGTCGCGGGCGGCGTTCAGCCGGGCCCGCGCCCCGGCGGGGAAGCCGTCGGTGCGGCCCTCGTCGAGCGCGGCCAGGACCCCGTCGAGTGAGCCGAAGCGGGTGATCAGCGCGGCCGCCGTCTTGTCGCCGACGCCCGGCACCCCGGGCAGCCCGTCGCTGGGGTCGCCCCGCAGCGTCGCGAAGTCGGCGTAGGCGCGGCCGGGAATGCCGTACTTGGCGGTGACGGCGGCCTCATCGATCGTCTGCAGGTTCCGAATCCCCCTTACTGTGTAAAGGACCCGGCACGGCTGCGCATCGTCGACGAGCTGGAACAGGTCCCGGTCACCGGTGACGATGTCGACCGGCCCGTCCTGCCGGGCCGCGCAGGTGCCGATGACGTCGTCGGCCTCGTATCCCGGCACGCCGACCCGGGCGATGCCCAGGGCGTCGACGACCGCCTCGATGACCGGCACCTGCGGCGCGAGCGTGTCGGGCACCTGCTCCTGGTCGCCGTCCGCCACCCGGTGCGCCTTGTACGACGGGATCGCGGCCACCCGGAACGCCGGCCGCCAGTCGGCGTCCATGCAGGCCACCAGGCCGTCGGGGGAGCGGGCGCGCACCAGCGTGGCGAGCATGTCGACCAGGCCCCGCACCGCGTTGACGGGCATGCCGTCGGGCGCGGTCATCGACTCGGGGACGCCGTAGAAGGCGCGGAAGTACAGCGATGGCGTGTCGAGAAGCAGCAGGCCGGGCATGGGCCCATCCTCGCACCATCGCGCGCCCGGGGCGTCCCCGGCGCCGTGCCGTGCACGGTCAGCCGCGCATGGCCACGGCCAGCAGGCAGGTGTCGTCTTCGGGGTTGGGGCCGCCGACCGCCTCGATCAGCCGGTCCAGCCCGGCGTCGAGGTCGCCGCGCGACAGGGTGCGGGCGGCGATCTCGGCCAGCGCGAGGCCTTTGCCGATGTCGCGGCGGCGCCGCTCGACCAGCCCGTCGGTGAACAGCAGCAGCACGTCGCCGGGGCGCAGCGTCACGCCGCGCGTCAGGTACGCCGGCCCCGGCGCCACCCCGAGCAGCATGCCGTCGGGCGGGTCGAGCTGGCGCGCGGAGCCGCCGCTGACCAGGATCGGCGCCGGATGCCCGGCCTGCGCCCACGTGAACGCCCCGGTGCCCGGGTCGAGCCGCCCGATCAGAGCGGAGGCGAGGATGTCGTCGTGACGGTGCCACACCAGGTCGTTGAGCCAGGTCAGCAGCCGCTCGGGCGGCTCGCCGGTCATGGCGAGCCCGGCCAGCGCGTGCCGCATCCGGGCCATGGGCGCGATCACCTGCCGGCCGTGGCCGGAGACGTCGCCGATGGCCAGCAGCGCCCGCCCGTCGGGCATGGCGGCGGCTTCGTACCAGTCGCCGCCGAGCCCGGCGGCCTTGTCGGACGGCAGGTAGCGCACGGCGACCCGGGCGCGGCGGAACTCGATGGGGGCGCTGCGCGCGGGCAGGATCGCCTCGCCCAGCACCCGGTTGAGCCGCCGCGTGAGGCAGACGGCGCGCTCGGCGCGGTGCCGCTCGGTGACGTCCTGCACCACGCCGTAGACGATGCGGCCGCCCCCGGCGGAGGTCACCGGCTCCAGCACCGCCCGCAGATGGCGGAGCCCGTCGCGGCGCTGCACCCGGAATTCGGCGCGCACCGTCGGCGCGCCCGCGCGCACGTCGCGCAGCATGCCGTCGACCAGCGGCCGATCGCGCGGGTCGGTGAGCGAGGGCAGCTCGGGGAGCCGCAGCGGCCCGGCCGTCGGCGGCCGCCCGAAGATCATGAACAGGTGGTCGGACCACGACGCGTCGCCGGTGTCGAGGTTCCACGCGCCCCAGCCGAGGCAGCCCATCCGCTGGGCGTGCAGGAGCTGGCCCGGCAGCGGCTCGGTGGCCTGCCGGTCGTCGAGCTGCTCGCGGATCCTGCGGACCAGCTCGGCCGGCTCGGACGCCTGCGCGCCGGTCCGGCGGGCCGGGGCGGTCGCTGGGTCGTGCCCGGCCCCGGTGCCCGGCGAGGGGCCCATGGAGGGGCCCATGGAGGGGCCCATGGAGGGGCGCGGCGGCCGGGGCGGGGAGTCGCCGGCGGGGCCGCCGCCCGGGGGGCCGGTGCCGGGGGAGCTGGGGGAGGTCGGGGGACAGTGCGGGGGCTGTGGCGCCCCCTCGACGCCGATCATCTGGCTCGCTCTCGGAAACACGATCTGTGCGGCTGACTGGTCAGAACTCAAGGTGATCGCTCTAAAGCGGAGTGTAGCCGGTCGGAGGGCATCCATGAGGACTTTTCACGGATCGGCGGCGCCGTGGCCGTGCACTAGATTGGGGCCCGTGACGAGCGAGACCAGTGAGCTGTATCCCGCCTCCCGGCTGGCCGAGGTGGCGGCGGCCACCGCGCGGTCGGGCCTGTCCGCGCTGCTGCTGACCCCCGGCCCCGACCTGCGGTACGTGACCGGCTACGACGCCACGGCGCTGGAGCGCCTCACCTGCCTGGTGGTGCCCGCCGCCGGCGCGCCGTTCCTGGTGGTGCCCCGGCTGGAGCTGCCGGCCGCCCGGCAGTCCCCGGCGGGCCGCCTCGATCTGGAGCTGGTGGCCTGGGACGAGACCGACGACCCGTACGCCATCGTCGCCGCCCGCCTGGGCGGGGCGACCGCCGTGGGTCTGGCCGACCGCATGTGGGCGATGCAGTCGCTGCGGTTCCGCCGCGCCCTGCCCGGCGCCGAGCAGGTGCCGGCCGGCGAGGTGCTGCGCGAGCTGCGCATGCGCAAGAGCCCCGCCGAAGTGGCGGCGCTGCGCGAGGCGGCCCAGGCGATCGACGCCGTGCACGCCCAGGTGCCGGGCCTGCTGAAGGCCGGCCGCACCGAGCGCGAGGTGGGCCGCGACATCGCCGCCGCGATCATCGAGGCGGGCCACGTCACCGCCGACTTCGTGATCGTCGGCTCGGGTCCCAACGGCGCCAGCCCGCACCACGAGCTGTCCGACCGGGTGATCCGCGAGGGCGAGCCGGTCGTCGTCGACATCGGCGGGCGGATGCCGAGCGGCTACTGCTCCGACTCCACCCGCACCTACTGCGTGGGCGAGCCGCCGGCCGAGTTCGCCGCCTACTACGAGGTGCTGCTGGCCGCGCAGCGGGCCGCGTGCGCCGCCGTCCGGCCGGGCGTCGCCTGCGAGGCCGTCGACGCCGCCGCCCGCGACATCATCGCCGCGGCCGGCCACGGCGATCGGTTCATCCACCGCACCGGTCACGGCATCGGCCTGGAGACCCACGAGGAGCCCTACATCGTGTCCGGCAACGCCGAGCCGCTCGCCCCCGGTTTCGCGTTCTCGGTCGAGCCCGGCATCTACCTGCCCGGCCGCCACGGCGCCCGCATCGAGGACATCGTGGTGTGCACCGAGACCGGCGGCGAGCGCCTCAACACCCGGCCCCGCGACCTGGTGGTCGTCTGAGCGTCCCGGCCCGGGCGCCGGGCCCGGCGGCTCAGCCGCCAGGCCGCACGATGCAGCGGAACCCGATGTGCCCGGTCGAGGTGTCGACGGCCTCCCCCTGCCGCGCCGCCGGCCGGTAGCGCAGGCAGTAGTTCGGCGCGCACAGGTGCGAGCCGCCCTTCACCACACGGCGCGGGATCGCCCCCGCCTCCGGCGACTCGCCCGGCGGCGGCTCGGCCACCCGCGGATTGTGGGGCACACAGCACGACGCGGCGTGCCCCCGGTCCGGGGTGTAGAAGTCGGCCGTCCACTCCCACACGTTGCCCGTCATGTCGTACAGCCCGTAGCCGTTCGGCGCGTACGACCGCACGGGCGTGGTGCCCCACCGGCCCCCGGGGGCGAGGTTCTGCCACGGGAACTCCCCGCGCCAGGTGTTGGCCATGATCCGCCCCCTCGGCGCGAACTCGTCGCCCCACGCGTACACCGCGCCCTCCAGCCCGCCCCGCGCCGCGCGCTCCCACTCGGCCTCGGTCGGCAGCTCCTTGCCGGCCCACGCCGCGTACGCCGCCGCGTCCTCGTACGCCACCTGCACGACCGGGTGACGTTCCAGCCCGCCCAGCCCGCTGCCCGGCCCTCGCGGGTGCCGCCAGGACGCTCCCGGCACCCACGACCACCACGCCCGCGGGTCGCTCAGGTCGACCGGCCCGCTGGTGGGGTGGAACACCAGCGAGCCGGGCACCAGCAGCGCCGGGTCGGCCCCCGGGTAGTCCGCCGGGTCGGGCGCCCGCTCGGCGACCGTGACGTGGCCGGTGGCCCGCACGAACCGCTGGAACTCCAGATTGGTCACCGGATGCTCGTCCATCCAGAACCCGTCGACGCTCACCCGCCGCACCGGCCCCTCGTCGGGGTAGAAGCGGTCGTCGCCCATCAGGAACGTGCCGCCCGGCACCCACACCATGTTCTTCGGGCCGTTCCTCGGGGCGCCTCCCGGCGCGCCGCCCGTGCCGCGCGGCGTGCCCTCGGGCGCGCTCCGCGCGGCGTCGCCCGCCGCCCCGCGCCCCGCCGCGGCGCACCCCGTCGTGGTGCCGCCGCCCTGCTCGCGTCCCCCGGCCGCGTGTGCCCGCATCCCGTACCTCCACCTGCTCCGCGCGGCGACCGGCCGCGCCGGGCAGACGGTATCAGGCCCGCGGGCACGTCCCCGCACCCCGGCTGCGCGGCTCAGTGCCGCAGCAGGGCGAAGGCCCCCTTGGCCAGCGCCGCCAGCTCCGGCAGGGCGGCCCGCTCGTCGATCGCCTCGCGCGGGTCGGACGCCAGCGCGGTCACCACATACGTCCGGCCCCGCGCCGACCTGGCCAGGAAGCTCACGGTGAGCACCCCCGGCTCCGAGCCGCCCTTGTACCACACGGCCGGCCAGACGTCGGGGTCCAGGCCGAGCCCGCCGTCGTTGGCCGACATCGCGGCCGACACCTGCGGGGCGGGGGAGCGGGCCAGGCCGGCGTAGGCGCGGCAGATGTCGGCGGCGGAGGCGAACCACTCGATGGAGTCGATGTCGCGGGGCTCGGTCCACGCCCGCACGTTCGCCGTCGGGGCCGGATCGATCGTCGCGGCCAGGAAGGCGCGGCGCCGCTTGCCGTGCAGCGACAGGTACGTCCGGGCCCACTGCGGATAGCCCGGCTCGCCCTTGAGCTGGAACAGCTCACGGGTCGTCAGGAACGGGGTGTCGCGCGCCGCGGGCCCGGACCAGCGCCGCACCTGCTGCTCCACCGCGCGCCGCCCGGCCGCGTGGATCAGCAGGTCGGCCGCCGTGTTGTCACTGATGGAGATCATCAGCCGGGCCGCCTCGGCCACGGTGACCTTGCTCCCGTCGGGCCGGTCCTGCAGCCGCCCGCTCGGCAGGCTCTTCAGCCGCGGCGTGATCGTCAGCTCGGTGTCCCACGACAGCCGCCCGTGCCGGATCCGGTCGGCCACCGCGCCCAGCACGTACAGCTTGAACATCGAGCCGAGCGGCCGCGCCGTCGCGGCCCGCACCGTGTGCACCGGCCGGCAGGCGGGCCCGTGGACCTCGGCCGCCAGGAAGCTCACCCGCGGGGCGAGCGCGTGCAGCCGCCGGTCCAGCTCCCGCCAGCTCGCCGGCGCCGGAGCGGCCGGCGCATCGGGTGTGATGCGCAGGCCGGCGATCAGCCCGGTGCCGTCGACGCCGATGTCGATGACCACCGGCCCGCCGCCGCCGGTGCCCCGGGCGGAGATGCTCGTGTCGGTGACGCTGGCCGGCTCGGTCACCGACAGGTCCGGCACGGCGGCCAGCAGGGCGTTGATCTGACCGGCCGGGAACTGCGCGAGGAACGCCGGGGTGAAGTGCCCGGCCAGCTCGGCGGCGGGGATCGGCGCGCGGGTGACCGCGTCCAGCAGCCAGCGCAGCTGCCGGCCCACGGGGGTGTCGGGGATGACGGCCCCGCCCGGGGCCGCCGTGCCGCTGGGCGTGGCCACAGGCGTGCCCATGGACGTGCCCGCGGGTGTGCCGACGGGTGTGCCCGGCGGGGCGGTCGCGCCGGGGGCCGGGGAGGCGGCGGCCGTCGCGGCGCCGCCGCACGCGGTGAGCGGCAGCGTCAGGGCCAGCAGCGCCGGGGCGAACGCGCGGCGGGCCGGCAGGCCCGATCGTGAGGAACGCACCACAAGCTCCTTCTCGTCCGGTCGGATTCGGGAGCCTCACGCTAGGCAGGGCCACGACGGCCGCGGTATGCGGCGGACCTCCCATTTTCCGGGCTGCGGCCCGCCGCAGCCCGATGTGCGGTTGTCCGCATGGCGACAGGCGGCACCGGACCGGCACCATGGTGTGCATGGATCGCGCGCGGACCGCCCGGCCGCTCGCGGCGTGCCTGGCGGCCGTGGCGGCCATCGGCATCGGCACCGCCACGGTGCTCGAATCCGGCTGGCCACCGCCGCCCGCCGAATGGCCGTTCGCCGCGCTCACCCTGACCGTCCCCGCGCTGGGCCTGCTCATCGCCGCGCGCCGCCCCCGCAACGTTTACGGCTGGCTGCTCCTGGCCACCGCCTGCTGTCTCGGCCTCGGCGCCGCCGGGGCCGGCCTCGCGGTCACGGGCACGCCACGTGCCGCGGTCACCGCGCTGGCGCCGATGTTCGCCGTCTTCTACGGCCTGTCCTGGATCTACCTGCCGCTGCTGTTCCCCGACGGGCGGCTGCCGTCGCGCCGCTGGCGCCCCGTCGCCTGGATCGGCGGCCTGGCGATCGCGGTGCACTGGCTCGGCCGGCTCGCCGCCGCCGGCACCGCCGACTCGGCCTTGGCGGCGCTCGCCGGCCCCGCCGGCGCCTCGCCCCTGGCCCGGGCCGGCGTCCTGATGTCCACCTTCGGCCAGGCGGCGGTGGTGCTGGCCGGCATGGCCGCGCTCGCGTCGCTGGCCGTGCGGTGGCGGCGCGGCGCACCCGGCGAGCGGCGCCAGCTCGCCTGGATGATCTGCGGCGCGCTGCTCAACCTCGCCGGAGTCGCGCTGGTCGCCGCGATGCTGGTCACCGGCGGGCTGCCCACCTTCCACGTCGCCTCGGCCACCCCGCCCCCACAGGGCGTCGGCGAGCTGCGCGCGGCGATCCGGAGCGCGGACGTCGACGCCGTCTCCACCGTGCTGTCCATGGCCGGGCTGCTGGCCATCGTGGGCGCGCTGCCCGGCGCGATCGCGGTGGCCGTCGTACGCCACCGGCTGCTCGACATCCGCCTCACCGTCCGCGGCCCCCGCCTGCACCTGGTCTTCGACGTGCGCCCCACCGTCGGTGAGATGCTGTCGGAGCTCGGCCCCGGCCTGGCCGACGCCGAGCCGGCCGAGCAACTCGGCCGCCTCGCCCACGCCGTACGCGCCTGCGTCGACGCCCGATGGGCCGCCATCACCCTCGCCGACGGCACCACCGTCACCGCCGGCCGGCGGGACGGCCCGCCCGCCCTCACCATCCCCGCCGGCGGCGACCTCGGCCGGCTCGAATGCGGCCCCGACGCCACCGGCCGGCTCACCGAGCGGGACCGGCGCCTGCTGACCGCCCTGGCCGTCCCCGTGGGCCTGGCCCTGCGCGGCGCCGCCCTGGCCGCCCGCCTGGTCAACGCCCAGGAGGCCGAGCGGCGCCGCATCGAACGCAACATCCACGACGGAGCACAGCAGCAACTGGTCGCCCTCATCGCCGGGCTGGAACTGGCCCGCGCCACCGGCGCCGGACCCGACACCCTGACCCTGCTGCGCGAGCAGGCCCAGCAGGCCCTGGCCGACCTGCGCGAACTGGCCGCCGGCATCCACCCCTCGGCCCTCGCCCAGGGCGGGCTGGTCGAGGCGGTCGAGCAACGCTGCTCCGGGCTGCCGGTCACCACCACCGTCACCGCCGACCCGGCGCTGCGCGCCGGCAGATTCCCCGACGAGATCGAAGGAGCGATGTACTTCACCGTGAGCGAGACCGTCGCCAACGCCCTCAAACACGCCTCGGCCACCCGCATCGACGTGCGGCTGTCCTACGCCGCCGGGCGGCTGACGGCCACCGTCGCCGACGACGGCGCCGGCTTCGCCGCCCCGGGCACCGGCCTCGGCCGCCTGGCCGACCGCCTGATCGCCTTGGGCGGCGGCCTCGACGTCGACAGCGCCCCCGGCGAGGGCACCCGCGTCCGGGCCTGGGTGCCGGCCCATGCCTGACCCCTCGCCCCGCACACCGCCCGCCGAGCCGCCCGGCAGGGCACCGGACGCGCCGCTGCGGGCCGTCATCGCCGACGACCACTACCTCGTCCGGGAGGGCACCCGGCGGCTGCTGGAACAGTCGGGACAGGTCGTCGTCGCCGCCGCGGTCGGCACCGCCGGCGAGCTGCTGGACGCCGCGGGGCGGCTGCGGCCCGACGTCATCGTCACCGACATCCGGATGCCCGGCGGCCCCTGGCGGGCCGGCATGGAGGGCATCGACGTCGCCCACCGCATCAGGGCCGCCGACCCGCGGGCCGGCGTCGTGGTGCTGTCGGCGTTCGCCGACGCCCTGTACGCCTTCGAACTGTTCAAGGACGGCACCGCCGGCTACGGCTACCTGCTCAAGGACCGCGTCGGCGACCTGGCCGAGCTGCTGGACGCCCTGCGCGCCGTCGCCGCCGGAGGCTCGGTCATCGACCCCAAGGTCGTCGAGGGCCTGCTGGCGCGCCGCGCCGTGCGCGGGCAGGGCGACCCGCTCACCCCGCGCGAGCAGGACGTGCTGCGGGAGATGGCCCACGGCCGGTCCAATGGCGGCATCGCCCGGGCCCTGCACGTATCGGTGTCGGCCGTGGAGAAGAACGTCAACTCCATCTTCCTGAAACTGGGCCTGGAGAACAGCCCCGACATCCACCGCCGCGTCGCCGCCGTGCTGGCGTACCTGGGCGGCTGACCGCGCCCGGCCCGGCACGGCGGGGACCCGGACCCGCCGCAGTCGCGGCCCCGCACCGCACGGCACCATCGCCACAACCGTGTCGAAACGGGCCGCGACGGCGCTACCTTGTGGAGGTGGAGGAGATCGATCGCCGCATCGTGGAACTGCTCACCCGCGACGGCCGCATGAGCT
Organism: Actinomycetales bacterium; assembly: GCA_044507605.1. Classification (GTDB taxonomy): domain Bacteria; phylum Actinomycetota; class Actinomycetes; order Streptosporangiales; family Streptosporangiaceae; genus Thermopolyspora. The sequence continues at coordinate 43,564 of JBIQJI010000003.1, read as the reverse complement.
TCACCGAACTGGCCAGGGAGACGGGGCTGTCGGTGTCGGCCGTGCACCAGCGGGTGAGGCGCCTGGAGAAGCGCGGGGTGATCCTCGGCTACGTCGCGCTGGTCGACCACGACGCGATCGGCCTGCCGCTCACCGCGTTCGTGTCGATCAAGCCCATCGACCCGGCCGCCCCTGACGACGCACCCGAGCGGCTGGCCCACCTGACCGCGATCGAGGCGTGCCACAGCGTCGCGGGCGACGAAAGCTACATCCTCAAGGTGCGGGTGGCCTCACCACGCGACCTGGAGGACCTGCTGCAGCGCATCCGCGCCGCCGCCAACGTCTCGACCCGCACCACCGTGGTGCTCAGCACCCCCTACGACTACCGCTCACCCGAGATCGCGCCCGAGGGACCCGGCGAAGACACCGGGTGAGGGCCGGGCCGCGACGGCACGCACCGCCCGTGCCGGTCTGCTAACGTGACGGGCCCGACCAAGGCCCGCGCGGCGGGCACCCGAACGACCCACGCACCATCTCCCGCGACCGCCACCGGCAGGGGACCACACAGGCCCGGAGAGCCCCATCACGACCGACGCCGACGGCGGCGGTGAGCGCCGTAGCGAACTGGCCCGCGAACGGCGTTACGTCGCCCGCCTGTACGACCGCCTCGACACCCTGCGCGACCGCACCCAGGCCCGCCTGGACGAGGTGCTCGCCCAAGGCGCCACCGGCACCCACCAGAACCGCTCCGAACGCGACTCCTTCGCCGCCATGTACGCCGACCGGCTGGCCCGCCTGTGGGCCGTGGAGAACGGCCTGTGCTTCGGCCGCCTGGACCTGTCCACCGGCGACACCGGCGGCACCGGCCGCACCCTCTACATCGGCCGCCTCGGCCTGTCCGACGACGAGCAGCACCGCCTGCTCATCGACTGGCGCGCCCCCGTCGCCCAGCCGTTCTACCGCGCCACGCCCGCCACCCCCATGGGCGTGACCCGCCGCCGCCACCTGCGCACCAAGGGCCGCGACATCCTCGCCGTCGACGACGACCTGCTCGACCTCGACCGCCTCACCGACGCCGACCGCGCCACCCTCAACGGCGAGGCCGCCCTGCTGGCCGCCCTCGGCGACCGCCGCACCGGCCGCATGCGCGACATCGTGGCCACCATCCAGGCCGAGCAGGACCGCATCATCCGCGACGACCTCGCCGGCGTGCTCGTCGTCACCGGCGGGCCCGGCACCGGCAAGACCGTCGTCGCGCTGCACCGCGCCGCCTACCTGCTCTACACCCACCGCGACCGGCTCGCCCGCCGCGGCGTGCTCATCATCGGCCCCACCCCCATCTTCACCCGCTACATCGAACAGGTCCTGCCCTCCCTCGGCGAGACCGACGTGCTGCTGTCCACCATCGCCGAGCTGCTGCCCGGCGTCACCGTCACCGCCACCGACACCCCCGAGGCCGCCCGGCTCAAATGCGACGCCCGCATGGCCGGCGTCATCGCCGAGGCCGTCCGCGACCACCAGCGCGTCCCCGCCGCGCCCATCGACATCGCACTCGACCGCTACACCCTGCGCCTGGACCGCCGCACCCTGCAGGCCGCCCGCAACCGCGCCGCCCGCTCCCGCCGCCCCCACAACCAGGCCCGCGCCGTCCTGGTGCGCCACCTGCTGGACGCCCTGGCCCGCCAGGCCGCCCGCCACCTCGGCAGGCACCTGCTCGACGAGTCCGACCTGGCCGGCCTGCGCGCCGACCTGCGCGCCGAGCCCGCCGTGCGGGCCGCGCTCAACCGCATCTGGCCCTACCTGACCCCCCAGGGCCTGCTCGCCGGCCTGTACGCCTCGCCCGGCCGCCTCACCCGCGCCGGCCTCACCCCCGCCGAACGCGACCTGCTGCTCCGCGACCCGGGCCCGCCCGGCCGGCCCCGCCCGCCCCGCTGGACCGAGGCCGACGTGCCCCTGCTGGACGAGGCCGCCGAACTGCTCGGCGACATCGACCAGGACGTGCTGCGCGCCGCCGCCACCCACGCCGAGGAGGAACTCGCCGCCCGCCGCCGCGCCGAGCGCGAACGGCACGGCCGCGACCTCGCCTACGCCCGGGAGGTGCTGGAGCTGACCGGCATGGCCGGCCTGGTCGACGCCGAGCGGCTCGCCGCCCGCCACCGCGCCGAGACCGGCCATCTCACCACCGCCGAACGGGCCGCCGCCGACCGCACCTGGGCCTTCGGCCACATCATCGTCGACGAGGCGCAGGAACTGTCGCCCATGGCCTGGCGCATGCTGATGCGCCGCTGCCCCGCCCGCTCCATGACCATCGTCGGCGACCTGGCCCAGACCGGCTCCGCCGCCGGCGTCACCTCCTGGGCCCAGGTGCTCGACCCCTACGCCGCCGGCCGCTGGCGCGAGCGGCGCCTCACCGTCAACTACCGCACGCCCGCCGCGCTGATGGCGGTCGCGGCACGCGTGCTCGACCTGGTCGGCCCCGGCCTGCGCGCCCCCGACCCCGCGCGCGAGACCGGCGAGACCCCCTGGGCGCTGCGCGTCCCGGCCGCCGACCTCGCCCCGGCGGCGGCCCGTGCCGTCGCCCGCCACCTGCCCGAAGGCGGTCGCATCGCCGTGATCACGCCCCGCGCCCGCGCCGCCGCCATCGCGGCCGGCCTCACCCGCCTGCTCGCCCCCTTGGACGCCGCGCCCGCCGCCGGCCCGGCCGCGCTCGACTCGCCGGTCGCCGTGCTCGGCGTCCGCGACGCCAAGGGCCTGGAGTTCGACACCGTCATCGTGATCGAGCCGGCCGAGATCCTCGCGGAGTCCCCGCGCGGCGCCGGCGACCTGTACGTCGCGCTCACCCGCGCCACCCGGCGCCTCGGCGTGCTCCACTCGGGCCCGCTCCCGGACCCGCCGGCCCCGCTGCCCGCCCCGCCACCCGGATAGCCCCCATCCGGACGTCCCCGCCATCCCGGGACCCAGGCGACCGGATCCGGGACATCGCACAAGAGCACAGGGGAGGCACAGGAAAGGCATAGGGGAGGCACCGGGGAGAAGGCACGGAAGAGGGCCCGGACGACCCTTCGGACCGGACCCGTCTCGTCGGCGGCGAGCTCGGAATTCCGTTGTCTACTGGGTATCCGGGCCCCTCCCGGGTCCAACCCCCCGCCCGGCCGGGGTGCCCCGCCCGCGCACGGCGCCGGCCCCGCGCCTGGCTGTGCGAAAGGCACTGCCCTTCGTCACGGACGCAGAACCCGGCGCTGATCACAAGGCGGCCGGCCGGTCAGTCCCGTGCTGGACTGGGCAGCAAACTACCGACCTCAGCTCAGATGTCAACCGTGTCCCGATCAGCGGATATACCAAGTTTTCGCAGCTAGGCAACAACCCGCAAAATGGCTCTGACCAGCGGATTCATCGCTTTGGCGGATATGTGGCGGCGGCGCGGGCCGATGCGCCGCGAACCGGCCACCGGCCGCGCCCAAGGCCGCAGCGGCGTACCTGGCGGCGCCGCACCGGCCCCGTCAGGTACCGCGCATCGGCCCGGGGACGGTAGCGTTCATGACGTCTACCGCGACCCGCAAGGAGAACGCCGCCTCGCGGCGACCAGCACCGTGGCCAACGAAACCCTGCAGAAGACGGCCGGAGCCGCCCGCGCGCCCGCCGCCGCGCCGCCGCGCCTGCTCGCGCGCATCGCCGCGGGCGCCATCGGCGGAGTGCTGCTCTACCTGGCCTTCCCGCCGATCGGCCTGTGGTGGCTCGCCCCGGCCGGCATCGCCGCGATGACCCTGGCCGTGCGGGGCGTCCGGCCGCGCCGCGCCGCCTGGCTCGGCTACCTCGCCGCGTTCGTGTTCCTGCTGCCCACGCTGGCCTGGCTGTGGCCCGTCGGCTACGACGCCTGGCTGGCCCTGGTGGCCGTCGAAAGCCTGTTCTGGGCCGCGCTGGCCGCCGCGGCCGCCCTGGTGATGCGCCTGCCCTGGTGGCCGCTGTGGGTGAGCTGCCTGTGGGTCGCCCAGGAATGGGCCCGCGGCCTGTTCCCCGTCGGCGGGTTCCCCTGGGCCCGGGTGGCGTTCAGCCAGCCCCACACCACGTTCACCCCCTACGCCGCGCTCGGCGGCGCCCCGCTGGTCTCGTTCGCCGTCGTGCTGTGCGGCACCCTGGCCGCCGCGGCCGCGCTACGGCTCGCCCCGGCCGCGTCCCTCGCAGGGGCGTGGCGGGCGGTGCGCACGCTCCGGTGGGGCCGCGCGGCCGCCTGGCCCCTCGCCGGCGCCGTGGCGGTGCCCCTGCTGGCGTACGCCGTGCCCCGCCCCGGACCGGCCCCGGGCGAGCGCACGCTGCGCATCGGCGTCGTGCAGGGCAACGTACCCGGCCGGGGCATGAACTTCCTCGGCGACGAGCCCGCCGTCGTGCTCAACAACCACGCCCGCGTGACCCACGAGATGGCCCGCGCGGTGCGCGCCGGCCGCCTGCCCAGGCCCGACATCGTGGTCTGGCCCGAGAACTCCACCGACATCGACCCCTACCGCAGTGCCTCCGCCCACCAGGTCATCGACTCCGCCGCGCGTGACATCGGCGTGCCCGTGCTGGTCGGCGCGGTGGTCCGCACCGCCGACGGCGACTTCCGCCACACCCGCGCCATCGTCTGGAGCCCGGCCACCGGCCCCGGCGCCTACTACGACAAGCAGAAGCTGGTGCCCTTCGGCGAGTACACCCCGATGAGGTCGTTGTTTGAAAAATTCATCGACCGGGTCGACCTCGTCGGCCTGCAGTCCCTGCCCGGCCACCGGCCCGGATCGCTGAAGATGGGCCAGGTCACGGTAGGGTCGATCAGCTGTTACGAGGTCGCCTTCGACGGCGTGGTGCGCGGCACCGTCCGCACCGGCGCCACGCCCCTGGTGGTGCAGACCAACAACGCCACCTATGCTCTGACAAATCTCCCCGCGCAGCAGCTTGCCATGGCGCAGCTGCGCGCGGTGGAGCACAACCGTGCGGTGGTCTCCGTGGCGACCACCGGCATATCCGCCTCCATCTCGCCCGACGGCGCCGTCGGGTGGCACACCGGGGAGCTGGTCGCCGACATGAACGTCGTCACCGTGCCGCTGCGCACCGGAGAGACGATCGCGACCCGCGCCGGGGCGTGGCCAGAGTGGATACTCATAACGGCGGGTATGTGTGGTTTGGGAGTTGCGATCGTACAAGCACGACGCGGCAGAGACGCAGGCGGCGGGGCGGGCGATCCGCGAGACGAGGACAGGTGATGCAGCGGATGCTTGGACGGGTGCTCGTCATCATCCCCACCTACAACGAGCGCGACAACCTGCCGCTGATCACCGGTCGATTGCGCGCCGCCGTGCCCGACGCGCACCTGCTGGTCGCCGACGACAACAGCCCCGACGGCACCGGCGAGGTCGCCGACAAGCTGGCCGCCGACGACGACCACGTGCACGTGCTGCACCGCCCCGGCAAAAGCGGCCTCGGCGCCGCCTACATCGCCGGGTTCCGCTGGGGCCTGGCCGAAGGCTTCGACGTGCTCGTGGAGATGGACGCCGACGGCTCGCACAGCCCCGAGGACCTGCCGCGCCTGCTGCGGGCCCTCACCCGGCGCCGCGCCGACCTGGTCATCGGGTCACGCTGGGTGCCCGGCGGCGAGGTGCGCAACTGGCCGGCCTCCCGCATGCTGCTGTCGCGCGGCGCCAACCGATACACCAGGCTGCTGCTCGGCATGCCCGTCTACGACGCCACCGCCGGCTTCCGCGCCTACCGCGCCAGCACGCTGCGCAAGATCGGCCTCGACGACGTGCAGTCGCAGGGCTACTGCTTCCAGGTCGACCTGACGCTGCGCACCCACCGCAACGACCTGCGCATCGTCGAAGTGCCGATCACCTTCGTCGACCGCACCGTCGGCGCCAGCAAGATGAGCCGCAGCGTCATGATGGAGGCGTTCTGGCGCATCGCCCTGTGGGGCGTCACCGGCATGCCCGAACGGCTCCGCCGCCGCCGCGCCTTCCGCCAGGCCAAGGCCCGCCGCGAGGCGGCCGCCGCCCGCCGCTGACCCAGCCCGCCCACCGGCCGGGCGACGGGCGGCGCCCGGCCGCCGGGACGGCGGCCCACCGTCCCGGCGAGTGCCCGCGCCTCGCCCGGGCTCAGCCGCCCGGCCGCAGAGCGGCGATGATCTCGCCGGTGCCGGCGTGCAGCGCCCCGATGCCGCCGAGCTCGTCCAGATGCGCCGGCGTGATGCGCGAGACCGCGTCGGAGGGCACGAGCAGCCGATAGTCGCGTGCGCTGCCATCGAAGATCGTCGCCCGGGGGCAGTTGGGGAAGTTGCAGCCCGCCACGACCAGCGTGTCGACACCGAGCCCCGTCAGATGCTCGTGCAGCCGGGTGCGGTGGAACGCACTCCAGCGCGGCTTCCACATCACCACCTCGCCCGGGGCCACCTCGGCGAGCTCGCCCGCCAGCAGCCGCCGCGGCTCCGGCTCGGCCGCCCAGCCCGACCGCAGCTCGGGCACCACCAGCGACCCGGGGGAACCGGGCGCCACGAGCCCCGAACCCCGCGCGATGGCCGTGCGACGCACCCGATCGACGTCGTCGCCCGTATAGATGCGCACCACGTGCACGATCGGCCGGCCCGCCGCGCGGAACGCGTCGCGCAGCGCCACCAGCCTCGGCACGACGGCACTCGTGCCGTCGATGGGGCTCGCACCGCCGTCGACGAAGTCCACCTGAGTGTCGATGATCAGCAGGGCCGATGACTCCGGCCGCGGCGCCACATGCTCGTCGGCCTCGGCCGTCCACGTCGGCGCGACATTCACCGTGCTCACCTTCGAACACTATCGAAAGATCGTTCAGGGGAGCAGGGGTCCCGCCCACCGCGCCCGGCGAACCGCCGCCCGCCCGCCGCGCCCTCCACCGCGCCGTCCACCGCGCCGTCCACACCGCGCCGCTTACGCCATACGCGAACCTTCGCCGTCGCGCGCCCCACCGGGAACCCCCGGACGTCCCGGCAGCGTTCCCCCCATATGGTGCGCGTGCTGACGTCGTTGAGTCTGCTGCTGGTCCCCATCGTGGAGATCGTGGTGATCATCCTGGTCGCCCAGGCGATCGGGGGCTGGGCGACGCTCGGCCTGCTGGTCGCCGGCAGCCTGCTCGGCCTGTGGCTGGCCCGCCGCGAGGGCGGCCGCGCGCTCGCGGCCCTGCGCACCGTCGTGGGCTCGGGCCGCATGCCCGACCGCGAGCTGGCCGACGGCGCGCTGGTGATCGGCGGCGCCGTCCTGTTGATCTTCCCCGGGTTCGTCACCGACGTGGCCGGTCTGCTGCTGATGCTGCCCGTCACCCGGCCGGTCGCCCGCCGTGCCCTGGGCTGGGTGGTCGGCAGGCGGCTGAGCCTGCTCGGGGGCACGGCCCCGTTCGCCGGAGGCCCCTTCGGAACGCCGTTCGGCCGGGCCCCGCACGGCCCGGACCCGGACGGGCGGGCGCCGGGCCGTGTGGTGCCCGGCGAGGTGATCGTGGAACGGGTGGACGAGGAGCGGCCCGCGCATCGCCCCGGCTCTCCGGCACCGCTCGGCCCTGCCGACCACGGCAAGCGCTGACGCGGCCCCCGAGGGGCGGACCGCACCGCGAACGCGGCCATGATGCGCCGGACATGACGAGGCCCCCGGCCCGGGCGGTGGGCCGGGGGCCTCGCGCGCCGGTGCACGGCAGACGATGCGTCCCGCCTAAGCGGGCGGCCGTCGACGACGGCCGCCCGGGAAGATCAAAAAGATCGGGTCAGGTCAGGCGCTCTTGCGGCGCTGCGCCCGCAGGATCGCCAGCCGCTCGTTCAGGACTTCCTCCAGGTCCTCGATGGTGCGCCGCTCCAGCAGCATGTCCCAATGCGTCCTCGGCGGCTTGACCTTCTTCTGCTGAGGCTGCTCGCCGTCGACCCGCAGCGCCACGGCACCACAGCTACGGCACTCCCAGGTCGCCGGGATCTCGGCCTCGGCGGCGAGGGGCACATCGAAGGTGTGACCCTTCGGGCAGGTGTAGGACACCTCCTGGCGCGGGGCCAGATCGGTGTTGCGGTCGTTCTCGTAGCTGGTCGCCCCGAGCCGGGTACCGCGAAGTGCACGCTCGCCCATGTTTCAATGCCTCCTGAGGGCCCCGTTGTGTGAGGGGTTGGTCTCCACGGTGGTTCAACGCTTGGTACCGTGGATGGATTCCCATCCCAGGGGTGATCCAATCGCGCTTTTTGCCTCGTCTGCGGTCCCGGTATGGGGCCCTGCGGCGCGACCGGCGGCGCTAGATGTGCGCCGGCACCTCGTTGCCGGCGTCTCTGATCGCCCGGGGCAGGTCGACCGCGGCCAGCATGACCAGGCCCACCACGAAGAAGATCACCAACGAGGCCACGGCGACGCGGAAACTGCCGGTGAACTGCACGGCCAGGGTCCACACCAGAGAGCCCAGGAACGCCGAGCCCTTGTCGCTGATCTCGAACAGGCTGAAGTACTCGGCCTCCCGGCCCGGCGGGATCACCAGGGAGAACAACGACCGCGACAGCGCCTGCGTGCCGCCGAGGATGATGGCGATCACGAAGGCCAGGGCGTAGAACTGCATGGTCGCGCCGTGCTGCAGGAAGTAGGCCACGCCCACCACCGCGATCCAGAGCACCAGACTCACCAGCACGGTCCGTTTGGTGCCGAACGACTGGGCGGCGCGGCCCAGCAGCAGCGCCCCGCCGAACGCCACGAACTGCACCAGCAGGATCGCGGTGATCTGCGTGCCCTGCTCCAGCCCGAGCGCCTTGTCGGCGTAGACGGCGGAGTACGTGATCACGGTCTGCACGCCGTCGTTGTAGATGAGGTAGGTGACCAGGAACAGCAGGCTGCGCGGGTAGCGGCGCAGGCCCGCGGCGGTGCGGGCGAGCTGGCGGAAGCTGTCGGCGACGGCGGTGCGGCCGCCGCCGGAAAGGGCGCCGCCGGCGGGACGCGGGTTGCGCAGCCGCAGCAGCGGGATCACGGTGAACGCCGCCCACCACACCCCCGCCGACGCCAGGCAGATCCGCACCGCCGCCCCGGTCTGCACGCCCAGCGCGTCATGGAACTGGAACAGGCCCAGGTTCAGCAGAAGCAGCAGGCCGCCGCCCAGGTAGCCGAACGCCCAGCCGCGGGACGACACCCGGTCGCGGTCCTCCTCCGAGGAGATCTGCGGCAGGAACGAGTTGTAGACGACGACGCTGGCCCCGTAGGAGGTGTTGGCGACGATGAGCAGCACACCGCCCAGCAGGTAGGCCTCGCCCGTCACCAGGTAGAAGCCCATGGTGGCGGCGGCGCCCAGCAGCGCGGTGACGCCCAGCAGTTCGCGTTTGCGGCCGGTGTGGTCCGCCAGCGCTCCCGCCGCCGGCATGACGACGACCTGGAACACCACCGAGATCGTGACGACCGCCGAGAAGTACGCGCCTGGCCGCAGGTCCAGCCCGAAGAACCACACGTACCCGTCCGCCCCGGCGGCCCGCTCGGCCACGTCGTTCAGGTACGGGCCGAGGAACACCGTGATCACGGTGGTGTAGAACGCGGAGTTGGCCCAGTCGTACCAGTACCAGCCGCGCTGCTCGCGCCGCAGCTGGGCGGCGGTCCGCGTCCCGTTCCCCGGCGGCGGCCCGTCCGCGCCGCCGGTGCCGTCCGGACCGTCGGGGGAGCCGTCGGGGGCCGCCGCCACCTCGCTCATGCCGGCACCTGCCCCGGATACCACTGGCCGCGGGAGCCGAGCACCTCGCGCAGCCCCGTGATGTTGTCGGTCATGATGCCGTCGACGCCCATGTCCAGTAGCCGTTCCATCCGTGCCGGGTCGTCCACCGTCCACACGTGCACCTGCAGGCCGAGCGCGTGCGCCGTGCGCACCACCGACCGGGTCGCCACCGGCAGCCCCCGGAACCCCATCGGGATCTGCGCGCACCCGGCCCCGGTGCGGGCCAGCCCGGCCAGCAGCCGCCCGTACCCCGAGCTCATGGCGGCCGTGCGCAGCGCCGCCACCCCTCGGGGGCCCAGCGAGAAGCACACCTCGCGCCCGATCGCGCGCAGCGCGGCCCGCAGCCGCGTGTCGGAGAACGACGTCACGCACACCCGGTCGTAGGCGCCGGTGCGGCGCACCGCGTCGGCCAGCGGCCAGACCGCCGCCGCCTCCTTGACGTCGATGTTGAACCGTGCCCCGGGGAAGGCGCCCAGCAGATCCTCCAGTTTCGGGATCTCCTCCACGCCGCCGATGCGCGCCCGCCGCACCTCGCGGTAGGGCAGCTCGGCGATACGGCCCCGCCGGTCGGTCACCCGCTCCAGCGTGTGATCGTGGAAGGCCAGCGGCACGCCGTCGGCCGTGGCGTGCACGTCGGTCTCCAGGTAGGTGTAGCCCAGCCCGACCGCGCGGGCGAACGCGGACATGGTGTTCTCCCGGCCCTCCGCGGCGCCGCCACGGTGGGCGAAGGCGAGCGGCCCCGGATGGTCGAGGAACGCGAATCGGCGGTACACGTGCAGGAGTATGCCCGGTCGGCGTCCCCGCGTCATATGACGCGCGTGAACGTTTAGATCACGACTGCGCCACCGTGGGAGGATCAGCCCTGGTCCGGCTGCGGGGGAGGGGCCGCGGCCCACTCCTGCCGCCGCACCTCGGCCAGCGTGATCGCGGCCGCCACGGCCACGTTGAACGAGCCGACCCGGCCGGTCTGCGGGATGTAGCACACCCGGTCGGCCGCCTCCAGCAGCGCCGGCGAGCAGCCGTGGTCCTCGCTGCCCACCACCAGGCACACGTCCTCGGTGAGCCGCGCGTGCGGCAGCGGCACCGCGTCGCCGGTCAGCTCCACCGCCACCACGGTGAACCCGTCCTCCCGCGCCTCCCGCACGGCCTGGGCCACCTCGACCGGGCCCGTCCACTCCACCAGCCGGTCGGTGCCGAGGGCGGTCTTGCCCACCTTCGGGTTGGACGGCGCGGTGGTGTTGCCGGCCAGCCAGACGCGCTCGACGCCGAACGCCGCGGCCGTGCGGAAGATGGAGCCCACGTTGAAGGGGCTGGTGATCGACTCCAGGATCATCGCCAGGCGGCCCTGCGTCGATCGGCGCCAGGTGCGGTTGAGCCGCTTGACGTCGGTGGGCCGCAGCTGCCGGCGGCCGCCGGTGGTGCCGTGTGCTGTTTTCATCACGCCGTTTCGGTCATGTTCGGTCGGTTGCGTGTGGTCGGTTTCCGTGTGTTCCGTGTGTTCCGTGTGGACGGTGCCGGGCGGGCGCCGCCCCGCGGTGACCGGGTGTGCCGCGGCCCGGACGTCACTGCGCCGCGGCCTCCCCGGGCCCCTGCCGGGCCGAGACCCGCAGCACCCGGTACGCCGAGCGCGACGTCACCCGCGTCGCCGGCAGGCCCTGCGCCGTGAGCCAGCGCTGTAGCGAGTCCGACCCCAGGTGTTTCTGCACCACCAGGTGGGCCTCGCCGCCGGGCTCGAGCCGATCCAGCCACGTGGAGAGCATCGCGTGCAGCGCCGCCTTGCCGATGCGGATCGGCGGATTGGACCAGATCGCGGCGAACCGCACGTGCGGCGGCACCTCGTCGACATGCACCGACCTTACTTTGTCAAGGCCGGCGCTCGCCGCGTTCCGCGCACACAGCTCGACCGCCCGCCGGTTCACGTCCACCGCCCACACGGTCGCCGACGGGGCCCGGGACGCCATGGTCAGCGCGATCGGGCCGTACCCGCAGCCCAGATCCAGCAGGTCGCCCTCGGCGGGCGGCGGCGGCACGCTCGCCAGCAGCACGCGGGTGCCGGGATCGAGCCGGCCGGGGGAGAAGACCCCGCTGTCGGTGGCCAGCCGCAGATGCAGGTCGGGCAGGATCACGTCGACCGTGCCCGGCCGGGCCGCCGCGTGCGGGCTCTCCTCGAAGTAGTGCGCCATCCGGGAAGGTATATCACCGCCGCGGCGTCCCGGCGGACTCACGGCCCGGCCGGAGCGAACCCGCGAACGGCCGGCGCATGGCCGGGGCGGGGTCAGGGCAGGCGCGAGCCGAGCGCGATCGTGCTCGCGGCCAGGGCGACGCCCGCCAGCACCGCCGCGAGCACGAACCGCTGCGTCACCTCCTGGTGCACGACCTTGTAGCCCAGTGACGTGCCGATCTGGCTGTACACCTCACGCAGCTGGTCGCCCGACTCCGCCGAGTACGCCCGCCCGCCGGTGCCGTCGGCCAGCGACTGCAGCGCCGCCTTGTTCACCGGCACGTTCACCGCCCGCCCGTCGATGTCGACCGTGCCGTCGGGTGTGCCGTAGGCGATCGTGGACACCGGCACATGCGCCTGCGTCGCCGCGTCGATCGCCTCGTTCACCGACCGCCCCGAGGTGTTGTCGCCGTCCGACAGCAGCACGATCGCCGACGGCGGCGGATCGGTCACGGCCCGCTGGTCGAACGACCGGATCGAGTCGATCGAGTTGAACACCGCCTCCCCGATCGCCGTGCCCGGCCGCGTCGTCAGGTTCCCGATCGCGGTCGTCACCGCCACATGGTCGGTGGTCGGCGACACCACCACGGCCGCCGACCGCGCGAACGACACCAGGCCCACGTTGAACCGCTCCGGCAGCTCCCGGACGAACTGCTGGGCCGCCTGCCGGGCCGCCACCAGCCGCGTCGGCGACACGTCGGCCGCCTCCATCGACAGCGAGATGTCCACCGCGATCATGATCGTGGCCCGGTCGCGCGGCACCCGCACCGCGTCGGCCGGCCGCGCCGCCGCGAACACCAGCAGCACCATCATCAGCAGGAACAGCGCCGCCGGCACATGCCGCCGCCACCCCGGCCCGTCCGGCACCACCAGCGACAGCATCGCCAGGTTCGTGAACCGCGCGGCGTACCGGCGCCGCGCGAACTGCGCCGCGACATACCCCGCGACCATCAGCGCCAGCAGGCCGTACAACCACAGCCAGCCGGGGGAGAGGAAGCTCATCTCACGCACCAGCCCTTCCCGCCTGCCCGGCCGCAGCCGAGCGCCGCATCACATGCGCGATGCGGCGCTGCCTGAGCACGAACTGGGCGATGGCGAACACCCAGTCCTCATCGGTACGCAACACCAGATGCGACACGCCGCAACGCCGCAGCGCCACCCGCGTGGACTCCCGCTGCAGGGCCGCCGCCCGCGCGTAGTCGGCGCGGATCCGGCGGCTCAGGAACACATCGGCGGTGCGCCCGGTCTCCGGGTCGGTCAGCGTGACCCGCCCGATGTCGGGCAGCTCCAGCTCCCGCGGATCCAGCACCTCCACCGCCAGCACCTGATGCCGGGCCGCCAGCCGCCGGATCGGCCGCTCCCACGGCCGCTCCGCCTCCGGGGAGGCAGGGTCGACCGGGTCCAGGAAGTCCGACACCACCACCCGCATTCCGGCCCGGCGCCGCGCCCGCGACAGCAGCTCGATGCCCTCGGCCAGGCTGGTGTCGTCGCCGCCCGGCACGCCCCTCGGCGCGGCGGCCAGCGCCCGCAGCAGCGCGTACAGCGAGGGCCGGCCCGGCTGGGCGGGGAACCGGTGCACCTGCCCCGCGTGCAGCGCGTACGCCCCGAACCGGTCGCCGATGCGGCTCGCCAGGAACCCGATCGCCCCCACCGCGGCGATCACCAGGTCCCGCTTCTCCAGATCGGCGGTGCCGAAGTCCATGCTGGCCGACAGGTCCGCCAGCGCCCACGTCTCCAGCTCGCGGTCGGCGACCAGGTCCCGCACGTGCGGCACCGTGGTGCGGGCCGTCACCGCCCAGTCCATCCGCCGCACGTCGTCCTCGCCCGGCACGTACACCCGCGAGTCGCCCGGCTCGCTGCCCGGCCCCGGCAGCAGGCCCTGATGGCCGCCGTGCAGCAGGCCGTCGAGCCGCCGCACGATCGTCAGCTCCAGCCGCCGCAGCGCGTGCTCCGGCGACGCCCCGGCTTGCGGCTCGTCGCCCGGCGGACCGCCCTGCCCGGGCATCCGGTCGCTCACCGCCTGCCCTGGTTCCAGACGACCAGGGGAGGCGGCACCGTCCGCAGGATCTGCCGCACCACGTCCTCGGCGTCGACGCCGTCGGCCAGCGCGTCGAAGGTCAGCATCAGCCGGTGCGCCATCACGTCCACCGCGACGTCGCGCACATCGTCGGGCAGCAGGTAGTCGCGGCCGCGCAGCAGCGCCAGCGACCGCCCGGCGGCGACCAGGCCGAGCGTCGCCCGCGGGCTGGTGCCGATCTCGATCACGTCCTGCAGGTCGCGCAGGCCGTAGTCGGCCGGGGCGCGGGTCGCCATCACCAGCCGCACCACGTAGTCGGCGACCAGCTGATGCACCGACACCTGCGCGGCGGCCTCCTGCAGCGCCATCAGCTTGCCCGGCGACAGCACCGTGGCCGGAGTGGGCGGCGTCACGCTCATCCGCTGCAGGATCTCCAGCTCCTCATCGGCCCCCGGATGCGGCACCCTGATCCGGAACAGGAACCGGTCGCGCTGCACCTCCGGCAGCGGATACACGCCCTCGGACTCGATGGGGTTCTGGGTGGCCAGCACCACGAACGGGCGCGGCAGCGGATGCGTGCGACCGGCCAGCGTCACCTGCCGCTCGGCCATCACCTCCAGCAGCGCCGACTGCACCTTCGCCGGAGCCCGGTTGATCTCGTCGGCGAGCAGGAAGTTGACGAACACCGGGCCGAGCTCGACATCGAAGCTCTCGCTGGACGGATGATAGACACGGGTGCCGACGATGTCGGACGGCACCAGGTCGGGCGTGAACTGCACGCGGGCGAAACTGCCGCCCACGACCGTGGCCAGCGTCGACGCCGACAGGGTCTTGGCCACGCCCGGCACACCCTCCAGCAGGCAGTGCCCCTTGGCGAGCAGCGCCACCAGCAGCCGCTCCACCAGGTGGTCCTGGCCGACGATCACCCGCCGCACCTCGGCGAGCGCCTGCCGCAGCAGCCTGACGTCCTCGCCGGTCATCCCGGTCTGCCCCGCCGGCACCCCGCCCGAGGGCCGGGCCACCGCGCCGCCGGTCTCCCCGCCGTCCGGCTCCGGCGCCGCCCCTGGCGGCTCGGGGTCGCGGGCGGCCTCCGGCACGTCGCCGGTGGCCGCGTCGTCACGGGCACCCGACGGTTCTTCAGCAACGGTCATGAGCCCTATTCCATCAGATTCGGCCGCGAAAGAGGCGGGTCGGCGCGGGTCGCGTACCGGTGACGCGACCTGGCATAGGGGTGTGTGCTTTCATGGCAAGCGTGCCCAGTCCGCTGCAGTACGGCGATCCGCCCCAGCTGGGGCCCTACCTGATACAGGCGCGGCTGCGGGTGCTGCCCGCGGGGTTCGTCTATTTGGGCCAGGCCCGCGACGGCCGCGCCGTGTCGCTGGCGGTGCTGACCAGAGGGGCCGCGCTGGACGCCGCCGCCCGCAACAGGTTCCTGGCCGCCGTCAGGGAGGCCGGCACGGGCGGCATCCGGGGCTGGATGGCCCGCGCCCGCGGCCGCGCGGCCGTGACCACGCCGCTGGCCGAGCTGACCGTCGTCGGCATGGACGACGGGCCGGCGCCGTGGGTGGCCGTGCCGTACCGGCCCCAGGGGCCCGGCGCGGAGCTGTTCCTGGAGCCGGTGTACGTCACGGGCACGCTGATCGGCGAGCAGCACGGCCCCGACTTCGTGCCGTACTGGATGGCCGACCGGGCCCCCGCGCTGCCGGCGCCGGCCAGGCCGGCGCCGCCGCTGACCGAGAGCCGCCGCGCGGTGGTGATCGCCAGTGTCGTCCTGGTGGTGCTGATGCTGCTGATGGTCGTGATGGCGTGGCTGCTGCTGGTCAGGGACGACGACGGTCTCACGCCGGCGCGTCCGCTGCCGGCCACGGTGTTCGTGCCCACCCCGCCGCCGGTGCCGACCTCGCCCGAGCCGGCCCGGCCCTCGCCGCAGCCCACTCCCGGCCGCAGCGGCGACGGCAGCCCGCATCCCGACGACGGCGGCGACGTGAGCGGCGACATCTGACGACGCGGCCGGCCGCGCTCGCCACGTCCTGAACCGGGCCTATTTGATCTACAATGTAAAGGCGCTGGGACTGTCACAAACCATCCGACCCTCTCCGACAACCCCTCACCGACGCCCGGCAGCCCTGTCCGGCCGCCCCTGCGGGGGCGGAACGGTCACGGTGCGAGGCCGAGCCGTTCCGCAGGGCCATGGAAGGGGGCCGCGCCTGGCCTCGTGCACCCGCCTTGCGGCGTGCCAGGGCCGGGCCGCCTTTCCGGACGGACCGCCGCCCGGTCGCCGGGCTCAGGCCGCCGAACGGAGCCCGGCGGGACGACGCCGGAGAGCGGGGTCGAGCAGTGCCGGGTGCTTGTACTCCTGGTCGAGCGCGCTGACCTCGGTGCCCGGCGGGACGATCTCGTCGATCCGGTCGAGGATGTCGTCGGACAGTTCGACGCCGGCCCCGGCCAGCAGGTCGTCGAGGTGGTCCATGGTGCGCGGGCCGAGGAGCGCGGCGGTGACGCCCGGGTGGGCGATCGTGAACGCCATGGCCAGGTGGGTCATGGGCAGGCCGGCCTCCTCGGCGAGCGGGATGAGCCGTTCGACGACGTCGATGCGGCGTTCGTCGGTGAGGTGGCGGGAGAACCGGACGCGTTTGAGGTCGTTGTCACCGCCCTTGCGCACACGGCCGGTCAGCAGGCCCTGGCCGAACGGGCCCCACACCAGGACGCCGAGGCCGTACTCCTGCGCGATCGGCAGAACCTCCCGTTCGATGCCGCGGTTCAGGATCGAGTACGGCGGCTGCTCGGTGCGGAACCGCTGCAGGCCGGCGCGTCCGGCGACCCACTGCGCCTGGACGATCATCGATGCGGGCGTCGTCGAGGAGCCGATCACGCGCACCTTGCCGGCCCTGACGAGGTCGGTCAGGACGGAAAGGGTCTCCTCCAGGTCGGTGTCCGGGTCGGGCCGCTGAAGCTGATAGATGTCGATGTGGTCGGTGCCGAGCCGGCGCAGGGAGTTCTCGACGGCGGTGGTGATCCAGCGGCGGGAGGCGCCCTGCCGGTTGGGGCCCTCGCCCATGGGCAGGCCGACCTTGGTGGCCAGGACCACCTCGTCGCGGCGGCCCTTGAGGGCCTTTCCCACGATGTCCTCGGAGTCGGCGTAGCGGTCGGCGGTATCGATGAGGTTGATCCCGGCGTCCAGCGCCTTGTGGATGATCCGGACCGACTCGTCCGGGTCGTTGCCCATCTGGCTGGCGAACATCAACGTGCCGAGTGCGTAAGGGCTGACCTTGATCCCGGTCCGCCCGAGGTTGCGATACTTCATGAACGTGCTCCTTCGGTCCCGACCGGCGAGCGGATCCCCGCCGGCCACCGCCCGTCGGCCGGTGCCTCCACCCTCCGCGGGCCCGCGGGCATCGACCAGTACCCGCCGCAGCCGGCGGACCCGGAGTACCACGACCGGACGCGGCCGATCGCCGATACTGGGGGGATGACCGGATCCACGGATCTCGGCAGGGCCTTGCACGCCTGGCGGGATCGGCTGAAACCGGCCGAGGCCGGCCTGCCGGACGACGGGCGCCGGCGCGCGCCGGGCCTGCGGCGTGAGGAGCTCGCCCTGCTCACCGGCCTGTCCGTCGACTACATCGTGCGGCTCGAACAAGGCAGGTCGGCGAATCCGTCCCCCCAAGTACTGTCCGCGCTGGCCCGGGCGTTGCGGCTGACGGCGGCGGAGCGTGAGCACCTCTTCGTGCTCGCCGGTCAGGCGGCGCCGGGCCCCGGGCGGATTTCCGACCATGTGCCGCCGGGCGTCCAGCGCCTGCTGGATCGGCTGACCGGCACACCGCTGAGCGTGTACGACGCCGCGTGGAACCTCATCACGTGGAACCGGTTGTGGGCCGCGCTGTTCGGCGACCCGCCCGCGTCACGCGGCTTCGCGAGGAACGCGGTGTGGTGGTCCTTCGTGGAACCGCCCGCCGGATACCCCCAGGCGGTGAGCAGGGAGACGGGTCACCGCGCCGCCTTCGTGTCCGACCTGAGGGCGGCGTCGGCCCGCTATCCGAAGGATGCCGGGCTGGCCGCGCTGATCGATGAGCTCCGTGCCCGCAGCGGTGACTTCGCGGCGCTGTGGGACTCCGGCGTGGTGGGTGTGCACGAGCCCTTGACCAAGACGGTCCGGCATGCGGGCGTCGGCGAGCTGACCCTCGACTGCGACGTGCTCGCGGCGCTCGGCGCCGATCTGCGGATCATGGCCTTCACCGTGGCGGAGGGCAGCGAGACCGCCGAGCGGCTGCGGCTGCTGGAGGTCGTCGGCGCCCAGGTCTGACGGGCGTCGTTCGACGGGCGTCGTCGCGTCCGGGCCCGGCGGCGCCGCAACGGAGACGTGATCGGAGAGCGTCGCCACCGGCGGGTTCGCCGGGACCGGTGCCTCGGCACGGCCGGCGGCGGGCGAGCGGGCGATGGGCGTTCATCGAGCCCGGCTCAGCGGGGGAGAGCGAGGCTCGTGCTCATGTTCTCCCGTTCGTGGTCTGCCCCCCGTGGACGATCTGCCGCAGGCAGTCGCGGAACAGGTCGTCGACGGTGCGGCCGGGCTGGAAGTACTCTGTCACGCCGGCCATCACGGTGGGGTACACCGCGGCGTAGGCGGCCATGTCGAAGCCGTTCAGGGCGTCCGCGTCGGGGGGACCGGCCTGTTCCTCCAGGACGAAGCCGATGGTGAACCGCAGCACCACCAGCACGATCAGGCGAGCCTGCCGTAGCGGAATCTCCCGCGCGACCAGTGTGCTCATCGCCAGTTCGGAGATGGCGGCCATCTTGAGGGACAGCTGGGAGGCCGCGATGATGCGGGCTCCGTCCGGGTGGGCCAGCAGCGCGCGGCGCAGCCGCTCGGCCAGGCCGATCAGCCAGTCCTGCCAGGGCTCATCGCGCGGGGGCGGTGCCGGCTCGGCGAACTCCTGCTCCAGGATCGCCTCGGCGATGGCGGTGATCAGTGCCGCTTTGTTCGGGATGTGCCAGTAGAGGGTCGGGGACCGTACGCCGAGCCGGGCGGCGAGTTTGCGCGTGGTCACGCCGTCGAGGCCCTCGGCGTCCAGTAGCGCGACGGCCTCGGTGACGATGCGCTGCTTGTCCAATGCCACGTGCGGCACCTCCCGGGCGGAGTCTATCAGTGATAGATTTCTCTATCGGTGATAGAGACAGAGGAGGCACCGATGACCCACCAGCCCACGCTCGTCGACCTGATGCACCGGGCGACCCATCGCATCCCCGGAGTTCCCCCGCACACCGAGCGGCCGGCCGGGCACCAGGGCCGCACCCGCCACGACCCCGACCGGCGGCACCCCCGCACCCACCACCGCCCGCACCGGCAGGGCCGCAACCACTCCCCGGCCCGCCCGCCCCGCGTCCTGGCCGCATGGCAGACCCGGATCGCCCGCCTGTTCGGTCAGGACCTGGGATGAAGGCGGCGGTGCTCCACCACGTCGGCGGCGTCCCGCGCTACGAGGACTTCCCCGACCCGGTGGCCGGCGACGACGAAGTGATCATCGACGTCAAGGCCGTCGCCGTCGAGAACGTCGACAAGGCGATCGCCGCCGGCACGCACTACACCAGCGGCCGGTACACCGGCCGGCTGCCGATGATCCCCGCCTTCGACGGCGTCGGCGCCCTCCCCGACGGCACCCTCGTCGGATTCGGCAACGTCCGCCCGCCCTACGGCGCGCTCGCCGAAAAGACCGTGGTGCCCCACGGCTCCTACCGGCCCATCCCCGACGGCGTCGACCCCGCCGTGGTGACCGTGATGCCCTCGGCCATCACCGCCATGTCGATGAAAACGGCCGCGGGGTTCACGCCCGGCGAGACGGTGCTCGTGCAGGGCGCCACCGGGGTCGCCGGGCGGCTCGCGGTCCAGGTGGCCCGGCTGCTGGGCGCCGGCCGCATCGTGGCCACCGGCCGCGACGACGACCGGTTGCGCGAGGTCCAGGCCGTCGGCGCCGACACGGTGATCAACACCGCCGTCTCCGACGAGGCACTGGCGCAGGCGTACCTCGACGCCGCCCCGGACGGCTACGACGTCGTCCTGGACTACCTGTGGGGCAGGCCCGGCGAGATCCTGCTGCGCGCCCTGGTGCCCCGGACGTTCGGGCTCGGCAAACCCACCCGGGTGGTCCAGATCGGCGAGTCCGCCGGCGCCGCGCTCACCCTCGCCGCGTCGAGCCTGCGCACCTCCGGCGTGGAGATCTGCGGCGCCGCCAAGGGCTTCGATCCGCAGACCATCGGCGAGGTGTACCAGCAGGTCGTGACGTGGACCCGGTCCGGCGAGCTCACGTTCGACGTGGAGAAGGTCCCGCTGAGCGACATCGAGATCGCCTGGCAGCGCACCGACCTCCACGGCAGGCGACTCGTCGTGCTGCCCTGACCGCCCCGCACCGCACCGGCCGGAACCACCGGGGAGCCTGCCACGCATCGCCGGCACGACCCGGGCCACGGCGTCCACGGCCGCGTCCTCCGCCGTGCTCGCCGTGGCCCACCGAGGCAGGCACCGGGGGAGAGGGCACGTAAGCCACAATGAGGACATGCGTGCGAGCAGGCTGCTGTCCCTCCTGCTGCTCCTGCAGACCCGGGACCGGATGACCGCCACCGAACTGTCGGAGCGGCTGGAGGTCTCGGTACGCACCGTCTACCGCGACATCGAGGCGCTCTCCTCCGCGGGCATCCCCGTCTACGCCGAACGCGGCCCGGCCGGCGGCTACCGGCTCCTCGAGGGCTACCGCACCCGGCTGAACGGCCTCACCGAACAGGAGGCCTCATCGCTGTTCCTGGCCGCGCTGCCCGGCCCCGCCGCCGAACTCGGCCTGGGCGAGGTCGCGGCGGCGGCCGAGCTGAAGCTCCTCGCCGCCCTGCCGCCCGAGCCTCGCGGCCAGGCCCGCCGGATGCGCGAGCGGTTCCACTTCGACGTCCCCGGCTGGTACCACCCGGGCGACGAGACCCGGTTCCTGGCCGAGGCGGCCGACGCCGTGTGGCAGCAGCGGCCACTGCGCATGACCTACCGGCGCTGGGGCCCATCGGTGGTGGAACGCACCGTGCACCCGCACGGGCTGGTGCTGAAGGCCGGCAACTGGTACATGGTGGCCCGCGCCGTCCCCGACGGGCCCGCCGCCCCGGTCGCCGTCAGCCGCCACGACCCGCCGGAGCCCGCCGGCGCGGGCCCCCGCCGCCCGGCGAAAGACCCGGCCGAGCGCTCGGCCGGAGACACCACCGAGGACGCGGCGGAGGACACCGTACAGGACACCGCGGAGGGCGCTGCCGAGGACGCGGCGGAGCAGCCGCGCGGCACCCCCCGGCCCGACCCCGCCCACGACGTCACCGGCAGGCGCACACCGGGCACCGCCGCCGACGACATGCGCACCTACCGGGTCAGCCGCATCCAGGCCGCCGAACTGCTCGACGGATACTTCACCCGGGCCGAAGGATTCGACCTGGCCGCCTACTGGACCGAGTGGTCCGCCCGGTTCCGCGGCAGCATGTACCGGGCGGAGGCCGTCGTGCGCCTCGACCCCGACGCCGTGCCCCTGCTGCGCCACAGCGTCGGAGCCGCGATCACCGACGAAGCCCTGGCCGAGGCCGGCCCGCCCGACGACACCGGCCGCATCCAGGTACGCGTCGCCATCGAGTCGACCCGCGTGGCCGCGTGGCAGCTGCTGCGCCTGGGCGCCGCCGTCGAAGTCCTGGAGCCCGCCGAGCTGCGCGCCCTGATGGTCGACAACGTCGCCGAACTGGCCAGGCTCTACCACCTGACCGCCTGACCGCGCCCGCCGTCACCGGCATGGCGCACCGGCCCCCGCCGCCCGCCCGCCCGCCGGGGCAGGAAACGCCGCCGTCAGGCGCCCGCGGGCGCGGCGGAACGCTGCCGGGCCGTCTCGTACAGCAGGACCGTGGCGGCGCTGGCGGCGTTGAGGGAGCTGGCCGCGCCCGTCATCGGAATGCGGGCCAGCACGTCGCAGGACCGGCGTCACGCCACGCTCAACCCCGTCGACTCACTGCCGATGACCATCACCACCGGCCCCGTCAGGTCGCACGCCGCCACGTCGGCGGCGCCCCGCTCGTCCGCGCCGATCACCGTCACCGGCAGGCCGTCCGCCCGCAGGCCCGTCACCCACGCCAGCACCTCCCGATGGGAAGGCACCCGCACCACCGGCACCGCGAACAGCGATCCGGTGGACGCCCGCACCGACTTGGGATCGTACGGGTCGGCCGCATGCCCGGTCACGATCACACCGGCCGCGCCGAACGCGTCGGCCGACCGCAGCAGCGTGCCGATGTTGCCCGGGCTCGACGGGCGGTCGAACACGACGGCCAGCAGCGACGGGCCGACAGGTATGCGGGCCAGATCGTCGCCGGGCATGCCCACCACGGCCAGCAGCTCCGGCGTCTCGTCGTCCTTGCCGCCGAGCTCGCCGAGCAGCTCGGCCGACATGGCCACCTGCTCGGCCTGCGTGTCGCGCAGCATCGCGGTCGCCCACCGCGACAGCGGCCGGTCCGCGTCGTACAGCAACGCCCGGATCGGCCACCCGAACTCGGCCGCGAGCCCGATGGGCCGCACCCCCTGCACGATGAACTCCCCGGCGCGGTGCCGCTTGGCGCGGCTGCGCAGCAGCGCCTCCCACTGCTGGAACCGCGCGTTGCGCCGGGTGACCCGGGAAACCGTCCTGGATGGTGCCTGCACCGTTCGCCGCTCCGCCTTCGCGCCGTGTGGACCGGGACAAGTGTTCCACACGGCCCGCGCGCAGGGGTTCCTGCCGGTGCGCCGGGGCGTCGCTACCGGATTTTGTCGGTGGGGGAGTGCAGGGTGGGCGGATGGCTTCATGGCAGGAGTTCGAGGGGGAGATGCCGCGGTTCGCGGCACAGGTCAAGGCGATCTTCGACCGCCACCGGCACAAGACGATGGCGACGCTGCGCCGCGACGGCTCGCCGCGCATCAGCGGCACCGAGGTCGATTTCCGGGACGGCGACATGTGGCTGGGCTCCATGCCCGGCGCGGTCAAGGCGCTGGACTTGCGGCGCGACCCCCGGGTGGCGCTGCACAGCGGCTCCGACGACCCCGACGAGTCCGATCCGACGGCGTGGCCGGGCGACGCCAAGGTCGCGGGGCGGGCGATCGAGGTCGCCGGGCCCGGCACGGGGCCCGGGCAGGCGCACGAGTTCCGCCTCGACATCACCGAGGTCGTGCGCACGTACGTGGCGCGGGGGCTCGATGGGGGAGACCCCGAGCTGGTGGTGGAGATGTGGCACGAGGGCAGGGGGCACCGCGAGGTGCGCCGCACGTAGGCGGCCGGTCTGCGGCAGGGTTCGCGGAAGGGCCTGTGACCGGACCCCGGGTCGGCGTGCGGGTCCGGTGCGTGGGCCGGGTGTGCGGGGCCGTTCCGCGTGCGTGCGGGGCGGGCGCGGTGCCGTGTCGTGCCGCGTCTCGCCGGCGTCGCGCCGGGTCGTGGCGTGTTGGGGTGCCCTGCTGCGCCACGGTGCGCCGAGACCCGCCTAGACTCTGGCGACGTGACCGACAAGCCGCGCATTCCCAACGTCCTGGCCGCCCGATACGCCTCGCCCGAGCTGGCCCGCCTGTGGTCGCCGGAGCACAAGATCGTGCTGGAGCGGCGGCTGTGGCTGGCCGTGCTGAAGGCCCAGGCCGATCTCGGGGTGGGGGTGGACGAGGGGGCCGTGGCCGCGTACGAGAAGGTCGCCGGGCAGGTCGACCTGGCGTCCATCGCCGCCCGGGAACGGGTGACGCGGCACGACGTCAAGGCGCGCATCGAGGAGTTCAACGCGCTGGCCGGCCGGCAGGACGTGCACAAGGGCATGACATCGCGGGACCTGACCGAGAACGTCGAGCAGCTGCAGGTGCGCGACAGCCTGCTGCTGGTGCGGGACCGGTGCGTGGCGATGCTGGCGCGGCTGGGCCGCCTGGCGGCCGAGCACGCCGACCTGGTCGTGGCGGGGCGGTCGCACAACGTGGCAGCGCAGGCCACGACGCTGGGCAAGCGGTTCGCGTCGGCGGCCGAGGAGCTGCTGGTGGCGTACGGGCGGCTGGAGGACCTGCTGAACCGGCTGCCGCTGCGGGGGATCAAGGGGCCGGTGGGCACCGCGCAGGACATGCTGGACCTGCTGGGCGGGGACCGGGCGGCGCTGGCGGAGCTGGAGGACCGCGTGGCGGAGCATCTGGGGTTCGCGCGGCGGTTCGCCAGCGTGGGTCAGGTGTATCCGCGGTCGGTGGACTATGACGTGCTGAGCGCCCTGGTGCAGCTGGCGGCCGGCCCGTCGAGCCTGGCGGTGACGATCCGGCTGATGGCGGGCAACGAGCTGGTGACCGAGGGGTTCCAGCCGGGCCAGGTGGGGTCGTCGGCGATGCCGCACAAGATGAACACGCGGTCGTGTGAGCGGGTGTGCGGGCTGGCGGTGGTGCTGCGCGGGTACGCGTCGATGGCGGGGGAGCTGGCCGGGGGGCAGTGGAACGAGGGCGACGTGTCGTGCTCGGTGGTGCGGCGGGTGGCGTTGCCGGACGCGTTCTTCGCGTTCGACGGGCTGGCCGAGACCATGCTGACGGTGCTGGACGAGTTCGGGGTGTTCCCGGCGGTCATCGCGGCCGAGCTGGAGCGGTACCTGCCGTTCCTGGCGACGACGAAGATGCTGATGGCGGCGGTGCGGGCCGGTGTGGGCAGGGAGACCGCCCACGAGATCATCAAGCGGCACGCGGTGGCGTCGGCTCTGGCGATGCGGGAGGGCGGCGGCGTGAACCCGCTGCTGGACCGGCTGGCCGCCGATCCGGAGTTTCCGCTGGACCGGGCGGCGCTGGACGGGCTGCTGGCGGACCGGGTGTCGTTCACGGGGGCGGCGGGGGAGCAGGTGGCGGCCGTGGTGGCGCGCATCGGGGAGGTGACGGCGCGGCATCCGGAGGCGGCGGCGTACGCGCCGGGGGCCATTCTCTGAGGCCGCGCCGGGCCTGGTCGTGGTGCCGGGAAAAATGTGCTGCGCCCGGCGGACAATCAGAGCACAGTGGGACAAATGACGTCAATGTTCGTGCCAGGCCTGAAGCTGTCCCGCGCCTTCTACCTACAGGTCGTACGGCCGCTCGCCGGCGACGTGCGGCACAGCGCCGCGCTGATCGGCCCCGGCTCGGAGGTCCTGGAGTTCGACACCGAACGCTCCACCGACCACGACTGGGGCCCGCGCGTCCTGCTGTTCGCCCACCCCGCCGACGTCACACCCTTGCGCGAGCGCATCATCGGCCTGCTGCCCCCCGAATTCGCCGGCTACCCCACCAGCTTCGGCTCCGACCGCAACCCCGTCGCCCCCGGCGTGACCGTCACCGACACCACCACGTGGTTCACCGCCCGCCTCGGCTTCGACCCCCGCCGCCCGCCCACCACACTGGACTGGCTCGCCACCCCCTGGCAGAACCTCGCCGAGGTCACCAGCGGCGAAGTGTTCCACGACGGCCTCGGCGAACTCACCCCCGCCCGCAACACCCTGCGCTGGTACCCGGCCGACCTGTGGCGGCACATCCTGGCCTGCCAATGGCGCCGCATCGCCGAACGCGAAAGCTTCCCCGGCCGCTGCGCGGAGGTCGGCGACGAACTCGGCGCGGCCCAGCAGACCGCGCTGCAGGCCATCGACCTCACCCGGCTCGCCCTGCTCATGCGCCGCCGCTACCCGCCGTACGGCAAATGGCTCGGCAGCGCGTTCGCGCGCCTGCCCGGCTGCGCCGAACTGGGCGACCACCTCGCCGCCGCCCTCGACCCCCACGACCGCGCCGCGGCCGACGACCACCTGTGCCACGCCTACACCCTGGCCGCCGGCCTGCACAACCGGCTCGGCCTCACCGAGCCCCTCGACACCTCCGTCCGCCCCTACTTCACCCGCCCCCAGCTGGTGCTGTCCGCGGCCCGCTTCGCCGACGCGCTGCACGCCTCGATCGCCGACCCCGCCGTGCGGGCCCTGCCGCCCATCGGCTCGGTCGACCAGGTCACCGACGACCTGTCCGTGCTGGGCGACGTCCACGCGCGCCGCGCCGTCATGTCCGCCGCGCTCGGCCTGCCGGTGAAAGCGGCCGCGTAGCCCGCCGCGCCCCCGCCCGGCTCCCCGCGGGGCGGGGGGGGACGCGGAACGGCAACCCCGACGACAACCCCGGACGACCGCACGACCGCAGACCCAGGGCGCCCGGGAACGGCCGTCACACGGCCGTCACCCGGCGATCCCGGTCCCTGAGGCCGGTCAGGGCGTTCCGGCCCAGGACGCCCCGGAGCGCGGCCGTCACTCCTCGCGCCCGGCCCCGCCGCCCCAGGCCCCGGCCTCGGCCCGGGGGCCTTTCAGCAGGGGATGGGCGCGCATCGCCACCTCCAGCTCCCCGGGCAGCTCGTCGCGGTAACGGCCCAGGGTCGACAGGTCGCCGTGGCCCAGCACGCGGCGGACCGCGTCCATGTCGACGGCCTCGGCCAGCAGGTGGGTCGCCGTGGTGTGCCGCAGCCCGTGCGGTGTCACCGAGCGGCTCTCCCCGGGGCCGACCAGCCGGCGTACGCGGTCGATCACGGCCTGGACGTCGCCGCGCGCCAGCCTGCGGCCCCGCCACGACAGCAGCAGCGCCTTGCCGGCCGACTCCGGACGCGGCCGCGCCAGGTAGGCGTCGAGCACCTGGGCCACCGCGTCGGGCAGCGGCACGTCGCGGGTGCGGCCGCCCTTGCCGAAGATGCGCCAGTAGCGCACCCCGTCGTTGACGTAGAAGTCCTCGACGTTGGCCCGCACCAGCTCCGACACGCGCGGCCCCACCGCCGCCAGCAGCAGCACGATCAGGGCGTCGCGCAGCTCGGTGCGCTGGTCTTTGCGGCGGCGCCGCCCGTCGGCCCCCGTCTCACCCTCGCCGGTGCGGGCCAGGGAGCCGGCCGCGCCGACCAGGCCCTGCGCCTGCTCGCGGGTCAGCGCCCGCCGCTCGGCCCGCAGCCCGCCCCGCTCCTTGGCCCGTACGGTGGAGGCGGGCATCGGATCGAGCTGCACCCATCCGGCGAGCACCGCGTGCTTGAACAGCGCCGACACCGACCGCCGGAACCGCGCCTGCGACGAGGCGCTCTGCCTGCCGGGGCCGGGCCGGGCGCGCCTGCCGTCGGGTTTGCGGGCGAACGCCAGCAGCACCGCGTCGATGTCTTCGCCGGTGAGGTCGTCCAGGACCCGATCGGGGCCGGCCAGCGTGACCAGGGTGGCGACGTCGCGGGCGTACACCTCGGCGGTGGCGGGGGAGAGGGCCCCGGTGACGGTCCTGGCCCGGATCAGCTCCACGTAGCGGTCGGCGGCCTGCTGCACGGTGAGACGGTTGATCTTGACGGGGCGCACGGCCTCGACGGTATCGCCTCGCACCGACAGTTTCGCCGGTTCGGGCCGGCGGACGCAGGGCGGGACCGGCCGCCGGACGTGGACTCCTGGCGGCGATTGGTGCATGGCGTGTAAAAGGCGCAATCATGCTTATACCAGACAGAAGTCAAATTCTGTCTGGTATAACCCTGGATCGGTGCGGAGCGGCGAACGCGGGGGCGGCGCGGCGGCCTGACGCGCCGCCAGGTGCCCGGAACGCCCGATCTCTACACCGGCGGCCCGGTCCCGGTCGACGCGGCCGCCTGCGGTCGGCCGCAGACGCCGAGCGCCGCTAACGTCACGTCCGATATGACCCACCGTTTACGATCTTCCCGCTTCCGATGTCCCGCCCGCGCGTGACGATCTTGGCTCGTGCTTGGTCTGTGTCGGCGGTCCCGGCTCGGCGGCACTCGGTCCGGCCGGTGCCCGCGCCGTTGCCCGGTTCGCCCGTTCCGGCCGGATGCCGTGACGGACGGCCGCGGCGTTGTGCGGGATGGCTCGGGTTGCGGGAATGTCTCGGGCGGGTGCCCAGGTGCCCATGGGAACGGCTCCGGCGGGTGCCGATCGCGTGCCGGTCCGGCCGGGTACGGTGATCTCCGCGTTGCGGATTCGCCGCCGGTGCTCGGCGACCGCAGAGCTCGCCGTGGGCCCGCCCGCCGTCGGAAAACGCCGGACGCGCAGCCAGTGCCGCCGCCGCCTCGGGCGGCGAGTCCGGCGGGTTGTGCGGATGCCCCGGCGGGCACTCTCGCACGGCGTGTCGGAGCCCTTTCCGTCGCCTTGTCTCGCATGTTTCATGCATAATCGCACTTATGCATCATTTCTGGGCGGGCTCCCCTCGGTCCGGTGGTGGCCGTGGCTGATGGGTCGGGCGGGCGGGTGACGGTGCCCGAGGCGGTGGGGTCGTTCCTGTCGGGGCTGCGGGTGAAGAAGCTGTCGCCGCACACGATCGCCGGGTACGAGCGGGATCTGCGGATCGTGACGGAGATCGCGGCGCGGCTGGACGGTGTGCCGCCGGCGGGCCTGTGGGTGGGCCGGCTGGACGGGCGGCTGATGCGGGCGGCGTTCGCGGAGTTCGCCGGGTCGCGGTCGGCGGCGAGCGTGAACCGGGCGTGGAGCGCGTGGAACCAGTTGCTGACGTTCTGTGTGGCGGAGGGGCTGGTGGAGGGCAATCCGATGGCGGCGGTCCCCCGGCCCAGGCAGCCGGCCAAGGCGCCCAAGCCGCTGCTGGGCGATGGCGGGGCGTCGGCGACGTTGCTGGAGCGGATCGCGGCGGGGGCGCGTAAGGCGCGGGATCCGTGGGTGGAGCGGGATCTGGTGGTGCTGGCGCTGGCGCTGGTGACGGGCATGCGGTCGGCGGAGCTGCTGGGGCTGACGGTGGGGTCGATCGGCGGCTCCCCCGGCGATCGCCGGATCCAGGTGGTGGGCAAGGGCGGCAAGACCCGGTCGCTGCCGATCGAGGAGCCGGTGGAGCGGCTGGTGGAGGCGTATCTGGACAGCAGGGCGCGTCGTTTCGGCCTGTCGTCGATCCCCCGGTCGGCGGCGTTGCTGGTGGACACGCGGGGTGAGCCGTTGCGGCGGGGCGGGCTGCAGTATCTGGTGCGGCAGTGTTACCGGTACGCCGGGGTGCACGACCGGGTGCAGAAGGGCACGCTGGTGCACGCGTTGCGGCACGAGTTCGCGACGCGGCTGGCCGAGCGGGGCGCGACGGCGCACGAGCTGATGGAGCTGCTGGGCCATTCGTCGATCGTGACGGGTCAGGCGTATGTGGCGTCGACGGCGCGTGAGGTGCGCCGCGCGGCGCGCGGGAACCCGGCGTACGAGGTGCTGGGCCGGCTGGCGCACGACGGCCCGGACCGTCCGGAGCGTCCGGGTGGTGGCGGGGACGTGGGCTGAGCCGCATGGGGAGGGGTCGGGGCCGCGCCCGGCCGGGCCCGTTCCCCTGGCGGTCCGGGGCCCGCTCCCCCGGCGGAGCCGCGCCCGGTCCGGCGGGACGGGGACCGGCGGCGCGGCGGTCCGCCGGCCTGCTTCCCTGCCGCGCCCGGGCTCCCGGGACAGGGGTCGCGGGATCGGCGGGCCGTGGGCCGGGACGGGGGCGGGGCGGTAAATGAGTTGCGGAATTGTCGGATGGGTCGGTTAGGGTCGCGACGTGGACGATGAGCGGCCGATGATCCGGGCCCGAGGGCTGGTCAAACGTTTCGGTGATTTCACGGCCGTCGACGGGATCGATCTCGATGTGGCGGCCGGTGAGGCGTTCGGGTTCCTGGGCCCCAACGGGGCGGGCAAGTCGTCGACGATGCGCATGATCGGGTGTGTCTCGCGGCCGACCGCCGGTAAGCTGCGGATTCTGGGCATGGATCCGGTGCGTGAGGGGGCGGCGATCCGGGGGCGGCTGGGGGTGTGCCCGCAGCTCGACAACCTCGACATCGATCTGACGGTGGAGGAGAACCTCACGACGTATGCCCGCTATTTCGGCATTTCGCGGGCGGAGGCGCGGCGGCGGGCGGCGGAGCTGCTGGAGTTCGTGCAGTTGTCCGACCGTGCGGGCAGCATGGTGGACCCGTTGTCGGGCGGCATGAAGCGGCGGCTGACGATCGCGCGGGCCCTGATCAACGAGCCCGATCTGGTTCTGCTCGACGAGCCGACGACGGGCCTGGACCCGCAGGCGCGGCATCTGTTGTGGGAGCGGCTGTTCCGGCTGAAGCAGCAGGGCATCACGCTGGTGCTGACCACGCATTACATGGACGAGGCGGAGCAGCTGTGCGACCGGCTGGTGGTGATGGACGGCGGCCGTATCGTGGCCGAGGGCTCGCCCCGGTCGTTGATCGAGACCCATTCGAGCCCGGAGGTGGTGGAGCTGCGGTTCGGGGACCGCTCCCCCGCCGACTCGGCCGGCAAGCTGGCGGGCGTGGGCGATCGTGTCGACACGCTGCCCGACCGGGTGCTGGTGTACGCGGGCGATGGGGACGAGGTGCTGGCCGAGGCGCATCGGCGTGGTCTGGCGCCGTCCAGCGCGCTGGTGCGGCGGTCGTCGCTGGAGGATGTGTTCCTGCGGCTTACCGGGCGGACCCTGGTGGACTGACGGTGGTGCCGGTCCCTGCGCCGGTGCGGGTGTGTCGTTGCGGGTGTCGATGTGGGTGTGGCCGCGGTCGTGGGTGCCGCTGGGCCGGTGAGGGGACGGGTCGTGATGGTGAGCGGCGGCATCGCCGGCCGGGGCACGATGGCGGTGCTGTGGCGCTATCTGGTGCTGTATCGGCGGTTGTGGCGCGCGTCGGTGTTCTCGTCGCTGGTGCTGCCGGTGCTGTTCGTGGTGAGTTTCGGCGTGGGCGTGGGGGCGTACGTCGGGGACGTGGACGGGGTGGACTACCTGGCGTGGATCGTGCCGGGCATTCTGGCCTCCACGGCGTTCCAGATCGCGATCTCCGAGACGACCTATCCGGTGCTGGGCGACTTCCGGTGGGTGCGGGCCTATTACGGGATCGCGGCGACGCCGGTGGTGCCGGGCGACATCGTGGCGGGGATGCTGCTGTTCCTGCTGGTGCGGGTGGGTGTGTCGTCGGCGGCGTTCCTGGCGGTGGCGGCGGCGTTCGGGGCGTTGCGGTCGTGGTGGGCGCTGGCGGCGGTGCTGGTGTGCGCGTTGACGGCGCTGGCGGTGGCGGGTGCGACGGCGGCGTTCTCGGCGCGGCTCGACAACGACGGGTACTTCGCGCTGCTGACCCGGCTGGTGGTGATCCCGGCGACGTTGTTCGCCGGTGTGTTCTTCCCGGTGGAGCAGCTGCCGGCGGTGGTGCGGCCGGTCGCGTACGCGCTGCCGCTGTGGCACGGGGTGGAGCTGGATCGGTCGGCGACGCTGGGGGTCATGCCGCCGTGGCCGGTGGCGGCGCATGTGGCGTACCTGGTGGTGTGGGCGCTGGCGGGCGCGGCGCTGGCGGTGCGGTCGTTCGATCGGCGGCTGCGTGACTGAGCGTGCGGCCGGGCGTGCCGCCGGTGGGCGCGGCGGGCGCCGGTCGCGGGTTGTGGTGGCGGTCAAGGGACGGGTCCCGGTGGGGGCCGAGGTGGAAGGAGGGAGCGCGGGCGGGCCGGCCGGGCGGGCCGGCGGGTGTTCCGCGCGGACGCGATGGTGACCACGTTGATCGTCGCCCGGGCGCGGTCGCGGCGGGTGGGGGCGGTGGTCGCGCGCAACATCGGCGCGTTGCGGTCGGGGCCGTCGTATCTGCTGGTCGTCGTGTCGGGGTTCTTCGAGCCGCTGCTGTATCTGCTGTCGATCGGGCTGGGCGTGGGGGCGCTGGTGGGCGACCTGCCGCTGCCGGGGGGCGGGCGGGTGCCGTACGCGGAGTTCGTGGCCCCGGCGATGCTGGCGGCGTCGGCGATGACGGGGGCGCTGGCGGCGACGACGTTCAACTTCTTCGCCAAGATCAAGTATCAGAAGACGTTCGAGGCGGTGCTGGCGACGCCGGTGGGGCCGACGGAGCTCGCGCTGGGCGAGCTGGTGTGGGCGACGGCGCGGGGCGCGATGTACACGGCGGCGTTTCTGGTGGTGATGGTGGTGATGGGGCTGGCGTCGCCCGTCGCCGCGCTGGCGGCGTTTCCGGCGACGGTGCTGGTCGGGGTGGCGTTCGGCGCGGTGGGGATGGCGGTCGCCGCGATGGTGCGGGGGTGGCAGGATTTCGACCTGGTGGCTACGGGGCAGTTCGCGTTGTTCCTGTTCTCGGGCACCTTCTCCCCCGTGACGGACTATCCGGCCGGGGTGCAGGTGCTGATCGAGTGCACGCCGTTGTATCACTCGGTGCAGCTGGTGCGGGGGCTGGTGCTGGGGCCGGTGGGGGCCGCGACGGCCGGGCATGTGGTGTATCTGGTGGCGATGTCGGCGGCGGGGCTGTGGTTCGCGGCGTGGCGGCTGCGGGAGCGGCTCTGTTCGTGACCACTCCCCCGGCTCCCCCGGCTCCCCCGGCCTGCCCGGCCGGTGGCGCCGGGCGCGGGCGCCTTGGCAGGGTCGTCGAATGCGTGTTCTACTGGTGGCGTGGGGTGGGATGTCCCTTCGCTCGTGGACGTCGCGCCGGCGGCGCCGCCGATCGCGCGGCGGGCGGTGCGGCGGGTGCTGGTGCCGCCTGGGTCGGCAGGGCCGGTGACGGTGTACGAGGTGGCGGCGCGTGCGCTGATCGGCGCGGTGCCGCCGCATCTCGGGCTGCCGTTCCGGTGGGGGGCGAGCCCGTACCGGGGCTGCGGCGCGGCGTGTGTGTACTGCCCGGGGCGGCGGGGTCATCGGCGGCTGGGGCTGGACGCCGGGGCGGGGTTCGGCGAGGCGGTGGTGGTGCGGGCCGATGCGGCGCGGCGGCTGCGGGCGGAGCTGGCGGTTCCCGGCCGTGGCGGTGAGCCGGTGGCGCTGGGGGTGGAGGGCGACTGCTATCAGCCGCTGGAGCAGACGTATCGGCTGATGCCGGGGGTGCTGGGGGCGTTCGGCGAGGCGGGCCGTCCGGTCACGGTGCTGACCAAGAGCCCGCTGGTGCTGCGGGACGTGGCGGTGCTGAAGGAGGTGGGGCGGTCCGCGCCGGTGCGGGTGATGGTGTCGGTGGGGTTCGTGGACGATCGGCTGCGCAGGTCGGCCGAGCCGGGGGCGCCGTCGCCGCAGAAGCGGCTGGAGGTGTGCGCGGCGCTGACCGGCGCGGGGGTGGAGTGCGGGGTGCTGCTGGCGCCGGTCCTGCCGTGCCTGACCGATTCGTCCGATCAGTTGCGGGCGGCGGTGCGGCGCGCGGCGGAGGCGGGGGCGGTGGAGGTGGCTCCGGTGGTGCTGGCGTTGCCGCCGGGGGTGCGGGAGTGGTTCCTGGGGTGGCTGGGCGAGTGCCATCCGGGGCTGGTGGGGCGGTATCTGCAGTTGTACGGCGGCGGGTCGCTGGCGGCGGCGTCGTATCGGGAGCGGATCGCGGCGGAGGTGGGCGAGCTGGCGGCCTTGTACGGTGTGGGGCGCGGGGTGCGGCCGTGGCGGCGCCGGGTCAGGCCGGCCGTGCAGTTGCCGCTGCTGTGACAGGGGCCGCGGGGGCCGTGGCGGGCGGGCGCGGCGGAGGGGCGGCGGTCCCGGGGAGCCCGGTTTGGGGGGCCGGGGGTTCAGGTGTTGAGGGCGCTGCCCTTCTTCCACTCTTTGAACGGCATCTGCCAGAAGCCCCAGCCGTTGTTCCATTCCAGTTTGCGGTCGGTGCCGGAGATTTTGACGACGTCGCCGCGGTGGAAGTTGTCGTAGAACCATTTGGCCTGGTCGGGGCGGGCGTTGATGCAGCCGTGGCTGACGTTGGCGCGGCCTTGGGCGCCGACGGACCAGGGGGCGCTGTGGACGTATTCGCCGCTGCTGGAGATGCGCACGGCCCAGTTGACGACTTCGCGGTAGTAGCCGGGGTCGCCTTTCTTTTTGCCCGGTGAGGTCATCACGACGGGATTGCCGCGTTCCATCGTGAGGTGGATGCCGTTGGTGGTGGTGTACTCGCGCGTGGTGCCCTTGCCTGCGCTGATGGCCATCCGCTTGACGACCTTGCCGTCCTTCTTGACGACCATCGTGTGGTCGGGGACGCTCACGGTGCTGATCCAGGCGGCGCCGATCTTGAAGGTGGTGGTGCGGTCTTTGACGCCGTAGGTGCCGGGGCCGGCGCGCAGGCCGGTGAGGCGGGCGCGGAGCACGACGGTCTGGTGGGCGGGCCAGAACTTGGCGGTGCGGTAGATGACCTGGCGGTCGCTGATCCAGCGCCAGGCGCCGTCGACGGGTTTCTCGGCTTTGATCTTCAGGGCTTCCTCGACGGCCGCCTTGTCGCGGATGTTCTGGTTGAAGGTGACGATGATGGGGGCGCCGACGCCGAGGGTCTCGCCTTTGATGGCGGGGGTGACGTCGATGATGGAGAGGGGGTTCTTGGGGCGCAGTGTGGTGAAGGTGCTGGTGGTGGTGGCGGGGCCGCCTTCGCCGGTGGCCTTGGCGGTGACGGTGTAGGTGGCGTCGGGGTGCAGCAGGCCGGTGGAGCGCCAGCGGGTGTGGTCGTCGTTGAAGGTGCCCTTGACGGGTTCGCCGCCGGAGGTGACGTCGACGCTGTCGAGGGTGCCGCCGGCGGCGGTGACGACGACGGTCTTGTCGGGGCGGACGCGGGTGGTGCCCTTGGCGGGGGTGACGGTGATGGCGGGCGGGGCGGGCCGGGTGGCGGTGGGCTCTGCGTCGCCGGCGGAGCCGCCGTTGGCGGATGAGCCGCCGGAGCAGGAGGTGGTCAGGAGCGCGGCCGCGGCGAGCGCGAGAGCGGCCCGAACCGTGTTGTTGTGGTCACGCGACACTGCCTTCTCCCCCAACACCAGTCCATCGCACCCTAAAAACCTTAATAGGCGTTTCAAGTAGTGTGGGGGGCGATCCCGTCGACTTCAGTTGCTTTTCGGCCACTTTTGCTGTTCGGGCAGCTCGGCGGCGTGCCGGCGAGGGCTGTGGGGGCGGTGGCGGTCACGGGGCCGGCTGGTCGCGGAGGCGGTGGGTGAGGCCGGTGTGGCGGCGGCCGGCGCCGCGCGTGCGGACGGCCTGGGCCAGCGCGCGGCGGGAGCCGACGATGACGACCAGGCGTTTGGCGCGGGTGATCGCGGTGTAGAGCAGGTTGCGCTGCAGCATCATCCAGGCGCTGGTGGCCAGCGGGATGACGACGGCGGGGTACTCGCTGCCCTGGGAGCGGTGGATGGAGACAGCGTAGGCGTGGGCGAGCTCGTCGAGCTCGTCGAAGGAGTAGTCGACGGTCTCGTCCTCGTCGGTGCGGACGGTGAGCTTGTGGTCGTCGGGGTCGATGCCGGTGACGACGCCGACGGTGCCGTTGAACACGCCGGTGGCGCCTTTGTCGTAGTTGTTGCGCAGCTGGGTGACCTTGTCGCCGACGCGGAACACGCGGCCGCCGTAGCGGCGTTCGGGCATGCCGTCGCGGGGCGGGGTGAGGGCCTGCTGGAGGGCGATGTTGAGGTTGCCGGCGCCTGCGGCGCCGCGGTGCATGGGGGTGAGGACCTGGACGTCGCGGCGGGCGTCGATGCCGAACTTGCGGGGGATGCGGGTGGCGACGACGTCGACGGTGAGGGCGGCGATCTGCTCGGGGTCCTCGCAGGGGAACAGGAAGAAGTCGGGGTAGCCGGTGGTGTGGGGGGCCAGGCCGGTGTTGACGCGGTGGGCGTTGACGACGACGCCGGACTGCTGGGCCTGGCGGAAGATCTGGGTGAGGCGGACGCGGGGGATGGCGGGGGCGGCGAGCAGGTCGCGCAGCACCTCGCCGGCGCCGACCGAGGGCAGCTGGTCGACGTCGCCGACGAACAGCAGGTGGGCGCCGGGCGGCACGGCCTTGACGAGTTTGTTGGCGAGCAGCAGGTCGAGCATGGAGGCTTCGTCGACGACGACCAGGTCGGCGTCGAGGGGGTTGTCGCGGTCGTAGGAGGCGTCGCCGCCGGGGCGCAGCTTGAGCAGGCGGTGCACGGTGGTGGCCTCGTGGCCGGTGAGCTCGGCCAGGCGTTTGGCGGCGCGTCCGGTGGGGGCGGCGAGGATGACCTTGGCCCTTTTGGCGGCGGCCAGGGTGACGATGGAGCGCACGGTGAAGCTTTTGCCGCAGCCGGGGCCGCCGGTGAGCACGGCGACCTTCTCGGTGAGGGCGAGGCGGACGGCCTGGTCCTGCTCGGGGGCGAGCTCGGCGCCGGTGCGGGCGGCGAGCCAGGTCAGGGCGGCGTCCCAGTCGACTCCGGCGAAGGCGGCGAGGCGGTCGCGGGGGGCGTGCAGCAGGCCGCGCAGGCCGGCGGCCAGGGACAGCTCGGCGCGGTGGAAGGGCACCAGGTAGACGGCGGGGACGGTGAGGGCGTCGCCGTCGGCGGGCCGGTCGGCGGGGTCGCCGGCGGGCAGCTGCTCGGCGACGACGCCGTCTTCGGCGATGAGTTCCTTCAGGCAGGTGGCGACGAGGTCGGCGGGCAGGTCGAGGATCTTGACGGCGTCGGCGACGAGGTTGGGGGCGGGCAGGTAGCAGTGGCCGTCGTCGGCGGCCTCGGACAGGGTGTGGCGCAGGCCTGCCTTGACGCGTTCGGGGCTGTCGCGGGCGATGCCGACGGCCTGGGCGATGGTGTCGGCGGTTTTGAAGCCGATGCCCCACACGTCGGCGGCCAGGCGGTAGGGCTCGCCGCGGACGACGTCGATGGAGCGCTCGCCGTACTGTTTGAAGATGCGCACGGCGATGGAGGTGGACACGCCGACGCCCTGCAGGAAGATCATCACCTCTTTGATGATCTTTTGTTCTTCCCAGGCGGCGGCGATCATCTTGGTGCGTTTGGGGCCGAGGCCGGGCACTTCGGCGAGGCGTTCGGGGGCGGTTTCGATGATGTCGAGGGTGCCGGTGCCGAAGTGGGCGACGATGCGCTCGGCCATTTTGGGGCCGATGCCCTTGATGAGGCCGGAGCCGAGGTAGCGCTGGATGCCCTGGACGGTGGCCGGCAGGACGGTGGTGTAGGACCACACTTCGAACTGGCGGCCGTAGCGGGGGTGGGTGGTCCATCTGCCGGTCAGCCGCAGGCTCTCCCCCACCTGGGCCCCGAGCAGCGGACCGACGACGGTGAGCAGTTCGGTGCCGCTGCGTTCGGTGGCGACGCGGGCGATGGTGTAGCCGGTCTCCTCCGAGGCGAACGTGATCCGTTCGAGTACGGCGGACAGGGTGACGCCGGCCGGCCTGTCCCCTGTCGCCGGGCCCGCCGGGGCCTGCGCGTTCACCGGCAACCTCCCTGCCACGAGTGATCCCGGGGTCAGGGTAGACCACGCGGGGGCCGTGGCGGGGGCGGGTCGCGCGGGCCGGGGACGGCCCCCGCGGGGCCGCTCCTGCGGGGTCCGGGGCGACGGGCGGCTAGGGATGCGCGGGCGGCCGGTCGTGGCGGCGGGCCCGGTGGTTGGCGTGTTTGCGGGCGGCGAAGGCGTGGGCCTCGGCGAGCAGGGCGGGGATGATGTGCCGTGTCGCCTCGCCGGGGTCGACGACGCACACCCAGTGCTGGGAGGCGTAGATGGGGTGGGGCATGAGCGTGTCGGCCGCGGCGTGGTCGTATCCGGTGTCGAGCACGCCGGCGGTGTCGCGCCGGGTGGGCGGGGCGCCGAAGCGGGCGGTGTAGGTGGCCTTGGTGAGGCCGATGTTGAGGCGGTAGGCGCCGGGCCGGGTGAGGTCGGAGACGGTGTCGTAGTGGTCTCCGGTGACGATGGTGGCGAACGGCTGCCGGCGTTCGGGGGGCAGGTCCCGGTCGGGGTCGTAGAGGAAGAACGTGTCGCCGGAGGCGTCGATGGCGTTGACCCCGTCGAAGGTCTCGCAGATGTACCGCTTCATCTCGCTGGCCGTCATGTTTCGATTGTCACATTGAACCGTCCGGTGAAGGTTCTGCGCGGATTATGCGGTCGATGGGCGAGGAACCCTCAATCGGGCGGTGAGGGGTGCGTGGTGACGGGCCTGGACGGCGGGCCGCTGGGCCCGGGGCCGGGCGGGCTCATCGCCGCGGCCGACGGGGCGACGCACGCGGCGCTGGTGGACCTGGTCGGCCGGTCCGGGTCCGTTGCGGGCGGCTGATCGCCTCCGGGCGGGCGGAGGCGGGCGCGCCGGGCGGGCGCGAACCGGGGCCCGGATCCGGGGGAAGGATCCGGGCCGGTGGGGTCGCCGGATGCGGCATGATGGGTGGGCATGAACACCAGCCGGTTGGAGGCGTTCAGCGACGCGGTTCTGGCGATCATCATCACGGTGATGGTGCTGGAGCTGAAGATCCCCGAGGGGCATGATCTGGCGGCGTTGCGAGAGGCCACGGGCACCGGGCTGCTGACGTATCTGCTGAGTTTCGTGTTCGTGGGCATCTACTGGAACAACCATCATCACCTGTTCCAGCTGACCTCGCGGGTCACGGGGCTGGTGCTGTGGGCGAACCTGCATCTGCTGTTCTGGCTGTCGCTGTTTCCGTTCACGACCGCGTGGATGGACGAGTCGGGGTTCGCGCGGGTGCCGGTGATGGTGTACGGGCTCGACCTGCTGGCGGCGGCGCTGGCCTATGTCACGCTGCAGCAGGTCATCATCCGGGTGCAGGGGAAGGATTCGGTGCTGCGGCGGGCCGTCGGCCCGGATCTGAAGGGGCGGCTGTCCCCCGTGCTGTACGTGGCGGGGATCGTGAGCGCCGCGTTCATCACGCCGGGTGACCGTGTCGCGGCCTGGCCGGCGATGGGGTGCTTCGTGGCGGTGGCGGTGCTGTGGCTGGTGCCGGATCGGCGGATCGAGCGGGTCATCGCCGAGGGACGGGGCGAGGAGCGCGGCGAGGGGCGTTGACCGGCGGGCCGCTGGGCTGCGGGGGGCCGCGGTCGGGGCTATCCTGCCCCGGTGAACGAGCCGAGCGGATGGGACGAACGGGACGGCGGTCCGCGGGGCGGCGGGGCCGAGGGCATGGTGCTGCCGGGGACCGCGCGGGCGTTGCTGCGTGAGATCGCCTGGCAGCAGGCGCGGTCGCGGCTGCCGTCGCTGGTGGCGGCGGTGGTGCGCGACGGGCGGATGGCGTGGTTCGGGGCGCGGGGCCGGGTCGACGGGCTGCG
Organism: Actinomycetales bacterium; assembly: GCA_044507605.1. Classification (GTDB taxonomy): domain Bacteria; phylum Actinomycetota; class Actinomycetes; order Streptosporangiales; family Streptosporangiaceae; genus Thermopolyspora. The sequence continues at coordinate 4,714 of JBIQJI010000003.1, read as the reverse complement.
GCCGACCACGGCCACGCAGTACCGGCTGGGGTCGATCACCAAGACGCTGGTCGCGGTGATGGTGATGCGGCTGCGCGACGAGGGCCGGGTCCGGCTGGGCGACCCGATCGGCGAGTACGTGCCGGGCACCCCCGTGGGGCGGGTCACGGTGGCCCAGCTGCTGTCGCACACGTCGGGGCTGACCGCCGAGCCGCCCGGCGAGTGGTGGGAGCGGACCGCGGGCCGGCCGGCGGGCGAGCTGGTGGCGTCGCTGGGCGACGATGTGGCGCGGCATCGGCCGGGGCGGCTGTTCCACTACTCGAATGTGGGGTTCGCGCTGCTGGGCGAGCTGGTGTCGCGGGTGCGGGGTGCCGGGTGGGCGCAGGTGGTGGCCGGTGAGGTGCTGGCGCCGCTCGGCATGCGCGACACCACGCCGCGTCCCCGGCCGCCGTACGCGACGGGGTTCGCGGTGCATCCGTTCGCCGATGTGGTGCTGCCCGAGCCCGAGCATGACGCGGGAGGGATGGCGCCGGCCGGGCAGTTGTGGTCGACGGCGGCCGATCTGGCCCGGTGGGCGGTGTTCCTGGGCGGTGACACCGGTGAGGTGCTGCGGCCGGACACGCTGGCGGAGATGCGTGAGCCGGTGGCGGTGGAGGACGGGGACCGGTGGGACAGAGCGTACGGGCTGGGGCTGGATCTGGCCCGGCGCGGGGGGCGGCGGCTGTGCGGGCACGGTGGTTCGATGCCGGGTTTCGTGGCGGGGGTGTGGGCGGATCCGGCGGACGGGGCCGGTGTGCTGTTCCTGGCGAACGCCACGACGGGGGTGCGGTCGTCGTGGTGCGCGCAGTTGCTGGACGTGCTGGACGAGCATGAGCCGCCGATGCCGGGCGAGTGGGCGCCCGAGCCGGTGGCGCCGGCGGTGCTGGAGCTGACCGGTGTGTGGCATTGGGGGTCGGCGGCGCACACGCTGCGGGTGCTGCCGGGCGGGGTGCTGTCGCTGGCGCCGCTGGGCGGTGCCGGGGTGTCGGCGCGGTTCGCGCCCGGCCCGGAGGGGGTGTTCACGGGTTTGGACGGCTATTTCGCGGGCGAGACGCTGCGGGCGGTGCGCGGGGCCGGTGGGGAGGTGTCGCATCTGGAGGTGGCGACGTACGTGTTCACGCGCCTGCCTTATGACCGGTCGGCGCCGGTGCCGGGCGGGGTGGATCCGGTGGGCTGGCGGTGAGCCGCCGCCCGGCGGCGCGGCGGCGGGCCGGGGTCGTTCGCTCCGGTGCCGGTGCCGGTGCCGGTGGCGTCGTGGCCGGGCCGTGACGGGGCGGGTTCGGGCTGGGCGGGTTCGGGCAGGGTGTGCAGCAGCAGCCAGGCCAGGGCGGGCATCGCGATCAGGGGGGTCAGGGCGGTCCGCAGGGAGGTCGCGTCGGCCAGGCCGCCGATGAGCGGGCCGGCGAGGCCGCCCGCGCTGACGGCCAGGCCGAGGGTGACGCCGCTGGCGGTGCCCACGCGGGAGGGCAGGTAGTCCTGGCCGAGGGTGACCTGCAGGGAGAACGGGATGTACAGGCCGGCCGAGGCCAGGGCGACGAACAGGTAGATGGCCGGGCCGGGCACGTAGACGATGCCGGCGACGGCGGCGCCGGCCAGCAGGTACGCCCGCCGTGAGGCGGTGACCCGGTCCCAGCGTGCGGCCAGGCGGCCGCCCAGGACGGTGCCGGCGGCGCCGCCGAGGTAGAGCACGAACAGGGCGGCGGTGCCGGCCGCGGTGCCGCCTGCGGTGCCTCGCGCGGCGTAGAGCGCGATGAACGTGCCGAGGCCGACGAAGACGACGGATCGGCAGATCACGACCAGCGAGAGGCGCAGGAAGGCGGCCAGGTCGTCGGTGCCCGTTCTGGCCGCGGCGGCCCCGCCGGGAGCCTGGGGTGCCGCCGCGGCCGTCGCCCGCAGGACGGGCAGGCACAGCGCGGTGCCGGCCAGGGCGGGCGCCAGCAGCAGCGGCGTGAGCCGGAGGCCGCCGGCGGTGATCACGGCGGAGACCGTGAGGGGCGCCAGGGCGAAGCCGATGTTGCCGCCGAGGGAGAACCAGCTCATCGCGACGTGGCTGCCCCGGGCGGCCTTGCGGGCGGCGCGGGCGGACTCGGGGTGGTAGGCGGCGACGCCGATGCCGGAGAGGGCGGCGCACGCCAGAGTGAGCGGGTAGCCGCCGCCGAGGCCGCTGAGGGCGATCCCCGCTCCCCCGAGCAGGGTGCTCAGCGGCAGCAGCCAGGGCATGGGCCGGCGGTCGGTGAGGGCGCCGAACAGGGGCTGCGCCACCGACGACAGCAGCGACGCGGCGAGCACGATGCCCGAGGCGGCGGCGTAGGTGTAGTGGCGTTCGGCGACGAAGAACGGGATGAGCGCGGCCACCGCTCCCTGGTAGACGTCCACGCACGCGTGGCCGGCCGACAGCAGCACGATCGTCTTGTTCGCTGGCACGTCCCTCATCCTCATCGGGTGGCGGCGTGCCGGGCTTGCGATAATCTGCCGATCGATGTGGGAAATCCGCCATCAGGCGGCCGCGCCGACCCGCACGCGGTCGCTGGCGCCCGGGGCGGCCATCGGCGTCCACCGTCATGACGACCATCAGATCGCGTACGCGGGCCGGGGGGTGGTGGCGGTCACCACCGGCGCCGGGTCGTGGGTGGCGCCCGCCAACCGGGCCGTCTGGATTCCGGCGGGGACCGCTCACGGGCATCGGGCCCACGGCGAGGTCCGGTTGCACCTGGTGGGGCTGCCGGCGGCCGGCAATCCGCTCGGCCTGGACCGGCCGGCGGTGCTGGCCGTGGAGCCGCTGCTGCGGGAGCTGATCCTCGCCTACAGCGGTGCGGGGCAGGTGGAGGACGGGCCCGCGCGCGCCCGGTTGCGGGCGGTGCTGCTCGACCGGCTGCGCGTGTCGTCTCAGCGGCCCCTGTACCTGCCGGAGCCTGCCGGTCCCGTGCTGAAGGCGCTGTGCGGCATTCTGCACGCCGATCCCGCCGACGGGCGTGGCCTGGCCGAGCTCGGCAGGCAGGTCGGCGCGAGCGAGCGTACTTTGTCGCGGCTGTTCCGGGCGGAGCTCGGCATGACCTTCCCGCAGTGGCGCACCCAGCTGCGCCTGTACCACGCCCTGGTCCTGCTGGCGGAGGACACGCCGGTGACGGTGGTGGCCCACCGGTGCGGCTGGTCGTCGGTGAGCACGTTCATCGGTGTGTTCCGCCGTGCGTTCGGGTGCACGCCCGGAGCGTACCGGCGGGGGTGAGGCTCACCGGCCGGGTGTGGCGGTGAGCAGGGTGGCGGCGGCGGTGCGGGCGTGGGCGGCGGTGTCGGGGTCGCCGGTGAGGGCGGCGGTGACGATGGCGCCTTCGATCAGCAGGGCCAGCTGGGCGGCGATCGGGGCGGGGTCGGGGATGCGGGCGTCGCGCAGCAGGGTGGTCACGTAGGCGCGCAGGGCGAGTTTGTGGTCGCGGGCGGCCTGGGCGACGTCGCCGCTGGTGGCGCCGAGTTCGCCGTAGGCGTTGACGAAGGCGCAGCCGCGGAAGCCGGGGTCGGCGAACCACTGGCCGAGCCAGTCGAAGACCGCCAGGGGGCGCCGGTGGGGCGGGTGGTGGCCGACGGCGGCGGCCAGGTCGGCGAGCCAGTCGTGGTCGCGGCGGCGCAGCCAGGCCCGCACCAGGTCGTGTTTGGCGGGGAAGCAGCGGTACAGGCGTTTGAGGGACACGCCGGAGGCGGCGCGGATGTCGTCCATGCCGACGGCGTGGACGCCGCGCCGGTAGAACAGGGTGGCGGCGGCGTCGAGGAGGCGGGCGCGTGCCTCGTCGTCGTCCATCTCGCCTCCTCTTCTTTTTGGTGGTTCGCCTGCGGGTCCGGCCCGGTGGAGAACGGTCGTTGTCGATACTATCGGGCGAGAACGATGGTTCTCCCAAGGAGTGCGAAGGAGCCCGCCATGACGCCACGGCCGCCGTTTCCCCCGTTCGACGAGGACTCCGCCCGGCAGAAGGTCCAGGCCGCCGAGGACGCCTGGAACACCCGTGACCCCGAGCGGGTGGCGCTCGGGTACACCGAGGACTCGGTGTGGCGCAACCGGGACAGGCTCGTGCGGGGGCGCGACGAGATCGTGGCGTTCCTGCGCGAGAAGTGGGCGCGTGAGCTGGACTACGCGCTGCGCAAGGAGATGTGGGCGTTCTCCGGGAACCGGATCGCGGTGCGCTACCAGTACGAGTCGCACGACGCGTCCGGGCAGTGGTGGCGCAGCTACGGCAACGAGCTGTGGGAGTTCACCGGCGAGGGGCTGATGGCGCGGCGCGAGGCCAGCATCAACGACGTGCCGATCGCCGAGTCCGAGCGCCGCATCTTCGGCCCGCGCCCGCAGTCCGAGCACGGGGTGACGTTCCCGCTGTACTGAGCGGGGGTGCCGCGCGTCAGGTGGCCGGCGCCGCCGCGCCGGGGGCCTGCCGGGCCGTCCTGGCGCGCAGCTCGGCCTCGACGGCGCGTTCGCGCAGCGTGGCCGCCTCGGCGCGGGCGGCCTCGAGCTGGGCGCGCAGCTCGGCGGTGCGGGCCCGCTCGGCCACCAGCTCGGCGTGCAGCTGGTCGCGTTCGGCGGTGACGGCCCGGGTGCGTTCGGCGGCCTCGGCCAGGCCGGCGGCGAGGCGTCGCTCGGCCTCCCTGATCTGGGCGCGGGCCTCGCGTTCGGACCGCTCGGCCTGCAGGGCAAGGGCGCGGGAGCGGGCGC
>JBIQJI010000045.1:0-49945 GCA_044507605.1 Actinomycetales bacterium | reverse complement strand
CTCGGCGAGGAGCTGGCCACGGCCCAGGAGGGCGTCGAGCTGGCCAAGGCGGCGGTCGAGGCGGCGCAGCTGGCCGCCGATGAGGCCAAGGAGGCCGTCGCCGAGCCGCGTGCGGCCCTGTCGGCCGCCGCGGCGGCCGTCGCCTCGGCACGGGCGGCCGACCAGGAGGGGCAGCGCGCCGTCGCCGCCCTGGAGGCCCGCCGTGAGGCCCCTGAGCTCGGCCTCGCCAAGGGCGCCGACGGCGGCGCCGCGCTGCTCGCCAAGGGCCTGCCCGGCGTGCTCGGCCCGCTGGCGACGATGCTGAGCGTCGAGCCGGGCGCCGAGCCCGCGATCGCGGCCGCCATGTCCGACGCCGCCGAGGCGGTCGCCGTCGACTCTCTCTCGACCGCCGTGACCGCCCTGCGCCACCTCCACGACGACAAGGCCGGCGGCGTCGCCCTGCTCATCGCCGGCGGCGCCGTCCCCCCACCGGCCACCGGCGACGCCGCCCCGCCGGGGGCGCGGTGGGCGCTCGATCTGGTGACGGCGCCGCCGCGGGTCCGTGCCGCCGTGGCCGCGCTGCTGCGCGACGTGGTGGTGGTCGGCGATCTCGACGCCGCGCAGGCGGTGGTGGCCGAGCACCCCGGGCTGCGGGCCGTGACCCGCGACGGTGACCTGGTCGGGGCGTGGTTCGCGCACGGGGGCGGTGACGAGGGCGGTGCCGCGCTGCGCATGCGGTCGGCGCTCGACGTCGCGACCGACGATCTGGAGGCCGCCAGGGCCGCGGCCGAGGAGACGGCCGAGCGGCTGGCCGAGGCCGCCGAGGCCGAGCGTGCGGCGCGAGCCGCCCTGGAGGCCGCGCAGGCGTTCGCCGACGAGGCGCAACGCGGCGTGAGCGCCGCCCAGGGCCAGGTCGGCACGGCCCAGTCGGCCCTCGACCGGGTGCGGGCCCGGCAGCGTGAGGCCGACCAGCGGGCCGCCGCGGCGGCCGGTGAGCTCGGCCGGCTGGCGGCGGCGGCCGACGCCGCCGGCGACGAGTGCGAGCGGCTCGCGCGGGCCATCAGCGTGGCCGAGGAGGCGCGCGACCGCGATGTGGCCGGTCTGGCGGGCCTGGAGGAGGAGCTGGCGATCGCCGAGGCCGCCGACGAGGAGCTGGGCGAGCCCACCACCGACACGCGCGACGAGCTGGCCGCCGCCTGCTCGGTGGCCAGGCAGGCCGAGATGAACGCCCGGCTCGCCGTGCGCACGGCCGAGGAGCGGGTGCGGGGCATCGCCGGGCGCGCCGACGCGCTGATGGCGGCGGCGCGTCGTGAGCGCGCCGAGCGGGCCCAGGAGGCCGTGCGGCGGCGCCGTCGCCGTGAGCAGGCGGAGGTCGCGGCGTCGGTCGTGCGGGGCGCGCAGCGGGCCCTCGGCCTGCTGGAGGAGTCGCTGCGGGTGGCCGCGGCCGAGCGCGACGAGGCCGAGCGTGCACGCGGGGAGATCGACACCGAGCTCAAGGCCGTGCGGCTACGGGTCAGGGAGCTCACCGCCGAGCTGGACAAACTGGTCAACCGGGTGCACGGCAGCGAGGTGGCGCGCACCGAGCAGCGGCTGCGGCTGGAGCAGCTGGAGCAGCGCTCGGTGGAGGAGTACGGCGTCGAGCCGGCGGCCCTGATCGCGGAGTACGGCCCCGACCAGCCGGTGCCGATGCCGGAGGGCGACCCGGTGCCGTACGACCGGGCCGAGCAGGAGAAGCGGGCCCGGGTGGCGGAGCGGCAGATGGCGCAGCTCGGCAAGGTGAACCCTCTGGCCCTGGAGGAGTTCGCCGCGCTGGAGGAGCGGCACACGTTCCTCACCTCGCAGCTGGAGGACCTGAAGAAGACCCGCCGCGATCTGCTGCTGGTGGTCAAGGAGGTCGACGAGCGGGTCGAGCAGGTCTTCGCCTCGGCGTACGAGGACGTGGCGCGCGAGTTCGGCACGATCTTCGGCCGGGTGTTCCCCGGGGGCGAGGGCCGGCTGCTGCTCACCGACCCGTCCGACATGCTGACGACGGGCGTCGAGGTGGAGGCCCGGCCACCGGGCAAGAAGGTGAAGCGCCTGTCGCTGCTCTCGGGCGGGGAGCGGTCGCTGACCGCCGTGGCGTTCCTCATCTCGATCTTCAAGGCCCGGCCGTCGCCGTTCTACGTGATGGACGAGGTCGAGGCGGCGCTCGACGACACCAACACCCAGCGGCTGCTGACCCTGTTCGAGGAGCTGCGGCAGAACTCCCAGCTCATCGTGATCACCCACCAGAAGCGCACGATGGAGATCGCCGACGCGCTGTACGGCGTCTCGATGCGCGGTGACGGCGTGACCCAGGTGGTGAGCCAGCGCCTGCGCGAGGCCCAGCACACCTGACCCCGGCGCAGGGGGGCGTGTGCCCGGCGCGGGTGGGGGCAGGCGACGGGTGCGGCGCCTCGCGCCGATCGCGTATCGCGCATCGCGTATTCACCGTCGTCAGGGCAGGGGAGGCAGCATGACGTCGCTCCCGGACATCTTCAGCGTGTACTTCATCGGCAACGCGACCACGCTGATCCGCCACAACGGCTTCACCATTCTCACCGATCCCAACTTCCTGCATCGCGGGCAGCGCGCCTACCTGGGGCATGGGCTGAGCACCAAGCGGCTCACCGAGCCCGCGCTGGGCGTGCGCGACCTGCCGCCGCTGGACGCCGTCGTGCTCTCGCACATGCACGGGGACCACTGGGACAGGGTGGCGCGGCGCGGCCTGGACCCCCGCACGCCGATCATCACCACGCCGCACGCCGCGATCAGGCTGCATCGCCAGGGCTTCCGTGAGTCGGTCGCGCTCGGCACGTGGCGAAGCTACGAGCTGTGGAGCGAGATCGGCACGGTGCGGGTCACGGCGCTGCCCGCCCGGCACGGCCCGGGGCCGGTGGACCTGCTGCTGCCGCCGGTCATGGGGAGCATGCTGGAGTTCCTGGACACCAGGGGGCGGCTGGATCTGCGCGTCTACATCAGCGGCGACACGATCATGACGGGGGAGCTGGCGGAGATCCCGCGCCGTTTCCCCGACATCGACCTCGGCATCGTGCACCTGGGCGGCACCCGTCTGCTCGGCCTGCTGACGGTCACGATGGACGGCCGGCAGGGCGCGCGCTGGGTGGACCTGATCCGGCCGCGCACGGTGCTCCCGGTGCACTTCGACGACTACGCGGCGTTCGCATCAGGGCTCGCGGACTTCCGTGCCGAGGTCGAGGCGACGGGGAACGGCGGCCGCGTCAGGTATGTGCGGAGGGGAGAGACGTGTGAGCTGGTCCCTGTGTGAGCGACCTCTCCCCAGGGGCCCCTCCCGGGGCCTGTGATGGTGGGCTCTGATTGGGCTGTCACGGGCCTGCGATGAGGGCTCTGACGGAGGGGGCGAGCCGGTCGGCGCGCCGGGGCCGGAGGCGGGTTAGGCTCGGCTGAGTCCGCCGTGTTCGGGCGCGGTGGGCGTGAGCAGCCTCGTTCGTCTGGAAAACTGACATCTTGTGAGCGACTACCTCGTCATCATCGTGAGCGTGGTCGTCGTCGCCCTGCTGGCGGCCGGCGGCCTGTTCCTGCTACGGCCGCGCCGGAAGGGCGCGCCGCCGGTGGAGCCGCCCGAGGCGCCGCCGGTCGAGGAGCGGGAGGCGCGGCCGGGCGGCGCCGCCGAGGAGGAGGGGGCCACCACCACCCTGCCGCCCCCTCCGGCGCCCACGGAAGTGCCCGACATCATCGCCAAGCCGCCGGTGGAGGTGCCGCCTCCGTCGGCGGGGCGCATGGTGCGGCTGCGCACCCGGCTGGCCCGGTCGCAGACCGCGCTCGGCAAAGGGCTGCTGGAGCTGCTGTCGCGCGACCGGCTCGACGATGATGTGTGGGACGAGATCGAGGAGACGCTGATCACGGCCGACGTGGGCGTCGCCCCGACCCAGATGATGGTCGAGGAGCTGCGCACCAGGGTGAAGGTGCTCGGCACCCGTACGCCCGAGGAGCTGCGCAAGCTGCTGCGTGAGCAGTTGCTCGCCCAGCTCGGCCCCGACCTCGACCGCACGCTGCGGGTGCAGCCGCACGGGGAGCGGCCCGCGGTGGTACTGGTCGTCGGTGTCAACGGCACCGGCAAGACCACCACGACGGGCAAGCTGGCCCGCTCGCTGGTGGGTGACGGCCGCAAGGTGGTGCTCGGCGCCGCCGACACGTTCCGCGCCGCCGCCGCCGACCAGCTGCAGACGTGGGGCGAGCGCGTGGGCGCCGAGGTGGTGCGCAAGGAGGAGGGCGCCGACCCGGCGAGTGTGGCGTTCGACGCGGTCAGCGCCGGCATCGCCGACGGCGCCGACGTCGTGATCGTCGACACGGCGGGCCGCCTGCACACCAAGACGGGCCTGATGGACGAGCTCGGCAAGGTCAAGCGGGTGATCGAGAAGAAGGCCACGGTCGACGAGGTGCTGCTGGTCCTCGACGCCACGACCGGGCAGAACGGCATGCGGCAGGCCCAGGTCTTCGCCGAGGTGGTGAACATCACCGGCATCGCGCTGACCAAGCTCGACGGCACGGCCAAGGGCGGCATCGTCATCTCGGTGCAGCGTGAGCTGGGGGTGCCGGTGAAGCTGGTGGGCCTGGGCGAGGGCCCCGACGACCTGGCGCCGTTCGACCCCGAGGTCTTCGTCGACGCCATCATCGCGGAGTGACACCCGGGCCGGCGCGCCCGCCGGCCCGACCCCACGCACTCCCGATCGGCGGTGAACCGTTTCCGGGCCGGCACCGTCTATGTCTGCATGAGGGCCGATCGGGGCTGTGACAACTACCACATTGGGCGGATGTGGGCGATGGGTGTTACAATAATGAAACTTGCCTGGCCTAGGGCGTGTCGAAGCCGCCTCGGCCCCTCCCCCCACCTTCTGGCCCGACGCAGCACAGTTCCTCTGACCGCACCTTTATGAGTGCGCTGCGAGCATGGGTTTCCGGAGCGGACGGATGCGGAGCGGTCCGTCGCGCTCGCATGAGACCAGGCCGGGCGGGTAGTGGGGGACTTCAGTTGGTAGGGGGATGACATGATCTCGATGACGGAAGAGCAACGGCAGGCCTGGTTCGAGCGTGACGTCGTACCGGTGACCGGGCAGCTCTACGCGTCCGCCATGCGCCTGACCCGCAACTCGGCCGACGCCGAGGACCTGGTACAGGAGACGGTCACCAAGGCGTACACCTCCTACCACCAGTTCCGTGAGGGCACCAACCTCAAGGCGTGGCTGCACCGCATCCTCACGAACAACTTCATCAACGACTACCGCAAGAAGCAGCGGTCGCCGAAGCTTTCGGCCGCTGAGGACATCGAGGACTGGCAGCTCGCGGCGGCCGAGTCGCACATGTCGACGGGCCTGAAGTCGGCGGAGACCGAGGCGCTGGAGCAGCTGCCCGACTCGGCGGTGATGAACGCCCTGCGTTCGCTCGCGGAGGAGTTCCGGGTGGCCGTTTACCTCGCCGACGTGGAGGGGTTCGCGTACAAGGAGATCGCGGAGCGCATGGGCACGCCGATCGGCACGGTGATGTCGCGGCTGCACCGCGGTCGCCGTCAGCTGCGCGCCCTGCTGGCCGACTACGCCCGCGAGGAGGGTACGCTGCGCGACCCCGCGCCGCAGGCCGCATAGCGCCACGAAGCGAGCATCGGCCCACGAGCATACCGGGCTCCCGGCACGCCGAGCGGGCGGCCGGGAGCCCGTGCCGTACCGGGACGGGTGGTGCCGAAAGCGCGATGTTAGGGTGATTTCCGGCATGGCGGACGACCTTTTCGGCCTACCGGACCCGATGGCCGCGGCGGGGGGTTGTCAGCGCTCACAGGCGCGCCGCTCCGCGCGCGTTCCCCGGCGCGGCGCAGGCACCGGCGCGGCGGCACCATCGGCACGAGAGCTGGGCAGATGACCGATTTTCGCATGGACGCGTTCCGGAACCGCATCGGCGGCCTCGCGTTCGGCGGTGACTACAACCCCGAGCAGTGGGATCGGGACGTCTGGCGGGAGGACGTGCGGCTCATGCGCGAGGCCGGGGTGAACCTGGTCTCGCTCGGCGTCTTCGCGTGGGCCTCGATCGAGCCGGAGCCGGGCAGGTACGAGTTCGGGTGGCTCGACGAGGTCATGGACCTGCTGCACGACAACGGCATCGCCGTGAATCTGGCCACCCCCACCGCCGCCCCGCCGGTCTGGCTGACCCACCTGCATCCGGAGGTCTTCCCGATCAGGGCCGACGGCATGCCGTTCGGGTTCGGGAACCGCCTGCACTACGATCCTTCGTCCCCGATCTACCGCGAGTACGCCGCCGCCATCACCACCAGGCTCGCCGAGCGTTACTCCTTCCACCCGGCCCTGGCGATGTGGCACATCGGCAATGAGTACGGCCCCACGGCGTACAACGAGGCCGCGTCGGCGAATTTCCGCCGCTGGCTGCGGCGCAGGTACGGCGACATCGACGCCCTGAACGACGCCTGGACCACCCGGTTCTGGGGCCAGGTCTACACGGACTGGGAGCAGATCGTGGCGCCCGGCATCCCGCGCACGTGGATGAACCCCGCCTGCCGGCTCGACTTCCAGCGGTTCACGTCCGACGCCCTGCTGGAGTGTTTCCGGGCCGAGCGCGACATCGTCCGCTCGTACCGCGACGACATTCCGGTCGTGACCAACTTCATGCGCTTCTACCGGTACGCCGACTACTGGCGGTGGGCGCCGGAGGAGGACGCGGTCGCGCTCGACATCTACCCCGACCCGGCGCGGGCCGACTCGCACGTGTCGGCGGCCTTCCATTTCGACCTGTTCCGCTCGCTGAAGGGCGGCCGGCCGTGGCTGCTGATGGAGCAGGCGGCCAGTGCGGTCAGCCAGTGGAAGCTGAACGTCGTGAAGGAGCCGGGGCGGATGCGGCTGGGGTCGCTGCAGGCGGTGGCGCGGGCCGCCGACTCGGTGATGTTCTTCCAGTGGCGGGCGAGCCGGGGCGGGCACGAGCGGTTCCATTCGGCGATGCTGCCCCATTCGGGCCCTGACTCGCGGACGTTCCGCGAGGTCGCCGACCTCGGCCGCGAGGTGCGGCGGCTGGCCCCGGTGGCGGGCACCACCTCGCGGGCCGAGATCGCCCTGCTGTTCGACTGGAACGGCTGGTGGGGGCTGGAGGACACCTACGGCCTGCCGCGCAACGACTTCAGCTATCCCGATACCGTCATGCGCCACTACACGCCGCTGTGGGAGCGGCATCACGCGGTCGACGTGGTGTCGACCGGCTCCGATCTCACGCCGTACAAGGTGCTGGTGGTACCCAACGCCTACCTCATCGACGACGAGGGGGTGGCCGCCATCACGGGCTTCGCCGAGGCGGGCGGCACGGTCGTCATGTCGTTCTTCTCCGGCGTGGTCGACGAGTGCAACAGGGTGCGGCCGGACGGCTACCCGGGCGCGTTCCGCCGTCTCATCGGCGCCAAGGTCGATGAGTACTGGCCGGCCCGGCCGGACGAGCGGTTCACGGTGGAGTTCGGCGACGGCCGCACGGCCACGGCGAGCTGGTGGCGGGAGGACATCCACCTGGAGACCGGCACGGCGCTCGCCACGTACGCCGACGGGCTGCTGAAGGGCCGCGCCGCCATCGTCGCCAACGACTACGGCGCCGGCCGGGTCGTCTACGTCGCGACCCTCCTGGACGATTCCGTCTTCGCCGAGGTGCTGCTCGACGAGGTCGCCGCGGCCGGGGTGGCCGACCGCTTCGCCGGTGTGCCCGCGCACGTGGAGTGCGCCGTGCGCGGCGACGACACGCACGAGTACGTGTTCCTGCTCAACCACGACTCGGCGCGCACCGTCACCGTCGCCCTGCCCGGCGCGGGCACCGACCTGCTCACGGGGGCGGCGGTCGAGGGCGAGGTCACGCTGGGCCCGCTCGGGGCGGCCGTCGTGCGGCGCGGGCGATAGCGCCCGGGGCCCGGTCAGCGCGGCCCGATGGACATGTGGAGGCGGACGCGGCAGACGCCGCCGCCGGTGCGGATCTCCATCAGGTCGCTCAGCTGCCTGGCGATCCACAGGCCGTAGCCGCGGGCGGCGCCGTCGGGCGGAAGCAGGTAGCCGGGGTTGGGCTCGGCGAAGCCGCCGCCCGGGTCGGCGATCTCGCACACCAGCTCGGCGCCGTGCCGCCACACCCAGGCCCGGCCGTGGCCCGCGCCGTGCTCCACGGTGTTGGCGGCGATCTCGGCCACGCACAGCACGAGCGAGGTCGTCAGGTCGGCGTCGAGGCCGGCGCGCAGCGCCCGCGCGGTCACGAAGTCGCGCAGCCGTTTCAGGCGGCTCAGCGTGAAGTCCATGGACCGGGCGTGGGCCGGGGGGTCGTCGAACGGCTTGTCGTCGCCCTCCAGCCGCAGCCGTTCGGGCGGCACGTAGCCCGGGTTGGGCCGGGCGCGGTCGCCGGCCCATCGGTACGGGTGGGTGCGGTCCATCGCCGCCACGATGCCGGGGGGTGTGCGGCGGCGGTCGTACAGGCACAGGCCGGTGCCCCGGGTCGCGGCCAGCACCCGGTTGCAGAGCGAGTCGGCGCGCACCCACTCGCGGGCTTCGCGGGCCGTCCAGGCGCGCCAGGGCTGCTCGCCGACGAACAGCGTCTCGCCGGTCGCCTCCCGGGCGTAGTCGACGCAGGCGCTGAGCATGCGGGCGGGGTGGACGTACCAGTCCTCGTCGAGCACCATGTCGACGGCATCGGCGTCGACGCCGGGGGAGCCGGCGAGGCGGTCGCCGAGCAGGGCGAGGTGGTCGGCGCGCCCGACGACCAGCACCCTGGTGCCGGCGGCGAGCGCGGCACGCACCGGCCGCAGGGTGAGGGAGAGGAATTCCGCGGTGGAGGCGTACGGCGCGCAGATGTGGGCGAAGGGCTCTGGCGCTCGCATGGGCTCCACGGGCAGACGGTAACAAGCCCGTGGCAGGCTGACAATTCACCGTAAAGGCATTATGCGGCTGCGATAAGGGCGATGGCGCCGAGGGCCAGCGCGACCCCGGTCAGCTGCACCGCGTTGAGCCGCTCGCCGAGGATCTGCCGGGCGAGCACCAGGGTGCTCGCGGGATACAGCGAGACGATCACGGCCACCAGGCTGAGCATGCCCCGCTGCACGGCGAGCAGGTAGAGCACGTTCGCCAGCATGTCGAGCACGCCCGACATGCCGATGATGCGCAGCGAGCCCCGGCCGGGCCGCAGCCCTCGCCGGGTGGCCACGGCCAGTACGGCGACCAGCGCGATCGAGCAGAACCGGGCGCCGACCAGGGACCACAGGCCGGCGTCGGAGGGCGCGTGGCTGAGCAGGATGAAGAACGCGCCGAAGCCGCTGCCCGCGACGAGCGCCGCGGCCAGCGGCCCGAGCGCCTTGGCCGGTTTGGGGCCGGGCTCCTTGCTGACGAGCAGGATGGCGGCCAGCGCCACGGCGATGCCGGCGAGCGCGAGGGGCTCGGGCCGCTCACCGGAGGCGAGGCCGAACAGCACCGGCAGCCCGGCGGACGCGGCGGCGGCGATGGGCGCGATCACCGACATGGTGCCCGCGGCGAGCGCGCGGTAGAACACGATGAGCCCGATGCCTCCCGCGATGCCCGCCAGGCCGCCCCACAGCAGCGCGGCGCCGCTCGGCGCGCCGGGCAGCAGCGGCAGCATCGCCACGATCAAGGACAGACCGGCCGCCTGCGACAGCACGACCACGGCGTACACCTGTGACCGTTTGGTGGCCAGCCCACCGCAGAAATCCGCGGCGCCGTACACCGCCGCACAGGCCGTCGCCAGCAGCAACGCCGTCACGTTGACTCTCCTGGATGGAGGAAATGCACGGCCAGTACAGTATCCCGCGCGTGGCGGGGCCGAATCGGCGGTCGGCGGTCGGTGCCGGTCAAGCGGGGCACGCGCGACGGAAGAGCCACGAGGCACGCGGCAAAGCAGATGCCGTCGTTGGGTACATCTCTTCTGTATGATCCCGTACGGTGTCGTCTCGTTCACGCAGCGTATCTACGTGGAGAGGGTCCTATTGGACGTCGTCTTCGGCCTGTCTCCGGTTTTGCCTGGAGCGGGCGGATGGCGGGAAACTCCGCCGACGGGGTAGAGATCCTGATGCATGCGGACGACGCATTGGACGGGGTGCTTTCGGGGGGAAGCATGGGAGTGCGGGGATCTACTCGTGCGCCGAGGACGGTGACGGCCACGGCTTCGATGATCGGGCTGCTCGCCGGCCTGACGGGCTGCGGCAGCCTCAGCGTGTTCAAGTCACAGTCTCAGGAGGCCGCCGGGATTCCCGAACGCGCCTTGAGCGTGCCCGTCGACACCGACACGCTCAGGTTCCGGCTGACGGCCCAGCAGCCCTACTGGCCGACCGGGCGGCTGCCGGCCGCGCCGGGGTTCCGGCAGATCGACTGCGCCCGCGTCAAGTGCATCGCGCTCACCTTCGACGACGGGCCCGGCAAGTACGGCCCCCAGGTGCTCGACGCGCTCGCCGCGCACGGCGCCCGGGCCACGTTCTTCCTGATCGGGCGGAACATCAAGCCCGAGACCCGCCCTTACCTGGCGCGCATCGTGGCCGAGGGCCACGAGGTCGGCAACCACACCTGGGACCACGCCGACCTCACCAAGCTGCCCGCGGCGAAGGTGAAGGCGGAGATGGCCCGCACCAGCGCGGCGATCAGGGCGTTCACGGGGGTGGCGCCGCGCCTGCTGCGCCCGCCGTACGGTTACACCGATCAGCGCGTGACCGGGGAGGCCAAGCGGCAGGGCATGGCCCAGGTGTTGTGGAGCATCGACACCGACGACTGGCGCGACCACGACTCGAAGGTCGTGACCAAGCGCACGGTTGCGGCCCCGCCCGGCTCCATCGTGCTGCTGCACGAGACCCAGAAGACCACCGTCGACGCGGTGCCGCGCATCCTGGACGCGCTCGACCGCAAGGGCTACACCTACGTCACCGTGTCGGAGCTGTTCGGCCAGCACTATCTCACGGCCGGCAAGAAGTACCAGCGGTTCGACAAGATGTAGCGTCGCGGCGCGGGCCGGGTTGGCGGGTCAGCGGCCGCGCTTGGCCCGCGCCGCCTGGCGGGCGCGCTCGGGGGCGGGGAGGATGACCTTGCGCAGCCGCACGGCCGACGGGGTGATCTCCACGCACTCGTCGTCGCGGATGAACTCCAGCGCCTGCTCCAGGCTGAGCACGCGCGGCGGGATCAGCCGCTCCAGCTCCTCGCCCGTCGACGAGCGCATGTTCGTGAGCTTCTTCTCCTTGGTGATGTTGACGTCCATGTCGTCGGATCGGGAGTTCTCCCCGACGATCATGCCTTCGTAGACCTGCGTGGTGGGCGGCACGAACAGCGTGCCCCGCTCCTGCAGGTTGAACATGGCGTACGACGTGGCCGCGCCGGCGCGGTCGGCCACCAGCGACCCGGTGGGCCGGGTGCGCAGCTCGCCGAACCACGGCTCGTAGCCTTCGAACACGTGGTGGGCGAGGCCGGTGCCGCGGGTCTCGGTGAGGAACTCCGTGCGGAAGCCGATCAGGCCGCGCGCCGGCACCAGGAACTCCATGCGGATCCAGCCGGTGCCGTGGTTGGTCATGTGCTCCATGCGGCCCTTGCGCACCGCGAGGAGCTGCGTGACCGCGCCGAGGTACTCTTCGGGGCAGTCGATCGTCAGCCGCTCGACCGGCTCGTGCACCTTGCCGTCGATGGTGCGGGTGACCACCTGCGGCTTGCCGACGGTCAGCTCGTAGCCCTCGCGGCGCATCGTCTCGACCAGGATCGCCAGCGCCAGCTCGCCGCGCCCCTGCACCTCCCAGGCGTCGGGCCGCTCGGTGGGCAGCACCCGCAGCGACACGTTGCCGACCAGCTCGCGATCGAGGCGGTCCTTCACCATGCGGGCGGTGACCTTGGTGCCCTTCTCACGGCCCACCAGCGGGCTCGTGTTGGTGCCGATGACCATGGAGATCGCCGGCTCGTCGACGGTGATCAGCGGCAGCGGGCGGGGGTCGTCGGGGTCGGCCAGCGTCTCGCCGATCATGATGTCGGGGATGCCGGCGATCGCGATGATGTCGCCGGGCGAGGCCTGCTCGGCGGGGCGGCGATCCAGCGCCTCGGTCATCAGCAGCTCGCTGATCTTGACCTTTTCGATCGAGCCGTCGATGCGGCACCAGGCGACCTGCTGGCCCTTCCTGATCACGCCCTGGTGCACGCGGCACAGCGCGATGCGGCCCAGGTAGCTGGAGGAGTCGAGGTTGGTCACGTGGGCCTGCAGCGGCGCCGTCGGGTCGTACGTCGGGGCCGGGACCGTCTCGCGGATCGTCTGGAACAACGGCTCCAGGTCGGGCGAGTCGGGCATGCCGCCGTCGTCGGGGCGGGTCAGGCTCGCGCGGCCGGCCTTGGCCGAGGCGTACACGATCGGAAAGTCGATCTGGTCCTCGGTGGCGTCGAGGTCGAGGAACAGCTCGTAGGTCTCGTCGACGACCTCGGCGATGCGGGAGTCGGGCCGGTCGACCTTGTTGATGCACAAGATCACCGGCAGCTTGGCCGTGAGCGCCTTGCGCAGCACGAACCTGGTCTGCGGCAGCGGCCCCTCGGAGGCGTCGACCAGCAGCACTACGCCGTCGACCATGGACAGGCCGCGCTCGACCTCGCCGCCGAAGTCGGCGTGGCCGGGCGTGTCGATGATGTTGATGGTGAGGTCGCCGTGCCGGACGGCGGTGTTCTTCGCGAGGATGGTGATGCCCTTCTCGCGCTCCAGGTCGTTGGAGTCCATCACCCGCTCGTCGACGTCCTGGTTGGCGCGGAACGCACCGGACTGCCACAGCATGGCATCGACCAGTGTGGTCTTGCCGTGGTCGACGTGCGCGATGATCGCGATGTTGCGCAGGTCGTCGCGGATGTTCAAAGGCATGAGAGTGCTCAATCTGGGTCGTGTCCGATGCGGAGGCGCGAGCCGCCCCTGGGCCGGCGCGGGAGGTACGGGAGGGCGAGCCCTGGCGCCATGCGGCGGTGCGTGGCCCCAGAGAGGGCGCCCGTAGCGGCATTTCGCCGACTCCCTTGATGATAGATGGTGGAACCGGCACGTCGATCGCCGTTCGCCTCCTGCGCGGCCGGCGCGGGTTCCGGAAGCGGACGCCGCAATAGGCTCGGGGCATGCCCTTCGCCCCCGCGTTCGGCGCCATGATCCGCACCCCGGACGGGGTCCGCATCGACGCCGCCCACACCCCCGCCAGGTCGAACGGCGCAGGTCGGGCGCCGGGCACGGGTCCCGGCGCGGGTCCCGGCGGTAGTCTCGGCATCGTGGTGGCGCACGGCTTCACCGGGTCGTGGCGCGACCGCACGACACGCCGCATCGTGCACGTGCTGAGCGGGTACGGCGGCGTGCTGTCGTTCGACTTCCGCGGCCACGGCCGGTCGACGGGCCGCTCGACGGTGGGCGACCTGGAGATCCTCGACCTCGACGGCGTCGTGCGCCACGCCAGGGCCATCGGCTACACCACCGTGGTGACCGTGGGGTTCTCGATGGGCGCGGCCGTCGCCGTGCGGCACGCGGGGCTGATCGGCGGCGTGGACGGCGTCGTGTCGGTGAGCGGCCCGGCCCGCTGGTACTACCGGGGCACCCGGCCGATGCGCCAGGTGCACTGGGTGATCGAGCGCGGCACCGGCCGGCTGGTCGCCCGCCTGGCCATGGGCACCAGGATCGCCGCGACCGGGTGGGACCCGGTGCCGGTGCCGCCGTACGAGGCGGTGGCGCGCATCTCGCCGGTGCCGCTGCTGATCGTGCACGGCGACGCCGACGCCTTCTTCCCCCTCGAACACGCCCATCAGCTGTACGACAACGCCCGGGAGCCCAAGGAGCTGTGGATCGAGCCCGGCTACGGGCACGCGGAGTCGGCGGCGACGCCCGATCTGGTCAGGCGGATCGGAGTGTGGGCCATGTCACATGTGCCGCAGCGAAAACTTTTGCCCTGATCCACAACTTTTCGCCGTCCGGTGTCGTCTCATGCGATGTGGGGGATGGGGGCGTCCAGGTGCCGCACCTATTGCGCGACGGAGGCGTGCGGCACCTGGACCTTTTTTCTGCCCGTGACCTGGGCCGCATACGGCCCTGATGTGGACTGTCAACGCACGGTGCAAGAGGTACAACTGTGTCGAATGATGGCTAAAGGGGCATGAGTTGCGGCGTTCCGGTGGCACCGGAGAAGATCATCTTCTATAGTCCGGACCATCTGGGAGGGAGGCCAGCGCGTGCGAAGCCGCCGGTGGATCACCCTGATGGTCGTCCTCACCGCGCTGACCGGCACCCTCGCCGTGCCGTCCACCGCGCAGGCCGGCCCCGACCGCCAGGACAAAATCGACAAGCTGACCAAGCAGGCCGCGGCCCTGACCAAACAGTTCCGGGGCGAGATCCAGGACCTGGAGGAGGCCAAGCGGGCGGTCAAGAAGGCCGATGCCACCGCCAAACGGCTGAAGCGCAGCCTCACCGCGGCGCGGCGCGCGGTGCGGAACTTCGCCGCCACCACGTACATGACGGGCGGGCTGGGCCCGGCCCAGCTGCTGAACCTCGGCGGTGGCGACCTGTCCCAGGCCGCCACCATGGCCTACCTCGCCGACGAGCGGCTGCAGGAGCTCCACCGCGTCAGCACGCTGGTCGCGAACGCCAAGAAGGCCGAGAAGGCCGCCGACGCCAAGGTCGAGGCCCTGAGCAAGAGCATCAAGGAGCTCAAGGCCAAACGCGACGAGGTGGGGGTGCTGCTGGCGAAGTTCGGGTTCCAGCAGCCCGACGCCGGCACGGGGCTCACCCCGCGCATGATCGGTGTGCGCAACGCCATCATGGCGACCTTCCCCATGCCGTACGGCGTGGGCTGCCTGCGCCCGGGCGACGGCGGCGAGCACGGCAAGGGCCGTGCCTGCGACTTCATGATGAGCTCGGGCGGCCGCCCGGCGACCGGCGAGGACCTGGAACGAGGCAACCGGCTCGCCGAGTGGTGCATCGCCAACGGCAGGCAGATCGGCATCATGTACATCATCTGGCGGCAGCGCTACTACGACATCCGCACGGGCGCGGGCTGGCGCATGATGGCCGACCGCGGCGGGGTGACCGCCAACCACTACGACCACGTGCACGTCTCGGTGCTGTAGCCGGTCAGGGCTCGGCGAGGTGCGGCGATCCGCGGATGTGGCCGGCGGTGGCCATACTGGACGGGTGACGTACACCTCCGAGGTCCCGCTGCGGCGCAGGCCCGCGCAACGCCGAAGTCTGGAGCGGGTGGAGCGGATGCTCGACGAGTGCGCCCTGCTGCTCGACGAGGTGGGCTACGACGCCCTGACGACCAAGGAGGTGGCCCGGCGGGCGGAGGTGCCGATCGGCACGTTCTACCAGTTCTTCCCCGACAAGCAGGGGCTGGTGCGGGCGCTCGGGCTGCGCAATCTCGACGTCTACCTGGAACGGGCCTCCGCGCGGCTCACCGAGAGCCGGCTCGCGCACTGGACCGACGCCGTCGACCTGCTGATCGACGAGTTCGTCGACATGAGGTGCAGCGTGCCGGGGTTCGGGGTCATGGGCTTCGGCGACGTGCTGCTGGCCCCGGGCGGGCCCGTCGTCATCGGCACCGAGCGCCTGCTCGACTCCAGCAGGGAGAACAACGCCGTCGTCGCCGACCGGCTGCGCGGCCTGTCGATCGAGCTGCTCGGCGCGCCGCCGGGCCCCGCGCTCGACCGCGCGCTCGCCGTGGCCGTGGAGGCCGCCGACGCCGTGCTGAAGCTCGCCTTCCGCGTCGACCCGCACGGCGACCCCGGCCTGATCGCCGAGTGCAAGCTGCTGGTGCGCCGCTATCTGGAGGCGCATCTGCCCGGGCGGTGAGGCACGTCAGGTGCGCTCGACGGCCGCCGGCGGGCTCTTGACCTGGAGTTCGCTCCAGGTGCCATGCTCGGACCATGACCGAGCAAGCCGTCACACATCGAGAGAACGTGTACACCCCGGGGCAGGTGGCCGAGGAGACCGGGTTCAGCCTCGACACGTTGCGCTACTACGAGCGCATCGGGCTGCTGGCGCCGGTGGGCCGCAACGCCGCCGGGCAGCGTCGGTTCACCGAAGATGACCTCGGCTGGCTGGGCATGGTCCGCTGCCTGCGCGGCACGGGCATGCCGGTCGCGCAGATGGTGCGGTTCGCCGAGCTCACCCGGGCCGGCGACCACACGGTGCCCGAGCGCATCGCCATCCTGGAGGCGCACGATCGGCAGGTGGAGTGCGAGATCGCGCGGCTGCGGGAGCAGCAGAAGGTCATCCAGAACAAGATCTCCTTCTACCGGGCGCTGCAGCACGACGTGGCCGTCGGCGAGCCGGTCGACCAGGCCAATTGATCACCTGATCGATCAGGCCGGTTGATCACAGCGGGGGAGTCGCCGGGCGGGTGGCCACCGCGTGCAGGTCGGCCTCGATGCGGGCCGCCGTGGCGAGCAGCGGCGGCAGCAGTACCCGGCGGGCCGTCTCGACGCTCGTGCGGCTCACGTGCGAGGAGACGTTCGTCGCCGCGATCACTCGTCCGTCGCGGTCCCTGATGGGCACCGCGATCGACCGCAGCCCTTCCTCCAGCTCCTGGTCGACGATCGCGAAGCCCTGGGCGCGCACCCGGTCCAGCTCGCGGCGCAGTGTCGCCGGCGAGGTGATGGTGCGGGCCGTACGCCGGGGCAGCTCGGCCTCGGCGAGGCGGGCGGCCAGGTCCTCGGGGGGCAGCCCGGCCAGCAGCACCCGGCCCATGGACGTGCAGTAGGCCGGGAACCTGGTGCCGATGGCGATCGTCACCCGCATGATCCGTGTGGTGGGCACCCGGGCGACGTACACGATCTCGTCGGCTTCGAGCACCGACACCGAAGCAGACTCGTGCACCTCGGCGACGAGCCGTTCCAGGTGCGGGTAGGCCACGTCGGGCAGCGACAGGCTCGACAGGTAGGCGTAGCCGAGCTCCAGCACGCGCGGCGACAGCGAGTACAGCCGCCCGTCGGTGCGCACGTAGCCGAGGTCGGCGAGCGTGATCAGGAACCTGCGGGCGGCGGCGCGGGTGAGCCCGGTGGCGCGGGCCACCTCGCTCAGCGTCAGCTCCGGCGTGGTCTCGCCGAACGCCTTGATGACCGACAGTCCCCGCGCCAGCGACTGCACGTGCTCGGAGGTGCGGGCCGCGGTCGCGTCGTCCGCCGCTTCACCGGTCGGGTCGCCCGCCGTGTGCTCGGCCATGGCGGGCTCAGGTGAGGGCGCGCAGGGCGGCCAGTTCGGCCTCGCCCGGCGGCTCGGTGACGGTCAGGTCGGGGGCGGCGGCCAGCGGCCAGCCGGTGGCCTCGCGGGCCTGGTCGAGCGTGACGCCGGGATGCAGGCTGGTCAGCCGCAGCTCGCAGGTATCGGGGTCGGGTTCGAGGATGCCGAGGTCGGTGATGACCACGCGTGGGCCCTTGCCGCGCAGGCCGAGCCGTTCCCGGTCGCCGGGGCCGGAGCCGAAGCCGACCGAGGTGACGAAGTCGACCCGCTCGACGAACGTGCGCCTGCTCTGCCGGATGATCACGATGACCTCGCCGCATGACGCCGCGATCTCGGGGGCGCCGCCGGCGCCGGGCAGCCGCACCTTGGGGTGGGCGTAGTCGCCGATGACCGTCGAGTTGATGTTGGCGTAGCGGTCGAGCTGGGCGCCGCCGAGGAAGCCGACGTCGATGCGGCCCGGCTGCAGCCAGTAGTTGAAGATCTGCGGCACGCTCACCACGGTGTCGGCGGTGTCGGCGAGGACGCCGTCGCCGATCGACAGGGGCAGGTGGCCGGGCTTGGCGCCGATGGTGCCCGACTCGTAGATCAGCACGAGGTTCGGCGCGTGCGTGGCGCGGGCCAGGTTGGCGGCGGTGCTCGGCAGGCCGATGCCGACGAAGCACGACAGGCCGTCGCGCAGCCGCCGGGCGGCGGCGATCGTCATCATCTCGTCGGCGGTGTAGCCTCGTCCGTCGGCCGTCGTGGGGCCGTTGGGTCCGGTCACAGGACGTTCTCCTCCATCCAGGCGCGGAAGGTCTCTCGATCGCGGCTGATGGCGTCCCAGGCGGTGTAGAAGTCGTTGTCGCGGTCGGAGTAGCCCTGCGTGTACGACGGGTGGGAACCGCCGGGCGCGACCGACACGTACGTCACGGCCCAGGTGGGCAGCACGATGGCGCCGGGCACCGGGTCGAGGGTGTCGACGACCTCCTCGACGGTGACCAGCGAGCGCTTGGCCGCGAGCACGGCCTCCTGCTGGATGCCGGTGATGCCCCACAGCTGCACGTTGCCCTGCCGGTCGGCCCGCTGGGCGTGCGCGATCGACACGTCGGGGTTGAGCGCCGGCACGGCCGCCAGCTCCTCGCCGGTGAACGGGCAGGTGATGGGTTTGATGGTGGGGGTGACCTTGGCGAGGTCGGTGCCCCGATAGCCGCGCAGCACGGCGAACGGCAGGCCGGAGGCGCCGGCGATGTAGCGGTTGGCCATGCCGGCGTGGCTGTGCTCCTCGATGTCGAGCGGGCCGGGCCAGCCGTTCTGCACGGCGTCGCGGAAGCGGTGCAGCGACCCGACGCCGGGGTTGCCGCCCCAGGAGAAGATCAGGCGCGAGGCGCAGCCCATGCCGATCATCTGGTCGTAGACCAGGTCGGGGGTCATCCGGATGAGCGTCAGGTCGCGGCGGCGCTGTCTGATGATCTCGTGTCCCGCGGCGAAGGGGATCAGATGGGTGAATCCCTCGATCGCGACGCTGTCCCCGTCGTGCACGAGCTCCGCGACGGCGTCGCGGAGCGGTACCAGCTCGGCCACCCTGTCTCCGATTGGTCGGCGATGTTCGCGAAGCGAACTTTTGTTCACTTATCGACCCTAATGACGGTTGACAGGTCGGTCAAGCCGTGTCCTGGGCGACGACCACCCCGCCCGTTCGTTGACGATCACCTAGCGGGCGCGTAATTTCCTCTTTGTCGGGTTCGGCCGAAACCTTTGTTCGCGATGCGAACACGAGGGCGCATATCCGCGGGTCCGAGCCGTGCGCCGGCGGAACCGGCCGGCCAAGGGCGCCGCTGAGGAAGGTACGACGTCATGATCACTGTCCGCGAGGCCACCTTCGACGTGCTGCGCCGCACCGGGATGACCACGATCTTCAGCAACCCGGGGTCGACCGAGATCGCGATGCTCGCCGGGCTGCCCGACGACCTGACGTTCACGCTCGGCCTGCACGAGGCCGCCGTCATCGGCATGGCGACCGGATGGGCCATCGCGCACGAGCGGCCGGCGTTCGCGCTGCTGCACACCACGGCGGGGCTCGGCAACGCCGTCTCCGCCCTCGCCACCGCCAGGGTCAACCGGGCGCCGATCGTCGTGGTCGTCGGGCAGCAGGACCGGCGGCACCTGGCCATGGAGCCGTTCCTCGCCGGGCGGCTGGCCGGGCTCGCCGGCGACTACCCGGTCTGGGTGGACCAGCCGGCGCGCCCCCAGGACGTGCCCGCGGCCGTCGCGCGGGCCGCCCACGAGGCGGTCACCGGCCGCGGCCCCGCCATCGTGATCGTGCCCATGGACGACTGGTCGGCCGAGGCCGAGCCCGCCGACCGCATGGCCGCCCCCGTCACCGTCTCCCGGCCGCGCGGCGTCGCCGACGGCGACCTCGCCGAACTGACCGGCCTGCTCGCCGGCGCCCGCTCGCCCGCCCTGGTCGTGGGCGCCGGGGCCGACTCCGCGCGCACCTGGGCCGCGCTCGTCGCCCTCGCCGAGCGGCTGCGCTGCCCCGTGTGGCAGGAGTCGTTCGGCGCGCGGGCCGGCTTCCCGCAGGACCACCCGCAGTACGGCGGCGTGCTGCCCGCCGACCGGGCCGGCCAGCGCGGCGTCCTGGCCGGGCACGACGTCGTGCTGGTCGTCGGCGCCGCCGCGTTCCGCCACTACGTCTACGTCGAGGGGCCGCTCGTCGACGAGGGCACCACCGTGGCCGTGGTCACCGACGACCCCGCCGAGGCCCACCGCAGCGCGGCCGCGCTCGCCGTGCTCGCCGGCCCCGCCGAGGTCTGCGAGCGGCTCGCCGCGCTGGTGCCGGACCGGCCCGACGCCACCGCGCCCGCCTTCCCCCGCACGCCGCCGCCCCCCTACACCCCCGGCGAGCCGCTGCGGGGAGTGCACGTGCTGGGCGAACTGGCCAAGCGGCTCACCCCCGACACCATCGTGATCGAGGAGACCCCGTCGTCGCGGCCCGACCTGCACCGGCTGGTGCGCGCGCGGCGGCCCCTCGGGTTCGTGTCGGCGGCGATGGGCGGCCTCGGGTTCGCGGTGCCGGCGGCCGTGGGCCTGCGCATGGCGCTCCCGGACCGTCCGGTGGCCGCCATCGTCGGCGACGGCGCGGCGATCTTCGGCGCGCAGGCGCTGTGGAGCGCCGCCCACTACCGGGTCGGCGCGCTGTTCGTGGTGCTCTCCAACGGCCGCTACGCCGTCATGGACCGGCTCGCCGAGAAGGACGGCTCCGGCAAGGCGCCCTGGCCGGCGTTCACGGAGGTCAGCATGACCGGTCTCGCCACCTCGCTGGGGTGCCCGGCGCGCCGGGTGGACACCTACGACGACCTGGTGGCCGTGCTGGACGACGTGCTCCCGGGGCTCGCCGGGCGCGAAGAGCCGCTGCTGCTGGACGTGACCGTCGCCAGGGACGCCGAGTACCACCCGTGAGGCACCCGCTGAGCCCTTCCCGGTTCCCCCGATTCCGGGTGTGCGATGCTTCCTGAGGAAACCGCACGACATCGTTCCCGGCGCCGGGGCAACGATGGGAACTGGGGGAACATGGCCCCTTCGGGTATGACCAGGTGACGCAGGCCCGAAAGACCGTCACGGCGAACCGGGCCGGGCTCCCCGGCCGCGTCCTGCTGATCGCCGGGATCATCCTGGCCGGGGTGAACCTGCGGCCCGCCCTGGCCGGCGTGTCGCCCCTGCTCGACGAGATCATGGCCGATCTCGGGCTGACCCCGGCCGAAGGCGGCGCGATCACCACGGTCATGGTCGTCTGCCTCGGCCTGCTCGGCCCTGTCGCCCTGGCGCTGGCGGGCAGACTCGGCCTGGACCGCACGCTGCTGATCGCCCTGCTGGTGCTCGCCGTGGGCATCGCGGTCCGCAGCGCCGGCGGGGCGGCCGTCGTGTACGTCGGCGCGGCCATCGCGGGCGCGGCGGTCGCCGTCATGAACGTGACCATGCCGGCCCTGGTCAAACAGCACTTTCCCCGGCACATCGGCGTGTCGACGAGCGCCTACGTCACGGCCCTGGTCGTGGGCGCGTCCACGACCTCGGTGGTGATGGTGCCGATCGAGCAGGTGACCGGCTGGCGCCTGGCCGCCGGCTCGGCCGCCCTGCTCGCCCTGGCCGGCGCCCTGCTGTGGGCCCCTCAGGCGTTCGGCCGCCAGACGGTCGCCGCGCCGGCCGGCCCCCGGCCCTACCGCACGCTGCTGCGCAACCGCACCACCTGGTACATCACGGTGTACATGGGCCTGCAGTCGACCACGTTCTACATCACGCTGGCCTGGCTGCCGTCGATCTTCCGCGACGCCGGGTTGCCGGCCACGCAGGCGGGGTACCTGCTCGGCCTGGCCAACGTGGTGCAGGTCGGCCCCACGCTGCTGGTTCCGATCTACGCGGCCCGCGTACGCAGCCAGGTGCCGCCGATGATCGTGTCGGGCCTGCTCACGCTCGCCGGCTACGTCACCGTCCTGGTCGCGCCGGTCACCGTTCCCTGGCTCTGGATGATCATCCTCGGGCTCGGCCAGGGCACCTCCCTGGCCCTCACGATGCTCGTCATCGCGCTGCGCGCCCCCAGCCCCGCCTCCGTGACGGCCCTGTCGGCCACCGTCCAGTCCTTCGGCTACATCCTGGCCGCCGTGGGGCCCCTGCTGTTCGGCCTGCTTCACCAGCTGGCCGGCGGCTGGACCGTCCCCCTCCTGGCCGGAATCGCCCTGTGCGTCCTTCAGATCGTCACCAGCGTCCCCGCCGGTCGCCCGCGACAGGTAGGCCCGCCCGCCGCGTAGCCCGCTCCCGGCATCTGTCCCGCCTCCATCGGCCCCCCGCCGTGCGCTTCGTCCCGGCCGGGGCGGCCGGAAACGGTGTGAATCGCTAGATTCTTGGTGAAGATCTGCCAACCGCGGCGACCACCGGAGGAGCCCTGTGATCACCCCCACCGACCCGCACGCGGCGTGGCTGCCGCCAGAGGCGTTCCGCCCGATCGGCTCCCGCCGCACGCTCCTGCACGGCCACGGGGCGCTCGCCGAGACCGTGCGGGCCGAGGTCGAGCGGGCCTGCGCCGAGTACGGCGGCGAGATACGGCAGGTCGCCGGCGACCTGCCTTCCGGAGAAGGGCCGTCCGGGGAAGGGCGGGCGGCCGACGGCCGGTACGACCTCGTGTTCGCCCTGTCCACCGCCCCGTCGCTGCCGGCGGCCGCCGAGGCCGTCCGGGCCGGGCTGCGGCCCGCGACCGGCTCGTGCGGCGCCGAGGGGTTCGTGCTCGCCCGGCGCGACGGCGTCACCGTCGTGCTCGCCGACGAGCCGGCCGGGCTGCTCTACGGCCTGTTCCACGTGGTGCGGCTCGGCGAGGCGGCGTTCGGCGCCGACCGGCCGGCCGAACCGCACCGGCCGGTGATGCGGCGGCGCATGCTCGACCACTGGGACAACATCGACGTGCATCCGGTGATGGGCCAGGTCGAGCGCGGCTACGCCGGCGGGTCGATCTTCTGGCGTGACGGCGCGCTGCGCGACCTGGGCCGGGTGCGGGCCTACGCGCGGCTGCTGGCCGCCATCGGCGTGAACGCCATCACCGTCAACAACGTGAACGTGCACGCCACCGAGGCCCGCCTGCTGACCGACCGGCTCGGCGACGTCGCCGCGATCGCCGACGAGCTGCGGCCGTACGGGATCCGCCTGCACCTGTCGGTCACCTTCGCCGCGCCCATGGTCCTCGGCGGCCTGCCGACCGCCGACCCGCTCGACGAGGACGTGCGGGCCTGGTGGGCCGAGGCCACCCGGAACGTGTACGACACGATCCCCGACTTCGGCGGCTACGTGGTCAAGGCCGACTCGGAAGGCCGGCCGGGCCCGTTCGCGTACGGCCGCACCCACGCCGACGGCGCGAACCTGCTGGCCGACACCCTGGCCCCCTACGGCGGCGTCGTGCACTGGCGCGCCTTCGTCTACAACCACCGGCAGGACTGGCGCGACCGCTCGACCGACCGGGCCCGCGCCGCCTACGACCACTTCGCCCCGCTCGACGGGCGGTTCGGCGACAACGCGATCGTCCAGGTCAAACACGGGCCGATCGACTTCCAGCCGCGGGAGCCGGTGTCGCCGGTGATCGCGGCCATGCCGTCGACCCGCCTCGCGGTGGAGCTCCAGGTCACCCAGGAGTACACCGGCCAGCAGCGCCACGTGTGCTACCTCGCCCCGATGTGGCGCGAGGTGCTCGACTTCCGCCCCTGGGGCCCCGACGGCCGGACGGTCGCGGTTATCGCGGCAGGGACCGGTGAGCCGGAGGGGGGCGCGGAGCCGGGCGGGCGCGGCGGCGGGCTGGTCGCCGTCTCCAACGTGGGCGACGACCACTTCTGGACCGGCCACCCGCTCGCGCAGGCCAACCTGTACGCGTTCGGCCGTCTCGCCTGGGCGCCGGACCTGGACCCGGCGGCGATCCTCGACGAGTGGATCGACCTGACCTTCGCCCCCGAGACCGGCGACCCGGAGCCGCTGCGGCGCACCCTGCACGCGATGATGGACGACTCCTGGCGCACCTACGAGCGCTACACCGCCCCGCTCGGCGTCGGCTTCATGGTCAACCCGCAGACCCACTACGGCCCGTCCGTCGACGGCTACGAGTACAGCCCCTGGGGCACCTACCACTTCGCCGACCGCGACGGGGTCGGCGTCGACCGCACCCGCGCCTCGGGCACCGGCTACACCGGCCAGTACCCATCGCCGTGGTCGGAGGTGTACGAGTCTCTGGCGGACTGCCCGGACGAGCTGCTGCTGTTCTTCCACCACGTGCCGTACGACCACGTCCTGCACAGCGGCGTCACGGTCATCCAGCACATCTACGACACCCACTTCGCCGGGGCCGAGCAGGCGGCGGAGATGCGGCGCCTCTGGGGCACCGTCAAGGGGGCCGTGGCCCCGGACCTGCACGATCGGGTGGCCACGTTGCTCGACGAGCAGGTGCGCTGCGCCGAGGAATGGCGCGACCAGGTCAACACCTACTTCTTCCGCAAGTCGGGCGTCCCCGACGGCAAGGGCAGGCGCATCTACTGACCCGTTCGGCGGGCCGCCGTGTGCCTCCGGCTAGCGCACCTCGCCCACGGCGGCCAGCATGCCGGCCTTGACGAGGTCCGGCACCACGGGATCGTCGGGGTCCTCCCATTCGGGGCGCCACGCTTCGGGGGGCACCAGGCCCGGCTTCAGCAGGTCGAGGCCGTCGAAGAAGGCGGCGATCTGGTCGAAGGTCCGCGGCGTCGATCCGCTCCTGGTGCGTGCGTAGACGCCGCCGACCTCCGACATGACGCCGTGGGGGGTGTCGCCGACGTAGCCGTGCGACAGCACCAGATGGCTGCCCGGCACCAGCGGCTCGCGCAGCCGCCGGACGATCCGCAGGGCGTCGTCGTAGCGGGGCACGAAATGCAGCACCGACACGAGCAGCAGCGCCACGGGCCGGGAGAGGTCGAGGTGGGCGCCGACCAGGGGATCGCCGAGTATCGCCTCCGGGTCCTGCAGATCCCCTTCGACCACCACCGTGCGATCGTTGTCGGCGAGCAGCGCCCGGGCGTGCACGAGCACGATCGGATCGTTGTCGACGTACACGATGCGCGAGTCGGGCGCGGCCTCCAGGGCGACCTGGTGCACGTTCTGCTGCGTGGGCAGCCCGGCGCCGATGTCGAGGAACTGCCGGATGCCCCGGCCGGCGAGCTCGCGCACGGCCCGGATCAGGAAGGCCCGGTTCTCCCGGGCCATGTGCCGGACTTCGGGCACGGCCGCGAGGACCTGCTCGGCCGCCTCCCGGTCGGCCCGGAAGTTGTCCTTGCCGCCCAGGTAGTAGTCGTACATGCGTGCCACGCTCGGCACCGTCGGGTCGACCCCGGCCGGTGCCCGCTCGTTGTCGCCCATCATCCCGCCCATGCCGGTTCGTCTCGGTTGTGGCGATCATAGGGGAGAACCACGGATATGCCACGCCCGCGTGCGCGCCGTGTCGACACGCGGGGCCGCGGGCCGCCGTCAGAGCACCTCCATGGGCGGGGCGGTGCTTTCGCGTATGACCAGTTCGCACATGAGGTCGATGCGGGTCATCGAGACCTCCACGCCCTTGGCCAGGTCCAGCAGCATCTGGGTGGCGGTGCCGGCCATGTCGCGGAGGGGCTGGTTGACGGTGGTGAGGGCGGGGTCGATCCAGCCGGCGACGGGGACGTTGTCGTAGCCGATCACCGACAGGTCCTTCGGGACGTCGAGACCGAGGCGGCGGGCGGCACGCAGCACACCGACGGCCTGCATGTCGGACCCCGCGAAGATCGCGGTGGGGCGGTCGGGGCGAGACAGCAGCTCCATGCCGTGCTTGAAGCCGGCGTCGGTGGTGAAGGTGCCGTAGTGCACCAGCTGGGGGTCGACCGCGAGGCCGGCCTCCTCGTGGGCGAACCGGAAGCCCGCGATGCGCTCCCGGCTGCACAGCACGTCCTCCGGTCCGGAGATCATCGCAATGCGGCGGTGGCCCAGCTCGATCAGGTGCCGGGTGGCGACCTGGCCGCCGTTCCAGTTGTTCGAGCCGACCGTGGGCACCGACGCGGAGACCGCGCTGTCGGTGTCGAGGACGACGAACGGGACGCGCTGTCGCCGGAGCCGCTGCTGCTGGGATTTGGACAGGCTGCACATGACGAGCAGCAGGCCGAGGGGGCGGCGGGCGAGGACGGCGTTCAGCCACTCGTCGGAGGGCCGGTGCTTGCCGCCGAGCTGCGAGAGGACCACTTCCATCTTGGCGGCGGAGGCCACCGCGTCGACGCCGCTGATGATCTGCATCGACCAGGCGGAGTCCCATTCGTGGAAGACGAGGTCGATGCGGTCTTCGGTGACCGGACGGCGCTTGGTCCGCCGCCGGTAGCCGTGCCGCGCGAGGCTCTCCTCCACGCGCGCACGGGTCTCGGGCGAGACGTCAGGCCTGCCGTTGAGGACCTTGGACACGGTGGTGACGGAGACGCCGACCTCTTCGGCGATGGTCGCGATCGTCGCGGAGCCGCGACCAGGGGTGGGACGGGGAGTGGTCATCGTGCCCTCGTTTTTCCGAAACTTTCGACGCTTCTCGCCTTGGATCGGGCATCGTCAGAGCCGTGATTCGGTTGGGGATACGGCCAACCGTAACAGAAACATCGCAGTTGAGGGCCCCCTTGACGCGCAACATCCTGACGCTTATATTGCCGCAAGATTAGCTGATTTTGAAGAAAGTTTCGACGTCACTCCAGCGTGACGCTCGCGGCCGACAGCGCGGGATGACGCCGTCAGCAGCCGAAAGGAAGGCATGAGCGGCCAGCCACCGACCGAAACCCCTCCGACCTCCGGTGACGTCCCGCCCTGGCGAGATACCCGGCTGGCCCCGGCGGAACGCGCCAAGGCGCTCATCCCGCTCATGACCCCGGCAGAGAAGATCGCGCAACTGGTCGGCGTGTGGGTCGGAGCCGACGCCTCGGGAGGCGGCGTAGCGCCGCATCAGGCTGAGATGTCCGGCTCGCTCGACTGGAATACGGTGATCCGGAACGGGCTGGGCCAGCTGACCCGGCCCTACGGGACGGCCCCCGTCGACCCCGTCGCCGGGGCGCGTTCCCTCGCCGCGTCACAGGCGCAGATCATGGCCGCCGGCCGGTTCGGCATCCCGGCCCAGGTCCACGAGGAGTGCCTCACCGGATTCGCGGCCTGGCGCGCCACCGTGTACCCGACGCCGCTGAGCTGGGGGGCGTCCTTCGACCCGGACCTGGTCGAGGCGATGGCCGGGTGGATCGGACGGTCCATGCGGGCCGCCGGCGTCCACCAGGGCCTGGCCCCCGTGGTGGACGTGACGCGCGACTACCGCTGGGGCCGCACCGAGGAGACGATCGGCGAGGACCCGTACCTGGTGGGCACGATCGGCGCGGCGTACGTGCGAGGGCTGGAGGGCGCCGGTGTCGTCGCCACGCTGAAGCACTTCGCCGGCTACTCGGCGTCCCGGGGCGGCCGCAACCTCGCCCCCGTCGAGATGGGCCGACGGGAGGTCGCGGAGATCCTCCTGCCTCCGTTCGAGATGGCCCTGCGTCTCGGCGGCGCCCGCTCGGTGATGCATTCGTACGCCGAGATCGACGGCCTGCCCGTGGCCGCCGACGAGAGCCTGCTCACCGGGCTGCTGCGCGACGAGTGGGGATTCACCGGCACCGTCGTCTCGGACTACTTCGCGGTCCGCTTTTTGGAACGCCTGCACGGCGTCGCCGCCGACGCCGCGGCGGCCGCCGGCCTCGCCCTGCGCGCCGGCGTCGACGTCGAGCTGCCCACCGTCGACGCGTTCGGCGAGCCGCTGCTGGAGGCGGTCGAGGCCGGCGCGATCGACGAGGCGCTGATCGACCGGGCCCTGCACCGGGTGCTCACGCAGAAAGCCGAGCTCGGGCTGCTCGACGAGGACTGGCGGCCCCTGCCCGGCGACGCCGAGCAGGTGCGGCTCGACGACGAGACCGGCCAGGGCATCGCGCTGCACCTGGCACGCGAGGCGATCGTCCTGGCCCGCAACACCGGCGAGGTGCTGCCGCTCGGCCCCGGCCGCAAGGTGGCGCTGATCGGCCCGCTCGCCGACGACCCGATGGGGATGCTCGGCTGCTACACCTTCCCGGCGCACGTCGGCGCGCGCCACCCCGACCAGGAGCTGGGCCTCACCATCCCGTCCCTGCGCGAGTCCCTCGACGCGCTGATCCCCGGCCTCACCTACCTGCCGGGCTGCGACATCACCGGCGACGACGCCTCCGGCATCGCCGCGGCCGTCGCCGCCGCGGCCGACAGCGACGTGTGCGTCCTCGCCGTCGGCGACCGGGCCGGGCTGTTCGGGCGCGGCACCTCCGGCGAGGGGTGCGACGCCACCGATCTGCGCCTGCCCGGGGTGCAGCCCGAGCTGGTGCGGGCCGTGCTCGCCACCGGCACCCCGGTGGTCCTCGTCCTGCTGGCCGGACGGCCGTACGCGCTGGGCGCGGAGTTCGACGCGGCCGCCGCCGTCGTCTACGGCTTCTTCCCCGGCCAGCTCGGCGGCCAGGCGCTGGCGGAGGTGCTCACCGGCGCCGTGAACCCGTCCGGCCGGCTGCCGGTGAGCGTGCCCCGGGACTCCGGCGGGCTGCCCTCGACGTACCTGTCGCCCCCGCTGGGCCACCGCAGCGAGGTGTCGTCGGTCGACCCGAGCCCCGCCTTCCCGTTCGGGCACGGGCTGAGTTACACGACGTTCGAGTGGGGCGACGCCGGCGTGGACGGGACCGCCGGCCGGCTCCCCGGCGAGCCCGCCGAGTCCGCCGAGCCTGCCGAGGCCGGCGAGGCCGCCGATCCGGCCGAGCCGTACGGGTGGCCGGTCGACGGCGAGGTGACCGTCGGGATCACCGTGCGCAACACCGGCCCAAGGGCCGGCACGGAGGTCGTTCAGCTGTACCTGCACGACCCGGTGGCGCAGACGACACGGCCCATCGTCCGGCTGGTCGGCTACGCGCGGGTCGACCTGGAGCCGGGCGAGGCGGCGCGGGCCACGTTCGTGGTGCCGGCCGACGTCACGTCGTTCATCGGGGCGTGCGGCAGGCGGATCGTCGAACCCGGCGACGTCGAGCTGCGGTTCGGACGCTCGTGCACCGACATCGCGGCGGCGGTGCCGCTGCGGCTCACGGGCGCCGAACGCGAGGTAGGCCATCAGCGGCGGCTGGCGCCGCTGATCCGTGTGGATCGACTGACATCGGAGGCCAGACGATGAGCGCCGCCGGAACGATGGACGCGGCCAGGGACGACCCGCGCCAGGCGAAACCCCCCTCAGCCAAGCGTGCCAGGCGCGGTGCCTGGCGGCGTACCCTGCGTCGCGACTGGCAGCTCTACTCGCTGGCGATACTGCCGCTGGTGTTCTTCGGGATCTTCCGGTACCTGCCGATGATCGGCAACGTGATCGCGTTCCGGAAGTTCCACCCCGGCGGCAACATCCTCGGCGACGAGTGGGTGGGCCTGCGATACGTGAAGCTGTTCCTGCACGATCCGTCGTTCTGGCACGTGTTCGTCAACACCTTCATCCTCGGGGCGCTCACCCTGGTGTTCTGCTTCCCGATGCCGATCATCTTGGCGCTGTTGCTGAACGAGCTGCGCAACCAGAAGCTCAAACGATTCGTCCAGTCGGTGTCATATCTGCCGCACTTCCTGTCGGTCGTCGTCGTCGCCGGCATGCTGATGCAGCTGCTGGCGAACGAGGGGCCCATCAACCAGATCCTGAAGGTGATCGGCCATGATCCGATCACGTTCCTGCAGGAGGCCGGCTGGTTCCGCACCATCTACGTCACCTCCGAGATGTGGCAGACGGTCGGCTGGGGCACGATCCTCTACCTGGCCGCGCTCACGACGATCGACGACCAGCTGTACGAGGCGGCCCGCATCGACGGCGCCGGGCGCTGGCGGCAGACCTGGCACATCACCCTGCCCGGCATCAGGCCGACGATCGTGACCCTGCTCATCCTCAACATCGGCACGTTCATGAGCGTGGGCTTCGAGAAGATCCTGCTGATCTACAACCCGCTGACGTATCCCACCGCCGATGTGATCTCCACGTACCTGTACCGGATGGGCATCCTGTCCAGCAACTTCAGCTACGCCGCGGCCATCGGCCTGTTCGAGGCCCTGATCGGGCTCACGCTGGTGCTGTCGGCGAACTTCATCTCCCGTCGAGCGGTAGGGACGAGCCTGTGGTGACGACAGACACGAGCTTCGGGCGGCGCGTTTTCCAGTGGGTCAACGGGGTGTTCCTCACCCTCGTCGTGATCGTTACGGTGTACCCCTTCCTCACCGTGCTCGCCCAGTCGTTCAGCGACGTCAGCTACATCCGGTCCGGCCAGGTCAACGTCATTCCGCGCGGATTCAACATTGATACGTACCGCTTCATGGCGGGCGACCCGATGTTCTGGACCAACTATCGCAACACCGTAGTCTACACGGTCGTCGCCACGGCGATCGCGATGGTGCTGACCACCTGTTACGCGTACGTGCTGTCGAAGAAGCACCTCAAGGGCCGCAAGGTACTGATCGGCATCGCCGTCTTCACGATGTTCTTCACCGGCGGCCTGATCCCCAACTACGTGCTGATCAACGGCCTCGGCATGACGAACACGATGTGGGCCGTGGTGGTGCCCAACGCCATCAGCGTGTTCAACCTCCTGGTGATGAAGACGTTCTTCGAGAACCTGCCGGTGGAGCTGGAGGAGGCCGCCGCCATCGACGGCATGAACACCTACCGGATCCTGCTGCGCATCGTGCTGCCGCTGTCGAAGGCGGTGATGGCGACGATGGTGCTCTTCTACGCCGTCTCGTTCTGGAACTCGTGGTTCACGGCGTTCCTCTACCTGAGCAAGACCGAGCTGTTCCCGGTGACCGTCTACCTGCGCAACCTCATCGCCGCGGCCACCAGTTCCACCTCCATCGGCGCCGACTTCACCGACATGGCCGTCGCCGCCAACATCAAGGCGGTGGCGGTCGTGCTGATCGTCATCCCCATCCTCGGGGTCTACCCCTTCGTCCAGAAGTACTTCGTCTCCGGGGTCATGCTCGGCGCCGTCAAGGGGTGATGCCGCGAATGACGCAGCGCACGACCCCGCGAACATCCCCCGCCACGTTCCCCATCACTGGTTCCAGCAGGGAAAGGACCCCCCAAAGATGCAGAAGGTAACCAGGCGCCAGGCCTTGGTCGCGATCGGCGCGTTCGCCGTGCTCGCCGGCTGTGGCACCGACGATTCGAAGGACAACAAGAAGAACGCCGACACCCTGGCGAAGAACAAGCAGGGCGCGATGGCGCAGTACAACGTGGGCGACCAGTTCAAGGCGACCACGCCGCTCACGTTCACCATCCTCTACAACAACCACCCGAACTACCCGCTCAAGAAGGACTGGCTGTTCTGGAGCGAGCTGACCAAGCGCACCAACGTCACGCTCAACCCCGTCGTGGTGCCGCTGAGCGACTACGAGAAGAAGCGCAGCCTGCTGATCGGCGCCGGCGACGCGCCGATGATCATTCCGAAGACGTACCCCGGGCAGGAGACCCCCTTCGTCTCCTCCGGCGCCATCCTGCCCGTCAGCGACTACATCGACCTGATGCCGAACTTCAAGGACAAGGTCGCCAAGTGGAAGCTGGAGCCCGACATCGAGACGCTCCGGCAGGCCGACGGCCGGTTCTACCTGCTCCCCGGGCTGCATGAGGAGATCTGGCTCGACTACTCGCTGGCGATCCGCACCGACATCCTGGACAAGCTCGGCCTGGAGATCCCGAAGACCTGGGACGACGTGTACACCGTGCTCAAGGCGATGAAGGAGGAGTACCCCGACAAGTACCCCTTCTCCGACCGGTGGAGCATCCCGACCCCGGGCGGCGCCCTGTTCAACTTCATGGCGGCGGCGTTCGGCACGCGCGGCGGCTGGGGCTACGCCAACGCCACCTGGGACCCCAACGCCCAGAAGTTCGCCTTCACCGGGGCGATGGACCAGTACCGGCAGATGCTCACGTATCTGAACAAGCTGATCTCCGAGAAGCTCATGGACCCCGAGAGCTTCACCCAGCAGGACGAGCAGGCGATCCAGAAGTTCGCCACCGGCAAGTCCTTCATGATCAGCGCGAACGCGCAGGAGCTGGTCAACACCTACCGGCCCACGATGAAGAAGTCGCTGCCCAAGGCCACGATCATCAAGATCCCCACCCCGACCGGGCCGACCGGCGACGTCAAGGTCGGCACCCGGCTCGAGAACGGCATCATGATCTCCACGAAGGCCGCCGACAGCCCCAACTTCGTCGCCATGATGCAGTTCATCGACTGGCTCTGGTACTCCGACGAGGGCCAGGTCTTCGCCAAGTGGGGCGTCGAGGGCGTCACGTACACCAAGGACGCCTCCGGATACCACCTGACCTCCGACATCGACTACGTCGGCCTCAACCCCAAGGGCACCAAGAAGCTGCAGGGCGACTACGGCTTCTCCAACGGCGTGTTCGCCTACGGCGGCACCACCGAGCTGCTCCAGTCGACCTTCTCCGAGGAGGAGCTGGAGTTCCAGAAGGTGGTGAACGCCAGGCGCTCCCTCCCGGTCGACCCGCCGTACCCGTTCACCGACGAGGAGCGCGAACAGGCCACCCTGTGGGAGTCGCCGCTCAAGGACTACGTCACCTCGCAGACCCTCAACTTCGTCCTCGGCAAGCGCCCCCTCAGCGAGTGGGACGCCTACGTGAAGGAGCTGGAGGGCAAGAACATGACGCAGTTCATCGACCTCGTCAACCAGGCCTACCAGCGGTACAAGCAGAAGCACGGCTGACCGGGCCCGGGCCGGGCGCGCGCCGCCGCCCGGCGGCCCAGACGACACGCCGCACGACCAGCGAAGGACGATGATGCACGAACCCGTGCCGCCCCACGCCACGCCGCAGAGCCGGGCACCCGAGGCCGACACGCTCCGGGCCGGAGTCCCCGACCG
Organism: Actinomycetales bacterium; assembly: GCA_044507605.1. Taxonomy (GTDB): domain Bacteria; phylum Actinomycetota; class Actinomycetes; order Streptosporangiales; family Streptosporangiaceae; genus Thermopolyspora. Next base: position 17,275 of record JBIQJI010000045.1, on the reverse strand, counting down.
GCCGCCGGAGCGGTTGCCGGAGGCCTGGCGGTACTGCGTCGGCACGGGCCGCTTCGACCTGGCGCTGCGGCGCGACTACCAGGAGTCGCTGGCGCTGGTGCAGCGGGAGATCGGCTTCCGGTACATCCGGGGGCACGGGCTGCTCAGCGACGGGGTGGGCGTCCACCGGCCGTACGAGTACCAGGGCGCACGGCACGTGCGGCACGCGTTCACGTACGTCGACCAGGTCATCGACGCCTACCTCGGCCTCGGCATCAGCCCGTTCCTGGAGCTGGGGTTCATGCCGTCGGGGCTCGCCTCCGGCGAGCAGACGGTGTTCTGGTGGCACGGCAACGTGACCCCGCCCCGGTCCTGGCGCGAATGGGCCGGGCTGGTGCGGGCCACGGTGACGCACCTGGTCGACAGGTACGGGATCGACCAGGTGCGCCGCTGGCCCATCGAGGTGTGGAACGAGCCGAACCTCGTCCAGTTCTGGCAAGGCGCCGACGAGGACGCCTACTACCGCCTGTACGAGGTGACCGCCCAGACCGTCAAGGAGGTCGACGCCGCGCTGCCGGTCGGCGGGCCGGCCATCTCGCCCGGCAACGACGAATGGCTGAAACGCTTCGCCGACTTCGTGATCGACCGCGGGGCGCCCATCGACTTCGTCAGCCGCCACGCCTACACCTCCGGCCCGGCCCAGCACGTGCCGTTCGGCGTGCACCAGACCCTGGAGCCGGCGTCGAAACTGCTGGAGCAGTTCGCCACCCCGCGCCGGCAACTGCGCGGCGGTCCGCTCGCGGACCTGCCCGTGCACATCACCGAGTTCAACTCCTCCTACCGGCCCGACAACCCCGTCCACGACACGGCCTTCCACGCGGCGTACCTCGCGCCCGTGCTCGCCAACGGGGGAGACCTCGTCGACTCGTTCTCGTACTGGACGTTCAGCGATGTGTTCGAGGAGACGGGGATCCCGACATCGCTGTTCCACGGCGGCTTCGGGCTGCTGACCCACCGTCAGATCAAGAAACCCACCTACCACCTGTACGCCTTCATGGCCCGCATGGGCGACGAGATCATCGCCCGCGGCCCCGACCATCTCGCCACCCGCGACGCCACCGGTCGCGTCACCGTGCTGGCCTGGGCCCCGGCCGACGTCGCGGGCCACTCGCCGGAGCGGCACGCCGTACGGCTCTCGGTGCCGCTCGCCGGCGCGGATTCGGCGTTCCTGATGCGCTCGTCGGTGGGCGAGGAGATGGGGAACGCCTGGGCGGCCTGGAGCGAGATGGGCCGGCCCCTGTCACCCCGGCCGAGGGAGCTGGACCTGCTCCGAGAGGCCGCCGAGCCGGCCCGCAGCCACCGCGCCCTGCCGGTCACCGGCGGGCACGTCGAGCTCGACATCGCGCTGGGCCGCCACGAGGTGACCCTGCTGGAGCTCACCCCCGTGGCCGACGAGACCCCGCCGTGGTGGGACGACCGACGTATACTCGGCCTCCCACCCGATGCCCGGTCCGATTAGAGGCCTCGCCATGACCGACACCATGGCCGACCAACCGGCCACCCCCCAGGCCCGCGAACCGGCCACCCCGCGGGCCGAGTCGGCCGCGCCGGTCGAGCCGGCCGACGGCACGACGGAGGGCGCCGCCGGCCCGGCGGCAGAGCGCCGGTTCGGCACGGGACCGCTCTCCCTGGCGTCCGCGCTGGTCTACACGCTGCTGATCGTCGAGCTGCTGATGCTGCTCACCACGCTGCCCGGCCTGGCCGGGCTCGTGCTGCTCGGCCCCGACGCCGGCAACGTCCCGCTGGTCGCCCTCTGCGCCCTGCCCATCGGCCCCGCGCTGTCGGCCGCCCTGTACGCACTGCGCGGCCGGAGCCGCGACCTGGCCGATCTGCGGCCGTCCGCCGCGTTCTGGCGCGGCTACCGGATGAACGTCCGCGGGACGCTGAAGATCTGGGTGCCCTGGCTGGCGTGGCTGGCGATCGCCGGCACCGACCTGGCGAACCTCGGCGCCGCCGGCATCTCCAGCGCCTGGGGCGTGCTGCTGATCGTCATCGCGGCCGTGTCGGCCCTCTGGGCGGCCAACGCCCTGGTGATCGCGTCCCTGTTCGAGTTCCGCACCAGGGACAGCGCCCGCCTCGCCGCGTACTTCCTCTTCCGCAGCCCGAAGGCGACCCTCGGCAACGCCTCCCTGCTGATCGTGGCCGCCGCCGTCACCGTGTTCGCCACCGAGGCGGTGGTGGCCCTCCTGGGCTCGGTGTTCGCGGCGAGCCTGCTGTACAACTCCCGCCCCATGATCGCCGAGGTCACCGAGCGGTTCACCGTCGAAGGCGCCGCCGCCCGGTCGTAGCGGAGGCCGGGGCGGACGTGGGGCCGCTCGCGGCGACGCCCGCACCTATCGGGGGGCGGGGGCTTCGGCCGGGTGGAGCTGGAAGCCCTCCGCCTGGGTGGTGAACAGGCGGGCGTACTCGCCGCCGAGGGCCATCAGCTCGTCGTGGGTGCCCTGCTCGGCGACCCGGCCGTCGGCGAGGACGATGATGTGGTCCGCGCCGCGCACGGTGTTGAGGCGGTGCGAGATGAGCAGGCTGGTGCGGCCCGCGCGGTAGGCGCGGAGCCGTTCGTGGACGGCGTGTTCGGCGTCGGGGTCCAGGCCCGAGCTGGGCTCGTCGAGGATGAGCAGGTCGGCGGTCTCGGCGCGCAGCACGGCACGGGCCAGGGCGACGCGCTGCCACTGCCCGCCCGACAGCGGCACGCCCAGCCCGGGGTCGTCGCCGGGCGCGGCGGCGAACAGCCGCGACAGCAGCGTGTCGTATCCCCGCGGCAGCCCGGCGAGCGTGTCGTCGATGCCGGCCCAGCGCGCCGCCTCCCGGAGCCGGGCGAGGTCGGGCAGGGCCTCGATGTCGCCGATGGCGATGTTCTCGGCGGCGGTCACGTCGTAGGCCATGTAGTCCTGGAACACCGCGCCGACACGCCGCCGCAGGTCGGCGACGCGGAGCCCGCGCAGGTCGGCGCCGTCCCAGTGCACGCCACCGCGCTCCGGGTCGTACAGCCGGCACAGCAGCTTCACGATCGTGCTCTTGCCGGCCCCGTTCAGCCCCACCAGGGCCACGCACCGGCCGTGCGGGATGGTCAGGTTCACCCCGCGCAGCGCCCAGGGATGGTCGGGGCCGTACCTGAACCACACGTCGCGCAGCTCGATGGCGTGCCGGAGCGGGGCGACCTGCCCGCCCGTGGCGGGCTCGGGCAGGTCGGGTGCGGCGGTGACGACGTGCGCGTAGTGGCCGGCCAGCATGAGCGCCTCGTTGAGCTGGGCGGCCTGGACCACCAGGCCCGACAGCGCCGACTGCGTGCCGCCCACGGCGGCGATGAGGACCGCCAGGTCGCCCAGGCTGGACGCGCCCGCCGCGATGCGCGACACCATCACGATCAGCGCGGCCCCGGCGACGACCGCGCCGAGCAGCGTGAGCGCCCCGTTGTAGCGGACCGTGGCGACGTCCACGCGGCGCTCGGCCCGCTGCTCCACGGCCAGCTCGCCGAGCATGCGGTCGCGCAGGTAGCCGCCGATGCCGAACAGCCTGATCTCCTTGGCGGCCTGCTGGTCCAGCAGCAGCATCTGGTAGAACATGCGCCGCCGCTCGTTCGGGGCGATCTCCCACTGCATGGCCGTACGACGGCGGCCGAGCCGATACTGGACGATCAGCTCCGGCACGGCGGCGCAGGCCACGATCAGGGCGAGCCACGGGCTGAAGGTCGCGAGGGCGCCGAGCAGCCCGGTGATCGTGATGCCGCCCCGCACCATGGCCAGCCCGGCCTCGATGACGGTGTGCGGCGTGGTCTGGCCGGAGGTCTGGGCGAGCTGCAGCCGGTCCCGGAACTCCGGGTCCTCCAGCCGGGTCAGCCCCTGCATGCGGCACACGGCGGTGAACAGCTCCTCGCTGGTGCGCCGCACGATGCCGCGCTGCTGCTGCGCCCGCACGAACTCGGTGAGATGCGGGAGCAGGGCCGTCACGCCGCCCGCGGCGGCCAGCAGGACCGCGAGCGACGCCACCGGTGGGCCCGACCCGTCGCCGAGCCGGTCGATGAGCAGCTTCGTCAGCCACGCGACGGCCACGGGCGAGGCGCCATCCAGCACCGCCGCCGCGAGCTGGGCCACGACCAGGCCGGGCCCGGCCCGCCACACCAGGGCCGCGACGACGCGCAGCGACCGGAGCGTCACCGGGCCGCCTCAGGCCCGCGCGGGCGCCGGCAGGCAGGCCTCCGGCGCGGAGTCGGTGGCGGCCACCCTGCCGTCGGGGCCGACCAGGAAGAACCACGGGTAGGTGCCGACCTCGAACGCGGCGGCCACCGGCCCCCGCCCCTCCTCCACGATCACGGCGACGTCGTCACCGAGCTCGGCGAGCGCGGAGAGCAGCGGCGACGGGTCCCGGCGCTCCACCGACACCACGGCAACGGCCCGCACCGTGTCGTCCGCCGCGCCGGCCGCCAGGTCACGGGCGGCCTGGCCGAAGCCGGGCACCTTCGTCACGCACACGCCGCAGTCGCTGGTGAAGAACGCCACGAGGGTCCGCCGGTCGGGGAAGGCCGCCGAGGTGATCTTCGTGCCGTCGGCCGTGACCGCGATGAAGGCGGGCACCTCGGCCCCCACCGGGAGATGGGTGGGGGCCGAGGCGGCGGCCGCCTGACCGGCGCCGGGCGGCCCGGGGGGAAGGGTGCGCAGCTTTCTGATGACCGCGGCCGTCAGCAGGAGGTTCAGGATGACGAGCGCGCCGAGCAGGATGACGGCGGCGACCAGCACGGCCATGTGACGGTTCCCTTCGGGTGCGAGGCCTGGAGGTGGACTCGGCGGAGGAGATGGACTCGGCGAAGGAGAGAGGTTCAGCGAAGCAGGTGGGCCAGGTCGTCGAGGAGGACGACCGCGCCCACCGCGACGGCGGCGCCGAGCAGGCACAGCGCGGCGGCCGGCGGCGCCACCTGCGCGGCCGACGACGCGCCGGCCGCGCCCACTGCGGCGCAGATCAGAAGCACGAGGTTGCGCCACACGTGCCGCCAGGCCACCGGCTCCTGGGCGCGGCCGAAGCAGCGGCAGGGCGTGGCCGCCCCGCGCAGCAGGGCCGCCACCAGCACGATGGTGAACGCCAGCAGCAACGCCCCCGCCGGCAGGAAGCCCACGAGCGCCGTGGCCGCCGGCACAGCGTCCCGGGCCAGGGGAAGCACGGGCAGGACCAGGAGCACGACGGTCACGGCCTCGGCGGCGGCGACCACCGCCGCCACCGGCGCGGACAGCGCGGCCGGCACGCCGCCGAGACGCGCGGTGGTCTCGGCGAAACCGGCGAATGCGGCCCGCGACCGCAGCTTCCCGGCGGCGGAGACCAGGAACACCCCGGCGAGCAGCAACCGGCAGGTCAGCGTGACGTACTCCATCGTCTCGATCCTTGTCGTGTCGAACCCCTGGCCCTGCTGTGTGACGCGGGCCCGCCCGCGTGCGCCGCCGGCGGGCGGGCGCAGGCCCGCGTGGTCAGGCCCGCGTGGTCAGGCCCGACTGGTCAGGCCCGCGTGATCGGGGCCAGGTCAGCAGGAGCTGTAGTAGTACCAGGAGCCGCAGTTGCCGCTGCGGTGGTACACGCTGCAGACCTGCCCGTTGCCGTAGCTGCAGACCTTCGTGTGGTAGCAGTTGTTGTAGAGGCTGGAGTAGGTGCAGCCGTCGGCCTGCGCCTCGGCTTCGGGCAGGAACGCCCGCAGGAGCCGGTCCCCGAGGCGGTTGAGGGTTCGGGTCACTGTCGTGTCTCCTTCTGTTGAGCACCATGGACGCCGCCAGCATGCCGGGCGCCTGGAGCGCCGTGGTTGCGCACGCGGCTTCGCCGCACGCAGGCGCCGCGCTACCGGGGCGCAACCCGCACCGCGGAAAATGCGCAGGTCCCGTTCGCCGATGACCCCCGGAAGGACCACGATGACCGCTGTATCGGGTGTATCGGTGCCGGGCCCGGCGGGCCGCGCCGCGGTCCGGGGGGCGATCTCCCTCGGGCTGGCGGGCGTCGCCGCCGGCCTGGTGGTGGTCCGGCGGCGGTTCGTGGTGGTCCGCGTGGCGGGGGCGAGCATGACGCCGACGTACCGGACGGGGGACCGGGTCCTCGTCCGGCGGGTCGCGGGGCGGGCTCTCAGGCGCGGCCAGGTGGTGGTGTTCGACCTCGATCCGCGAGCCCGGCGTGCCCCTCTCGCGACCGGGCTGTGGCAGATCAAGCGGGTCGCGGCGGTGCCCGGGGACCCGGTGCCGAGCCAGGTGGCCGCGGCCGTGGACGCCGAGCCGGGGGCGGTCGTGCCGCCCGGCCGGCTCGTGGTCCTCGGCGACGGCGCCGCCGACAGCCGCGACTCACGCCACTGGGGCTACCTGCCGGCGGACCAGGTGCTGGGCGTCGTCGTCAGGGGCCTCGCGACGGCGCGGACATGACACCGGGCGCACCCGCCCGCCGCTGATCCCGCCGCCTGCGCACGGGGCTCACCACGAGATCCGGGTCGTTCTCGTGGCCCCCAGCACGCGCACGATCCGGCCGCGCTCGTCGTGCCGCCGCGCCGGGCCGTCCTCCGCTTCGGCGCGTTCGCGGGCGTACAGGCGTACCAGGCTGGGGAACCGGTAGCGCAGCCGGCCGCGGCCGTCGACGCCGTCGCACATCAGCAGCTGGGCGTCGACGAGCAGATCGGCGCAGATCTCCGCCTCGCCCACCGGCGTCCCGAGCACGGCGGCGAGGTCCCGGGCGGTGAAGTCGGGGACGTCGAGGGGCCCGAGCAGCCGCAGCGCCCGTTTGGCGGTGGCGTCGAGCAGCGCGTAACTGCCGGCCAGGCTCGCCCGCACCGACAGGTCGCCGACGACCAGCTCGTCCAGGCGGCGCCGCTCCTCGCGGAGCCGGGCGGCGAGATGCGCCAGGGTCCAATGCTCGCGCAGGGCGAGCTTCGCGCCGGCGATCCGGATCGCCAGCGGCAGATGATCGCACAGCCGGACGATCTCGGCCGCCGTCGAGGGGTCGGCGGCGGCCCGAGGCCCCGCGACGCGGGCCAGCAGAGCACGTGCCGCCATCGGGTCGAGCGGGCCGAGCCGGACGAAGTGGGCGCTCAGCCCGGCCAGCCGTCGCCTGCTGGTGACCAGTACGGCCGAGCCGGGGCACCCGGGCAGCAGGTTCCTGACCTGCTCCTCGCACGCGGCGTTGTCCAGCACCACCAGCACCCGCCGCCGGGCCAGCACGGCACGGAACAGCCTGCCGCGCTCCTCCGGGGTCGGCGGCAGCTCCTGGCCGGACACGCCGAGGGCGACCAGGAACCGCGCCAGGGCCTCTCCGTGATCCAGCGGCCGGGCGTCGGCCTCGTGCAGGTCGATGTACAGCTGGCCATCGTGGAAGATGTCCCGTAGCCCGTGCGCGACGCGGACCGCCAGCGCCGTCTTGCCGATGCCCGGCATCCCGTCCAGCGCCACGATCGTCACGAGGGGCGAATCCCGCGCCTGCATGAGCCGGCGCCCGAGGGACTCCACCAGCTCCTGGCGGCCGGTGAAGTCGGCGATGTCCGGCGGGAGATGAAACGGCACGACCGTCCTGGGGTCGAGCACCGCGGCCGGCACTGTGGTCGGTACAGCGGTCGGCACTGTGGTCGGCGCCGGGGCGGGAGCCGTCGGCACCGCCGTCCGCGGCGTCACCGGCGCGTCGGGCGCCGGCGGGAGGTCCCCGGGCGGGGCTTCCGGGTGCGCGGATTCCGTCGTCGGCGTCCGTTCCTGCGGCCCGCTCGCCGCGATCACCCCATGCGCCGCCCGGTCCGTCACCCGGTCCGTCACCCGGTCCGGCTCCTGCCCCGACGCCTGGCCCGCCGCGGCCTCGGCACGCGGTTCGGGGCGGCCGGGAACGGCTTGGTCATCGGGCCACGGAGGGAGGTCCTCGCGCCGGGCCGTGCCGGGCGGCGGGCCGATCGGGCCGGCGCCGCCGTCGGTGCCGGCGACGTCCCCGGAGGGCGCCGGCGGCCGTGCCGGGCGGTCGACCGGCGAGCCCTGCAGGTACGACGGGCCGAGCAGCTCGGCGGCGGCCGCCGCGACGGCGTCGCCCCGCAGCACCGCCTCGTGGGCCAGCCGCAGGGTCCGCCCCGGCTCCAGGCCCAGCTCCTCGCGCAGCACCGCGCGGGCCCGCTGATAGAGCTCCAGCGCCTCGACCTGGCGGCCGGCCTGGCAGAGGGCCAGCATGAGGCAGGCGTGCAGCCGTTCCCGGTAGGGGTGCAGGGCGGCCAGTTCGGCCAGGTTCGCGATCAGCCCGGCGTACCGGCCGCGGACGATCTGCACGGCCGCCAGGTCCTCGTGCGCCTGCAGGCGCATCTCCTCCAGCCGGCGCGCCTCGTCGGAGACGACGGGGACCTCGCCGACGTCGTGGTAGGCGGTGCCTCGCCACAGGCCGAGCGCCCGCTCCAGCAGTTCGGCGGCCGATTCCAGGTCGGCGCGCCCACCCGCGCGGCGCGCCGAGGCGGCGAACTCCTCGAACCGCAAAGCGTCCAGTTCGGCGCCGGTCACCGCGGCCGTGTAGCCGGCGGGGCCGTACCGGATGCGGTCGTCTTCGCCGAGCGCCTTGCGCAGCCGGCGGATGTAGACCTGCAGTGTCTTGTGCGCGCTTCTCGGCGGGGCGCCGCCCCACAGCACGGCCATCAGCGTGTCGACCGCCACCGGCCGGCCCGCCCTGCACAGCAGGGTGGCGAGCAGCCGCCGCAGCATCGCGGCGCCGAGCGGGACCGTTGCCCCGCGACGCCTGATCAGTACCGGTCCGAGCACCTCGAACTCGAACCTGGAGTGCCCCGACATGGTCGTCATACCCCAGCCCCTCGCTCGGGGGAGACGCGGTGGGGACGACGATCGGGCCTCGCCTGTGGTGGCGAAGATGCCGGCCCGGCGCCGCGCCATCGCGTGCCCACCTAGCACGGGGCGCACAGCCGGACGGCCACCCCGTGGGAGCGCTCCTACGAGGTGGATAATAGCGACAAACGCTATTTTCTGTAAGGTTCACCCGTAAGTAATATTTCTAGTCCGAAATACGTCGCTCGGCCGTCCGTTCCGAAACGGATTCTGGTTCGTGATGTCGACGGTGGCCGACCTCATTACCACGGAACGTGCGGGGGATTCGCGAGACAAAGTGAAGAATAGGGGTAAATGCCCGGATCGACCCGGAGTCCGCTATGATCGGCCCCATGCCGCAAACCGGGACGATGGCGGGACGATGACCGAGAAAGAACTGGCCCCAGCGGGTATCGACCCCAACGTGCCCAGTGTGGCCCGTATGTACGATTACTACCTCGGCGGCAAGGACAACTTCGCCTCCGACCGCGCCGCGGCCGAGAAGGTCATGGCGCTGGTGCCCACCGTGCGCGAGGCCGCCCGCGACAACCGCGGCTTCCTCATCCGGGCCGTGCGCGAGCTCGTCGGCCGGGGCATCCGGCAGTTCCTCGACATCGGCGCCGGGCTGCCCACCCAGCAGAACGTGCACCAGGTCGCCCTGGAGGCCGCGCCCGACTCGCGCGTCGTTTACGTCGACAACGATCCGATCGTGCTCGTGCACGCCCGGGCGCTGCTGGCCCGCAGCCCGCAGACCGTCGTCGTCTCCGGCGACCTGCGCGAGCCGAAGGCCATCCTCGACGACCCCGCCGTGACCGCGCATCTCGACTTCTCCCAGCCGATCGCGCTGCTGATCGTGGCGGTGCTCCACTTCATCCCCGACTACGACGAGACGCGGCGCATCGTCGACGAGCTCCGCAGGCCGCTCGTCCCCGGCAGCCACCTGGTGCTCTCGCACAGCTACGGGGGACGCATCAGCGACCAGGTGCGCGACGCGGGCGAGGCCGTCTACTCGAACACGCAGAGCGGATCGATCAGCTCGCGCGACCCCGAGCAGGTCACCGCCTACTTCGACGGTCTCGACCTGCTGGAGCCCGGCGTCGTGCCCTCCGCCGCATGGCGGCCCGAACGGGGCCGTGTGACGCCCGACTTCAGCAGGCCCAGCCTGCTCGCGGGCGTGGGCCGCGTGCCGTAGCGCGCCGCCCGATCGCTAGCCGGCCTGGTAGCCCGCCGGGCCGCCGCGACGATCCGCTCGCGGTCGGGCAGGGCGTCGAGATCGCCGCGGCCGATGTTCTGCGCGCGGTCATGCCGGAGCGGGCGGCGTGGGACAACGGTGGCGGCCGCGATCGGCCTCCTGCGGCCATGGCCCGAATAGGGTGGTCGGGTGCCCCAGCCTCGTAAGCGCGCCACGATCCGCGAAGTGGCGCAGGCCACCGGCCTGTCACCCGCCGCCGTGTCGTACGCCCTGCGCGGCATGCAGGTCTCCGACGAGACGATCGAGCGGGTGCGCCGCGCCGCCGCCGAGCTCGGCTACGAGGCCGATCCGATCGCGCGGGCGCTGGCCAGCGGCCGCACCGGAATGATCGGGCTGCTGTGCGGGTCGCTTGAGGATCTGTGGCAGCAGTCGCTCGCGGTCGGCATCGGCCGCGCCCTGCGCGACAAGGAGCGCTACGCGCTCATCCTCGACGCCATCGGCGACCCGGTGCGGGAACGCGTGCTCGCCCAGCAGCTGCGCGACCAGCGGGTCGACGGGATGATCGTGCAGCCGGTCGACCCGGCCGCGCCGCACTGGGCGGCGCTCGCGGCCGATCTGCCGGTCGTCTCCATCGGGGACGGCCTGGTCGGCGCGGCCACGGCGGGGGAGGTCGTGTTCGACAACCGGGCGGGTGTCACGCTCGCCCTTGAGCACCTGCGCGACCGGGGGCATCGGCACGTCGCCGTGCTCACCCCCACCCGGCCGAGCACGCCCGACCGTCCCGCCGACGTCCACGTGACCGCCGAGGCCGATCGGCTGGGCCTCGACATCGACGTCGTCAGCACCCCGCAGGCGCTCGGCGCCGCCACCGGCGTGGCCCGCGGCGTGCTCGGTCCGGGCGACCGGCCGACGGCGCTGTTCTGCTTCTCCGACTCGATCGCCTACGGGGTGTACGCCGCGGCGGCCGAGCTCGGGCTCGCCATCCCGCGCGACATCACGGTGATGGGATACGACGACCATCCCATGTCGGCGCTGCTCACCCCGGCCCTGAGCACCGTCGACTGGGACCTCGACGGCATCGTGCGCGCCGCCGTGGGCATGGTCGTCGCGGCGGCCGACGGCGAGGGCCGCGAGCGCAGGATCGTACGGGCGCCCCACCTGCGCGAGCGAGACTCGGTGGGTGCGCCTCGCTGACCGACGCCTCGCTGACCGGCGCCCCGGTGGCCGGCGCTCCGGTGCCGGCGTCCCGAGGGGCGGCCCGGTCAGTCGTCGCCGAGGATCAGGTTGAGCAGCCAGCTGACGACGGCGATGATGATCGCGCCCCAGAACGCCGCCACGAAGCCGGCCACGTTGAAGGCCAGCCCGACCTGCCCGGCGATCCAGCTGGTCAACAGCAGCAGCAGCGCGTTGACGACGAGCGCGATCAGGCCGAGCGTGAGCACGTAGAACGCGCAGCCGACCGTCTTGATGATCGGCTTGATCACGGCGTTGACGATGCCGAAGATCAGGGCGACCGCGACGAGGGTGAGGGCTTTGTTGGCGTTCTCGCTGAGGCCGGAGATCAGGGGTTCGGACGAGTCGCCGGCACCGAGGGTGATGCCTGTCACGAACTTCGTGGCCACCCACAACGCGACCGCGACGACCAAGATTTTGACGATGACCTTCACGTGCTCGATCCTGGCATGCTAAACCCTCACTTGCGCGAACCCGGCGGTGAGAAGACCCCGATTCTTGTCGACGAGCAGGTGCGTTGAGAACGGGAAGGCAAAGAACGCGTACGGCCGCCGCCGGGGCTCACGGTTCGCCCACCTGCGAAAGATGCTGCCAGGGGCTCTGCCCGGGGTCCGGGAGAGCCTGCGAGAAGAGCGTGCGAGGGGGAGTGTCATGTCGCCCGATATCCGGTCCGACCCGGGCAAATCATGGGGCACCGCCTGGGGCAGGCTCGCCACCCGTGAGGTCCGCCTCGCGGCCCGCCCGGCCGGGGCGCCGACCCCCGGCGACTTCGCGCTCGTCGCCGTCGAGCTGCCGCCGCCCGGCCCCGGCCAGGTCCTGATCCGCAACCTGTTCATGTCGGTCGACCCGTACGTCCGCATGCGCGGCCGCTCCGGCGACCCGGAGTCGTACGTCCCGCCGTTCCAGGTGGGGGAGTCGCTCGACGGTCCTGCGGTCGGCGAGGTGGTCGAGTCGCGGGCCGAGGAGCTGGCGCCCGGCGACCTCGTCCTGCACGGGTACGGCTGGCGCGACCAGGCGGTGCTCGACTCGGCCATGGTGCGGCGCGTCGAGCGGATCGACGGCGTGTCGCCGTCGGCGTACCTCGGGCCGCTCGGCATCCCGTCGCTGACCGCGTACGCCGGGCTGCTCGACGTGGCCGAGTTCCGGCCCGGCGACGCGGTGTTCGTGTCGGGGGCCTCGGGGGCGACGGGGAGCATGGCCGGGCAGATCGCCCGGCTCAAGGGGGCCTCGCGGGTCGTCGGCACCGCCGGCACCGACGCCAAGGTGGCGTACCTGACCGAACGGCTCGGCTTCGACGCGGCGTTCAACTACCGGCACGGCGACATCGCCGGTCGGCTGGCGCAGGCGGCGCCGCACGGCATCGACGTGTACTTCGACAATGCCGGCGGCGAGCAGCTGGAGGCCGCGATCGGCGCGCTCAACGTGCACGGGCGGGTCGCGATGTGCGGCGCGGTCGCCGTCTTCAGCTCCACCGAGCCGCCGGCCGCGCCGCGCAACCTGGCGCTGGCCATCGGCAAGCGGCTCACCCTGCGCGGGTTCAGCGTGCGCGACCACGCCGACCGCATGCCCGACATGATCCGGGAGGTGGGCCGCTGGCTGCGCACCGGGCGCATCGTGGCCGACGAGACCATCGTCCACGGCCTGGAGTTCGCCCCCGAGGCGTTCGTCGGGCTGGTGCGCGGCGAGATCACCGGACGGATGATCGTCCGGCTGCGTGCTCCGTCGTGACCCGCCCCGAATAACCCACCTCGACCGGGGAACAGTGGCGAGCATGACGGAATCGGGCCGGCTCGACGCGTTGTCCTCCCGCGAGCTACACGACCGCGCCGTGCACTACGCCGTGCGGCACGGCGACTTCGGTTTCCTCTGGGAGCTGTTGAAGGCGATTCCCGCCGCCGAGGCGGCCAGCGGCAACGAGGAGGCGTCCGCCGGTGACCTCACCCGCGTGTCATCGCTGCTCAGCGACGTGATCGGCTCCGGCGAAGGGGAGCTCGGCGAGGCGCTGCGGCCCGTTTACCTGGAGTATCTCTCCGCACATCCGGACGCATGACGCTCGTGAGTGACCCACCATGGAAGGGTGCACGAGTCTGATACCCCGACCCGCCTGCTGATCGTCGAGGACGAGCCGCAGCTTCGCGATGCGGTGTCCCGCGCCCTTCGCATGGAGGGATACGACGTCGGCACGGCCCATGACGGCTCCACCGGGCTGTCCGCGATGGCCACCGAACGCCCCGACCTGGTCGTGCTCGACGTCCTCATGCCGCAGATGGACGGCCTGGAGGTGTGCCGCAGGCTGCGCCGCAACGGCGACTCCACGCCGGTGCTCATGCTCACCGCGCTCGACAGCGTCAGCGACCGCGTGGCCGGCCTCGACGCGGGGGCCGACGACTACCTGGTCAAGCCGTTCGCCTTGGAGGAACTGTTCGCCCGGGTACGCGCGCTGCTGCGCCGGACGACCCCTGCGGACGGCGCCGCCGCCCCGTCCTTCGGCGATCTGACGCTGCTCCCCGCCAGCCGGGAGGCCCGCCGCGGCGACCGCGTCTTCGGGCTCACCCGCACCGAGTACGCCCTGCTCGACCTGCTGATCCGCAACGGCGGCCAGGTGCTCACCCGCGACGTCATCCTGGAACGCATCTGGGGCTATCAGTTCACCCCGGGGTCCAATTCGCTCGACGTCTACATCGGCTATCTTCGCCGTAAGACCGAGGCCGGCGGGGAGCCCCGGCTGATCCAGACCGTGCACGGTCTCGGCTACACCCTGCGGGAGGCCCCATGAGGCGACTGCCGTTGCGCTGGCGGCTCGCCCTCGCCGCCGGCATCGCCGCCGCGATCAGCGTGGTCACGGTGCTCATCGGTGCCTACTTCGTCGCGTGCCGCCGGGTCGAGGTCACGTTCGGCGTTCAGGCGGGCCGGCCGCCCGAACCTGACGTGCTCGGCCGCGTCGCCGAACTGCAGGACGCGCTCGGCTGGCCGTTCATCGCGGTCGCCGGCGGCGGCCTCGTGCTCGCCGCCGTCCTCGGCTGGCTCGCGGCCCGCGCCGCCCTGCGCCCGGTCGCCATGCTCACCGGCGCGGCCGAGCGGGTCGCCGCGACCCGCGACCTCACGCTGCGCATCGACCTGGAACGTGACGACGAGCTCGGCAGCCTCGCCCGCAGCTTCAACACCATGCTCGACGCGCTCGAACGCTCCGCGAAGGCGCAGCGCCGCCTCGTCGCCGACGCCTCACATGAGCTGCGCACCCCGCTGACCGCGCTGCGCACCAACGTCGAGATGCTGGCCAGGGCCGAAAACCTGAGCGCCGCCGACCGGGCCGAGCTCACCCGGGCCGCCGTCATCGGCCTGGAGGACCTCACCGCCCTCGTCTCCGACCTGGTCGAGCTCGCCCGCGACGAGGAGCCGTCGGCGCTGCTGGAGGACGTGCGGCTCGACCACATCGTCGAGCGGGCGGTGATGCGGGCGGAGGCGTACTGGCCGATGGTGCGGTTCGACCTGCGGCTGGCGCCGATGGTGGTGCGCGGCGTGCACGACCGGCTCGCCCGCGCGGTGGCCAACCTGCTCGACAACGCGGGCAAGTACAGCCGGCCCGGCGGCGTCGTCGAGGTCCGGCTGTTCTCCGCCGGGGACGAGAGCGTCCTGACGGTGCGTGACCACGGCGCCGGCATCGCCGCCGAGGACCTGCCGTACGTCTTCGACCGGTTCTATCGGGCGCCCGGCGCGCGCTCCATGCCCGGCTCGGGGCTCGGCCTCGCCATCGTCCGCCAGGTGGTCGACAGCCACGGCGGCACCGTGACCGCCGACGCGCCCGGCGATGGCGGCACACTGGTGCGGCTCGCCCTCCCGCTGGCCGGGGTGCCCGTGGCCGAGGCGATAGGCCGATAGGCGATAGGCCCGAGAGGCCCGGGAGGCCGATGGGTTCGTGACCATCTCGGCTCCCTGACCTCGGGCTGACCAGGCCGAGGGGGTCAACCCCGGGTGTATGCGGAAAATCCACCGGCACATGACGTGCTCATGGGGACCCGCTCTGTAGTGTTGAAGCAGGTCGAAGGGCCGACCGGCGCTCCACCGAGTGCCACAACAGACTTCTTTCCGAAAGGACGTGGAAGGGGAACCACGTCCGAAGCGAGTCCCAGGCCGGATGTTTTGGGGGAAGCGTCCGGACGGGCCGCGAAATCGGGGCCGGGCAGATGGGGGAACTGCCCGGCCCCGAGTCATGCCATGACCCGGGCCAGGAGTCGTGTCGCCCCTGGCGGTTCGCCCACCCTCGTTCGCCCCCTCAGCCGCCCCCTCATCTGCCGCGCCTCGTCTTGAGCCTCATGCCGGTCGGCAGGGACCGGCAGGGAGCCGGCAGGGGACGTTAGGGGCGCCCGTGGCTCGTCGTGCGGTTGTCGGGACTCTCCTGGAGTATTCCCGCAGGTCGGCCGACTTAGGTAGATCTTCTGGGTGATTTGCCAACTTACCTTTGCTTTGGTGTGACTTAGGGGCTAGTGTCTGGTTTCACCAAGGTTGGTGATCTGTTCTTCACGAGGAAGAGCGGCCAGCCCAGCCGAATCCCTCGGCGCTTCAGGGCGTCTGGGGAGCCGGGGACCCATTGCGCGGGCACGGTCCACGCCTGCTCCGAGGCCGCGCGGGGGTGAATCCGGTGGCCCCCGTCACCGGTAGGGCACTCCTAGCCCGAACCCGTCAGCTAACCCGGTAGGCGCGATAGGAGAGGAGAGCAACGTGGAGCACCGTACCTCCACCGCGTCGCGCGCCCCGTCCCGCAGACAGGCACTTCTTACCCGACCCGCGCTACCGAGGTCGGCACCGCTGACAGCCCTCGGTTGAACCCGGGTCGAGACCTCGCCATCCCGATGCGAGGGATCTACGCGGAGACGGACATACCCTGACCTGGAATAATCCGTGTAGACCCGTGGTTTACATAACGTTCGCCGGAGCGCGAGCACGACCGGCTCACGGACCGCACGCCTGAATCCTCGGCGAGGTCCGGCCCGAAGGAACGGTCTCACAGGCCTCCCGGCCGCCGTATCCCACAGATAACGCGCCGCAGCGCATGGCGTGCCCATAAAGGCCAGGCGCCCCGCCTCACCCATTCGACGCCGAGTCCTTATCGGCGCATGGGCGCCTGCTGCCCCCACGTCCTCCAGCCCACTGTCGGTCCGGTCAGTGCGCAACAGGCCAGGTCCGACCGGCCACTGCCGCCGGGGCCCCGAGACGAGGACCTGGGATGCCCTGTTCCCTAACGGAAGATCTTTATTCTCCCATGAACTTCCTGCCCCCGTCTGACCGGAAGAGCGTAAAGAACCGGAAGATCAAGCGCGCCTCCGTCGTTTCGGGTGTCCTCAGTGCCGCCCTCGTCGGCGGCCTCGGCGCCGGCATCGCGGGCGCCCAGCCGGCCGCCGCCTCCACCGCCCCCGTTTTCAAGCACGTCGCCTCCGCGCAGGTCGCGGCGAGTACCGCCGCCCTGCCGGGCACGAAGGCGGACGACAAGAAGGCGGACGACGAGCAGGACGAGAAGGCGCTGCTGACCGGCACCACGACCGCTTCGTACTTCTGGGACGACGGCTCCGGCCGCCAGGGAGACACCGGCATGCCCGCCAGCGGCAAGCCGATGCAGAAGGGAATGTTCGCCAGCCCGAGCTGGCCGCTCGGCACCGAGGGCTACGTCGTGTACAAGGGCAAGAAGGCCAAGTTCTTCATCGGCGACCGCGGCCCCGGCGTTCCGTCCAGCCACGGTGTCATGCTCGACATCGACGGCATGACCTTCGCCGAGCTGACCGGCGGCACCTGGAACCCCAACACCCTGACCGTCAGCGGCAACGGCGGACTCGGCCACATCGAGGTCACGTACGTCATCACCAAGTGGGGCGACGGCCCCGGCCGCAAGGGCGAGCCCGCCCCCTTCGCCAGCGGCGCATACCGCGAGTGATACTCCAGGCTTTCTCCCCTCCCCCCCCGGTTCCCCCCTCCGGGGCACCTTGGCGCACACTTCTCCGCCCCCGCCTTCCCGGCCCCCCCCGCTCCG
>JBIQJI010000125.1:0-8253 GCA_044507605.1 Actinomycetales bacterium | reverse complement strand
CCAGGAAGCCGACATCTCCGGCATCACCATGCCGATCACCAAGCACAACTTCCTCGTGACCGAGGCCGCGGACATCCCCCGCATCCTGCTGGAGGCGTTCCACATCGCCTCGACCGGCCGCCCCGGGCCGGTGCTGGTCGACATCGCCAAGGACGCCCTGCAGAACCCCATGACGTTCTCCTGGCCGCCTGCCATGCAGCTGCCCGGCTACCGCCCCGTGACCAAGCCGCACTCCAAGCAGATCCGCGAAGCCGCCCGGCTGATCGTGGAGTCCGAGCGGCCCGTCCTGTACGTCGGCGGCGGTGTCCACAAGGCGCGCGCGTCGGCCCAGCTGCGCGAGCTCGCCGAACTGACGGGCATCCCGGTGGTCACCACCCTGATGGCCCGCGGCACGTTCCCCGACAGCCACCCCCTGCACATGGGCATGCCCGGCATGCAC
Source organism: Actinomycetales bacterium (assembly GCA_044507605.1). Classification (GTDB taxonomy): domain Bacteria; phylum Actinomycetota; class Actinomycetes; order Streptosporangiales; family Streptosporangiaceae; genus Thermopolyspora. The sequence continues at coordinate 7,814 of JBIQJI010000125.1, read as the reverse complement.
GGCAGCGTCGGCGCCGTGGGCGCGCTGCAGCGCAGCGACCTGCTGATCGCGCTCGGCACCCGCTTCGACGACCGGGTCACCGGGCAGCTGGCGTCGTTCGCGCCGCACGCCAAGGTCGTGCACGCCGACATCGACCCCGCCGAGATCTCCAAGAACCGCCACGCCGACGTGCCGATCGTGGGCGACTGCCGCGAGGTGATCACCGACCTGATCGCCGCCGTGCGCGCCGAGCACGAGGCCGGCCGCAAGGGCGACTACGACGCCTGGTGGACCGTGCTCAACGGCTACCGCGAGACCTACCCCCTCGGCTACGAGAAGTTCACCGACGGCTCGGTGGCGCCGCAGTACGTCCTGGAGCGGCTGAGCGCCATCGTCGGCCCCGACGCCTACTACGTCGCGGGCGTGGGCCAGCACCAGATGTGGGCGGCGCAGTTCATCGGCTACGAGAACCCCGGCACGTTCATCAACTCCGGCGGCGCCGGCACGATGGGCTTCGCGGTGCCGGCGGCGATGGGCGCCAAGATGGGCCGGCCCGACTCGGTGGTGTGGGCGGTCGACGGTGACGGCTGCTTCCAGATGACCAACCAGGAGCTCGCCACCTGCGCCATCGAGGGCGTGCCGATCAAGGTGGCGGTCATCAACAACGGCAACCTCGGCATGGTCCGGCAGTGGCAGACCCTGTTCTACAACGAGCGTTACTCCAACACCGACCTGAAGCAGAGCCGCCGCATCCCCGACTTCGTGAAGCTCGCGGAGGCGTACGGTTGTGTCGGCCTGCGGTGCGAGCGCCCCGAGGACGTGGACGCCACGATCACCAAGGCCATGGAGATCAACGACGTGCCGGTGGTGGTCGACTTCGTGGTGCACCAGGACGCCATGGTGTGGCCCATGGTCGCCGCCGGCACCAGCAACGACGACATCCAGTTCGCCCGGGACATGGCCCCGGTCTGGGACAGCGAGGATTGAGGCATGACTAGGCACACGCTCTCGGTGCTGGTGGAGAACCGGCCCGGGGTGCTCGCGCGGGTGGCGGCGCTGTTCAGCAGGCGCGGCTTCAACATCGAGTCGCTGGCGGTCGGGCCGACCGAGCACGGCGACATCTCGCGCATGACCATCGTGGTCAACGTCGAGGACCTGCCGCTGGAACAGGTCACCAAGCAGCTCAACAAGCTGGTCAACGTGCTGAAGATCGTCGAGCTGGACGGCTCGGCGTCCGTGCAGCGCGAGCTGATGCTCATCAAGGTCAGGGCCGACGCCGACACCCGGTCGAACGTCCTCGAGCTGGTGCAGCTGTTCCGCGCCCGCTGCGTCGACGTGTCGCTCGACGCGGTGACGATCGAGGTGACCGGCACCGCCGACAAGCTGGAGGCCTTCGTCAAGGTGCTCGACCCCTACGGCATCAAGGAACTCGTGAAGTCGGGCATGGTCGCCATCGGACGCGGCGCGCGCTCCATCACCGACCGCTCACTGCGGGCCCTCGAACGCTCGGCATAATCTCGTGTGAGCCGCGCGCGGGTCGCCGCACGCCCTCCCGGCACCTCAATCATCTGAAAGGCGAATAAGTGACCGAGATCTACTACGACGACCAGGCCGACCTGTCCATCATCCAAGGCAGGCACGTGGCCGTGCTGGGGTACGGCAGCCAGGGCCACGCCCACGCCCTCTCCCTGCGCGACTCGGGGGTCGACGTGCGCATCGGCCTGCCCGAGGGCTCGAAGAGCAGGCAGGCGGCCGAGAACGACGGCCTGCGCGTGCTCACCCCGGGCGAGGCCACCGAAGAGGCCGACCTCATCATGATCCTCGCCCCCGACCACATTCAGCGGCACCTGTACGCCGAGCACGTGGCCCCCAACCTGGTGGAGGGCGACGCGCTGTTCTTCGGTCACGGCCTCAACATCCGCTACGGCCTCATCGAGCCCCCGGCGGGCGTCGACGTGGCGATGGTGGCCCCCAAGGGCCCGGGCCACCTGGTCCGCCGCCAGTTCACCGCCGGCCGCGGCGTGCCCGTGCTCGTGGCCGTCGAGCGCGACGCGTCGGGCAACGCCTGGCCGCTGGTGCTGTCGTACGCCAAGGGCATCGGCGGCACCCGGGCCGGCGCGCTGAAGACGACGTTCACCGAGGAGACCGAGACCGACCTGTTCGGCGAGCAGGCGGTGCTCTGCGGCGGCGTGTCCGAGCTGATCAAGGCGGGCTTCGAGACGCTGATCGAGGCCGGCTACCAGCCGGAGGTCGCCTACTTCGAGTGCCTGCACGAGATGAAGCTGATCGTCGACCTGATGTACGAGGGCGGCCTGTCCAAGATGTACTGGTCGGTGTCCGACACCGCGGAGTACGGCGGCTACAGCCGCGGCCCGCGCGTGGTCAACGCCGAGACCAAGAAGGAGATGCGCCGCATGCTCGACGAGATCCAGGACGGCCGCTTCGCGGACGAACTGGTGAAGGAGTTCGACGGCGGCCAGCAGAACTTCCGCCGCTACCGCGAGGAGCTGGCCGAGCACCCGATCGAAAAGACCGGCGCCAAGCTCCGCCCGATGATGAGCTGGCTCAAGAAGGCCGACGGCTGACCTTCGCCCTCGAACCGGGCCCGGGGCGCGATCGTCGTCCGGGCCCGGGTCCGGGCCGGCGTCGACGGGGCGGCGTCGATGGGCAGGTGCCGATGGGCAGGCGTCGACGCCCGTCGGGGCGCTCGCCGGGCGGCTCAGGCGGGGATGGAGATCAGGAAGGCGCAGTCGCCGAACGACACCTCGTCGCCGGGGCGCACCCGGGCCGGGCCGACCAGGCGCCAGCCGTTGAGCCGGGTGCCGTTGAGGGAGCCGAGGTCGACGACCAGCCAGTCGTCCTGCTCGCGCCGCAGCTCGGCGTGCACGCGCGACACCGTGAGGTCCGACAGCACCAGGTCGCAGGTGGCGCCCCTGCCGACCACGTACCGGGTGCGCGTGTCGCCCGGCAGGGCGAGGCGGGGCAGCCGGGGGCGGCGCCACGCGCTTTCGATGCGGGTGGTGAAGTCGGACAGCGAGGAGACGGCCTCGGTGAGCCTGCGCCGCCAGCGGCCGCGCGGCGGCAGGTCGGAGACGAGGTCGTCGAGCTCGTTGCGGTTGCGCGCCTGAAGCGCGTGGTCGACGCGGCCGAGGAACGTCTCGTGGGAGATGTGCCCGTCGACGGCGCGATCACGGAGTTCGTTGATCGCGCGATCACGGTCCCCGTCGGACGCGCGAACAGGTGGATGCGTCGACCCCATGTACTGGAGTATCGGCCCCTGACTCCTCACGTGTCCAGATTACGCGGATCCACGCCCGGTGTGGGTCGCGACCGGTGCGCCGCGGCCGTCACTCCGCGACGTTCGCGCACACCACGTGCGCGCCGATTTCGATCATCCGCCGCTCGGTGCCGGCGTCGGCGACCCGTGCCATGAGCACCGGCGCGCCGCTCGCCGCGAGCTGCGGCAGCCGGGCCCGCACCAGCCGGTGCAGGTCGCGCACGATGTCCTCCGCCACCGAGGAGTGGACCTTGACGTGCATCATGATGCCGTCGGAGCCGGAGATCGTGCGCGCCTCGCTGATCCACACGTGGTGGATGAGCGGGAAGTCGCACAGCAGCTCGGCGATCGCGAACCGCAGCGCGGGCAGGATCGGATGGTTGGTGCGCCGGTAGCCGGGGTCGATCTGCTGCATCGGGCCCGACAGGTGCGGCCGGGGCGCCGGGATGGGGAACGCCTGGGCCGGCTGCGGCGCGGCCTCCGGGGTCGGGGCGCTGTGGAACATCGGCGTGGGCGACGACGCGGCGGCGGGAGGGTACGTCTCCTGGGTTCCCGGCAGCTGGGGAGGGGCCTCCGGCAGGCGGGTCTGCTGGGTGCGCGAGACGGTGGCCATGGCTCCGGTCGCGTACGCGGTCATCGTGTCGCTTCTCGGGCGGCGTGACAGCGCGGCCGCGGCGCCGCTGCGGGTGACGCGGAGGAAGTTGTTCAGGTCCTCGATCGGCACGGAGGCGGCGGCGGGCCCGGCGGCGTCGATGACGATTTCTCGTACGCCGGTGACCTTCTGGATGTCGAGAATGGTGTAGGCGTCACATGCCGACAGCGTGTGGCTGCCCCGGTGCCTGGCGTAGGTCGTGGGGCTGGTGTAGCCGAGCAGGACACGGTCGCCGGCCTGGGTCGTGCCGAGCACGACCGACCGGTCCGGGCGCACGGCCACCAGGATGCCCCACTCGGCCAGAGCCGCCAGGAGGCGATGCGGGCTGCCGTGCTGTGAGAGCACTTCGCCGAGAGCGGGGTTCCCGATGCTCATATGGCGAACAATACGAGGTCAACCATGACTGAATCAGGGTAATGGTGAAGATTTCTTGGGGGCAATACCAAAGATTACGGACGCACCTGTCTCTTGGTCGGGGCTCCGGTGGTGCGGACGCGGCGCGCCGCCGACGCCGGCCGGGCCCGCGACGGGCCGTCCCACCTGGCCAGAGGCGTGGCGCATACCACCCCATCTCGGATGATGGGCGCTCGTGAGAGCTTTCACAAGCGCGGACTACACTCGACCACGACCACGTAAACCACTCACCTCGAAGGATCCACCTGTGAACAAGCCCGTCGTCCTGGTCGCAGAGGAGCTCTCCCAGGCTGGTCTCGCCGTGCTCGGAGCGGACTTCGAGGTCCGCCACACCGATGGAGCCGACCGGTCTCAGCTTCTTCCCGCGCTCGCCGAGGCTGACGCCCTCATCGTCCGCAGCGCCACCCAGGTCGACGCGGAGGCGATCGCGCACGCGCCGAAGCTGCGGGTGGTGGCGCGGGCCGGCGTGGGCCTCGACAACGTCGACGTCGAGGCCGCCACCAAGGCCGGCGTCATGGTCGTCAACGCGCCCACGTCCAACATCGTCAGCGCCGCCGAGCACACCATCGCGCTCATCCTCGCCAGCGCGCGCAACGTCGCACAGGGGCACGCCGCGCTCAAGGGCGGCGAGTGGAAGCGCTCGAAGTACACCGGTGTCGAGCTCGACCAGAAGGTCATCGGCATCGTCGGCCTCGGCCGCATCGGCCAGCTCGTGGCGCAGCGGCTCGCACCGTTCGGGGTCGAGCTGATCGCCTACGACCCCTACCTCCAGCCGGCCCGCGCCGCGCAGATGGGCGTGCGCCTGGTGCAGCTGGACGAGCTGCTGGAGCAGTCCGACTTCATCACCGTGCACCTGCCCAAGTCGAAGGAGACGATCGGGCTCATCGGCGACCGCGAGCTGCACGTGGTCAAGCCGACCGTGCGCATCATCAACGTGGCGCGCGGCGGCATCGTCGACGAGGACGCCCTCTACGCCGCCCTCAAGGAGGGCCGGGTGGCCGGCGCCGGCATCGACGTGTTCGCCAAGGAGCCGTGCGTCGACAGCCCGCTGTTCGAGTTCGACCAGGTCGTGGTGACCCCGCACCTCGGCGCCTCCACCCACGAGGCGCAGGAGAAGGCCGGCACGCAGGTGGCGCGCAGCGTCAAGCTCGCGCTCGCCGGCGAGTTCGTCCCCGACGCCGTGAACGTGCAGGGCGGCGCCGTCGCCGAGGACGTCAAGCCGGGGCTGCCGCTGGCCGAGAAGCTCGGCCGGGTCTTCACCGCGCTCGCCGGCGAGGTCGCGACGCGGCTCGACGTCGAGGTGCGCGGCGAGATCGCGGCGCAGGACGTGCGGGTGCTGGAGCTCGCGGCGCTCAAGGGCGTGTTCACCGACGTCGTCGAGGAGGCCGTGACGTACGTCAACGCGCCGCTGCTCGCCAAGGACCGCGGCGTCACCGTCGAGCTGGTGACCAGCGAGGAGAGCCCCGACTGGCGCAACGTGGTCACGGTGCGCGGCGTCCTCGCCGACGGCCGCACGGTGATCGTGTCGGGCACGCTGTCGGGCCCGCGGCAGATCCAGAAGATCGTCAACGTCAACGGCTTCACCACCGAGATCGAGCCCACCGACCACCTGGCGTTCTTCACCTACGTCGACCGGCCCGGCATCGTCGGCATCGTCGGCAAGATCCTCGGCGAGCACGGGGTCAACATCGCGTCGATGCAGGTGTCGCGTGACGCCAAGGGCGGCCGGGCGCTGATCGCGCTGACCGTCGACTCGGCCATCAACGCCGAGGTGCTGGACCAGATCAGCGACGAGATCGGCGCGGAGAGCGGCCGCAGCGTCGACCTCGCCGAGTAGCCGAGTAGCCGGGTGGCGGACACGTCCTTGATCGATCGTCTCAGTATGTGAAAACACGCGGCGCGGAACGAGACGCATGTGCTACCTGCGGGTAGCCTTGTAGGGATGCGCCAGGTGCTCGTACTTATCGCCTGCCGCGGCGGGATCCTGTTGGGAGTAAGCCGACGACCCGCCGCGGAGTGCGCTGCTGTCGGCCGCTGAGCTCCCATTCTCCCCGTACGAGTGGCGGGCCGCCGTGCCCGCGTTTCACGGAATGAGACTGGTTATGTACGACATGTACGCATGGAACCGGAACGACGAGCACGAACAAGAGGCGACCGACGCGGTGCAGACGGCCCTGGACCTCCGTGACAACGGCGGCCGCCCGGCCGAACGCTGAGGCGCCGGCCGCCGATGGCCCCACCGGACAGGAGGGGCCGGGCAGAGCGGAGCCGGCCCGGGCTGCGCCGCCCTTGTCCGAACCCTGAGATCAATGTTCGATCCGCGAGACGATCCGGTAAGGTACCGCCATGGCGCACTCAAACGGCATGATCAATCTGGCGGTGATCCCGGGAGACGGCATCGGCACCGAAGTGGTCGACGAAGCCCTCAAGGTCCTCGCGGCCACCGGGGTCAAGGTGGAGCCCACCACCTACGACCTCGGCGCGCGGCGCTACAACGCCACCGGTGAGACCCTGCCCGACTCCGTGCTCGACGAGTTGCGCGGCTACGACGCCATTCTGCTCGGCGCCGTCGGAGACCCCAGCGTGCCGCCCGGCGTGCTCGAGCGCGACCTGCTGCTCAAGATCCGCTTCGAGCTCGACCACTACGTCAACCTGCGCCCGGTCAAGCTCTTCCCCGGCGTCCAGACCCCGCTCGGCAAGGCCGGCCCCGGCGACATCGACATGATCGTGGTCCGCGAGGGCACCGAGGGGCCGTACGCCGGAGCGGGCGGCACCATGCGGCGGGGCACCCCGCACGAGATCGCCACCCAGGAGTCGTTCAACACCGCCTACGGCGTCGAGCGCGTCGTCCGCTACGCCTTCCAGAAGGCCCAGGCCCGGCCGCGCCGCAAGCTCACGCTGGTCCACAAGACCAACGTGCTCACCTTCGCCGGTGACCTGTGGAGCCGCACGTTCCAGCGGGTCGCCGCCGAATTCCCCGAGGTCGCCACCGACTACTGCCACGTCGACGCCGCCTCGATGTTCTTCGTCACCCAGCCCGAGCGCTTCGACGTGGTCGTCACCGACAACCTGTTCGGCGACATCCTCACCGACATCGGCGCCGCGATCGCCGGCGGCATCGGCCTGGCCGCCAGCGGCAACGTCAACCCCACCGGCGCCGCGCCCAGCATGTTCGAGCCGGTGCACGGCAGCGCCCCCGACATCGCGGGGCAGGGCAAGGCCGACCCGACGGCCACGGTGCTGTCGGCGGCCATGCTCCTCGACCACCTCGGCGACACCGACGCCGCCGCCCGGATCGAGCGGGCCGTCGCGGCCGACCTGGCCGAGCGCGGCACCACGCCTCGTTCCACCCGCGAGATCGGTGACGATCTCGCGGCCCGAGTAGCCGGCGGTAGCTGAGACCGCCAGCACACACAGCTCCGACGAACGCGCATGGCGGTCCGGCAAGGACCGCCATGGGCGTTCTGTCGTATACACGCAGATGCGCTAACT
>JBIQJI010000044.1:0-50195 GCA_044507605.1 Actinomycetales bacterium | reverse complement strand
GCCGTAGGTGCCCTTGTCGAGCAGTTCGCGGGCGGCGGTGACCAGCGCGTTCAGCGCGGCGAACGCGAACGACCCGCCCACCGAGATGCGGGCCACGCCCAGCTCGGCGAGCTCGGCGACCGGAGGCACGTCGGGCAGCGCGAGCACGTTGACGGGCCGGTCGACCGAGCGCACCACCTCCGCGATGTCCTCGCGCCGCCGCAGGCCCGGGGCGTACAGGACGTCGGCGCCGGCCTCCTGGAAGCTCTGCAGGCGGGCGATGGTGTCGGCCAGGTCGTCGCGGCCGTGCAGGTGGTTTTCGGCCCGGGCGGTCAGCACGAGCCGGTGCTCCCCGCCGTGTGCGGCCTCGGCGGCGGCCGCCACCCGCTCGGCCGCGAGCTTCCGGTCGTAGATCGGGTCGTCGGCGCGGCCCGTGAAGTCCTCGATGGAGCAGCCGGCCAGGCCGGTGCCGATGGCGTCGCGCACCAGCGCGGCGATGTCCTCGGGGGCGTCGGCGAAGCCGCGCTCCAGGTCGGCCGACACCGGCAGCGGGGTCGCCGCCGCCAGCTCGGCGCAGTGGCGCAGCGCCTCCTCCCGCGTCACCGACTGGTCGAGCCGCCCGAGCGTCGCCGCGAACCCGCTGCTCGTCGTCGCCAGCGCCTTGAAGCCCAGCGCCGCCAGCACCCGGGCCGATCCGACGTCCCACGGGTTGGGGATCAGCAACGGCCGCCCCGGCACGTGCAGGTCGAGGAACGAGGTCACAAGTTCGGGTGATGCGGGCGTGCTGGTCATCTGGGCTCCTTTGTCGACTCTGTGCCGAACGTTACCCCCGGCGCGGCGGCGGGCCGCGCACGGGTGGGCCGATGGCGAGAGGGACTCGGGCCGCGAAGCTCAGGCCGTGTCGCCGGCGAGCGCCCACTGGACGCCGCCGAGCAGGTGGGCGCGGAACATGGGGTCGGCGTACGTCTCCTCGGCGTGGCCGAGCGCGGTGTACCAGGCGCGGGTGCCGTGGATCTCGCGGGTCCAGGCGATCGGGTGGTCGCCCATGGCCAGGTCGCCGGGATCGTAGCTGGACTCGTCGACGCTCAGCAGCACCCGCACCCGGCCCCGCGGGTCGTCCTCGAAGGTGTAGATCTCGTCGACCACGTGCCAGGGCCGGGGCAGTGCGCGGGTCGACGGCGTGCCGGGGTCTTCGACCCGGATGGTGGCGGGCACGCAGCCCGGCGGGTGGGCGCGGAAACGGGCCCCGACCAGGTCGCCGTAGAAGGCCCAGCCCCGCTCGGCGGTCGAGGCGCCGTGCACGCCCACGTAGCGCCCGCCCCGGCGGCTGAACCGCTCATAGGCGGCCCGCCCCGCGTCGTCGAGTACGTCGCCCGACGTCTGCAGCCACACCACGCCCGCGTAGGGCGCGAGCCCGTCGTCGGTGAAGCGCCCGGGATCCTCGGTGTGCTCGATCGCGAACCCGTGCGCGTCGCCGAGCTCGCGCAACGCCGCGACCCCCGCCGCTATGGACTCGTGGCGGTACCCGGTCGTGCGGCTGAACACCAGCAGCCGATGCATCCACGCTCCTTCCGGCCGCCGCGGACACCTCGCCTCGACCGTATCAGGGCGGATCAAGGACGGCGGCGCCGAGTTCGATGGGCGGTTATCTACATAGGTTGTAAATCTACCTAGCTAGTCATACGCTTTAGGTCGCATCGGTCGAAAGGAGCCCTGATGTTCGTCACCCTCGCGATCGCGCTGGTGGTCTACCTGGCCCTGCTCTCCCCAGGGCTGGGCAGGCGCTCGTACCGGCGGCTGGAGCGCGACCGTGCGCTCGGTGAAGGGCGCTATCGCCGCACCCTCGGGCTGTGGGCGGCCGAGGAGTGGGGTCTCGCCGCGGTGGCGCTGGCGCTCGTGGGCCTGTCGCCGGAGCTGGACCTCTCGCGGATCGGCCTCACCGTCGGCCCGGTCGACCCCGCCGTCGTGGCCGGGGCGATCACCGGGCTCGTGCTCGCGGGCGGGGCGGGCGCGCTGATCGGCCGGCGTCTCCGGCGGCGCGGCGTCACCGTTCCGCTCCCGCCGCCCCTGCGAGTCGACCACGCGCCCTTCCAGGCGATGCTGCCCCGCACCCGGGCAGAGCGCCGATGGGCCCTCGGCCTGGCGGTCTCGGCCGGGGCCTGCGAGGAGATCGTCTACCGCGGCCTGCTGATCGCGCTCGGCGCGCACGTGCTCGGCCTGCCCGTCCCCGTCGCCGCCGGGCTCGCGCTCGCGGTGTTCGCGGCGGGGCACCTCTACCAGGGCCCCAAGGGCATGCTGATGGTCACCCTGGCCGGGCTGAGCTTCACCGTGCTGTACCTGATGACCGGCAGCCTGTTGCTCCCCATCGCGGCGCACGCGCTGGCCGACGTGCGCTCCCTGAGCGTCCTCCCCGCTAGTCGGTCTGACAGCGTAGGTAGGGCCGCTACCGTGCGAGGATGAGGGGGTGGCACCCGACCGACGCGCGAGCTGGCTCAAAGGCATCCTCGACCTGCTGGTGCTCGCGACCCTGACCGAAGGCGAGAGCTACGGCTATGAGATCGCCAAGACGCTGGCCGACGCCGGGCTCGGCCAGATCAAGGGCGGCACCCTCTACCCGGTGCTCAACCGGCTGGAGGAGGCCGGCCTGCTGGCGGCGGAGTTCCGCGTCACCGAGCGCGGCCCCGGCCGCCGTTACTACCGCCTCACCGACGAGGGCCGCCGCACGCTGGCCGAGCAGGGCGGCATGTGGCTCGCCTTCGACGAGTCCGTGCGGGCCGTGCTGACCAAGGGGAAGGGCTGATGGGCGACTACTTCGAGGAGCTCGCCGCGCTGCTGCGCGAGCGGGGCGTCCCCGACGAGCGGGTCACCGCCACGATCGTCGACCTCGCCGCGTACGCCGAAGAGAGCGGCACCGATCCGGAGGAGGAGTTCGGCCCGGCCGCCGGTCTCGCCCCCCGGCTCGGCGGCGGCCCCGGCCCCGAGGCCGATCCGGACGAAGCCGCGGGGCGGCAGACCTGGGTGTGGACCACGGACGTCTTCGTGGAGAAGCAGCGGCTCGGCGAGTTCGGCGACCAGGGCTGGGAGGTGGAGCGGGTCGACCGGTTCGGCCGGTTCGTCTGCCATCGCGAGCCCGACCGCCCGCAGCGCTGGGAGTACCGCCGGGAGGTGGTCACGCCGGCGGGCAGGGCCGCGCTGATCGAACGGCTCGCGCCGGACGGCTGGGAGCCGTGCGGCACCTGGGTCCACTACCAGTACTTCAAACGGCCGAAGTCGGCCGACCTGGGCCCCGCCGCCGAGATCGCCGCTCCGGCGCCCCGCCCCGCCGGCCGGTTCTACTTCAGCCGCCGCTTCTACCTCCTCATCGCGCTCACGCTCGGCTGCGTCGCGGTGGTGGTCGCCGGGATCGGCCGGCTCCTCACCGACACCACGCCCATCGAGGGCGGCGACTTCGCCGCCGGCGCGGTGATCGGCGCGGTGATCGGCGTCGGGCTCGCCGTGCTGGCCGCCCTGCTGGCCGACCGCAGGGCCGGCCGCTAGGCCGTACGCCGCCGGCCGGCGCGACCGCCGGCGCGCGACGGCCGGTGCGGGCGGCCGGGCGAGGGGGCTTTCACCACGCGGAAAGCGCATCCCCTCCCCGCCTGTCCAGCACAACCTTGTCTTCCGCACTGCGAAATGTTCCTTTGCCCGGTGCGGAGCGCGTGGTCACTCTTGGCACAACAGTGGGCCAGGTCACAAGGGCGCGACCTGCTATGGCCCACGGCCGGAGCGCGGCCACCGGTCACGGGCATCCGCGCGACCCGCTCCGCTCATCCCGGTCATCCCCGCAGGGCCACCGAGGCAGGAGGACGCGAAGTGAGAGCGAAGACATACCGACTGGCCGTCCTGATGGCACTGCTGCTGGGCGTCGCCGCGTGCGGCGGCCAGGGCACATCCACCGAGACGGCATCCTCGTCCGCCCCCCAGGCGCCGCGGCGGGGTGGGGAGATCACCGTCCTGGAGGACACGGCGTTCGCCGGGAGCTGGCCGTCGGGGCTCGACCCGGCGACCAACACCACCGGCGGCGCGAACATCTCCCAGATGAGCGCGATCTATGGCGGGCTGTTCCTGCTGACCGCCGACGACGACGGCGGCAACGCCGAGATCACCCCGAACCAGGCCGAGAGCTACGAGCTGATCGACGGCGGCCGCACCGTGAAGATCAAGATCCGGGACGGCATCACGTTCTCGGACGGCACGCCGTTCGACGCCGAGGCCGTCGCCTTCAACTTCAAGCGGGACATCGACGCGAACTGCACCTGCGCCCCCAACTGGCCGCTGGACAAGGACGGCATCTCCACCGAGGGCGACGACACGGTGGTGCTGAAGTTCACCGAGCCGTTCGCCGCCGTGATCAACAGCTTCCCGATCTCGAACGTCAACTGGATCGTCTCGCCCACCGCGCTGAAGCAGGCCGGCGCGGACAGGTTCCGGCTGAACCCCGTCGGGGCCGGCCCGTTCACGGTGGTGTCGAACAAGCTGAGCTCGGAGCTCGTGCTGCAGCGCAATCCGAAGTACTTCAAGCAGGGCCTGCCCTACCTCGACAAGCTGACCTTCAAGTCGATCGGCGGAGACCAGGCGGCCTACCAGGCGCTGCTGGCCGGGCAGGCGCAGGCGTACGAGGGCATGAACACCGTGCCGCTGATCGACCAGGCGACCGCCAGCGGCCGGCTCACCGTGACCGTGCAGCCGGCGACCTCGCCGTACGTCGTGCAGCTCAACACCAAGGCCGCGCCGTTCGACGACCAGAAGGCCCGCGAGGCGATCTACTACGCCACCGACTTCGACGCGATCGCCAAGGGCCTGTTCAAGGGCAAGTATCCGGTGAGCCAGTCGTTCACCGCGCCCGGCGGGCTCTTCTACCACCAGACCGTGCCCGGCTACCGCACCTTCGACCTGGCCAAGGCCAAGCAGCTCGTGCAGGAGTTGGGCGGGTTGTCCGTCGAGCTCGGCACGCTCGGCAACTACGTCGCCAAGCAGGTGCTGATCGCGCTGCAGACGCAGTGGCAGGCGGCGGGCATCAAGGTGACCATCAACGACTACCAGCTGTCGACGCTGGTCGAGCAGTTCAACTCGGGCAAGTGGCAGGCGATGCTGCAGACCGCGGGGGCGTGGGACCCGGCGGCCGGGGTCGGGGTCGCGTTCCGCTTCTCGTCGACGTCGCCGTTCAGCGGCGTCAAGGACCCCAAGGTCGACGAGCTGCTCGACCAGGCCGCGGGCACGGTCGACCAGGCCAAGCGCGACGAGATCTACACCGAGACCGGCAAGTACATCAGCGACCAGGCGTACGCTCCGTTCGGCCTGGCCTTCGCCCCCGCCAACCTCGCCGCCAAGGAGGTGCACGGGCCCGGGCTGACCACCAAGATCCCGCCGCTGACCGTCAACCCGGGGGTGATCTGGGACAGCGTCTGGACGAGCAAGTGACGGCGATCGCGGAACGCCGGCCGGCGGCGCTCGGGGCGCGGCTGCTGGCCTCGCCCAGCCTCCGGCTGGTCGTCAAGCGGCTGCTCATGGCGATCCCGATCACGCTCGGGGTGAGCATCCTGACGTTCATCGTGCTCGACCTGACCCCGGGCAACGCCGCCCAGCAGATCCTCGGCGCGGAGGCGACCCCCGAGCAGATCCACCGGCTGGAGCTGGAGCTGGGCCTGGACCGTCCCGCGCCGGTGCGGTACCTCGACTGGCTCGGGCACGCCGTGCGGGGCGACTTCGGCACGTCGCTGGTGAGCGGCCAGCCGGTCGGCGAGCAGCTCGCCGAGCGGCTGGCGGTGAGCGGCGAGCTGGTCGCCGTGGCGTTCGTCGTGTCGCTGGTGCTCGCGGTGCCGGTGGCGCTCATCGCCGCGCGCCGGCCGAACCGGCTGTTCGACCGCATCAACATGATCATCAGCATGTCGGGGCTGTCGGTGGCGAGCTACGTGCTGGCCCTGCTGCTCGTGCTGATCTTCGCCGTGCAGGTGACGATCTTCCCGGCGATCGGGTTCGTGCCGCCGTCGGAGGGCCTCGGCGCGAACCTGCGCTCGCTGGCGCTGCCGGCGACGGCGCTGGGGTTCCCGCTGTTCTGCCTCTACACGAGGTTCCTGCGCGGCGACCTGGTCGACCAGATGCAGGGCCAGGACTACATCGTGACGGCGCGGGCCAAAGGCATCGGGCCGTGGCAGGTGCTGCTGCGGCACGCCTTCCGCAACTCGTCGTTCGGCCTGATCACCGTCGTCGGGCTCAACCTGGGCACCCTGATCGGCACCACGGTGATCATCGAGCAGATCTTCGCCCTGCCCGGCGTGGGCCAGCTCCTGCTGCAGGCGATCAACACGCGCGACCTGGCGCTCGTCCAGGCCTGCGTCGTCGTGTTCGCCATCATCGCGGTGCTGGCGAACCTGCTGGCCGACCTGCTCTATGCCGTACTCGACCCGAGGATCCGCTATGGCAGTCAGTGAAGCCGGATTCGCCACCGACGTGGAGCAGGTCTCGCCGCGCCCGCGCGCCTGGCTGCGCAACCTCGCCGTGGGCGTGCCCGTCGCGGTGATCGTGCTCATCGCGCTCGCCTGCTTCGCCGCCCCGCTGGTGCTGCCGATCCCGAAGCCGACCGGCGGCCAGATCCTGGAGTCGGGCCTGCCCGCGCTGTCGCCGGGCCACCTGCTCGGCACCGACCCCAACGGCAACGACGTGCTGTCGCGGCTGCTGTACGGCGGCCGGGCGTCGCTGATCGTCGCGGTCTCGGTGAACCTGATCGGCCTGGCCGTCGGCGGCACCCTCGGCGCCCTGTCGGGTCACCTCGGCGGCGGCACCGACACGGTGATCATGCGGGTGCTCGACGTGCTGATCGCGTTCCCGTCGCTGGTGCTCACCCTCGCCGTCGCGCAGAGCCTCGGGCCGAGCCTGCTCAACACGATCCTGGCGCTGGCGTTCTTCAGCATCCCGGCGTTCTCCCGGATCTCCCGGGCCGCCACGCTGACCCTGCGCGAACAGCCGTTCATGGCGGCGGCCCAGATGTGCGGCACCAAGCGGAGCCGGGTGCTGTTGCGGCACATCGCGCCCAACATCGCGCCGCAGCTGATCACGTTCGGCATGCTCGGCATGGGCATCGTGATCGTCATCGAGGGGGCGTTGAGCTTCCTCGGGCTCGGCATCCCGGCGCCCGCGCCGAGCTGGGGCAACATGATCGCACAGGGGCAGGCGAGCCTGACCGCCACCCCGATGCTCGTCGTGTGGCCCAGCGTGCTGCTCTTCGTCACCGTGCTGGCGTTCAACCTGCTCGGCGAGGCCCTCCGGATGCGATGGAGCGTGCGATGAGTCCGGAACGAACGACGCGGCAGCCGCAGCGGCCGCCGGCCGCGGCGGAGGCGCCGACCGCCTGCGCCGCCGAGGGCGGCGGGACGGGCGACGCCGGGACCCTGCTGGAGGTGCGGGACCTGCGGGTCCGGTTCACCAGCGGCGGGCGGCGCGTGCACGCGGTCAACGGGCTGTCGTACCGGCTGCGGGCCGGCGAAATGCTCGCGATCATCGGCGAGTCGGGGTCGGGCAAGAGCGTCAGCGTGCGCACGCTGATGGGGCTGCTGCCGCCCTCGGCGCAGGTGTCGGGCTCGGCCCGGTTCCGCGGCACCGAGCTGATCGGGCTGCCGGAGCGGGAGATCCGCCGCCGGCGCGGCGCCGAGATCGCGATGGTGTTCCAGGACCCCGCCCGGTCGCTCAACCCGACCATGCGCATCGGCGTGCAGATCACCGAGGCCGTGCGGGCGCACACCCGCATGAGCCGGGCACAGGCCCGGGAGCGCGCGATCGAGCTGCTGCGGCTGGTGCGCCTGCCGGCGCCCGAGCGCCGCTTCCACGAGTACCCCCACCAGTTGTCGGGCGGCATGCGGCAGCGGGTGGTGATCGCGATCGCGCTCGCCGGCGAGCCGAGCCTGCTCATCGCCGACGAGGCGACCACCGCGCTCGACGTGACCACCCAGGCGCAGATCATGGAGCTGCTGGTCGAGCTGCGGCAGCGGCTCGGCACCGCGATCATCATGATCAGCCATGATCTCGGCCTGGCCGCGAGCTACGCCCAGCGGGTCGTGGTCATGTACGCCGGGCGGGCCGTGGAGTACGCCCCGGCGGACCGGCTGTTCGCCGGGGTCCGCATGCCGTACACCATGGCCCTGCTCGGCGCGATCCCGTCGCTGGAGCGCGAGCCGCACGCGCCGCTGCCGGTGATCCCCGGGCAGCCCCCCGACCCGGCGGCCCTGCCCGAGGGCTGCCCGTTCCGGCCCCGCTGCGCGTCCGCCACCGACGCGTGCGCGGAGGCGCCGGACTTCGTCGAACACGAGCCCGAGCACTGGTGGGCCTGCTGGCATCCCGCCGAGGACGGAGGTGACCGATGAGCGCGATCCGGGAGCCACGGGTGCGCGAGCCGCGGGCGAGGGAACCGGAGGCGGACCGGCCGCGGCGGCGCGAGCGGGGGGAGCCGCTGCTGGAGGTGCGGGGCCTCGTGCAGGAGTTCGCGGTGCGCGGGCCCGGCGGGGTCAAGGGCGCCGTCGTGCACGCGGTGTCGGACGTGTCGTTCGACCTCGCCGTCGGCGAGACGCTGGGCGTGGTGGGGGAGACCGGGTCGGGCAAGTCGACGCTGGCCCGCTCGGTGATCCAGGCGCCCCGCCCCAAGTCGGGCGAGGTGCGCTTCCTCGGCACCGACCTCATGCGGCTGCGCCGCAAGGCGCTGGTGGCGGCCCGGCGCGACATGCAGATGGTCTACCAGGACCCGTTCGGCTCGCTCAACCCGCGCTGGCGCGTCACCGAGCTGGTCGAGGAGCCACTGGTGGGGTACGGCGTGCGCCCGGCGGCCAGGCGGGAGCGGCGGGTGCGGGAGTTGCTCGACCTCGTCGGGCTCGACCCGGAGGTCTTCGGGCGGCGCCGCCCGTACGAGCTGTCGGGCGGGCAGTGCCAGCGGGTGGCCATCGCCCGCGCGATCGCGCTCAACCCGGCGCTGGTCGTGTGCGACGAGGCGGTCGCCTCGCTCGACGTGCTGATCCAGGCGCAGGTGCTCAACCTGTTCGAGCGGCTGCGTTCGGAGCTCGGCCTGTCGTACCTGTTCATCTCGCACGACCTCGCCCTGGTCAAGCAGGTCAGCGACCGCGTCGCCGTGCTGTACCTGGGCCGCATCGCCGAGATAGGGCCGGCCGAGGAGCTGTACCGGCGCCCGATGCACCCGTACACCGCGGCGCTGCTCGACTCCATTCCCGGCGTGGACCCCGCCACGGGCAGGACGCGCCGGCCTAAACCGCCGGCCGGTGAGCCGCCGTCGCCGATCGACCCGCCGAGCGGCTGCCGGTTCCGCACCCGCTGCCCGTACGCCCAGCGGCGCTGCGCCGACGAACGGCCGATGCTGCGCGAGGTCGCGCCGGGGCGCAGTGTGGCGTGTCACTTCCCGCTGAACATCGGGCAGCGGGGCGGCGAAAACCCCGATATCTCCCTTTCCGCGACATGAAAAGCATATCGATCGGGCGGCCCGCCCCTCGGCATAGTGATATTCACTGCGGCAGCGCGGCCGCCCGCTCGGGCCGTGTCCGCCGCAGTGGCCACCGACACACGAAACGGGGCTCAGATGAGCATGATCACGCGCGCCGCGATTTGCCGGGCGCCACGTACGCCGTGGGAGATCAGCGAAATCGAGTTGGACGAACCGAAGGCGAACGAGGTCCGCGTCAGGTTCATGGCGGCCGGTCTGTGCCACTCCGACGACCACATCCAAAAGGGTGACGCGCCGATGCGGATGCCCGTGGTCGGTGGTCACGAGGGCGCCGGAATCATCGACGCCGTCGGCGAATCCGTCACCCGGGTCGAAGTCGGCGACCACATCGTCTGCTCCTTCATTCCGGCCTGCGGCTCCTGCCGTTACTGTTCCACCGGCCGCCAGAACCTGTGTGACGCCGGAAAGAACGCGGCGACCGGAATGTTCCCCGACGGGACTTTCCGCTTCCATCTCGACGGTGCGGACCTCGGCGGGCTCTGCGTTCTCGGCACATTCTCCGAATACGCGGTGGTGTCGGAGTTCTCGGTCATTAAAATCCCCGACGACATTCCGTTCGACGTCGCCGCGCTGGTGGGTTGCGGCGTCCCGACCGGCTGGGGCTCGGCGGTGCACGCCGCCGGGGTGCGGGCCGGCGACACCGTGGTGATCTTCGGAGCCGGTGGGGTGGGCAGCAACGCCGTGCAGGGCGCGCGGTTCGCCGGGGCCAAGAACGTCGTGGTCGTGGACCCGGTGGAGTTCAAGCGCGACATGGCGAAGGTCTTCGGCGCCACCCACACGTTCGCGACGGCCGAGCAGGCGCACGAGTTCGTCGTCGGCACCACGTGGGGCGAGCTGGCCGACCACGCCATCATCACCGTCGGCGTGCTGCACGACGAGGTGATCGACCACGCCCTCAAGGTCGTCGGCAAGACCGGCCAGGTCACCATCACCGCCGTCGGCAACGGCTCACTGAACCATCATCCCGGCATGCTCATCGGCTATCAGCGGCGCGTCCAGGGCGCGATCTTCGGCGGCTGCAACCCGCTGTACGACGTGCCCCGGCTCCTCGGCCTGTACCGGTCCGGCGACCTCAAGCTCGACGAGCTCATCACCCGGCGCTACCGCCTGGAGGACGTCAACCAGGGCTATCAGGACATGCTGGACGGCCGGAACATCCGCGGCGTGATCATCCACGACGAGCACTGACGAGCACTGACGGCACTGACGAGCATGGAGGAGCAGGTCATGACCACCGTCGTCTCCGGCCCGGGCCCCGGCACCGGCGCCCTGCACGCCGACAACGTCCAGCTGATCGGGGGCGAGTGGGTTCCGGCGGCCAGCGGCGAGACCATCGAAGTGATCAACCCGGCGACCCGCGAGGTCATCGGCCGGGTGCCGCGCGGCACGGCGGCCGACGTGGACGCCGCCGTGCGGGCCGCCACCGTGGCCTTCCCCGCCTGGCGCGACACCAACGCCTCCGCCCGGGCAGCGCTGCTGACCGCCTGGGCGCGGCTCATCGCCGAGCACGAGACCGAGCTGGACGAGCTGGAGATGCGGGAGGTCGGCCGGCCGCACTGGGGGCCGTCGCGGCTGGCCGCGATGCTCACCTTCATCGCCGGGCAGGCCGACAAGGTGCTCGGGCACTCCCTGCCGACGTACTCGCCGGAGGTGCTGGCGCTCACGCTGCGCGAGCCGTACGGCGTCGTGGGCAGCATCATCCCGTGGAACGCCCCCGGCCCGATGTTCACCAACGACGTGGGCGCCGCCGTCGCCGCCGGCAACACCATCGTGATCAAGCCGGCCGAGGACGCCCCGCTCACCCCGCTGGCCCTCGCCCGCCTCGCCATGGAGGCCGGCATCCCGCCGGGCGTCGTCAACGTGGTCACGGGGTACGGCCACGAGGCCGGGGCGGCCATCCCCGCCCACCCGGGCATCGGCCGGATGAGCTTCACCGGCTCCCCGCAGACCGGCTCGCTGATCATGCAGGCGTGCGCGAAGAACCTCACGCCGCTGCACCTGGAGCTCGGCGGCAAGTCGCCGCAGGTCATCTTCGACGACGCCGACCTCGACGCCGCGATCCCCGCCATCGTGAACGGCATCACGCTCAACACCGGGCAGATCTGCGCCGCCGGTTCGCGTGTCGTGGTCGACCGCTCGGTGCACGCCGAGGTGGTGCGCCGGCTCGCCGAGCACATGCGACGGGTCACCGTCGGCCCGTGGCACCGGCCGGTGCAGATGGGCCCGCTGATCAACGCCAAGCAGCACGATCGCGTCCTCGGCTACATCAGGCTCGGCCAGGAGGAGGGCGCCGAGCTGGTCACCGGCGGCGGCGTGCCCCAGGGCGAGGAGTTCGAGCGCGGCTTCTTCGTCGAGGCCACCCTGTTCGACCGGGTCGACCCGGGCATGCGCATCGCCCAGGAGGAGATCTTCGGGCCGGTGCTGTCGGTGATCCCGGTCGACGGCGAGCAGGAGGCGCTGACCGTGGCCAACGGCACCGACTACGGCCTGGTGGCCTCGGTCTGGACCAGCGACGTGGGCCGCGCGGTGCGGATGTCGCGCGGCCTGCAGGCCGGCCAGGTGGCCGTGAACGCCGCGCTCGGCGCCGGCGCGATCGGGGTGCCGTTCGGCGGCTACAAGCACAGCGGCTTCGGCCGGACCATGAGCGCCGAGGCCGTGCTGGACTACACCCAGGTGAAGGCGGTGTCGATCCGTGGCACCCACTGAGGACACGGCACGCGCTGAGGACACGGCCGAGGGCACGCGCACCGGGCCGGGCGGGCCCGCGCCCGCCGAGGGCGTCCGGCTGCGGGTG
Organism: Actinomycetales bacterium; assembly: GCA_044507605.1. Lineage (GTDB taxonomy): Bacteria > Actinomycetota > Actinomycetes > Streptosporangiales > Streptosporangiaceae > Thermopolyspora. The sequence goes on along the minus strand of JBIQJI010000044.1, from coordinate 37,884 downwards.
CTGATGGAGCCGAGGCACGGCGCCCGCTACGACGAGATCCTGGCGCTCGCGCGGGCCGTCGAGCAGGGCGGGTTCGACGCCTTCTTCCGCTCCGACCACCTGTTCGGCGTGGACCCGAACGACCGCACCTACCGGCCGACCGACTGCTGGACCACGCTCGGCGGCCTCGCCCGCGACACCGAACGGGTGCGGCTCGGCGCCCTGATGGGCGCGGCCACGTTCCGCGTCCCCGGCCTGCTCGCCACCATCGTCGCGTCGGTCGACGAGATGAGCGGCGGCCGCGTCGAGCTCGGCCTCGGCACCGGCTGGTACGCCCGCGAGCACGAGGCGTTCGGCATTCCGTTCCCCGGCACCGGGGAGCGGTTCGACCGGTTCGAGGAGCAGCTGGCCGTCATCACCGGGCTGTGGACCACCGCCGAGGGCGAGGCGTTCTCGTACGAGGGCGCGCACTATCGCATCGTGGCCAACCACAGCCCGCCCCGCCCCACGCAGCGGCCGCACCCGCCGGTGATCGTCGGCGGCACCGGGCCCCGGCGCACCCCCGCCATCGCGGCCCGGTACGCCGACGAGTTCAACACCGCGCTCGGCGGCGACCTGCGCGACCGGTTCGCAACGTTCGCCCGGGCCTGCGAGGCGATCGGCCGCGACCCGGCCGAGCCGCGGTGGTCGTCGGTGCTGCCCGTCGCCTGCGGCACCACGCCGGCCGAGGTGGAGCGCCGCGGCGCGGTCATCGGGTCGGAGTTCATCCGCCAGAACGCCGTGATCGGCTCCCCCGGCCTGGTCACCGAGCGCATCGCCGATCTCGCCGCGATCGGCGCGGACACCGTCTACCTGCACATCTACGACATCCATGATCTTGATCACATCGCGCTGATCGCCGACGAGGTGCTGCCTCACGTGAAGGCGATGCAGCCGGCCCGGCCGTGCTCGACAGAACGGGGACACCTATGATCATCACGACGCACGCCGCGATCGCCCGCGCGCCGCACACCCCATGGGAGATGGCCGACCTGCGGCTCGACGAGCCGAAGGCGCACGAGGTCCGGGTGCGGTTCCACGCCGCCGGCCTGTGCCACTCCGACGACCACATCATCCAGGGCGACGCGCCGGTGCGGCTCCCCATCGTCGGCGGCCACGAGGGCGCCGGTGTCGTCGAGTCCGTCGGCCCCGACGTGCGGCGGGTGCGGCCCGGCGACCGCATCGTCTGCTCGTACATTCCGGCCTGCGGCGCCTGCCGGCCCTGCTCGACCGGCCACCAGAACATGTGCGTCAAAGGGCTCAACGCCGGCACCGGCATGTTCCTCGACGGCACCTTCCGCTTCCACCTCGGCGACGAGGACCTGGGCGGCTTCTGCACGCTCGGCACGTTCTCCCAGTACGCCGTCGTGTCCGAGTGGGCGTGCATCCCGCTGCCCGACGACATCCCGTTCGAGATCGGCGCGCTGGTGGGCTGCGGCGTGCCGACCGGCTGGGGCTCGGCGGTGTACGCCGCCGGGGTGCGGGCCGGCGACACCGTGGTGATCTTCGGAGCCGGTGGGGTGGGCAGCAACGCCGTGCAGGGCGCGCGGTTCGCCGGGGCCAAGAACGTCGTGGTCGTGGACCCGGTGGAGTTCAAGCGCGACATGGCGAAGGTCTTCGGCGCCACCCACACGTTCGCGACGGCCGAGAAGGCGCGGGAGTTCGTCGTCGACGAGACCTGGGGCCAGCTCGCCGACCACGTGATCCTCACCCCGGGCGTCGTGACCGAGGACATGGTCAACGCCGCCGTGCTGATGACCGGCAAGGGCGGCAAGGTCACCATCACGGCGGTCGGCAAACTCACCGAACGGGCGGTGCACGTGCACGCCGGCCTGCTGATCAGCTACCAGCGGCAGATCCGCGGCGCCCTGTTCGGCGACTGCAACCCGCTCTACGACGTGCCTCGCCTGCTGCGCCTCTACCGCTCTGGCGACCTCAAACTCGACGAGCTGATCACCCGCAGGTACCGGCTCGACGAGCTCAACGACGCATGCCGCGACCTGAACGACGGCAGAAACATACGGGGCGTCATCGTGCACGAGCACTAGACCGTGGGCGAGGCACGGACGTCCGAGGCCCGGCGCACCCGAGCGCCGGGCCGCACTGAGCATCGCTCGCACCCGAAGAGCGATCGAACACCCGGAAGGAACCTTTGTGGTCACACCCAGCTTCGTAGCGGCGGAGGACAGAGACGCCGTGTCCGCGATGCTCCGCGCGCAGCTCGCCGGGCTGCCCGCGCGGTCACCGTTCTACGCCGACCTGTTCACCGCCCACGGGGTAGTCCCCGAGGCGTTCAGCTCGCTCGACGATCTGCGCAAGCTGCCCTTCACCACGAAACAGATGCTGCGCGACTCGCAGGCGGCGGCCCCGCCGCTGGGCCGCCACATGGGCGTGGGGATGACCGAGGTGATCAGGGTCCACGCCTCCACGGGCACCACCGGCAGACCGAGCTGGGTCGGCGTGACGCGGCGCGACGCGGACACGTGGACCGAGATGGTGGCGCGCGCGTTCCGCACCATGGGCGCGACCCGTGAGGACGTCGTGCTGCACGGATCGGGGCTCACCCTGTTCGTGGGCGGGCTGCCGATCCGCGACGCGCTGGAGCACATCGGCAGCACCATGGTGCCGATCGGCACGGGCGCGTCGGAGAAGGCCGTGCTGGCGATGGAGAGCCTCGGCGTCACCGCCCTGCATGCCACCCCCTCGTACATCCGCTACCTCGCCGAGTACGTGCGCCGCCACGGCCGCGACCCCCGCGAGTTCGGCATCCGCAAGATCTTCGTGGGCGGCGAGCCGGGCGGCGGCGAGCCCGCGTACCGCGAACACGTCGAACGCGAATGGGGCGCGCCCGTCACCGAAGGCCTCGGCAACGCCGACATGGCGCCGGTGCTGTTCGCCGAGCCGCCGGGCAGCCCCGGCATGCGCTTCACCGGCGGGCGGCACGTGGTGGTCGAGCTGATCGACCCCGACAGCGGCGAGCCGATCGTGCCGGAGCCGGGCGCGGCGGGCGAGCTCGTCTACACCTCGGTCGACCGCGAGTGCTGCCCGCTGGTGCGATTCCGCACCCGCGACCGCATCATCGTCACAGGGCTCGCCGACGACGGCGCACCGCTCATCAGGTGCGTCGGCCGCACCGACGACATGCTCATCGTGCTCGGCGTCAACGTGTTCCCCACCGCCGTGCGCGACCTCGTGCAGCACCTCCAGCCGCGCACCAACGGCGTCCTGCAGATCGTGCTGCCCCCCGGCGGCGGGCCGCGCGTCGAGCCGCCCCTGCGCGTCGAGGTCGAGCTGGGCAGCGATCCCGGCGACCACGAGACGCTGCGTCACGACATCGAGTCGCTGATCCGCTCCAGGCTGACGGTGCGCACACAGGTCACCCTCGTGCCTCCCGGCTCGATCGAGCGCTCGGAGATGAAGTCGAAGCTGACCCGCGTCGAAGGCTGACCCCGCGCCGGGCACCGTGCGCCCGGTGCCCGGCCGGGCGACCGGCGGTGGCAGGATCACCGGCCGGTCTGCCGGAAGCGCAGCGTCGCCAGCGGCACGAACACGACCAGCAGCGCCGCGGCCCACACGAGGGTGACCGCGACCGGGTGCTGCTGTTCGAGGACGCCCGGGTTCCCGAACAGCCGGCGGCAGGCGGCGACGAGGGCGCTGACGGGATTGGCGTCGCAGAGGGCGCGCAGCCAGGCGGGCATGCCATCGGTGGGCACGAAGCTGTTGGACAGCATGGTGAGCGGGAAGACGACGGGCACGATGTTGTCGGCGGTCTGGGGCTTGACGCACAGGCCGATGAGGATGCCGATCCAGGTGGCGGCGAACCGCAGCAGCAGCACCAGCCCGAAGCCGGCGAGCGTCGCGGCCGGCGAGTGGTGGGCCCGCCAGCCGACCAGCAGGCCGATGCCCACCATGATGGCCAGGCTCAGGGCGCCGATCAGCACGTCGGTGACGGCCCGGCCGAGCGGCACGGCCGAGCGGGCCATAGGCAGCGACCGGAACCGGTCCATGACGCCCTCGTCGACGTCCTTGGAGAGCAAGGCCGCGCTGGTCGCCACGCCGAACAAGGAGATCATGGCGAACATGCCCGGCATCAGGTACTCGCGGTAGTCGCCGCCGCCGGGCACCTCGATGGCGCTGCCGAAGACGTAGCCGAACAGGAGCACCATCACCCCCGGCACCAGCAGCATGGTGACCAGCTCGCCGGGCCGGCGGCGCAGCTGCGCCAGCTCGCGGCGGGTGAGCGTCCAGCCGTCCCGCAGCGCCCGGCCGAGCCTGGCGGCACGGCTGCGGGAGCGCACGGGCGGGGCGAGCGGCGCCGATGCGGCGGTCATGCCGCCTCCTCGCCGGTCGCGGCGGGCACGCGGGCCGCCTCGCGGGCGGCGGTGGTCGTGCCGGTGAGCCGGAGGAAGACGTCGTCGAGGGTGGGGCGTCGCACACCGACATCGGCCGTGGCCACCTGCGCGCGGTCCAGCTCCCGTACGGCGGCGAACAGCGCGGCGGAGCCGTCGGCAACGGGCAGGGTCAGGCGGCGGGCGGCGGGGTGCGCCTGGGGCCTGGCCCCGAGCGCCGTCGTGATGGCCGCGGCGGCGGCGTCCAGGGCCGCCCCGTCGCGCACCACCACCTCCAGCCGTTCGCCGCCGACGCGCGCCTTGAGCTCGGCCGGGGTGCCGGCGCCGATCACCTGCCCGGCGTCGATGACCACGATCTGGTCGGCGAGCCGGTCGGCCTCGTCCAGGTACTGGGTGGTGAGCAGCACGGTGGTGCCCCCCGCGACGAGCCGGCGGATCGCGTCCCACACCTCGCCGCGGCTGTGCGGGTCCAGCCCGGTGGTGGGCTCGTCGAGGAAGAGCACCTCGGGCGTGATGATCAGGCTCGCCGCCAGGTCGAGACGGCGGCGCATGCCCCCCGAGAACGTGTGCACCGGCCGGTTCGCGGCCTCAACGAGCCCGAACTGCTCCAGCAACGCCTCGGCGCGGGCCCGCACCCGGCGTTCCGGCAGATGGTAGAGCCGCCCGAACATGCGCAGGTTGTCGCGGGCGGTGATGATCTCGTCGACCGCGGCGTGCTGCCCCGCGAGCCCGATGCGGTAGCGGGCCTCGTCGGCCTGGGTCACGACGTCGTAGCCCGCCACCCGCGCCGACCCGGAATCGGGCCGGGTGAGGGTGGCCAGAATCTTGACGGCGGTGGTCTTTCCCGCGCCGTTCGGCCCGAGCAGGCCGCAGACGGTGCCGGTTTCGACGTCGAGGTCGATGCCGCGCAAGGCGCGGGTGGAGCCGAATCTCTTGGCCAGGCCCCGGGCCTGGATGGCTGAACGCACGAAAACCTCCTGGACGGTGCGTACGCCGCACGCGTATGCGTACGCCGTACTCATGATGGGTGCACTGTACGCATGACGTACACTGCACGCAAGAACGGAGAGCGCCGGCGAGAGGCGGGCATGGCGGACCGGAAGGCCGAACGGGAGCGTGCGGAGAAGGCCACCGCCCTGGTGTGGACCAGGCTGGAGGGCGCGCCGCGCACGGCCGGGCGCGCCAAGCCCGCACTGAGCCTGCCGAAGATCGTGCGCGCGGCGCTGGACCTGGCCGACGCCGAGGGCATCGACGCCCTGTCGATGCGCTCCGTCGCCAAGCGGCTCGGCGCCGGCACGATGTCGCTGTACCGGCACGTGGCCACGCGGGACGAGCTCATCGACCTGATGACCGACGAGGTCCTCGGCGAGGCCCCGCTACCGGCGACGCCCTCCGGGCACTGGCGCGCCGACCTGACCGCCCTGGCCCGCGGGCTCCGGCAGATGGTGCACCGGCATCCCTGGGTCGTCCGGCACCTGTCGCGGCCGTCCTTGGGGCCCAACTTCCGCGCGCGCACCGAGTTCGCCCTGGCCGCCGTGGACGGGTTCGGTCTGGGCATCGACGCGATGCTCGACGTGGTCGGCACCGTCAACGCCTTCACGCTCGGCTTCGTCCAGGACGAGCTGGCCGACCACGAGGCCCGGCAGCGCACCGGCCTGACCGAGGAAGAGTGGCACGAGCAGATCGCCCCGTTCGTCCAACAGGTCCTGTCCACCGGCGCGTACCCGCGGCTGGCGCGGGTCGTCGCCGCCGCCGAGGATCAACCCGACATGGACGAGATCTTCGAACGCCGGCTCGGCTACGTGCTGGCCGGCCTGTCGCTCACCCTGCGGCCCTAGGCCATGCCTTCAGGCCGTGCCTCGGCCACAGCGGCCGTCACGGCGGGGCCACGGTGGCCGTCCCCAGAACGGCCGAAAGGACGGCTACAAGGACGGCCACAGGGACGGCTACAAGGACGGTCGCGGCGACGACGTGGCGTCCCCGAGGGCGGCCATGACGGCGGCCGCAGGGGTATGCCCTCGCGCGGGCCGAAACGGGGGGCAGGGCGCCGACGGCCTGACGATGACGAGGGGTGTGCCCTCGCGCGGGCCGGAGCGGGTCAGCGGCGTGCCGAGGCGGCGGCGTTGAGCGGGCGCATCCGGCGGCTGACGGGGCGGGTCTGGGCCGCCGTCAGCTTGGCCGACGGGGCGCCGAGCTCGCGGGAGATGCCGCGGGCGGTGGCGGTCAGCACGGGGATCAGGGCGTGCGGCGAGGCGGAGTCGGGGTGCACGGTGATGCCGAGAGCGGCGACGACACGGTCGCGGGGGCCGCGTATCGGCACCGCGATGGCCATGGCGTCGAGGGTGATCTGGTTCGCGTAGATCGCCACTCCGGACTTGCGCACCTCCGCCAGCATGTGGCGCAGGGCGTCGGGCTGGGTGAGGGTGTGCGAGGTGTACCTGCGCAGCTTGGAGCTCAGCACCTCCTCCTGGAACTCCTGTGAGGAGAACGCGAGGAGCACGAGACCCGTGCTGGTGGCGTGCATCGGCCAGCGTCCGCCGAGCCGGCTGAGCACGGGCGCGCCGCCCTTGGCCCGGATCGACTCGATGTAGATCACGTCATGGCCGTCGGCGACCGACAGATGGATGTTGCCGTGCGTGGCATGCTGCAGGTCGTCCAGGAAGGGCAGGGCGACTTCGCGGAGCTGCAGCCCCTGCGGGGCGAGCGTGCCGAGTTCGAGGATCCGCAGGCCGATGCTGTATCTGCCGTCGCCGTCCCGGCGCAGCGCTCCCCACGTGCGCAGCTCGTTCACAAGGCGGTGAGTGGTGCTCAGGGTGAGTCCCGTGCGGCGGCTGATCTCGCTGAGAGACAGAGCGGTGTTGTCGCAGTCGAAGACGCCGAGAATGGAGAGCACCCGCTGGGCGGATGTGAGGCGGGCCGGTTTCGCAGAGTTGGCTGTCGGGACAGTCATCCACTCACCTGCTTGACTCGTCAACCGGGAGTTACGTTAAGTAAACGTAAAATAGGCTACACAAACGGACACTCTTCGGGAAGAGATACGGAACATCCGAAAACGGCCTTCCGTCAGGCGGGAACGTGCTTTCATTCGAGACGTTCACCTGGGAAGACGAAAACCGGACGATCAACTCTTCCACGTCATGGAAGCCCCGGTTACCAGACGTTCCCGTCAAATCTACATTGCCTGCAGCGGCCCCGCACGGGCTCGGCCGGACACCGACACCGGCCAAGAAGCGGAGTGAGACGAGATGCGCGACGAGGCACGGCTGGAACAGATGCGCTCGACGCTGGCGGTCGACGGCTACCACCTCAGCGTCGAGGAGCGCGGCTCCGGGTTCGACGTACGGATCACGGCCGGCCCCGAGGCGTGCGCCGACTGCCTGGTCCCCAAGGACGTCATGGCGAGCATCCTGCGGCCGATCCTCGACGCCGGGGACGAGGAGATCCGGCTGTTCTACCCGGCGGACACCGGGCCCGAGTAGCGGCGGCGGGACGAATCACCCGAGGTCGCCGTCGTTTCGGCGCACGGTAGGGTACGTCCCGCGTCGACCGGCACGGCTGCGTTGACCTGGTTTGCCCGCTTGGGTCGGGCCCGAACCGAGACGGGAGCCGGTGTGCCGGCCCGTGGCGCCGCCACAGAACGATGCGGAAGACCGGCGGTGAGCTCGGCGCCGTCATGGAAGGGGACAGGGTGCGCATCCAGCAGATCCGGCAGATCCGGCACATCCGGCGGGCCCGGCAGGCCCGGGGGATCCGGGCGACAACGCAGATCACGGTGGCGGAGGTCGCGGCGGAGGTCGCTGCGGCGGCCGGGCCCGAGGCGAGGGCGCGGACCGTGGGGGTGACGGCATGACGACCTTCGTGCTGGTGCACGGGGCCTGGCACGGCGGCTGGTGCTGGGACCGGGTGGCGCCCGAGCTGCGCGCCGCCGGGCACGACGTGCACACGCCCACGCTGACCGGGCTGTCCGAGCGGGCCCACCTGCTGTCGCCCCAGGTCGGGCTCGACACGCACGCCGAGGACGTGGTCCGGCTGATCGACGTTCTCGGGCTGCGCGACGTGGTGCTGGTGGGGCACAGCTACGCCGGGCAGGTGATCACGGCGGTGGCCGACCGGCGGCCGCAGGCCATCGCCCGCCGGGTCCACCTCGACGCCTTCGTGGGCCGGGACGGCGAGGCCGCGCGCGACCTGCTGCCCGAGCGGGTGGCGCGGCACTGGGCCGAGTCGGCGCGGGACCAGGGGTTCGGCTGGCTCGTGCCGGTGCGCTCCCTGAAGGCGCTCGGCGTCACCGACCAGGCCGACATCGACTGGCTGACGCCGCGCCTCACCCCGCACCCGTGGAAGACCTACACCGATCCGCTCCGCCTCACCGGCGCCGCCGGCGACGTGCCAGGGGCGTTCGTCGAGTGCGTGAGCTGGATGCGGGTGTTCCAGGGACACGCCGAGCGCGCCCGCGAGCTCGGCTGGCCCGTCCGCACGGTCGACACCGGCCATGAGGCCATGGTCACCGCCCCGAAGGCCCTCGCCGCCGTCCTGCTGGAGCTGGCCGGCCTCTGACGCCTCTGCCGCCCACCCGCCGTCGCGGCCGGCCCGGTCAGGCCTCCATGTCGCGCAGCACCGCGCGCTTGGCCCGCTCGAACTCCTCGTCGGTCAGCACGCCGGCCCGATGCAGCTCGCCCAGCTCGCCGAGGCGCCGGATCTGGGCGTCCAGGCCGTCCGCGCCGGCCCCCGGCGCCGCCTCCACCGCGGCCGGGGCCGCCTTCGCCGTGGCCGGGAGCTCGGCGTGGCGGGGCAGGCGGGCGACGACCGCGGCCGCGACCAGGGCCGTCATGCCGCCGTACCGCTGAATGCCCCACGACAGGCAGCGCGGGTCGCTCTCGGGCGGCTGCGGCGGCCGGTCGTCCTTGAGCCGGAAGCGGAGACTGCCGTAGCCCAGCCCGGCCAGCGGCTTCCACTCCACCCCGGCCAGCTCCGCCAGCGCGAAGACCTGCGGGCCGGCGGACTTCTTGACGGTCTTGGCGAACAGGGTCCACTCCAGCCGCACCTGCTCGCCGTCGAAGACGGCGGTGCCGTCCCCGGCCGTCGCGGTCACCGGCACGGCGGGGCCGGGCATCAGGAACTCCGCGCTCGGCCCGCTCGGCACGGGATACGCCCGCAGCATGTCGCGCACCTCGTCGGCGAGGTACTCCGCCGCGCCCGTGCGCCCGGCGGGGACGGCCAGCCGGTACGGGTCGGCGGGCGCGCCGAGCGAGCCGCCCACCGCGTCGGTGAGCGGGTCGGCGCCTTTGCGCAGCCGCAGCCGCAGATGACCGCCCCTGCGCGCCGGCTCGAACGCGACCCCGGCGATCGCCGCGAGCGGCACCTCCAGCTCGCCGATCGCCTTGCGCAGCTCGTGCACGCCGCTCCCGCTGCCGGGCACGATGCGCAACGTCTCACCGTCGAACGCCCACGACCCGTTCGGGACGAAGATCTCCGCCATGCCTCCGGCCTCTGCCTCGCTCCTGGAGCTACAACCTACGCTAAGTGGGCAAAGGCTGACATATTCGAACGTGATCTTCTGCTCCCAGGCGCGCCCAGGCCCAAGCGCGGGCGCAGACCGGGCCCTGTCGCCCCTACCGGCCGATGAAGAGGTACTCGGCGACCTCCCGCCGAGCCGCGGCGGCATGAGTGCCGAACGAGTACCGATGATCGAGCGACCGCACCTCCACACACGGCTTCACCTCCCGCAGCAGCGCCTCGATCACGGCCGCGTCGGGCACCGCGTTGGAGGAGTACGACAGCACGATCGCCGAGTCGCGGAACTGGTCGAACATGCGCCGCAGCGCGTCCTCGACGGTGCGCCGGTAGGAGAACGGCGTGAACCGCTTCTCCAGCTTCTTGGTCCTGGTGCCGGGCATGATCCGCTGGTCCCGCCAGTAGACCGACAGCCCTTCCAGGAAGTGGTAGCGCTTGATGTAGCAGTTGTCGTCGCGGGGCGGCGCGTACGGCGGGTCCAGGTAGACGAGGTCGAACCCGCGGGAGTCCAGCTCGAAGACGTCGCTGCGGGTCGACGCGCAGACCCGGCCGCTGTCGAACACCGCGGCGTTGTACTGTGCGGCCCGCTCCCGGAAATGCTCGCGCAGCGGCAGCCGCAGGTCGCGCCGCCCGTCGTCGTACCGCAGGTCGGTGAAGGTGAACACGCCGCGCGGCTGCTTGCGCGCCGCCGCCAGCACCAGCGCCGAGATCGCCACGGCCCGCTTCCCGCCCGCCAGCCGGTCGATGTGCGACCACGCCGAATCCAGGAACTCCCGGTCGTCGGCCGTGAAGTACAGGCCGTCGAACGTGGCGCGGATGAAGTCGCGGTCGTCGGCCGCCGGCCCGCAGATCACCTCGATCTCCTCGGCCGACAGGGTCTCGCGGTGGTTGACCACGGTCGCGGCGGCGATCACCGACGGGAAGTTCAGGAAGTCGTTGGCGGTGACGGCGTAGCCCATCGCCTTCAGCGCGTACGCCACCACGCCGCTCCCCGAGAACGCGTCGAGCGCGGTCGAGCCGCCGATCTCCCCGAAGACCCCGGCCAGATGCGGCACCAAACGGTACTTCGACCCCATATATCTGAGCCGGGGAAACCGCGCCACCCGCTCCTCGACGCGCGCCGCCTGATCCGCCGCTTCGGTGATCACGGCCCAACCCTAGGCCGTGCCGCCCGGCTCACGCCGCAGTTCACGCCGACGCAACACGCGGGATGCGCCGGGGAATTCGCGATCAGGTCGCCCGCCGGCCGGCGGGCGCGGTGGCCTTGGCGTTCAGGGTCACCGCCAGCATGAGCACCAGCAGGCCCGCGAGCGTCACCGTGAGCCCGAACGCCTCGGCGAACCAGCCGATCAGCACCGGCCCGAGCAGCAGGCCGGCGTAGGTCAGTGTGGAGAACCGGGAAAGCGCGGCCGCCGCCCCGGCGGCGCCCTCATCGGTGCCGCCGTGCCCGACGGCGCTGAAGATGATCGGCAGGAGCACCGCCAGGCCCGCGCCCATCAGGGTGAACCCGGCGATCGCCAACGCCGGCCCGGGACTGAGCACGGCCAGGGCGAGCCCGACGACGCCGAGGGCACCGCTCCAGCGGAACAGCACGGGCGCGCCGTACCTGTCGCGCAGCCGGTCGCCGATCAGCCGCACGCCCGTCTGGCAGACGGCGAAGCCGATGTAGCCGAGCGAGGCGGTGGCCAGGGTGGCGTTCAGGTCGTCGTGCAGGAAGATTCCGCTCCAGCTGCCCACCGCCCCCTCGGTGAGCATGGCGACGGCGCCCATGGCACCGAAGACCAGCACGCGCCTGCTCCATCCCGCCCGCCAGGCGGCACGGTTCCGGCGCGGCGCCGTGCCGGTCCCGGCCGTGCCCTCGTCCGCCGCGCCCGGCATGCCGGATGCGGCGGGGGTGTCGGGGGAGACGGCCCGGTCGGCCGCCGCAGGGAGCAGATACCGGCCGGCCACCAGGGCGAGGATCACCACGGCCGCGCCGAGCGCCACGAAATGCCACGTGGGCGACAAGCCGATCTTGATGGCGATCCCGCCGAGGCCCGAGCCGACCATCGCCCCGATGCTCCACCCCGCATGGCAGCCGCTCATGACGGACCGGCCGAGCCGGCGCTCCACGGCGACGGCGTGCGCGTTCATGGAGACGTCGATCAGCCCGTCGAGCGCGCCGAACGCCAGCAGCGCGACGACGAACCACCACGCGTCGCCCGCCAGCCCGACCCCGACCAGCGCCACCGGCAGCGCCACCGACGAGATGCGCACGATCACCGAACTGCCGAACCGCGCCACCAGCGACCCGGACACCTGCATGACCACCAGGGCCGAGACGGTGGGCACCACCATCATGAGCCCGAGCTGCCCGTCCGACAGGCCCAGCGCCAGCTTGAACGTCGGCATCCGCACCAGGTAGCTGGAGAAGACCAGCCCGACCAGCACGAACGCCGTGGCCGTCGCCCAGCGCAGCAGCGGCGGCCCCTCCGCCGGCGTGCGGGACTCCTCGGGCGGGGCCTGCCGGAGCGGCGTCCGCGCGTCGTCGGTCTTCTCGTCCTCAGGCACCGTCGTCGCCCGCCCAATGTCGTGTCCATCGATCGTCCACGGCCTCGCCCAGCAGGGCGAACCGGATGTCCACCGAGACTCGCATGATCTCCGACATGGTGTCGAGCGAGGCGTGGACGATGTGCGGCCCGTGCACCGCCACATCGCCCGCTTCGTACTCCGCCCACAGCCATCTGCGGCCCAGCCGCGACGCCGTCCACTCCAGGTCGTGGCTGATCGGTCGCAGGTCGCCGGGCCGGTCGCGGCGCTCCCGCAGCGGCTCCAGCCGCGCCGGATCCAGGCCCTGGGAGTCCTCCAGGTACACCAGCGGACCGCTCTCCAGCGGACAGTCGCCCACCGGAATCCACATGGTGACGACCTGCTCGGTGCCCCTGTCCATGTACGCGTAGTCGGTGTGCGCCCGGGAGGCGCGGTGGGAGCCCGCGTGGAAGTGCCGCAGGATGCTCCGCCGCAGCCGCGTCACCGGGCCGCCGAGCAGCGTCTCGGCGAGCTCCGCCAGGTCCGGCCGGCCCACGAACCGCTCGAAGACCGGCGTGCGGACGAACGTGTGCGCCGGATGGCCCTCGACCCCGTGCGGCGGCAGATCCGGCGGCACCCGGCCGGAGAACACACCCTCCACCGGCGTGGTGCCCGGCTTCAGCATGACGTCCGGGATCGTCGACAGATACGCCGCGCGCAGGTCCAAGACCGCCGCCCGATCCAGCACACCGCGCAACAGCAGCACCCCGTCTTCGCGGAACCGCTGCCGGAGCGCCTCGGGGGAGCCGAGCAGGCCCGTGCTGTCGGGCAGCGGCCGGAACAACTCGTCGGTGAACGCGATCGGCACGCCGTTCGACGACACCGACCTCGGGCACGCCCGCATCAGTAGACCCCCTCGGTCAGCTCCGCCGGCTCGGCGTCCGGCTCGGCCCACGGCCCGACCTCGGCGACCCCGTCCCACGGGAACCACGGGTGCGGGCCGGTGCGGGTCGCGGCGTCCCGTTCCAGCAGGTTCGGCAGGAACAGGTCCTCCAGGAGCGTGGTGACCAGCACCCGGCCGCGCTCACCGACCCCCACCTCGGTCCAGACGTCGTCGGGCCGCACCACCCGCAGCACGGCCAGCGGAGGCGGCTGGTGGTAGCTGTTCGGCCGCCCCGGCACCACCGCGTCACCCTGCAGGGCGTGCCCCATCAGCGTGTTGCCGTAGGTGTCGATCCACTGCACCCCGTCGAGATACTCCTCCTGCAGATAACGCCGCTCCTCCGCCGTGCACGACGTGCCGCCGGTGCAGACGGCGCGCACGCCGTACGCCGCGAGCGGCTTGGGCAGCGCGGGCGCGAGCGACAACAGCAGCTTCGACGTCGTGAACAGCAGCGCCGGCCGACCCTCCTCCAGCAAGGTGCGGGTCTGCTCGACCAGGTGCTCGATGTAGTCGTCGGCAGCACGGCCACGGCGCAGCAACGTCTTCACCCATCGGGGGTCGAAATCGACCGAGTAGACCGCCGCGCCCCAACTGTCGCCGAGCAGCTTGACGAAATGGCCGTACGCGTGCGGCCCGCTCGGCGTCATCGCCAGCACATCGCCGCCGAGCACGCCGCGGGCCTCCAGCATGACCCGGTACATTTCGACGTCCAGCTGCGCCCGCGTCACATCGACCACACGACAAGGCGACCCCGTCGTCCCACCGGTCTCCACGATCCGGAACGGCCGCCCGGCGAACCCCCGGGGCAGCAGGTCCCGCACCGAGGCGGCCCGCAGATCGGCCTTGTCGAACAGGCCGAACAGCCGCAGCGACGCGAAATCGGTGACATCGGTCAGCGGGTCGAACGGCAGGGCGCGCCTGCGCCGCAGCCAGAACGGCGACCCGGTCTCCTCGCCGAAATGCCAGCGCATCATCCGCACGGTCCACTCGTCCAGCGAATGACGCAGCAGCGGCACCCGCTCCCGCATCACATCGAGCAGACCCATCGAGCCCCCGCCCTCGCCCGCTCCGGCCGCGCCGGCGACGGAGGAGGACGAGCCGCCCGACGAGACGGCGGGGAACGCGGCCGGTTCGGCAGAGCCGGGGGGAGAGGCCGCGGGGGAGGACGAGCCGGCCGCAGAGCCGGCAGGGGAGGACGAGGCGGCGGGGGACATGTCGAGGGCCGGCTCGGGAGAGGCGGCGGCGGAGGCTTCGAGGGGTGGAGGAGTCACCGGTGCTGTCCTTCCTGCGCGAGGGCCGGCGCCGTCCCGGGACGGCCGGCCCCTCCGGGTGTCTCGGGGCCGACGGGCCCTTCGGGCCGGCCCGGCCCGTCGCGGCGGGGAGTCCCTCCGGGCTGGGCGGACCCTTCGGGATAGACGAACAGGGAACGAGAGGTGATGTCGCGGATCCCCGCCGCGTCCGTGGCGACCACGACCGCGAACGGGAAAGGCAACTCGCACCCGACCAGCGGATGATCGGCCCGATCGACCTGGACCAGGGTCGGCGCGAGATGACTACGGCCGCCCTCGTGCACCACCAGCGGCCTGCGGGTGAGCACCCGACCGCCGGCACCGAGCCGCCCGGTCACGAACCGCGCCGTGCGCTCCGCCTCGTCCGCGGCCACGGCCGCCAGCGGCAGCGGTTCGGATCGAGCGTCGGGGTGGGGATTCAGGGGGATGCGGTCGAGCAGCTCGGCGAGACGGTTCGCGAGGGGGCCGAGGTCGCCGGTTCCGGCGATGATCGACACGTTGACGCAGAATCGGCCGGCGTCGTGTGCGATCAGGTGGAGGAGTTCGTCCGCCAGCGGACCCGGGTCCGGCGGAGCCCTCTCCGGGAGGACGAAGCAGGCCCGGCCCGGGCCGTGCAGGTCCAGCGTGGGCGGTGCCTCGGCCAGGTCGCCGGCCAGGCCTTCGCCGCCGTACACGACCTGGCGGCCGGTGGCGGCGATCAGGGTGGGCAGCGCCGACGGCGCGGTGGGGTAGTACCCGAGCCGCTCGGCGGGCCAGCCGGCGGCCAGCAGCGCGCCCAGCAGCCGCGCCGCGGAGAACGGCTCGCGTCTGCTCGGCCGGACCCACACCGCGCCGCTGGTCGCCAGGGCGTCCAGCACCGACTCCAGGCAGGTGAAGGTGTTGGCCGGCAGGGAGACGAGCGTCGTCCCCTCGTCGGCACTCGTCACGTCCGCCACTCCGCCTGGCACGAGGGTCCGTGCGCCGGTCGGGGCGCGGGGCGGCATGCCCGTGCCCGCCGGCGTGCCGGGCGGCTCGGTCAGCCGCCGGAACAGCAGGTCCGTCCAGCGTTCCACCAGTACGCGGGGCAGCCCGGTGCAGTCGCGCATGACCGCGGCGAAGCCGTCGAAGTCCTGCGTGCCCAGCCCTTCGACGTGCACCGGGGCGTGCCGGAACAGGTCGGCCGCGCGGCACAGCAGGGCCCGCCGCTCGGCCGGGGGGAGGGGCCGCCAGGTCCGGCGGGCCCGGTGCAGCTTGACGGCGTCGTCCTTGATCATGATCGGCGGGGCCAGGGACAGGCGGGCGCCGCCGGGCACGGTCGCGGTGTCCCTGGACACGTACCAGCGGCCGCCCCTGAACAGCGGCAGCGTGACGCCTGCGGTCATCTGCTCCCCTCGCGCGTGGGTGGCCGGCGCTTCTCGGCGCGCGAGCCCCGGGGCGGGACCTGGAGACGGTTCACGAAGAGACGGTTCACGAAAGGGACTTCCGCAGCTCGGCCACCACGCGCTCCTGCTGGCGGGTGGTCATGCCGGGGAACAGCGGCAGGCAGATGTGCCGATCGGCGAACCATTCGGCCCGGGGGAAGGTGTGTCCCGCGAACGCCTCGGCGAAGTAGGGCTGCCGGTGCAGCGGCACGTCGTACACCTCGCCGGCCAGCGCCACCCCGCGGGACCGCAGGTGGCGTTTCAGCTCCGCCCGGTCGACGCCCTCGGGCAGGTAGGCGACGTACTTGTAGTGGTTGCTGCGGCACGGTCCCGGCACCGTGTAGCGGGTGAGGCCGGGTACGCGGGACAGGTTGTCGTCGTACCACTGCGCGAGCCGCCGCCGCTCGGCCAGCACCTCCTCCAGCCGGGCCAGGTGGGTGACGCCGACCGCCGCGTGCAGTTCGCCCATGCGCCAGTTGCTGCCCAGGTCGGCGTGCACGTTCTCGTGAAAGGACCGCTTGCCGTGGTCGCGCAGCCGGAACACCCGGTCGAGGTCGTCCGCGCCGGCGGCGACCAGCCCGCCCTCGCCGCTGGTGATGACCTTGGTCGGGTAGAAGGAGAACGCGGCCAGCCTGCCGAACCCGCCGGCGGGGGCGCCGTCCAGGGCGGAGCCCAGGGCGTGCGCGGCGTCCTCGACCACCGCGACGCCGCGCCGCTCGCATTCGGCGCGCACCTCGGCCAGCGCCGGCGAGACCACGCCGGCGATGTGCACGGGCACGACGGCGGCAACGTCGTCGTGCGCGTCGAGGGCGGCGCGCAGGGCGTCGGGGTCCATGCCGAGCCCGTCGAGTTCCATGTCGACGAAGCCGACCCGTGCCCCCGCCCTGATCGCGCTGGCGGCGGTGGCGAAGAACGTGTTCGCGGGCACCAGCACGGTGCGCCCTTCGACGCCCACCACCCGCAACGCGATCTCCACGGCGGCCGAGCCCGACGCGACCGCGGCGGCGCCCCTGCCGACGTGCCGGGCGGCCAGCCGCTCCAGGCGCGCGCCGTACGGCCCGAGGGTGAGCCGTCCGGTGGCGAGCGACTCGTCCACCAGGTCCGCGATCAGCAGCCGGGACGGCACGTCGAAGCCGGCGCGGGCCGCCGGCACCTGCGGCTCGGGATTCCTCGGCTCGGCGAGGGCGCGGCCGAAGAAGTCCACCGTCTCGGCGATCCCGGTGCCGTGCCCCATGGGCAGCGGCAGCACCTCGGCCGCGCCGGCGGCGCCCACGGCCGCGTAGCCGTCCTGGAGCCGTTTGCCGGCCCCGGCCGCGTCGTCGGTGGGCAGATGCGGGTCGGCCGTGCCGTACTGCACCTGGAGCGGGGTCGGCGCCAGCGCCGCGTACAGGTCGGCCAGGTCGGCGTGGCGGAGGATGCCGGGCAGCGCGACGTACGGGTTCCAGGCCAGCGACCGGCCCAGCATGACGGGGTAGCCGCCGAGGTGGGCGGCGGTGCACACCGGCGGCCGGTCTTCGCGCAGCAGGGCGGTGTGCAGCGCGACCGCCGCGCCGAAGCTGTGCCCGAACAGGCCGATGCGGCCCGGTGCGGCGTCGGGGTGCGCGGCCAGCCAGGCGAAGCCGGCCAGGGCGCGCTCCACGAGCGCGCCGAGCAGGCTGCCGCCGTACGCGCGGTAGAGCCCGTCCAGCGCCTCGGCGGCGTCGCGACCGGCCAGTTTGGCCGGGTCGAGCGCGTCCGCGAGACCGTAGTCGAGGGTGAGGGTGAGGTGGCCGGCGCGGGCCAGGTGCACCGCGACGTTCCGGTCCGGATGGTCGGGCGGTTCCAGACCGGTGACGCGCTCCAGCGTGGCGTTGCGCCCCTGGCAGACGAGCACCGCCGGCCACGGGCCGGTCCCCGCGGGGGCGAGGACCACGCCCCGCACCGCCTCCTGGCCGACGCCGAAGGTGTAGACGTCGGCGCGCAGCCCGTCGGCCGGGGTCCGGTCGTGGCTCAGCACGCGCAGCTCCCGCTGCCGCACCCGCGCGAGCCGGGCCACGGCCGTGCGGGTGCGCAGATTGCGGGCCGCCTGGTCCTCCGGCTCGGCGGCGGACGGCTCGGGGCGTTCGAACCTGTCGAGTCTCATGCCGGTGCGCTCAGACGAAGTCGGCGTGCAGCGTCGCGGGCACCTCGATCTGGTAGTTGTCGAGCGCCTCGTCGAGCTTGACGCGGCCACGGCGCAGCCATTCCAGCAGCTCGTTCTGTGGCCGGTAGAAGCAGGACTTGCACAGGTCGGTGCGCAGCGGGTTCGACGCCTCCCACTGGGCGCGCGGCCCGCCGTCGATGACCTCCAGGTAGCCCTGCTCCAGCACGTTGCCGATGCGGTAGCGGCTGTTGAGGTGGACCTGCGGGCAGGGGTACAGGTGCCCGTCGGCGCCGACGGCGGTCACGAAGCGGCTGTAGTGGCAGTGGTCGAAGTCGCCTTCGACGGTCTCGACCTGGTCCATGGGGCCCCGGTCCAGCTTGGGCACCGACACGTCGAACTCCGGCGACGACAGCGCCCGCGCCTCCTCCAGCCCGGCGGAGATCTCGGCCATGACCGCCTCGATCGTCTCGTGCCCCATGGCGCTGTAGAACTCCGGCTCGAACCGCACGTAGTGGGCGCCGGAGTCACGTGCCACGTGTGCGGCCTGCACGATCTCGCGGTAGTTCTCCATCGTGATCACGAAGTTGAACCCGATGCGGAACTCCGGGTCGGCCGCCCGCTCGCGCAGCCTGCCGATGGAGGTCAGGAACGACGCGAAGGTGCGCTCATGGTCCTTGGTGATCTGGTTGAAGGTCTGCTCGGTGCCGGCGTTCAGCCCGACGCGCACCCAGGTGTGCGTGTCGATGATGCACTCGGCGATGTCGTCGCGGTGCAGCCGCGAGCCGTTGGTGATCAGCCCCAGACGCAGCCCGGCCTCGTGCCCGGCCCGGCAGATCGCCGGATAGCCGCGGTGGATGGTGCATTCACCACTGCCACAGAACGTGACCGCCCGGCCACCGGATTCGGCGAATTCACGGAGTAAAGTCACGGCTTGTTCGGTGCGGATGGCGTCTTTGAAGGAGAACAGGTCGTAGAAGTTCTCTTCGTTGGGCGAATGAAAGTTGCAGAAGTTGCACCGCATATTACAGGCGCCCATTATGCCGATACGCATGTGTATCGGCCGGAAACTCTCACCGTTGACGAACTTGCGGAGCAGGTCAGGGTGGGCGAGTACCTTGTCGGGGGCGTGCGCCTCGTCCAGGTCGACCTCGGGAAGATCCTCGCGATTGTGTGGTCTGGCTGCCCGATAGTTCACCGTCACGTGGTCGCTGTCCGACACGTCGCCTCCCATACGACCGTTCTGAATGAAGATATTGCCAATGCCGTCCCAAAAACTTGACAGCATGGTGGTACGTCAGATATGGAAGCGCTCCCACTACCTTAGGGTCAGCGTTTCGGACCGTCAAGCGGTCTTGTCGGGGTGTTTTTTCCCGAGTATGTTTCGGCCCGGAACGTCCTTGAATCAGGTGCCAGAAGGGGGCAGCGGTGACCTGGTGGTGTGTGTTGTCCGAACGCACGCTGGGCGCTCGGCTCGCCGCGTTCGTGGTGCTCGCCCACGATCCGTCGGTGCCCGAAGTGGCGGCCGACTGGTGGGCAGAAAGCGCGCCCCATTACCGGTCCGTGGTGGAACCCCTCGCCGAACTCGTCGCCGGCCTGCCCCTCGCCGACGACCTGGCCCGGCTCGCCGAAGCGCCCACGGACCACGATCGGGAAAAAGCCCTGACCGGCTCCCTCGACCGATGGCTGGACCAGGCCCCCGACCAGCGGCGCCGGCTCGAACGGCTGGTGGCCGAGGCCGAAAAACACATCCTCATCGGCCACCACCTCGGCCCGCGCGCCTCCGCCGACGTCCCCCCCGTGGACATGGGCGACCTGCCGGCCCGCCCGACGGCCGCCCACCGGCCCGCCACCCGCCGGGCGGGCGCACCCGCCGCCCGCGTGGTCATCCCCTTCCGCGACAGCGGCGGAGGCTGCCGGGCGCGCAACCTGCTCGCCTGCCTGGTGTCCCTGCGCGACCAGCGCGGCGCGGCCGGCGACGTCACGGTCTGCGTCGTCGAGTCCGACACGGAAAGCCGCTGGCGGGACACGCTGGAGCCGTGGGTGGACCACTACGTGTTCGCCGAGCACTCCCGGCACTTCAACAAGTCGTGGACCGTCAACGTCGGCGTACGGCACACGGCCGGCGAAGGCGACCTCATCTGCGTGCTCGACGCCGACATCCTGGTCGACGACGGCTTCCTGGAACGCAACCTGGCCCGCATGGCCGACCGCCCCGACCTCGACGCCTTCCTGCCCTACCGGAACACGTACTGCCTCGACGCGCCCTCGTCCGACGCCGCCATCAGGGCCCGGTGCGAGCGGGGCGCCCGCCACGTCCCCGCGGACGACGTCCGAGCGCTGGTGCTGCGCGAGCCGCCCGGCGCCTGCCTGTGGGTCCGGGCCGCGGCCTACGACCGCGTCGGCGGCATGGACGAACGGTACGAAGGCTGGGGCGGCGAGGACGACGACATCGTGGGCCGCCTCGGCCGGGCCGGGCGGCTCGAACGGTTCGACGACACGCTGCTGCACCTGTTCCATCCCCGGCCGCAGATGCTCGTCGACGGCCGATCCTTCAACGGCCACCTCCCGCCGCTGAGCTGGGACTCCAACGCCGCGTACGGCGACCCCCGCGGCCCCCTGGCGGCCACCCGATGACACGCGACGAGCTCCCGCCCGGCGGGGCCTACGCGCTCGCCACGTCCGTCACCGCCGGGACGTCCCTGCGATTCCGGCTGGGCGAAGCCGTGCACGGCCCCGCCCTGGTACGCGACACCGTCACCGGCAGGATCGCGGCCAAAACCGACGCCGCCGGCCCCCTCTGGACCCTCGACATCCCGTCCTCCTGGCCCAGCTCCCTGTACGCCGTCGACTTCACCGGCACCGGCGGCGCCGCCGAAGAGGAGGTGTACTTCGCGGTGCGCCCGGCCCGGCCCGGCGGCTCCATGCTGGTGTCGGTGCCGTTCCTCACCTGGCAGGCGTACAACCGCGCCGGGGTGCCCGGCGAAGGCCTGTACCCGACCGAAGGCCCGGAACGGGCGGCCAGAGTGACCTTCGACCGGCCCGGCGGCGGCCCGGCGGGATTCTGGGAGGCGCCCTTCTACGCCTGGCTGGCCCGCAGCGGCTACCGCGCCGACTACTGCTCCAACCTCGACCTGCACGACGGCACCGTCGACCTGACGGGCTACCGGCTGCTGGTCAGCGCCGGGCACGACGAATACTGGACGGCCGAGATGCGCGACGCCGCCGAGGAGTTCGTGCTGCGCGGCGGCAACATCGCCTTCTTCGGCGGCAACACCTGCTGGTGGCAGGTGCGGCTCGAAGACGGCGGCCGCACCCTCGTCTGCCACCGTGACGCCCTCGCCGACCCCGTCGCCGCCACCGACCCCCGCCGGGCAACCGTGGAATGGTCCAGCGCCCCCGTCCACCGCCCCGAGAACACCCTGACCGGCGTCAGCTTCCGCCGCGGCGCCGGCTGCTGGACCGACTGGACCGCCATGCGGCACGAGGCCTACACCGTGGCCTTCGCCGGCCACTGGGCGTTCCACGGCACGGGTCTGCGCGACGGCGACACCTTCGCCACCGGTGCGATCGGCTACGAGACCGACGCCGCCGACTTCGACATCGTCGACGGCGTCCCCGTCGTGACCGGTGCCGACGGCACCCCCACCGACTTCGTCGTGCTTGCCACCGCCGACCTGCGATCCTGGCGGGCCCACGGTCAAGGCGGCCACGCCACCATGGGCGTGATGCGCCGCGGCGGCGGCACCGTGTTCAACGCCGCCACCATCTGCTGGCCCGGCGCGCTCGACGACCCGGTGGTCGACCGCATCACCCGCAACGTCCTCGACCGCCTCGGCTCCGCCGACCCCCACTGGGAACCCCTGGGCACCTGGCCGGCCCCGCCCACCCCCGAGCCCACGGAACCCGCGAAGACCACCGAGTCCGCGAAGCCCGCCACGGCGGAGCAGGCGGCGCCGAGGGCGTCGGCGGCGCCGGTGACCGGGTCGGCGCTCAAGGCGCTCACGGTCTGCGAGCGGCTGCTGTTCGCGGCCGACTCGGCCGGCCGGCTCGCGGCCCGGCCGTGCCGTACGCAGAATCTGCGGTGGCGGGTGATCGGGGCGGCTCCGGGGATCATCGCGCTCGCCGCGCCCCGCGAGGGCGTGCCGGGGTGCCCGGTGCGTCTGTACGGCCTGCACGCCGACGGCCGGATCCTGGGCCGCGAGCCGGTGCCCCACCCGGCGGACTGGACCCCGCTGTACCGATCGCCTCCCGGCACGGTCGCCATCACCCCCATCGACGAGGTCATGTACGCGATGACCGCCGACGGCACCGTGTGGACCCGCCCACTGGACGACTCCCGGCAGGCACGGTGGGCCCGCGACGAGACGGCCCCCCTCGCCTCCGTCCCCGCCCAGCCGGGCCCGTTCTCGCCCGGCACCGCGCCGCCGGACGCCGCCGCACCGCGCACCCCGCCGCCCGGCCCGTCGCCACAGGAGGCCGCACGGCCAGGCCCGCCACCGCCTGCCACCGTGCCGCCCGGGCCCCGCGACCTGGCCAACCTGAGCGGGCGGTTGATCGCGGTGGCCGGGGGATGGCTGCTGGCCAGGACGGCGGGCGGCGCCTGGACGCCCCTCGACCCGACTCCCGGCCTGGTCACGGTGACCGCGTACGGCGGCCGGGTGATGGGTGGCACGGCCGCCGGAGAACTGTGGTGGCGGGACATCACCCCCGCCGACGTGGCCGCCGCCGAGGCCGCCGTCTCCCGCGTCGGCGGCACCCCCCACCCGACACCGCCGAGGATCTGAGCGCATGCGTCGATACGAGCTGGTCGAACGTCGCCGAATAGCGCTGAACGAGGACGCCCCGATGCCGCTGATCGGCCCCTCGGACGTGCTCGTCCGCGTGGGAGCCTGCACCGTCTGCAACCGCAGCGACCTGGTCTACTACCACTACCTCGGCCTGCGCGACCACTGCGCCACCGGCTGCTTCGGGCACGAGATCGCCGGCACCGTGCACGCCGTCGGCGACCGGGTGACCCGCGTCGTGCCCGGCCAGCGGGTGTTCGTGCGGACCCCGCTCACCTCCGGCTTCGCCGAATTCGCCGCCGCGAGAGAGGTCTGCGTGGGCGCGCTGCCCGACGACATCCCCTTCGAGCGCGGCGCCATCCTGCAGACCCTGCCGCTCGCCGTGCACGCGACGCGCGGCGTACGGCTCGGCGACCGGGTCGCCATCGTCGGGCAGGGCCCCATCGGGTTGATGGCCCTGCACGTCGCCCGCCTCCGGGGCGCCGCCGAGATCGCCGTCGCCGACCTGGACCCGTGGCGGCTCGAACGCTCGGCCGCCCTCGGGGCCGACCGCACCCTTGTCGCCGGCCCCGACACCCCGCCCACCGAGCTCGGCACGGGATTCGACGTCGCCATCGAAGCCGTCGGCACCCCCGGCACGGCCGCGGCCTGCGTGGACCTGGTCCGCCAGAACGGTCTCGTGGTCCTCCTCGGCACCCACCACGTCGACACGCACGTCACCTTCGACCTGGTCACCTGGGAGAAGAAGGGCCTGCGGCTGCACTCCTCGGCCGAGCCGACCGACGAGGCCAGGGCCGCCGCCATGCGGGTCGCGGAACGCATCGCCGCCTCCCCCCGCCACCGTCCCCCGCTGGACACGCTGCTCACCGCCGTCCACCCCCTCGAAGAACTGGGCGACGTCCTCGATCACCTGTCCCAGAGCCCCACCCTGCACCCGGCGGACGCCCCCGGCCCGTTCACCGTGCCGCCGCCCCGCACCCTGAAGGTCGCCATATGCCCGGCTCCGGCCTGAGATGGGGCATCGCCGGCTACGGCGACATCGTCCGCAGGCGGGCACTGCCCGCCCTGCTGTCACAGTCGCACCAGGTCACCCGCGTCTGGGGCCGGAACACCGCCCGAGCCCGATCCCTCTGCGACGAATTCGGCGCCGGCCGGGCCGCCCCCGACTACGCCGACCTGCTGTCCGACGTCGACGTCGTCTACGTCGCCACCCCCGTGGCCGCCCACATCCCCCTCACCGCCGAGGCCGTCCGCGCCGGCCTGCCCGTGCTCGTGGAAAAACCCCTCGGCCTGTTCGCCACGCCGGACCCCGCCCTCGACATCGACGCGTGCGCCGCCACCGGCCCCACCGTCGGCGTCGCCTACTACAGGCGGCTCGCCCCCGCCCTCGCCCGGCTCCGGCACCTGCTGGCCGGGCGTACCGTGCACCGGGCGACCGTGGCCCTGCGGTCCGGCTTCGACCCCGCCCCCGACGACCCCCGCCGCTGGCGCACCGACCCCGCCGTGGCGGGCGGCGGCGTCCTCGCCGACATCGGCAGCCACCGCCTCGACCTGCTGGTGTGGCTGCTGGGCGAGCCGTCCGGCGTACAGGCCACCCTGGGCGACCGGTTCCCCGCTGGCGCCGAACGCGCCGCCCGCATGACCCTGTCCTGGCCGTCCGGTGCCCGCGCGGACATCGAAGTGGCATGGGCAGACGGGCCCCCCTATGATCGGCTGACGGTCGACTTCGACGGCGGCCGGCTGACCCTCGACCCGCTCGACTCCGGCCGGATCCGCGGCACCGTCGAAGGCCGCCCGGTCGAGGAACATCATCCGCCGGCCACCAACCCGCACGCCCCGCTGATGGCCGACTTCGCCCTCAGCGTGCAACGGGGCACCGCCCCCATCTGCCCGGTCGGCGACGCCGCCATCGTCGACCGGCTGCTCGCCATCGCCTATCAGGAGAAACCATGACCGGACCGATCTCGCTGCCCGCCGTCCCCGCCCCGCTGCGGTGGCTGAACACCGCGACGTCGTTCAGCATCGACGGCGACGACGCGCTGAGCATCGGCGCCGGTCCCGGCACCGACCTGTTCACCGACCCCGGCGGCGACGCCCGCTTCGCCAACGCCCCCGCCCTCATCGGCCGCCTCGACGGCGACTTCACGCTGAGCGCCCGCATCCGCACCGACCTGCTGTCCACCTTCGACGCCGGCGTGCTGCTCCTGCACGCGGGCGAGGACGCCTGGGCGAAGTTCTGCCTGGAGCTGTCGCCCCAGGGCAGGCCCACCGTCGTCTCCGTCGTCAACCGCGGCGTCTCCGACGACTGCAACTCCATCCGCCCCGAAGGCGACGACATCAGGCTGCGCATCTCCCGCGTGGGCACGGCCTTCGCCTTCCACGTCGCCATCGACGGCGACTTCTGGCACCTCATCAGATACTTCGCCCTCGACGGCGACCCCGAGGTCGGCTTCCTGGCCCAGTCCCCCACAGGCAACGGCTGCACCGTCCGCTTCACCGACATCCGCCACTCCGCCAAACGCCTCTCCGACCTCCGCAACGGCGAATAGCCCCACACCCCCCGCCCCGGCGCCGGCCGCCCACATCGCCGGCGCTCCTGGCGGGCCACCCCGAGATCAACGAGCGTGCCCCCATGCCACGCAGAGCCAGAAGGGCCAAGAAGCCAGGCGCAGTGCGCTCACGGCAGCACGCCCACCTCACCCCCTCGGCCGGCGCCGAACCGCTCAGCACAGCCCCCGGCCCACTTCGCCCTCGGCCACTTCCCGGCGGAGGAGTGCCTCGCCATCCCCAGCAGGAGATCATTGGCCGCCGATCAAGAAAACACGTGGATCATCCGGGTGTGTCACGGCTACCGTTGGTGGCCTGGGACGCGAAATCAGCGGCGCACCGGCATCGCCGGACCGCGTACCGCGCATCGGTGTCCCAGACCTGGCCGGGGCTGACACCCTGGGGTTCGACTCCCCGAAAGACGCTCCCCGGCACCGCGCTTCGGCAACGACGGCACGGCTCTGCGGGCTCCCGGCCCGCCGCCCTCGGGCGGCGCCCGGGGACGCCCCCGCTACGCCGTCGGCGGTGCCGGGCGAGCGTCCCCGCACCCTCCTGGAGATGAGCAATGGCACACGTGACGGTCATGGAATGGGAGAGCGTCCTCAAATACGTGGACGGGCGGCTCGAACGCGTCCTGGGGCCGGGGCGGCATCGCTACCGCGCCGGCCGCACGACGCTGGTCACCATCGACATGCGTCCGCGGCTGCTCAACGTGCCCGGCCAGGAACTCATCACCGCCGACGGCGTGACCGTGCGGGTCAGCGTGACCGCCCAGTGGCAGGTCACGGACGCCCGCGAGTTCGCCCAGGCGGCCGAAACGCCCGCCCAGTTCCTCTACGCCACCGTGCAGGACGTCATCCGGCAGCGCGTCTCCACCCTGTCCCTGGAGGCGGCGCTCACCGACAGGGCCGCGCTCTCCGACGGGCTCACCGAGTCGGCGCAGGCACAGCTGCCCGGCTACGGCATCGGCGTCACCGACGTGCGGGTGCGCGACCTCATGCTGCCGGGCGAGCTGCGCCGCGCCGCGATGGACGCCATCGTCGCCCGCGAGCGGGGCAAGGCGGCGCTGGAGGAGGCACGGGCCGAGGCGGCGACGCTGCGCTCGCTGGCCAACACCGCGCGCCTGCTGGAAGAGCACCCCGCCCTCCTGCGGCTGCGCACCCTCCAGGTCGCCGCCGAACGGCAGACCACGCTGGTCCTCGACCCCCGGGCAGGCACCGACACCTGACCCGCCCCGGCGCCCTTGTCGAACGCGAGACAGGGGCGCCGGCCCGGGCGAGAGGCCGGTGGCAGGTCGATCCGGGCACAAGGTCACCACTCACCCGGGTGCGGCCCGCGAGCCCGTTGGTCTCCCAGCGGCGACGGCGACCGGACCGGGTTCGCTGCGCCCGCGCTGGGGCGGCGTCAGAGCTTGTACAGCTTGCTGAACGGTTTGGGGATGCGCTGCTGCTGGGTTCCGAAGTCGACGATCACGGCGGCCTCGTCTTCGACGGCGATGACGACGCCGAGGCCGTACCGATCGTGGGTCACTTGATCGTTCACGTCGAACCGCTTGGCGGGCGGTGCCGGCGGCGCGGGCTTGAAGGGACTGGTGGGCAGGTGGCGGCGTGGGCGGCCAGTGGCTGAGTTCATTTCCTCCAGTATGAACCGTCTTCGCGAACGCCCGACGCCCGACCCCCGGCAACCCGCCCACATGGTGGGCGCAGGCACGGATGCGACGGCCGGATCGCGAACGTGACCCGCTATCGACGCCGCCCGGCGTTCTTCGGCACCGACTCGTGGTCGACGACGATCCGGAAGTCCTCCCGCGTGGGCGTACCGGCCGCCCACCGAGGGAACAGGTGACGACGAAGCACAGACGGGCCCCGGCCGGTATCGCACGCCTCGTCGCACACCCGGGCCGAGATGCCCAGGTCCGGCGGCAGGACCCCGGCCAGCGCGAGAACGGCGACACGACGCGGCCCGGCCGGAACCGTACGCCGGCCGACCCTCAGGCCGTTCACCCGTCTCCACGAGCACACGCGACTCTTTCTTCGCGGGGCCGCGATCCCGTACAAGAAGAAGTGAGACGAACATGAGCGAGGACAACATGAGCGAGCACGTCATGCGGGCCGTCACCATCAACGAGTTCGGCGGGCCGGAGGTACTGACCGTCGAAGAGGTCGCGCGCCCCAAGCCGCTGCCGACCGAGGTGCTGGTGCGTGTGCACGCCGCCGGCGTCAACCCGGTGGACTGGAAGACCCGCGCGGGCAAGGGCATGGCGGCACTGCAGACGCTCCCGCTGATCCTCGGCTGGGACGTCTCCGGCGTCGTCGAGGAGGTCGGCTACGGCGTCACCACACTCGCGCCCGGCGACGAGGTGTACGGCATGCCGTGGTTCCCGCGCGCCGCCGGCGGCTACGCCGAGTACGTGACCGCTCCGTCCCGCCAGTGGGCCCGCAAGCCGGCCACCATCGACCACGTGCACGCGGCCGCCGTGCCGCTGGCCGCGCTGACCGCCTGGCAGACCATCGTCGACACCGCCCACGTGCGGTCCGGCCGGCGCGTCCTGATCACGGCCGCCGCCGGCGGCGTAGGCCACTTCGCGGTCCAGTTCGCCCGTCACCTGGGCGCCCACGTGATCGCCACCGCCAGCGCCCCCCGCCATGCCTGGCTCGAACAACTCGGCGCGGCCGAGACCATCGACTACACCACCACCCGCTTCGAGGACGCCACCGGCGACATCGACGTCGTCATCGACCTGGTCGGCGACGCCAAGGACCAGACCAGCACCCGCGCGCTCAAGGTCCTGCGCCCCGGCGGCCTCCTGATCGCCGTTCCCAGCGGCGGCTCCCCAGAACTGGCCCAGGCCGCCGAGGCCGCCGGCGTACGCGCAACCGCGTTCCTGGTCGAGCCGGACGGCCACGCCCTGGCCACGATCGCCGGCCTGATCGACGCCGGTGACGTCACCGTCGACGTGGCGGACACCTACCCCCTCGACCAGGCCGCCACGGCGCACACCTGCAGCGAGGCCGGCCACACCCGCGGCAAACTCGTCCTCACCACCACCGACTGACCACGCTGCCCACTTCCCGAAGCACGACGTGGCCCGCCTCCGCTGGCCGACCCGACCAGGACGCCACGAGAACAAGTGCGTCAGTTGGATCACATGCTCATCCCGTTCCGGACAGCGCTAGGGATGGGCGTCGCTCAGGCGGCTTTGCTTCACGCGCCTGTGGCCGTCGATCTCGTTACCTTCCACCAGAGGATCAGAGGGAATCAGGTCGTCGGCGACTGAGAGGGCGACCTCGGGGATCACCTCCAAAAGTTCCTCGGGCCGGACCGTTGCGGGATGCCCGCGGACCGCAGGATAGAGCCGCCACTCGGCGGTACCGCCCAGCACGTCGTCTCCAGGGAGGCGAACCTCGCCCGCGCGTGGATGCTCGAACGCGAGGAACTGGACCCGCCGCGGCCGATCTCGCTGATCCACGGCATGCCGACCTGGAGCAGGCTGTGGAGATGCCTGATGAGCCGGTCCGGGGGGATGCGGGCGAGGACGGTTGTGACTGCGTGGGGAACCGACGGCTCGGGCGGCCCTTCCATAGCCGCCTGAATCACCTGCGCGTCCTCGCCTGGCTCGTCGAATCGTCCAGCAGCGCTCGCAGCGTCTCACGAAGCCGGGCGATCGAGTCCTGGCCGTAGATGCCCAGCTCTGCCCACACTTCGGCGATGCGATCCGTCACCTGTGAGCCGCCTCGGCGTGCCGAGAGCTTCGCCTCCCGCTTCCGGCGCCAGGCCGCGACCATTTCGGCTCGCGAAGTCGACGCGCTTAGGGCAATACCTCACTCCCGAAATGACGCCAGTACTCGCTCGAGTTGGTGGGCGGTACCACGTTAATGCGGTTGCGCGGGTAGCACCAGTGCTGATGATCAGGGACGACGCAACCAGCACGGGACCGGGCCCGCCGGTCTCATGCACTTCGTACCGGTGATGCTCGTGGTCAGCAGGTCCATCATCGGCTTGGCACTTCGCTTCGTACGACGCTTGCCCATCAGCCCTCGTCTTCGGGCGGTGGCTCGAGTCCGGGCGCAGCCGACATGTCGGAGTCGATGTCCGCGGCTTCGTCCGCAGCTTCGTGGGGTTTCGGCAGCCGGTCCACGTCGTCGGTGTCGGCCTCGGCCTCTTCTTTAGGAATTGGCAGGACGTACTCCTGGCAAAGGCCGGCCAGATGGAGCGGGAGCGGAAGGCTGAGCGCCTCGGCATAGTCAGGTGGCTGGCGGAGCTGGTGGACGGCCATCGCCAAGGACTCGGGGTCGTCACGGGTGTCCCCGTCGGGGTGGTAACCGAGGACGGCGATTTCGACAAGGCCAGGGTTCCAGCCCGGTTTGTCGATGTCGATTGTCGGCTCGCCTTTGCGTTTACCAGCCTTCACCAGGCGGGTGGCGAGCTTGTCGGCCTCCACGGCGGAGGACTTGAACTGCGCGGGCTTGGGTGTGGTGCTCCAGAAGACGCGGGAGTCGGTGCATCCCTCCGTGACCCACAGGTGAGCGGCGAGCCCGTTCGGACCGTCCTTGGGATGTAGACCCCACCACTGGGCGGTCTCTCGGCCGCGGAGGGTGCGTACGCGTAGGAGCCGAAGGGTGCGGTCAAGTGTGCGGGCGGGAGCCTGGCCGTCGCGAATACGGTCGGGCTCGACGCGGCAGTCCTGCAACCAGGTCCAGTGGGAGCGGGCGTTCTGTGCGTGGGCGAGGAGGATGGTGGGAACTCCGCGCAGCGAGAGCCGAATCTTTTGCAACCACTCCTCGGTCGCGCGTCGTTGTCCCTCCATGTCCCGGTACCGGCCTCCCCGCCTCGACGAGGATGGGCTCCCCATCGCCGTATCGGTAGGCAGCCGGGCGGGAACCTCTGCGTGGCGGGCCAGCCGCAGGAGCAGCGCGGGGTAGGGGATCCAGGCTCCCGCGCCATCGTCTGCTTCCGGATCCCAGCCCTGCACGCGGGCAAGGCCGCTGCCGCCGTCTTCCGGAGTCACCAAGACGGCGACCGGGACGTGCGCGGCCCAGCGGTTACGTGCCGTACGGCTCTTACGGACCAGCCATATGGCGGCGTATCTGAGTTCTGCGGGGAGCCGGTCGCCGAGTCCGTGTTCCGGGTGTACCCGCACACCAAGCTGGCGCAGGCCGTCATCCCACGCCTTCGACGCCCGGTGAGCCATGTTCTTGACTGAGTCGTAGCGTCCCACCTGCTTGGGTATGGTCATGAACTGGGTAACCAAGCCGGCATCGGCGAAGCCCAGTCGAAGCGCGAACTTTGGGTCATGCTCGCTGCTGGCGAAGTCGGCTCGTCGGTCGATCTCCACCAGTGCGAGCGCGGGGATCTCGTCGGTTATGTCCGCGGCCACCCACGATCGCGCTTCCGCCCGGCGGGCGCTGACTGCTGCGGTCAGACGGGATCGGGTGCGCCGTCCTTCCTGAAGAGGCAAACCGTCGGCGAGGCCGCCGGTCAGCCTCATGCAGCGCAGCCGTACGGTGAGTTCGGGCGCCTGCCACTCCAGCACGACTGGGGCGCCGGGCCGGGCGTCCGTGTACTGCTGCTTGGTGTAAGAGCCGCCGTCGCCCTTCAGTCCCAGATACGCGATGAGGGCCGTCACGACTGCGTCGCGCATGTCGGCCGTCTGCCAGAGAAGGCGTGTCTCCAGTACCGGTAGCGTTCCAGGAGCCGGTGCGGGCCGCAAGCAGGAGATCGCAAAGGCGGCGCTGCGTCGCCGTTCCGCCGCTCTGCGTGTTTCCTCCTGTGGCTTGTCCTGCTTCTTGACAGTGGCGGGCGGGGCGTTGAGCGGTTTGGGGTTCGCCGTGCGGCTGCGGACGAGCGGGGGCGCGGGCCGCAACTGCGGTGGCAGTGCCTGCTCGGCCCATTCAGTGAGCTGTGAACGCTGATGAGACATCAGACCGGCCTTCACTTCGTGCGAGCCCATGGCGGTGCTGTACACGATGCCTGCCCGGAAGTCCCCAGCGAGCCATGTCGAGGGCGCGGAAAGGATCTCATCCGCCTCGGGAAAACGTTCGGCCAGGGAAATTCCCTGCAAGATGCGCGCCGGGCCGCCGTCGACCCAGTCCACCACCGGAGTCTGCTTGTCTCGATCCCAGCGGCGCTCGACGCAGGCCAGGGCGAACCGCTCACTGCGCGGCGCGCCGGGCAGGTAAGGCACCCGCGGCCGGAGCAGCACCGCCGTTTTGCGGCCGTAGGGGAGGTGAAGTCTCCCGGTTCGAGCACTGACTCTCGTCGCCCAGCGGCGGATTCCGAAGTGAAGGTGGTAGCGGGGAAGAGGGTCGAACGGCACGGTGTGCAGGGTGATGTTGAGCACCACCGAGTACCACCAGGTCGCCTTCGCTGTATCGTGCGGCAACGGCTGGGAGATTAGCTCGGCACCCTGGTCACGCCGGCCGCGTGGAGCGGCCCGGAAGTGCAGCCGCCCACCTACGTACTCGTACGGGTCGAGGGCGAGGATGCGCTTGGCCAGCCAGTCGGTGCTGAGCGTGAACTGGTGCGCGAGCGGCGCGGCGGTACCGCCCTTCGTCGTCGGACAGGCAATCAGCTCGGCTTCGACCGGCTCCCAACTGGGCGGCGTCGCGGCGAGCTGTGCCCGCACGTCCTTGAGCAATGCTCGATGCTCATGCTCAGGCCGAAGACTTCCTAGCCATCGGTCGACGAGGGTGTGGAACACCGGTGGGGGCAATGGATCGGGTACGTCCGCAGGCACGTACAGCCAGCGGGCAGCGTCACCGCGCTGCCCGTAAGGGCGCGGCATGACCAGGACATCAGGCGCGAAGGCCTGCAGGACCTGCTCGAACCGATGGGTGGGCACGGTCCAGTACGGCTCCACGTCCTCGGCCCGCCCGGCATTGCACAGGGTGAGGATCGCGTCGCGCCACTTCTCGGGGAAGGGCAGCGCACGGTAGGGGGCGGCATGATGGGCCTCGGGGGAGGCAGGCAGCCATGCTGCGGTACGGATCTTGTCGTAGTGGACGGCCATGGTGTCCTCAGCGGTGGTGTTCCAAAGTTGACATGGCGTTGTAGAAGGGCTGGTAGAGCAGCCGTGCGAGGGCCGGATCCGCGGGATCGGGGAAAACCG
The DNA here is from genome assembly GCA_044507605.1 of Actinomycetales bacterium. Lineage (GTDB taxonomy): Bacteria > Actinomycetota > Actinomycetes > Streptosporangiales > Streptosporangiaceae > Thermopolyspora. The sequence goes on along the minus strand of JBIQJI010000044.1, from coordinate 5,305 downwards.
CCGGATCGGCCGCGGGGTCGAAGTAGGGCGCGAGGATGGAGCGCAGGGCGGCGAGCAGCCCATCCTCGGCGGGCGGCGGACCGGTGAGCCCGGGGGCGAGGGCGGCCGCCAGACGCGGGGAGAAGCTGGCGTCGACGAAGACGACCCGTGCCGGCACCCCGCCACGGACAAGCCGGCCGATCACTTGCCACATGGTGACGAGCTGGTCCCAGGCGAAGGCGCGCTTCTCCCAGGGGGTCAGCCGGGAGTACACATAGCGGCGGGACAGCAGGCGCCGCCACTCCTGGCGGGCCTCATGGCGGAAGTCGAGCCCGGCCCGGTCGAGCCCGCCCGCCTTGGCGACCAGTTCCCTGAAGGTGGCGGGCCCGCGCGGGTCGTCGCCCCGAGGATAATCTCGAACGAAGCGGCAGGCCCAGTCGTTAACGGCGAAGATCGCCAGCGCCAGATCGTCGGGGCGCGGATGGGGACGGGCGAGGAACAGAGCCGTGCCGAAGGCGGCGTTGCGTTCGGCGTTGAGGATGTTGTGCCCGCGCTCGACGGCCATCAGCGGGGCGACCAGCACGGCGGCGTCCCAGTCCTCGGCGAACATGGCCAGGTCGCCTCGGCGCAGCACAGTGGGGTGGTCGGCACCGGCCGGGTCGACGCCACGAACCGCACGGTCGAGGTCGGCGTCGTCGGAGGCGAGTACCCGTACCCGGCCTCGCCATCGGTCCAGCCCATGCAGGGCCAGGGCGACGACGTTCGCCTCCTTGTAACTACCGACAAGCAAGATCGCACGGCGTCGCGCGTCGTCTTCGACGAGGGCCAGCTCTTGTTCGAGCGGGCTAAAGCCGCTGCCATGCCCAGGGCTGCCGAGGCGGATGGCGAGGGCGCGGGCCTTCGCTGGCCGTACCCTCGGGTCGAGGCCGGACAGGCGCATGGGCCGCCCGTCATCGTCGTAGAGGAAACGGGTGGCGAACCTGGACCGCCCCACCGCCGTAAGAGCGGCCTCGGAAGGTTTGAGTACGGCGGTGACCGGGGCCATCACGTGGGCGCGGGTCGACTCGCCCGCCCAGCTCGTGCCGGACATCAGCACGACATGCGGGCCGGGCCGGTCGGCACCCGGGTCGGCGCCCAGCTCGTGCAAGGAGAGCAGGAGTTCTCGGCCGACTCCGGCACAGCGGAAGAAGCGTAACGTGCCGCTGTTGTGGCCGTCCTCGTCGCGTTCGCTCTCCTCGGGGAGGTATTGGAAGCCGAGTACGTTGCCCATCGGGGCTTCGGGGATGACCGGTGCGTAGTCCAGGGGCGGCCGACGGGCGAGTTCGTTGCCTGTCGTGTCGAGTCGCAATGCCACCTCCACCTGCGGCCAAAGGAACGTCAGGCGCTCCAGCCGGTGGTGCAGCACCGACAATAGGAGCAGAAACTCCAGGCGGCGGCAGGTCAGGTCGTGTCGGCCAGCGTCGCGCGCCTGGGCGGGCGCGTTCATGAGCAGGAGATCCAGCAGGGCGCCGACGCGTTCACGGGTTCGCCTGGGGGACAGGGTGTGCAGTAGGTCGCGCGCGGTGTGGACCAGTTCGTCGGTGAGCGTGCCGTACGGACCGTTGCCGCCGAGCGGATCGTCGCGGAAGGTGTCCAGGACCCTGGTGAGTTCGGCGCGGATCGTGTCGAGTCCTGCCGGAACGTCCCGCTCGGGGACGTCGTCCTCGTAGACCTCGTACAGGTGCCGTTCGTCCTGGACCCCGTCAACTGGCTCACTTGAGATGAGCCGCTGGTCGAACCATTCGGCGAGCAACTTCTCCTGCAGCGTCCACGGGCTGAAGTACTCAATATCGGCCCATTCCCGCAGGTCACCATCGGAGATCAGCAGCCGATACAGCCGGTCGGTGGCTGCCGACACCACGGTCAGGGCCGAGTTCCACCGCTCGATCTCCCGGTCGGTAAGCGGCAGCCGCCCCTGGCGCGACAACTCCTCGATCTTGTGGGTGTGTAACTGGTCGAGCCAGGAATCCGGGTTGGGCGCGACGAGCGTCGCCGAGGGAGCGAAGATGTCGTCCAGCTTCATCTGAACCGAGTCGGCCTCGTCCACGAAGATGATGTCGCTGCGCAGGCAGGCAAGTTCCAGGTAGCGCAGCCGCTCCTCGTTGAGGTGCCGGGGGACGGCGGTCTGCACCAGGCTGGCTGGGTTGGCCACCCAGATCTGCGCGTCCACCAGGTTCCGCGCCGCGCGGTGGCGGGGGCACCTGGCCCAGATCGGGCACCCGTGCTCGCCGCCCCGCAGGTCATCCGGCATCGAAGGGGCTCTCTCGGTGTTTCCACCGGGCCGGTACCGCTCGGGCAGGACGATCGGCGCCATCTCTGCAACGTCTCCGGGGTCTTTGCGCTTTTCCGGGTACAAGCGGTCGCAGGGAGCGTCGGCGTACCGAAGCGGCCGGCTCGCCTCGGTGCCGCGTAGCGCGTCTGCCACGCAGACCGTACTGAGATCGTCGAAGCCCAGGGCATCGTGATCCAAGAGGTTGTCCAGGCCGCGCGCGGCGAGGCGGCGGTGCAGCCGCTGCACGTGGGTTTCCCGGGCGGTCGGCCCCAGGATCGGCACCGCGCTGAGCCCCAGATCGTGAAGCAGCGCGCACAACCGCAGTTGCTCGGCCACGTCGCCCATGACCAGCGTGGTGCGCAGGGCGGGCTCGCGCCGGGCGCCCCACACGGCCACGAGGGTCATCAGCGTGCTCTTGCCCGCGCCGACCATGCCCGCCAGGTGCAGCAGCCCGTCGAGTCGTAGTTCGTCGCTCTCGTCGAAGTCCCGGCCGGTCGCGCTGCGCGGGGCGAACCGGAGCTCGTCCAGACGCGCCACCCAGTTGCCGGGCCGCGCGACCTCCGCCTCTCGCTCCCTTTCGTCCATCCAGTGTGCGGTCGCGGCCAGTTCTGCCCTGGTGAGTGTGATCGGCTCGCCGCCACCGGGACGGTCACGGGAAAGGTCGTGGCCGGGAGCCGGGTCGAAGACGAGCGACTGAGGGATGGTGACCGAGGCCGCCCGCCGCTGCTCGATGAACTTGCTGCGCCCGGCGGGGGCGAGGGGAAGGGGTTTGCGCAAGTGGCCGGGAAGGCGGGACAGCGCGGCGTCGTAGTACACATGACGGTCCTCGGCGATCGTCGGGGTCAGCGGGCGAACCGGAGCGATGTCCGCCGGGACCTCGTAGGCGCGCAGCCGCTCCGGCACCAGCCGGTACGAGTCCAGGGCCTGCTGCCACGCGCGGCGGCGGCGGAGCCGCCACAGCAGGTGGCGTGCGGCGGTGAGCATCGTCTCGTGCTCATCCGACCGCACCAGGCCCGCGGCGTGGGCGAAGGGATATCCGCTCAGCAGCGTGTACGCTCCCTGGGCGGGCTCGTCTGGGGCGAGCCGCCACAGCAGCCGCAGAACCAGCTCGACCTGGCACAGGTGGGCCGGTTTGAACCCTGACAGCTCCGGTGAAAGCCCGTTCCAGAATGGGGCGAGGGTGCGGCTGACGTCCGTGTGCCAGCGCTCGTATTCACGCATGGGGCCCTCCCCTGGGGCCGCAAAGCCGGGCCGTGGCCCGGTGGACTAGTTCGGTGTCGGTGATCAGTGAAAGGTTGTGCGCCGTCTGCGGTCGGCTGTTCTCGAACGCGGAGATGTAACCGGGCCGCGCTGCGACCCGGTCCGCCGGGACCACCCAGAAGGCCTCGTCGTACGGCGGCTCCGGGGGCACCGGACGGGCCGAACGGCCGAGCAACACGGGATGCGCCCAGTCCTTCACGTCGACCGCCCACCGGTGCCCATCCGGAAAGACGATCAGCAGGTCGTACGCGTCGTACCCGGGCCACATCCGCACGCTGAGCCCTAGATCCGACAGCGCCGCCTCCAGGTCGGCCTCGGCACGCCCCGGACCGGTGACGAATTGGCGTAGCGGCCGCTCCAACTGCACGACCTTGCCCACGTCCTCACGCCGCAGGCGGCGGCCGACCGGTGGCGGGCCCTGGCGGCGGCAGCGGTCGCGCTCACACCACCATTCGCCTTCCCTCATGGGCGTGAGCAGCGTCAGGCAGCGTCCGCAGCACACGTACTCGTCGCCACGCAGATAGCTGTCGGGAACCTCAAGGTAGACACGGTCGATGAGCTCGTGCACCGGCTCAAGCACCATGTCGTTGAGCACCTGATAACTCTCCGCGCCGGTGAGGACCGGCTGGTGGACCAGTAGCTGCCGGAAGGCGGTGTAGGCGTCCTCCTCGCCGTACTCCCGGCACAGCCGCAGCGCGGTGTGAATGATCTGCCGATCACGGAACCCCGCCGCCGCATCGCCGGTGCGCTCTGCCCATTCGTGGCACAGTTCGGTAGAGCGCCCGCAGACCGGATCCAGCAGCCGGTCCTCGTGGCCGACCGCGTTCGGGGGCAGTTCGATCGGCCAGTCGGCCAGTGGCCATTCCCTGCACCACATGATGAGTTCGGTGAGGCTCGCCGGTGGCGTGGCGTCTTTGAGCAGGCAGGCGAGGACGGTGCGGTCCAGCGCACGCTGGGCCTCGGCCGGATACGGCAGCGTGAAGGTATCGAGATCCGTTACGGCCTCCAGTTTGAGCAGGGCGGTGGCTAGGGTGCGGATCAGTGGCACTCCAGCATGGGCGGCCCACTCGTCGGCCGAAGGGGGCAGCGTGTCCTGACCGGAAATCATGGAGTTCCCTCCGTGGTGTGGGAATCCGTGTCCGTTACGCCGGAGGGGGACGCCGGGCACCAGCGGCGTACTTCGCAGTCGGCGCAGTGCTTGCCGGGAGCCGGGTCGTATGTCTCATCGACCGCCCATCCGGCGGCGAGGGAGGAGATGATGTCGCGCGCCTCCGCGAGCAGGGCGGGGTCGGACGGATCGAACACTTCGAACGCGGAGCCGTCTTCCCTGAGCAGTTCCAACTCGATGCGAGAGCGGCGGAGATCGGTGTCCCCGGGCACGCCGGCGGCCATGAACAGCATGGCCAGGGCGACCTGCGGATAGCTGCTCAGCAGCGACCTGCCCTCCCAGGTACGCTTGCCCGCGGTTTTCGTCTCGCGCCAGACCCAGCCGTCCCGGTCGGTGTACAGCAGGTCGGGATCGGCGATGACGACGGTGTCGGCGATTGGGTCGTATGCGGCCAGGCGCTTCTGCGGCTGGACGATCTCGGCGGGCCCGAGCCCGTCCAGGGGGCACAACGCCCGGTGGTTCCGGAGCATCCGGATGGCCGCTCCCTGCTCGTCCGGGGGGAGCCCGGGGAGCGAGCCGGGGAGCGGGAGGTCTGGACCGCCCTGAGTTGCCTGGAGGCCTTGAAACCTGGAAGGGTGAGGGGCCAT
>JBIQJI010000124.1:0-8411 GCA_044507605.1 Actinomycetales bacterium | reverse complement strand
CGCACGTCGGGATGGCCGCTGGGGTCGGGGGGGCCGAGGATGAGGTCGTGGGGTTGTGCCGGGAGCTGATCCGGATCGACTCCACCAACGCCGGGGACAATCGGGGGCCGGGGGAGCGGGAGGCCGCGGAGTACGTGGCGGGGAAGCTCGCCGAGGTGGGGCTGGAGCCTGTCGTGCTGGAGAGTGACAGCCGGCGCGGGAACGTGGTGGCGCGGGTCGAGGGGACCGATCCGGGGCGGGGGGCGCTGCTGTTGCACGGGCATCTGGATGTGGTGCCTTTCAACGCGGACGACTGGACGCATCATCCGCTCAGCGGCGAGGTGGCCGATGGGTGTGTGTGGGGGCGGGGCGCCGTCGACATGAAGGACATGGACGCCATGATCCTCGCCGTGGTGCGGCAGCGGCTGCGGGAGGGGCGGCGGCCGGCTCGGGACGTGGTGCTGGCGTTCACGGCTGATGAGGAGGCCGGGAGCGTGTACGGGGCGCGGTGGCTCGCGGACCGTCATCCGGAGCTGTTCGAGGGGTGTACCGAGGCCGTGGGGGAGGTCGGGGGGTTCAGTGTCACCGTGGCCGAGAACCGGCGGGTGTACGTGATCGAGGCCGCGGAGAAGGGCATCGCGTGGATGCGGTTGACGGCTCGGGGGCGGGCCGGGCACGGGTCGATGCTGAACCACGACAACGCGGTGACGGAGCTGGCCGAGGCGATGGCGCGTATCGGGCGGTACGAGTGGCCGGTGCGGTTGACGCCGACGGTGCGGGCGTTCTTTCAGCGGGCGTTCGGGCTGGAGGTGCATGCCGGTGACGTGGAGGAGGTCGTCGCGAAGCTGGGGCCGCTGGCCCGCATGGTGGGGGCGACGCTGCGGAACACGGCGAACCCGACGATGCTGGAGGGCGGGTACAAGGTGAACGTGGTGCCGCAGTCGGCGGTGGGGCATGTCGATGGGCGGTTCCTGCCGGGGTACGAGGAGGAGTTTCTCGCCACGATCGATGAGCTGCTGGGGCCGAACGTGACGCGCGAGTTCGTGCATCATGACGTCGCCGTGGAGACGGAGTTCGAGGGGGCGCTGGTGGACGCGATGGCGGGTGCGCTGCGGGCGGAGGATCCGCTGGGCGAGGTGGTGCCGTACACGTTGTCGGGCGGCACGGATCTGAAGGCGTTCAGTTCGGTGCTCGGTGTCAGGGGGTTCGGGTTCACGCCGCTGCGGCTGCCTGCGGATCTGGATTTCTCGGGGATGTTCCATGGCATCGATGAGAGGGTTCCGGTCGATTCGCTCCGGTTTGGGGTGCGGGTCCTTGACCGCTTCCTAGATTCGTGCTGACCGGTTTTCTGGAAATCCCTTGCCTTCACCGCTCGTGCCGCTATGGTGACTATGCGTTGAGAGGGGAACTCGTTGCGGCGCGCCGTGCGAGAGGGCATCCGGCCCGGATCGTGATCCGGGCCGGGGTCGCTTCACCGTCTTCAACGATCATCAGGCAGGTGTGACGGCGGTCTTCGCGTGTGCGGGGCCGCCTGCGGGCTCGGGAGATCGTGATGACACGCGTGCAGTCGGGGCAGGGCGCATCGGCGTCCCGTGCCGTGACCGGCGCGTGTGGGAACGGTCCGGGCGCGGCCGTGGCCGGTGGGGGCGTCTCCCCGTCGGCCGGGTTCACGGGAGACGGGGCCGTACCGCCCATGCCACCTGGGTCTGGGTGGGCTCGGCATGGGGGTGCGGTTCCCGTCGTGCGCCTGCTGGTGCTCGGCGGCCTGATCGCCGCCGGGTGGGTACTCGCGGTGATCTTCGCGGTTTTCGGGGCCGCGACGGCCTCGGCCGAGACGACTCCGGTCGGTCTGGCCGGCTCGTACGTCGCCGCCCCTGTCGACTCGTTCGACGTCCCCACGGCGGTGCATTCCGCCCCGGGACGGCTCACCCCCCGCACACTGCACGGCGACGGCCTGGCCACCGCCGAAGCGATGGCGGGCAGGCTCGTTGATGGGCTGACCAGCCAGTCCACACCTTCTCTGCCCGCACCCGCGACCGCCGATCACGGCATGGGCCTGCAGGGCCTGATGCCGCAGCCCGGCGGCGGGTCCGGCCCGATCGGGCCTGGTCTGGGGGATGTCGCGCGGTCTTCGCATGACCCGCGGCAGATGGTGCTGAGCGCGCCGTTCGCGGCGGTGCCTCCCCCTGTCGTCCGCACAGCGGCGGACGATCCTTCCTTCTCTCCCGACTGACCCTTCTCCCCGTACGGCCCCGCGCCATCGCACCGCGCCACGCCCGCGGTGCCTTGGCGGCGCCGTGCGGTGACGTGTCGTCGGCTCTTTCGCGAACCCTTTGAGGCCCCGCTGTGCGGCCACTGCCCACAGGCGTGGTGCCCGCCGTGACCGCGTGTCCGCACACCGGCCTTCGAAGGCGCTGTTTCGCGATCCGTCAGGTAACCCCCATCAGCAAGGAGCGATATCACCATGCGAACTTCCGCGAACTGGGCGAAGGGCACGGCCCCTGTGGCGCTGCTGGCGCTCGGGGTCATGACCCTCGGCAGCGGCACGGCGTACGCCGGCACCTCCGGCGACTACTCCGTCGGCGGCGGCAACCAGCTGAACCTGCCGATCACGCTGCCCATCGACATCAGCGGCAACGCCGTGGCGGTCGCGGGCGACGCGAACGCGGCGTCCCGCGGCGGGGCCGTGGTCGACCGGCGGGGCGGCGGGGCCGGGCAGGGCGGGCCGGGCCGTACCTCCGGCACCAGCAGCGTGCTCGGCGGCAACCAGGTCGACGCGCCGATCACGGCGCCCATCAGCGCGTGCGGCAACGCGATCGCGGTGCTCGGCAGCTCCCGGGCCGGGTGCACGGGCGGCGCGGCGGTGCACGAGCGCCACGGCCACGGTCGCGGTCACGGGGCGGGGCACAACGTGACGTCGGGGCGGTCGTCGGTGCTGGGCGGCAACCAGGTCGTGGCGCCGATCACGGCGCCGCTCAGCGCCTGCGGCAACGCGGTGGCCATCTTCGGGAACGCGACCGCCGGCTGCCGGGGCGGCGCCGTGGTGCACCGTCATCACGGTCACGGCCATGGGGCGGGGCACAACGTGACGTCGGGGCGGTCGTCGGTGCTGGGCGGTAACCAGGTCGTGGCGCCGATCGACGCGCCGATCGACATCTGCGGCACCTCGGTGGGCGTGTTCGGCGGGGCCTTCTCGGCCTGCCGGGGCGGGGCGTCGGTCGTCGACGGCCCCCGCCGGCGCGAGCCGCTGCCGCGTCCGGGGCGCATCGACCGGCCCGGTTCCGCCCAGGGGGGCGGCGGCCGGTCGTCGTCGGGCACCAGGTCGTACGCCACCAGCGGTGCCGGCGGTGCCGGCGGAGTCGGCGGCGCCGGCGCGGCCACGACCACGACCGGGACCACGATGACGCCGGTCGCCCCGCCGCGGCTGAGCCAGTCGCCCGGGTCGCCGTTCGGGCCCGGTGCCGGGGGCAACGTGACGTCGGGGCGGTCGTCGGTGCTGGGCGGCAACCAGGTCGTGGCGCCGATCAACGCGCCGATCGACGTGTGCGGCAACGCCGTGTCGGCGCTCGGCCGGGCGTTCGCCGCCTGCAAGGGCGGCGCGCGTGTCGCGGGGTGGTCCGGGGGCGCCGGGCACAACGTGACGTCGGGCCGGTCGTCGGTGCTCGGCGGCAACCAGGTCGTGATCCCGATCACCACGCCGGTGAACGTGTGCGGCAACGCGGTCGCCGTGCTCGGCGACGCCGCCGCCGGCTGCCTCGGCGGTGCCGGGCGGGGCGGGTCGGCGGCGCGGGGCCGGGCCGGTCGGACCGCCATGGCCGCGAGCGGCGACTCCGGGGTGGCGAAGACGGCCGGGCTGCCGGTCGTCGGGGGCCTCGTGGGCGGTGCCGGGGGCCAGTCGTCGCCTCTCGACGGCGTGCGGCGCGGCCTGGGCCTGGCCCGGCTGCCGGACCTGCCGGGCCTGCCCGGCGCGGCCTCCCTGCCCGGCGTCCCCACGTCGCCGCGTACGGGGGCGGTGCCCGCGCACCCGCGCGGCGTCACCAGCAAGGCCGGCAAGCACGCCAGGACGGACGAGCACGTCGTCAGGCAGGCCGCCGACGCCGCCAAGGCCAAGGGCACGGCCGAGAGCGGGCCGGCGACCTCCGACGTGGCCCGGCACCGCTCGGCGCGGCCCGAGACGCACCCGTCGAAGGTGGAGCGGCAGGTCGGCGCCGTGACGGACGCGGTGCCGGTCGGTGGCCTGGACCTGATGAGCGCCGAGGAGCCGATGGGCACGCAGCGGCCGCTGAGCGGCAAGGCGAGCGGGTTCCTGGCGCTGGTGCTCGGCGCGATGGCGACCGCTTCGGCGCTGATGTTCGCGACCACCCGCCGGCCGCGGCCCCGTCGGCGGTGACGGTGCGAGGGTGATACTTCTCTTCCGTGCCGGACAGGCCGCCGGGCGGCGCGCCGTACGGCACGGGGAGACATAGATGCTTTGCCCGTTCCGGGGGCGCGGCCCGGGACGGGCAAAGCCCTATCTGGGTACGAAGGCCGCCATGAGGGCAGGCTGGGGAGCCGGGCGACCGGTGGGCGGGCACGGACCGCCCAGGTCAGCGGGGGTGAGCGTCACATGGTGCGGCTCACCCGGATCACGCGGCGGCGCAGCCGGACGTGGCGCCTGCCATCGGGGTACAGGCGCAGCCGGTAGAGTTCCCAGTCGCCGATCTCCGCGTGCTCGGTCAGGGCCCGCCGGGCCTCTTCCCGCGAGGTTTCGCGCGAGAAGTACAGATCCAGGTAGGAGTACTCGAGCACAGCGATTAGTCTCCCAGAGGTGTGCTACGGGACTTCGGCACCCACTGGGCTCTATTCTGCTCCTTCGTGAATACCGTTGGGCGCGGATACCGTTGGGCGCGGAGTTCTCCGGGGAGGTGACCGGGTAGCCCGAGGGGTGAACGGCTCCTGGGGAGGGGTTTTCCGGTGGTCGCTGGACGAACCACCGGCAGTGACAGCGAACAGCGAGGTAGAAAGCAGCGTGCCAGCCAAGAACGGCAACGCCGACGGAACACGCCTGGTGATCGTGGAGTCGCCCGCGAAGGCGAAGACCATCGCCGGGTACCTCGGGCGTGGCTACATCGTGGAGTCGAGCATCGGGCACATCCGCGATCTGCCCGAGCGGGCCGACGACGTCCCGGAGAAGTTCAAAGGCGAGCCGTGGGCGCGGCTGGGCGTCAACGTCGAGGGCGACTTCGAGCCGCTGTACATCGTGAACCCTGACAAGAAGTCGCAGGTCAGCAAGTTGAAGCAGCTGCTGCGCGACGCCGACGAGCTGTATCTCGCGACGGACGAGGACCGCGAGGGCGAGGCGATCGCCTGGCATCTGCGCGAGGTGCTGAAGCCGAAGGTGCCGGTGCACCGCATGGTGTTCCACGAGATCACCCCGCAGGCGATCAGGGACGCCGTGGCGAACCCGCGTGACCTCAATCTGCGGCTGGTCGACGCGCAGGAGACGCGCCGCATCCTGGACCGCCTGTACGGCTACGAGGTCAGCCCGGTGCTGTGGAAGAAGGTCAAGCCGCGGCTGTCGGCGGGCCGGGTGCAGTCGGTGGCGACGCGGCTGGTGGTGGAGCGCGAGCGCGAGCGCATGGCGTTCACCGTGGCCGACTATTGGGACCTGCGGGCGCTGTTCGACACGGGCAAGAAGGACGAGAATCCGCCGACGTTTCCGGCGACGCTGACGGCGGTCGACGGCAGGCGGGTGGCGCAGGGCCGCGATTTCGGCAGCACCGGCACGTTGAAGAACGCCGACGTGCTGCATTTGGACGAGCAGGCCGCAGGGGCGCTGGCGCAGCGGCTGGAGGGCGTGGCGTACGCCGTCAGGTCGGTCGAGAGCAAGCCGTACACGCGTAAGCCGTACGCCCCGTTTCGCACGACGACGCTGCAGCAGGAGGCGAGCCGCAAGCTGGGGTTCTCCGCGAAGTACACCATGCAGGTGGCGCAGCGGCTCTACGAGAACGGGTTCATCACCTACATGCGCACCGACAGCATCACGCTGTCGGAGACGGCCGTGGCCGCGGCGCGCGGCCAGGCGATCAAGCTGTACGGCGCCGCCTACGTGCCGGACAGGCCGCGGGTGTACCAGAGCAAGGTCAAGAACGCGCAGGAGGCCCACGAGGCGATCAGGCCCTCCGGGGAGGAGTTCCGCACGCCGGGGGAGACCGGGCTGCGGGGCGACGAGTTCCGGCTGTACGAGCTGATCTGGCAGCGCACGGTGGCGTCCCAGATGAAGGACGCCGTCGGCGAGTCGGTCAGTGTGAAGGTGGCCGGCACGTCCACCGCCGGCGAGGCCGTGGAGTTCAGCGCCACCGGGCGCACGATCACGTTCCACGGTTTCCTCAAGGCGTACGTCGAGGGCGCCGACGACCCGGCGACCGACCGCGACGACTCCGAGCGGCGGCTGCCGAACCTGGCCGAGGGCGACGCGCTGACGGCGCTGGAGCTGTCGGCCGAGAGCCATTCGACCCGCCCGCCGGCCCGCTACACCGAGGCGTCGCTGGTGAAGGAGCTGGAGGACCGCGAGATCGGCCGGCCGTCGACGTACGCGTCGATCATCGGCACGATCCTCGACCGGGGCTATGTGTTCAAGAAGGGCACGGCGCTGGTGCCGTCGTTCCTGGCGTTCGCGGTGGTGAACCTGCTGGAGCGGCACTTCGGCAACCTGGTCGACTACGAGTTCACCGCCCGCATGGAGGAGTGTCTCGACGCGATCGCGCGCGGCGAGACCGAGCGGGTGCGCTGGCTGCGGCACTTCTACCACGGCGATGACGGCGACGAGGGCCTGAAGGAGCTGGTGAGCGACCTCGGCGACATCGACGCCAAGGAGGTCAGCTCGTTCCCGATCAAGGGCACCGACATCGTGATCCGCGTCGGCCGTTACGGGCCGTACCTGGACCGCGACGGGGCCCGGGTCAACGTGCCCGAGGATCTCGCGCCCGACGAGCTGACCGCCGAGCGGGCCGAGGAGCTGTTCGCGCAGCCGAGCGGCGACCGCGAGCTGGGCAAGGACCCCGAGACGGGGCATCTGATCGTGGCCAAGACGGGGCGGTTCGGCCCGTACGTGACGGAGGTGCTGCCGGAGGAGGCGCAGCAGCCGGCGGCGAAGAAGGGCAAGAAGGCCGCCGCGCCGAAGCCGCGCACCTCGTCGCTGTTCAAGTCGATGTCGCTCGACACGATCACGCTCGACGACGCGTTGAAGCTGCTGTCGCTGCCGCGTGTCCTCGGCGAGATCGACGGCGAGGAGGTCACGGCGCAGAACGGCCGGTTCGGCCCGTACGTCAAGAAGGGCACCGAGTCGCGGTCGCTGGGGGCCGAGGAGGACCTGTTCACGATCACGCTGGAGCAGGCCAAGGAGCTGCTGGCGCAGCCCAAGCAGCGCGGCCGGGGCCGGGCCGCGGCGGCGCCGCCGCTGCGGGAGCTGGGCGTCGACCCCAACTCGCAGAAGCCGGTGGTGGTCAAGGAGGGCCGGTTCGGCCCGTACGTCACCGACGGCGAGACCAACGCGTCGCTGCGCAAGGACGACTCGGTCGAGGAGATCACGATCGAGCGGGCGGCGGAGCTGCTGGCCGAGCGCCGCGCCCGGGGCCCGGCGCCCAAGCGTAAGCGGGCGAAGGCGGCCGCCAAGTCGTGACCCGGGCGCCCTCGCGGGTGCCCGGTGCGGGCCCGGCCCGGCGCCCGGCGTGACAATCGTTATCGCCGGATGCCTGCACGGGGCGTCCGCACGTACTACTCTCAGCGCGCGGGCGAGCGCGGCTCGCTCGCGTGGTTCCCGTGAGCAACCTGGATACGCTGATAACCATGACGACCCCTGGCCGGAGCACGGCGCGGAGCCGCCCACCGCACGTGCTGGCTGATCGGCCGTTCCGCGGGTTGTGGACGGCCACCGCGATCTGTTCCATCGCCGACTGGCTGAACCTGATCGCGTTGACGGCGCTGGCGGCCCGGCTGACCGAGGGGTCCGGCTATGGGGCGCAGAGCCTGGCGGTGTGCGCCGTGTTCGCGGCGGGGCTGCTGCCAGGCGTGCTGCTCGGCCCGGTCGTCGGCCTGCTGCTGGGCCGGCTCGACCGCCGCATGACGATGGTGCTGGCCAACTTCGTCCGGTTCATGATCGCGTTGTCGGTGCCGATCGTGGCGTCCTACCCGTGGACGGTCGCCGCGGCGTTCCTCGTGGGCGGCGGGCGGCTGTTCTGGGGCCCGCCCAGGGACGCGATCATGGCGGATCTGCTGCCGGGCGACCGGCTGGGGGAGGCGCGCCGGGCCAACCTGCTGGCGCCGTACGGCGCGGCGCCGGTCGCGGCGCTGCTGTTCGCGGTCGTGGCCGCGCTCACCGACCTCGCGAGCCGCATGGCGGAGGCGGTGGCCACGCCGCCGACGACCCCGGCGCTGTTCATCGGCGCGCTCGC
>JBIQJI010000123.1:0-8429 GCA_044507605.1 Actinomycetales bacterium | reverse complement strand
CCACATCTTCTTCAGGCCGAACTCCTCGACCCGCGCCTCGTCCGGCGTGATCGTGGCGCACTTGACGCCCACGCCGTACTGCTTGATGGCGTTGGCGGCGTCGATGGTGACCTGGTCGTCGGTCGCGTCGCGATTCTCGATGCCGAGGTCGAAGTACTTCAGGTCGATGTCGAGGTAGGGGAGGATCAACTGGTCCTTGATGAACTGCCAGATGATCCTGGTCATCTCGTCGCCGTCAAGCTCGACGACAGGACCATCTACCTTGATCTTTGGCATGCATGCCTTCCTTCTTGCCGCACAGGTCCTTTTTGGGGCTCACTGGGCGTTGAGGTTATCGGACGGGGTGCAGCGCCCCACACCTGGACCGCTGATGGCCATCGCTGATGTCACCGGCGGGCGGGCGGGTGGCGCGGGGGTCATTCCAGATGCCACGAGACCAGGAAGAGCAGGCCGCTGGCCACCATGGCCCCGCCCAGCAGGGCCATCACGAGCGCGTCGACACCCCTGGTGCGCAGTGCCAGCGCGCCCCTGGAACGGGGGCTCAGGTAGCGGTGGAGGGCGCCGCACAGCAGCGGCACGCCGATGAGCACGCCACCGGCCGACGCCGGGAGTCCGAGAACGAGTGCGGCGATGGCGGCCGCCGTGGCCACCAGCACCAGCAGATACGGACCCCCGACGCGCTCCTTCACCTGATCACCTTTCGTCGATCGGGATCCACTTGTTGTCGCGCTCGCCGATGTACTCGCTGCCCGGCCGGATCAGCCGGTTGTCGGCGTGCTGCTCGATGACGTGGGCGGTCCAGCCCGCCATGCGGCTCACCGAGAACACCGGCGTGAACAGGTCCGTCGGAATACCGAGATAGTGGTAAACGGTCGCCGCGTAGAAGTCGACGTTGGGGTAAAGCCCCTTGTCGGCGCGGACGACCTCCTCCATCTCCTTCGACATTCGATAGTACGTGTCATCTCCCGACGCCTCTGCCAGTTCGGCCGACATTCGCCGAAGATGCGTGGCCCGGGGGTCCTCGGTCTTGTAGACGCGGTGCCCGAAGCCCATGATCTTCTCGCCGGCGGCCAGCTTGGCGCGTACGGCCGCCGCCACGCCGCCGGCCGGGATCGCCTGCAGGGTCCGCATGACCTGCTCGTTGGCGCCGCCGTGCAGCGGGCCCTTCAGCGTGCCGATCGCGGCGACGATCGCCGAGTGCATGTCCGACAGGGTCGCGGCGCAGACCCGCGCGGCGAACGTCGAGGCGTTCATCGTGTGGTCGGCGTGCAGCACCAGGCAGGTGTCGAAGATCTCGATCTCCCGCTGGGACGGCCGCCGCCCGGTGATCTGGAGCAGGAAGTTGCCCGCTACGCCGAGCTCGGGATCGGGGTCGGGCACGGCCCTGCCGGTGCGCGCCGCGTGATAGCGCGCCACCAGCACCGGCTGCTGCGCGGTCAGCCGGGCCGCCTTGCGACGGTTGGCCTCGGGGCCGTTGCTGTCCTTGTCGGGGTCCTCGGCGCCGGCGAGGGAGACGAGGCTGCGCAGCGCCTCCATCGGCTCCTGTTTCTCCGCGATCTCCTGGACGTTGCTCGCGGCGAGCACCCCGGGGGTGCGCCCGCTGGCGAGTTCGGCGCCGAAGTCGTCGAGTTGCCGGCGTGTCGGTAGCGTCCCGCGCTGCAGCAGGTACGCGATCTCCTCGAACGTCGCTCGGCCGGCCAGGTCGTGGATGTCGTAGCCGCGGTAGAAGAGGCGACCTGCCGCGCCGTCGATGTCGCTGAGCGCTGTGGACGCCGCGACGACATCGGCGAGACCTTTGGTGGGTTTGTCCGCCATGAGTGTTTCCTCCGCATATCTTCCCCGGGAGTCTACCTGTGAGCAGGCAAAACCGATCCGAAAGGTCCAGACCAATTTCGCGTTGGATTCTCCTTTGGGTAAAGGAGATTCCCCATCGCTTCGTTTGGGTAAGCCGGAGCTGTAGCGAAAGTAACGGCGGGCTACCTGGGGAGGAACTGCCGTGGAGGGGCCGTTCGTTCGCGTCGAGGACACCGGAGAGGTGGCCTCGTTGCGCCCCGAGATCACCACTGTCGGCCGCGGCCGTGGCGTGGACATCAGACTGACCGACCCGAGCGTGTCGCGGCTGCACGCCGAGTTCGTGCGCCGCGGCCCCTACTTGTACGTCGTCGACCTGGGCCTGTCCAGGAACGGCACACGGGTCAACGGCAGGCCGATCGCCCGAAGGGTACTCGACGACGGCGACGTCGTCTCCTTCGGCGCGGCCCGGTGCCGCGTCGGCGGCCTGCCCCGCGAAGACTTCACCCCCGAAGTCGAGCTGCGCCGCGCCGCCGCGCCCGAGCTGACCCGCCGCGAGGTCGACGTGCTGACGTCCCTGTGCCGCCCGGCGCTGTCGGACGAAGCGTTCGTGGCCCCCGCCACGGCACGCGAGATCGCCGACGACCTCGTGGTCACCGAGGCCGCGGTCAAGCAGCACCTGCTGCGGCTCTACCAGAAGTTCCGCATCCCCGAGGGCACCAACCGGCGCACCCGGCTGGCCAACGAGGTCGTCGCCCTCGGCCTGGTGCGGCCCACCCCCGTCGTGCCGCCGCAGCGCTCGGCCGGGCCGGCCATGTCCGAGCCGCAGCCGCACGCGGTCAACCGCCGCGCCAGCTGACGACGCGGCCACACCGCGGCCGCATCTCGGCCACGCCGCCGGCCGCACTGCGGCCGAACCGCAGCGGCACCGCGGCGGCACCGGTCAGGCGAGGGACCGCTCGGCCGCCTCGACCACGTTGGCGAGCAGCATCGCCCGGGTCATGGGGCCGACACCGCCCGGGTTGGGCGACAGGAAGCCGGCCACGTCGGCCACATCCGCGGCCACGTCACCGGCGATCTTGCCGTCGACCCGCGACACGCCCACGTCCAGCACCGCCGCCCCCGGCCGCACCATGTCGGCCGTGATGAGCCCCGGCACCCCCGCGGCCGCCACGATGACGTCGGCCGCCCGGGTGTGCGCCGCCAGGTCGCGGGTGCCCGTGTGGCACAGCGTCACCGTGGCGTTCTCGGTGCGCCGCGTCAGCAGCAGGCCGAGCGAACGGCCCACCGTGATGCCCCGGCCCACGACCACCACCTCGGCGCCCTTGAGCGGCACGCCGTACTCCTGCAGCAGCACGACGATGCCGCGCGGCGTACAGGGCAGCGGCGCCTCGACCATGTGGACCAACCGGCCCAGGTTGACCGGGTGCAGCCCGTCGGCGTCCTTCGCGGGGTCCATGCGCTCCAGCAGCGGCTGCGCGTCGAGGTGGGCCGGCAGCGGAAGCTGCACGATGTAGCCGGTGCACGCGGGGTCGGCGTTGAGCTCGTCGATCGCCGCCGCCACCTCGTCCTGGGTCGCGGTGGCGGGCAGATCACGCCGGATCGAGGCGATGCCCACCTCGGCGCAGTCGCGGTGCTTGCCCGCCACGTAGATCTGGCTGCCCGGATCGTCGCCCACCAGGATCGTGCCGAGTCCCGGAGTCACGCCCCTGTCGGCCAGCGCCGCGACCCGTGACTTCAGATCCGACTTGATCTTCGCCGCGGTGGCCTTACCGTCGAGTATCTGCGCCGTCATGCGCACATCCTTTCATCACCCGTCGTCATCTCCCCCGGCACCGGCTCATTCTCGCCCGCCGCCGCCCTCCCGGCGCTCCAGAATCCGCCTGGTGAAAGGGATGTACTCCACGGCCACCCAGCCGGCGTACGCCGACGCGGCGGCGACCGCGATCAGCGCGACGACGCCGATCCACGACCCGTCGCCGAAGAGCAGGGACAGCAAGGGGTTGATCAGGAGCATGATCACCTCCCGGGCTCGATGACATCCGGCCGACCGGCCACGGCGGCATGCCCCGCCAGGCTCCGGAAGCGGAAACTAGTGGAAGAAATGCCGTGTGCCGGTGAAGTACAGGGACACGCCCGCCGACTTCGCCGCCTCGACGACCAGCTCGTCGCGGATCGACCCGCCCGGCTCGACGACCGCCCGCACCCCCGCCTCGGCCAGCACCTCCAGCCCGTCGGGGAACGGGAAATACGCGTCGGACGCGGCCACCGACCCGGCGGCCCGCTCCCCCGCCCGCGTCACCGCCAGCCGCGCCGAATCGACCCGGTTGACCTGGCCCATGCCCACCCCGACCGTCGCGCCGCCCGAAGCGAGCAGGATCGCGTTCGACTTCACCGATCGGCACGCCCGCCACGCGAACGCCAGGTCCGCCAGCGTCTCCTCCGGCACCGCCGGGCCCGCCTTCAACTCCCACGTCGCCGGATCGTCGCCCGGCGCCCCCAGCCGGTCCATCGACTGCACCAGCAGGCCGCCGTCGATGCGGCGGAACTCGGTCTCGCCCGACGGCCCCGACGGGCAGCGCAGCAGCCGCAGATTCTTCTTCTCCCGCAGAATCGCCAGCGCCTCGTCGGCGAACGACGGCGCCACCACGACCTCGGTGAAGATCGGCGCGATCTGCGCGGCCAGCTCGGCCGTCACCTCGCCGTTGGCGGCGATCACCCCGCCGTACGCCGACACCGGGTCGCACTCGTGCGCCTTACGGTGCGCCTCGGCCAGGTCGGCGCCGACCGCGATGCCGCACGGGTTCGCGTGCTTGATGATCGCCACGCACGGCCGGTCGAAGTCCCACGCCGCCCGCCACGCGGCGTCGGCGTCCACATAGTTGTTGTAGGACATCTCCTTGCCGTGCAGCTGCTCGGCGCCCGCCAGGCCGCCGCCCTGCGCACCGGTGTAGAGCGCCGCCGCCTGGTGCGGGTTCTCGCCGTAACGCAGCACCGCCTTGCGCTCCCACGACGACGCCAGGAACGCCGGCCACCGGGTCTCCGGCTCCGGCGCGTACACGTTCTCGAACCACGACGCGACCGCGATGTCGTACGCCGCCGTGTGCGCGTAGGCCGCCGCCGCGAGACGGCGCCGCTCGTCCAGCGTGAACCCCCCGGCCGACACCGCCCGCAGCACGTCCGCGTACCGGTCGGGCGAGACCACGACGGCCACCGTGCCATGGTTCTTCGCCGCCGCCCGGATCATCGCCGGGCCGCCGATGTCGATCTGTTCCACGCACTCGGCGGCCGACGCGCCCGACGCCACCGTCTCCGCGAACGGATACAGGTTGCCCACCAGCAGCTCGAACGGCTCGATCTCGAGCTCCTCCAGCTGCTTGACATGCGCCGGGTTGCCCGTGTCGCCCAGCAGCCCCGCGTGCACCCGCGGATGCAGAGTCTTCACCCGGCCGTCCAGGCACTCGGGAAAGTGGGTCAGCGACTCGACCGGGGTCACCCGCACGCCGTACGACGCGATCGCCGCGGCGGTGCCGCCCGTGGAGACGATCTCCACGTTCGCGGCGTCGAGTCCCCTGGCCAGCTCCTCAAGCCCGGTCTTGTCATAGACCGTGATCAACGCGCGCTTGATCGCGATGCGGCTCACTGTGGATCCTCTCCTGTTGACAATGCGAGACCCGCCGGGACGTGGCGGCGGGCCCCGACGCGACGACGCGGGCTGATCGGCGAACCCCCGGACGGGGCGTGCCCCGGCCGCCCACGCCCGATGATCATGGACTGGCCGGCCACCGCGGTCACGGCCCGGGCTCGCCGATGACGACGCGGCGCCCGATCAACGTCCAGCCCTCACGGCCCATGCGGCCGACCTGCTCGACCAGCAGACGGCGCTCGGCGACCTTGATGCGCTCGTGCAGACTCGCCTCATCGTCATCAGGCCGCACCGGCACGGCCTCCTGCGCGATCACCGGGCCGGTGTCGACATCGGCGTCGACCAGATGCACCGTGCACCCCGTGACCTTGACACCATAGTCGAGCGCCTGGCGCACCGCGTGCATGCCCGGGAAGGCCGGCAGCAGCGCCGGATGGGTGTTGACCACCGGGAACGCCTTCAGCACCTGCTGCCCGAGCAGCTTCATGAACCCCGCCGAGACCACCAGGTCGGGCCGGTAGGCGGCGAGACGCCGGGCCATCGCCTGGTCCCACTCCGCCCGCGACGAGTACGCGGACACCTTCTCCACGAACGTGGGCACTCCGGCCCGCTCGGCCCGCGCCAGCCCCTCGATGCCCTCACGGTCGGCGCCCACGGCGACGACCCGGGCGCCGTACGCGGGGTCGGCCGAGGCGTCGAGCAGGGCCTGTAAGTTGGTGCCCGAACCCGAGACCAGCACGACGAGCCGCGCGGCTCGGGAGACGAGGCGAGGTGCGGAAGACAACGCTTGTGCTCCTTAGGGCGCGAGCGTGCACAGCGACGACGATGCCAGGGTATCGGCCCCGGCCGGTCGCGTCAGAACGGAGGCCAGGGTGACCACACCCATCACGCGAATCGGGCGCCGCCGGGCGACCCTGCTGTCGTTCGGGGCACTCGTGATGACCCTGCTGCTACCCGTGATCGGCCTGGTCTTCGGCATCCTCACCATGATCGTCTCGGCTCGCACCAAGGCCGTCGCCGGCATCGTCGTCTCGACCGCGGTGCTCCTCCTCGCCCCGGCCACGCTGGTCTTCCAGCTCTACTTCGGCGACGAGCTCTCCGCCTACACCGACTGCAAAATGGGCGCCGTCACCATCACCGCCCAGCAAACCTGCGTCGACCGCCTAGAACGCGCCATGGAGGCCAAACTCCCCTTCCTCCACCCCGGCGAACTCGACTTCCCCTTCGCCCCGTAACCCTCCCCTCCCAACTCCTGACAACCCGACCCGCGACGGCGGGGGTCAGTCACGGTCCCAGGCGTACGGGTCGACGTAGATGACGTGGCCGTCCCGGTCGTCGGTCTCGTCGACGATGTCGCGGCGCCCGGCGACCGTGCCGGTGCGCCCGGCACGGGTGCGGCCGGTGGTGCGGTCGGCGTCGCCCACCGGCGTGGGGGCGCGGGGGCGGTCGGTGACGGGGGCGAAGCTTTCGGCCATGGCCGAGGCGTGTTCGTCGCTCCAGTCGTCGCGGATGACGGGGATCGGCTGGGTGTCGCATTCGGTGGCGTCCATCCAGTGCCCCGGCAGCGGGCGCGGCCCTTCCTTGGGCTCGGCGCGCCGCACCCGCAGACGCGGCCCGGACGCCTCTCTGCGGCGCGAGATCAGCCAGAAGTTCGTCACGCCCGCCGAGATGCCGGCGGCCACCCCGACCTCCAGCGTCACCGACAGCCCGACCTCCCACGGCGACGGCCCGACGGCCACCAGCCGCGCACCGCCGAGCGGCCCGCCGGCGAGCGCCGCGAGGAGCCCGGCCACGGCACCGGTGGCCAGCCCGCAGCCGAACCCCCACAGCGGCGCCGCCTCGACGTTGGGCGTGGGGGCGACGCGCGCCACCACGACCCCCGCGACGACACCGGCCAGGAACGGCAGCGCGATCACGGCCATCACCCAGGTGGGCGAGGGGCCGGAGTCGGGCAGCGCGCCGAGGATCGGGAGGGCGGGCACACTGCCGAGCCGTACGCCGGTGGGGGCCACGAGGGTGCCCGTGCCGAGGGCGAACCCGGGGCCGGCCACGTAGGCCAGGCCCCAGATGACGGCGTTGCACAGGTACAGCACTTCGATCACGAGCAGCAGCAGCCCGCCGATGAAGCCCGTCGACAGCGCGCCGGACAGGCGGACGATGTCGCCGAAGTTGACCGCGATCGCGGCGAGCACCACGGCCAGCCCCGACACCAGCAGCAGCCCGAGGGCGACGGCGGTGCCCATGACGACCGACCTGGCCCGTTCGGGCAGCAGCCGCGGCATCACCCGCCAGGGCCCGATCGTGCGCGCCATGGCGAGCGAGCCGGCCACGAACGCCAGGAGCAGGTGGCTGACGAGCGCCTCGCCCAGGAACGGCTGGGTGACCTCGTTGCGGGCGACCAGCGCGATCAGCCCGGCGAGCAGGGAGTAGGGCGCCGCGAGCGAGATGCCGGCCTGTGCCACGAGGGCGAGCTGGGCGCGGCGCCGGGCGTTGGCCTTGTCTTTGGGGGTGCCTTTGGGCAGCCGGGCGGGCAGCCGGAGCCGCAGGTCGGCGTCGCGGGTCATCCACATCGCCGACCGGTAGAGCAGCGCCGCCGGCATGATCATCAAACCGATGGGCAGCAGCCCGATGCTGCCGCCGGGGATGGCGAAGCCGGCGTGGTGCGCGGCCAGCCAGAGCTGGCAGGCGGCCCGGAAGACGCCGGGCACGCCTTGCGCCGGCGCGCCTTTGGGCGCGGCGATCCAGGCGATCAGCGTCACGGTGGTGAGGACGGCCAGCCCGACGCCGAGGGTCCACGCGGCCGCGAGCATGCCCGACACGGGCAGGGGCCGCCGTGTCTCGTCGTCCTCGCCGCCCGGGCGCACCCGCATCGCCGTACGAAGCTGATCGAATAGGGCCGTCACATCACCAGATGCTCTCAAGGACCGGGCCTGAATGAAGGTTGCCGCGCCGTTGTCCCCCCTTTTGCCCGGTCGCCGGCTCGATCAGGGCC
>JBIQJI010000043.1:0-51854 GCA_044507605.1 Actinomycetales bacterium | reverse complement strand
TGTGGTCGATCATCGCCTGGCGCAGCGAGCTGCCCGACAGGCTCTGCATCCAGCCCGGCTGCTGATTGTGCCAGGCCAGCGTGTGGCCGCGCACCCGCTTACCGTGCTGGACGGCCCAGTTGTAGACCCGGTCGCCCTGGGTGAAGTTGAACTGCCCCCGGTTGGGCTCGGTGGCGTCGATCTTCATTTCGTTCTCGGGCGTCACCATGTTGAACTCGCGGTCCGCGATCGTGGTGTACTGCGAGTCGCCGAGGTGGGCCGTCGAGATGGCTGTGCCGAAGTACCGGCCCGACAGGGCCGCGGCCTCGCCGAGGGTGCTCGCCGCGCTGGCCTCGGTCTGGATGGTCAGCGCGAGGCCGGCGCCGAGGACGCCGACGGCGCCGAGGGTGAGGAGCTTACGTAGCGCGACCCGGGTTCGGGATCGTTTGCCGTCTAGGGCGTTTTCGATCATGCCTGTTTCTCCAGTGGAACATTGATCGGAACGGACGGACGCGGCGAGGCTGCACCCTGGCGGCGACACCCACGCGAGCGGCCGCGCCGCGAACCAGAACGCGAGTGGCGGGCCGCCTGCGCAGAAGTCTGGGAAGGGCTCCGAAACATGTCAACGTTCAACTGAAATATTTCAAACACCAGGCCCGTCGAGCCGGGTGACGTGCCCAGATGCCTGAGCGGGAAAAGAAAGTTTCACGGCACGCCAGGCGGCCCAACGGCTGGCCCGGCCGATCGCCCCCGCTCCGCCGGCGAACCGGCCGGGCGGCCAGAAATTTTCGAAACCGATGGCCCCGGATCCGCCTCGGCATCGCGGTCCGCCGCCATCTGCGAAACGTCAGTGATGCCGGGCGAAGAAGGCGGTCAGGGCCTTGCCGAGCTGCGGTGAGAACGGCAGCGGGTCGCCGTAGTGGGCCGCCGTGCGGCTCGGGTCCTGCTTGAGGACGTGGCTGACGCCGGTCAGCCGGACGAATGCGGTGGCGGACTTCGCCCTGGTCAGGCCCTTGACGAGATGCTCGACGTCGTCGCACGACACCTGTATGTCGGCGTCGCTGCAGCTCACCAGGGCGGGCGTGTGCGGCCGAAGGCGCGCGGCCAGCTTGGCGGGGTCCAGCCGGTCGGCCTCGGCCAGGAACCGCGGAGCGGACAGCACGGCGGCCAGGCCGCCGGGCAGGTCCGGCGGCAGCGTGCCCGTGGTGCGCAGGGACCGCATCGCCTTCGCCAGCGCCTGCTCGATCTGCGCCGCCTGCTCCGCCGTGATCTTCCCGGCCTGCAGCTGGGCGTCGAGCTGGGCCCGCAGCTGGGCGCTGATGATGTCGAGGTAGCGGCGGCTCAGCGGTTCGAGCAGCCCCACGCCGTGGACGTGCGGCGCCCGGTGACCCTTGCGGGTGGCGAGCAGGAGCGCGAACAGTGCGCCTTCGCTGTGCCCGATGACGGTGAGCCGCTTCTTGTCGACGCCGGGCCGCGCCGCCAGGTAGGCGAGAGCCGCCTCGGCCTCGGCCGTGAACGGGCCGATGCCGATGCCGGTGGGGTCAGCGGCGTACGGGCCGAGGCCCGTCTTGCCGCTGCCCAGCTTGTCGTAGCGGAGGCTCGCGACGCCCTCGGCCGACAGCCGCTCGGCCAGCATCTTCAGCGTGTCGACCCGGCCCTTGATCAGCGGGGTGTTGCCGTCGCGGTCGGTGGGGCCGCTGCCGGCGATCAGCAGCGCCGCCGGGAGCCGCCCGCGGGGATGCGCGGGGTGGCGGTACGTGCCGTACACGGTCAGGCCGCCTACGCGGAAACTCACCTCCTCCTCCACCCAGCCGGTGTGGGAGGTCGCCGGAGTCGCGCTCGCGCCGGCGGCGCGCGCGGCCGAGTGGGCGGGCGCGGCCGAGGTCGCGCCGCCTGAACCGCACGCGGTCAGCGCGGGGGCGACCAGGACGGCCGCGCACAGGGCCGAGGCGAGACGTTCGCCGATGGGCGGGCCGGTGCGGACGGGGGTTCCGGGGAGTGCCGGATCGTGGCGGAAGAGCACTGTTTTCGCATCCGTTCTGGGGAGGGCCGCGAGGGCGTGGGGGAGGAGGGTCAGGGCGCATCGGCGGGCAGGACGAACAGGCCGGCGACCTTGCCGCGCCGGTCGTAGGTGACGCGGACGGCCCGGTCGCCGCCCTCGAACCGCAGCGGCACGTCGACCACGGTGTAGTCGCCCGCCTGGCGGGCGAGCGGCTCGCCCATGCCCTCGTAGCCGCCCACCATGCCGACGACCTGCGCCCACACGGCCGCCACGCCCGTCGCGTCGAGCCGGGCGGCGACGGTCTCGTCGAAGTCGCGGCACACGTCGTCCCAGCGGCCGTCGGTGAGGCACGCCACGAGGGTCGCGGCGCGTTCGCCGGCGTCGGGCAGGATCCGGTCGGCCATGGGCGTGCCCGTGCGCGGGTCGAGCGGGCGGCCGAACCGCTGGAAGGCCGCCTGGCGGCTGGTGCCGAGCACCTCGCCGATCTCCTGCCAGGTGTGTCCCATCTCGCGTGCCCTTTCGACCGATGCCCGCATGGCCCCGTCAACGCGTCGGGCGAGGTCGCGCGCCGCGACCACCGCCTCCAGCGGCGACACGTCCGCGGCGGACATCGCGGCCGTCCACCGGCGCACGGCGTCCATGAGCCGGGACGGGCTCATGTCGTCCACGTCGTCAATATCTCCTTTACGCGCGTCTGCTGTCAAGTTCGTATTGACGGACGACGCCGCGCGCCGGGCCCGGCGCGCGGCGCTGCGGCAGGTGGCGTCGCAGTACTCACGCACCCTGCCCCGGCCGGACCGGGTGAGCAACGGTCGGCCGCAGTGCAGGCAGAACTCCGGGCGGTGCCGTTCGGACACGGTGACCTCTTGAATATCGTGCCATTATGGACGCACGTAATCATACGGCCGACGGCACGGAAAAGTCAGTGGGCCGACGCCGGTAAGCCGGAGACGGCGGCCACGCGCTTCGGGACGGGCACGCGGAGGAGATCCTCGGCCACGATGATCTCGCCGTCGAACACCTCGCCGGCCTCTTGCAGGAACCGGGGCATGTCGGTGGCCGAGTAGCGCTCCGAGAAGTGGGTCAGCACCAGCCGGCGGACCCGGCACTCGGCGGCGATCCGGGCCGCCCCCGCCGCCGTCAGGTGGCCGTACCGGTCGGCATGCTCCGCCTCGGTCGACAGGAACGTCGCCTCGATCACCAGCAGGTCGACCCCGTCGGCCAGCCGGTACGCCTCGTCGCACACCCGCGTGTCCATGATGAACGCCGCGCTCTGCCCCGGCCGGGGCCGGCTGCACTCCTCCAGCCGCACCGTGGAGCCGTCGGGCGCGGTCACCACGCCGGCGCGCTGCAGTTCGCCGATCAGCGGGCCGTGGACGCCGCGCCGGGCCAGCTCCTCGGGGATCATGCGGACGCCGGGCGGCTCCTCGACGCGGTAGCCGTACGTCTCGATCCGGTGCGACAGCGGCAGGGCGGTGAGGGTGACCGGGCCGGCCGCCAGCCGTACCTCGGCCCCGGAGAGGGGCACGGGGACGATCGCCGCGGAGTCGTCGGCGAACGGGGTCGCGTACCGCAGCCGCTCCCAGTACTCCTGCCCGGCGGCGGGGTAGGCGGCCCGGATCGGGTGCGGCACGCCCTCGTGGGCGATGCGCTGCACGACGCCGGGCAGGCCCAGACTGTGATCGCCGTGGAAGTGGGTGACGCAGATCCAGGTGATGTCGTGGGCGCTGACCCCGGCATGCCGCATCTGCCGCTGGGTGCCCTCGCCGGGATCGAACAGGAAACCGGCGGAGTCCCATCGCAGCAGGTAGCCGTTGTGGTTGCGCTCGCGCGTGGGCACCGCACTCGCCGTGCCCAGCACCACCAGCTCGCGAAGTGACATCACCGCATCGTAGGCCGTGCCGGGCAGACGCCGTGCCGAGGCCGCCGGCGCGGGAGCGCCGTGTGCGCACCCGGCGGCGCGGAGGCGGCGGCGCGGAGCCGGGGTGTTTGCTTCGGGCGGTCCGCTCAGCGGGAAATTGTGCGGCGTTTCGTGAGGTTCGATGACAAACTTCTCTGGTGACGACATCTCCGGCGAACCTCGCGGACTCCGTCAGTCCTACCCCTGACCTGCGCAGAACACAACGGCGCACGCTCGCCGTGCTGTCGGCGGCGCAGGTGACCAGCGGCGGCGCCGCGGCCGTCGGGGTGGCGCTGAGCTCACTCGTCGTCGCGCAGCTGTCGGGGTCCGTGACGATCAGCGGGTTCGCCGGCACGGCGGCGGTGCTCGGCTCCGCGCTGCTGGCCCTGCCGGTGGCCAGGCTGAGCACCCGCTCGGGCCGCCGGGCCGGCCTCACCCTGGCGTACGGCGCCGCGCTGATCGGCAGCGCGGTCTGCGTGCTCGCCATCGTGCTGGGCAACTGGCCGCTGCTGCTGGCCGGCATCGTGCTGTTCGGCGGCGGCAGCGCCGGCAACCTCGCCGCGCGCTACTCGGCCGCCGACCTGTCCCCGCCCGGACACGCCGCCCGGCACCTGTCCCTGGTCATCTGGGCCGGCACCGTCGGCTCGGTCGCCGGGCCCAACCTCGCCGAACCCGCCGAAGAGCTCGGCCGCGCCCTCGGCATGACGGGCGCCTCCGGACCGTTCGCGCTGGCCGGCGTCGCCTTCGCGGTCGCCATGGCCATCATCCTCGCCGGGCTGCGCCCCGACCCGCTGCTCACGGCCCGCGCCCACGCCCGGGGACCCGCCGAACCTGCCGCGGCCGGCCCCCGGCGCGGCGGCGGCGCGATCCGCACCGGCTGGGGCGTGCTGCGCCGCTCACCGGGCGCCCGCCGCGCGATCGTCGCCATCGCGGTCGCCCACACGGCCATGGTGTCGATCATGTCGATGACCCCCGTGCACCTCGACCACGGCGGCGCCACGATCCGCGTCATCGGCATCGTGCTGAGCGTCCACATCGCCGGCATGTACGTCCTGTCGCCGCTCGTCGGCTGGCTGGCCGACCGCATCGGCGCGATCCCCGTGCTCGTCCTCGGCATGGCCCAGCTGCTCGGCGCCGCCGCCCTCGCCGGCACGGCCGGCGACCACCACGTCGCCCAGGTCGCCGTCGGCCTCGGCCTGCTCGGCACCGGCTGGTCCTGCGGCCTGGTCGCCGGGTCGGCCCTGCTCACCGAGTCGGCCCCGGTCGAGCACCGGCCCTCCGTCCAGGGCCTGTCGGACCTGCTCATGAACGTCTGCGGCGCCACCGGCACCATCGTCGCCGGCGCGATCGTCGGCGGCCTGTCGTACAGCGTTCTCGGCCTCGCCGTCGGCGCCCTCGTGGTCGCCACGGGCGTCTGGCTGGCGACCGGACGCGGCGCCGTTCGCCCCGCCGAATCGGCGGGGCGATTTCGCCGCCACGAGCAGAGCGGGCATCGCCAGAGCCGCGCCTGACGGCGCATGCGCTGGTAGCTTCCCCATATATGGGACTTGAGAAGCATCTCACCCTCGATGCGTCGGCGGCCGACTTCGCCATCGACATGTCCAACGTCATGAGGACGTCCCCCCTGCTCGGAGACCGCCCCGCCGACCTCGCCCGGTTCACCGGGCTCGTCCACGGCCTGATCGCCTACACCAAGGACGAGTCGCTGCAGGTGTACGGCGTCGCCGACTGGTCCCTGCTGCGCGCCCGCGACCTGTCCCCCAACGAGCGGTCCACCCTCAAACGCTGGTACCGCCGAGGGCTCATCGAAGTCCTCGACGTCGCTGACGACCGCCTCCTCGAACTCGCCGACCACACCGGGCAGCGCGTCGTCAGCCGCGACAACTACATGGAGTACTACCGCATCTACCCCTGGATCGCCGGAAACCGCGACAGGTTCTTCCAGCCCATCCAGCTCGCCGGCGGAGTCTCCGTGTCGCCGCGCATCATGCCGGTGCCCGAAGAATGGGAGATCTCCCGCAAGGAAGAGGAAAGCCTGCTCCTCGCCGCCGGCATGTACGACCGGCGCACCGGCGCCGGCGTCCGCCGCGACCTGCTCGGCCGGCTGTGGCGCTGCCCCGACCCCACCTGCCCCATGTTCGGCCCCGGGCGTACCTCCGGCCAGCCACTGCCCGTCTACCGGTCCGGCGCCGTGCGCTGCCCCACGCACGGCAGGCCGCTCACCGACATCGGCGGCAACCCGCGCCGCGTCCAAGTGAAAATACGCATCGGCGGCACCGTGCGGGCCCGCTTCGTCACCCCCCGGGGCAAAGACGTGCGGGTCGGCCGGGCGCCGGGCGAGGAAGGCGTGACACTGGCCCCCTGGCTCGACGCCGTCGGCGAGGCGTGGATCAGTCGCGCCCACGTCGTGCTGCACTGGAACGGCAAGGCGCTCACCGCCACCGACATCAGCACCAACGGCACCTGGGTGCGCCGCGCCGGATCCCCCGCCATGATCAAAATGATGAGGGGGCGGCCATGGCGGGTACGCAAAGGCGACGAGCTCGTCCTCGGCCACGAAATCGAACTGATCATCAGCGGCCGGGAGTTCGTCTTCGACGGCGACGCCACCTGGGACATCGACGAAGCGCACCTGCCCGCGGCGTCGCAGGCCACCATGGTGCGCCGCAGGCCGTACGCCGGGACGTGAGGGGCCGGCCATGACCATCGGTGCGGGCGCCCTGCTCGCCGGACGGTACCGGCTCATCGAGCAGATCGGCCGGGGCGGGTTCGGCACGGTCTTCCGCGGCACCGACCTCGACCTCGGCCGCGACGTCGCCGTCAAACTGATGCGGCCCGACCTCCCCGACGACGAAGCCGAGGAGCTGCTGGCCAGGTTCGACCGCGAAGCCCGCGTCATGGCCATGATCAAGCATCCGAACATCGTGATGGTCTACGACCGGGGCCGCCACGAGGGCGGGTCGTTCGTCGTCATGGAGTTCCTGCCCGGCCCCGACCTCGGCGTGCTCCAGCGCCGCGACGGCCTGCTGCCCATCGCCGACGTCGTGCACTACGGCCGGCAGATCGCCGCCGGGCTGGAATGCCTCCACGGGCACGCCACGCCCGTCGTGCACCGCGACCTCAAGCCGCAGAACCTCATCCTCGACCACGGCGGCGTACTGAAGATCTGCGACTTCGGCGTCGCCGCCCTGCCCACCGCCGGGCTCACCCGCTACACCATGACCCCAGCCGCCATCGGCACCGACCTCTACATGTCCCCGGAGCAGTGCCGCGGCGCGACCGTCACCCCCGCCTCCGACATCTACTCCTTCGGCACCGTCCTGTACTCCCTGCTCGCCGGCGGCCCCCCGTTCTCCAACGCGGGCGGCTTCGACGCCTGCGCCCACCGCATCGTCACCGAACCGCCCGAGCCCATGCCGGCCCGCCGCCCCGACGTGCCACCCCCACTGGCCACCCTGATCCACGCCATGCTGGCCAAACCCGCCGCCGACCGCCCCGACGCCACCACCGTCCGTCACGAACTCCAACGCATCGCCGAAACGACCACCGCCCCACCCTCGTACGCCGCCCCGGCCCCGGCCCCGGAGGGCACCGGGCGGCCGGGCCGCCGTGACGGCGGCGAGGGCGAGGAATGGGCGCGGGCGGAACTGGCGGCGGCCGAGCACCTGCTCGGCGAAGGCCGGCACGACGAGGCGCACCGCCGGTTCGCCGAGACCGCGCGGCACCTCGACACCACGGGCGACGGTGCCACGCCGTCCTGGTTCGCCGCCGAGTTCGGCCGCATCCGCGCCGCCCAGGCCCTCGGCGGGGGCACCGAGACCGCCCTGCGCTGGGTCCGCCTGGAACGCCGCGCCCGCGAAACCCTCGGCCCCGCCCACCCCCTCACCCACGCCATCCAGGAGTACGGCGGCATCACCGACCCCGCGCCCCACCCCACCTGCGATCCCGCCCCCGGCCCGGCAGGCGACCGAGAAGCCACCTGATCGCCGCCAGAGGCCACGCCGGAAACGGGCCGGTGCACGAGCGTCGCCCGGGCCTTCCCGTATGCGAGTGGGCGGCATCGGACGGCGCGTGGTGTGGATCGAGCGGGCGAGAGCACGCCGGATGTCCCGTCCGGGCTCCGGCGTGGCCCGGCAGGCGGCCGTGAAGCGCCTTGATCGTCGCGAGGCGCCGCGCCGAAGGTCGTGCCGGTTCGCCGGCGTCGCCTGGGCTTCGCGTGCACTGGTGGCCCGTTGGCCGCCGGAACCCGCACGACAAAGCTCAAGCGGATGATGTCACGGCCGATGTCCGGGCCGGTGCGGCCGGGCACGGCGCGAGGGCGGGCCGCAGGCCCTTATCCGGTCGTGGCCTGCCACACCTGGACGTCCGCGACGACGTCGGCGGAGCCGGGGGAGACCGACCCGACGGTCACGGTGGCCACGTGGCCGAGGTTGGTGCGGACGCATACGATCTGGCCCGGGGTGGCCGCGACGCTCTCGGCGCCTTGGCCGGCCACCAGGTCGGCGCAGTGCCGCCGGTCCGGCGGGCCGGCCCTCGTCCACAGGACGAGGTTCGGGCCGTTCGATACCAGGGTCGCGCCGCCCCAGACCGCGACCGCCTCTTCCCTGCGGGCGCTCACGTCGATGTCCCCGAACTGCGCGGTGACGCTCGGGGGCACCGTGTCGAGGTCGGCGCCCCGTTCGGTGAGCGTCACCGTGCCCTTCCACTGCAGCGCCTGCTCCCGCGCCTCGTCCATCGGCACCTCGTCGGCGGGCTCCGTTTCCTCGGGCCTGGTTGCGCCTGCCGACGGGGTCTCGGCCGTGGGATGGACCGACTCGGGCGCCGAGGCCGCCGGGCTCTGGGGCGGACCGGCGGCACCGCCGCCGTCTTCCGGGCCGCCCATCAGCTTGCCCGTGACGAGCGACCCGATGGCGGCGCCGGCGAGCACGAGCACGGCGGCGATGGCCAGCTGGACCCGGCGGGCCCGCCCACGGGCCAGGACCCGGTCGCGGGGGGGTTCGGCGATCCACGGGGCGTCCCCGTACGCGTACACGGTCGTGGCCCCCGGGGGAGGGCCGTCGCCGGGACCGGCGCCGCCCGCCTGCTGTGTCGCCCACGATCGGTCCGCTCCGGACGCTGCCGCGTGCCGTTCGGTCACCGAGTCTGCTTCCGCGCCCGCCCCCGCACCGGCGTGCGCGGGAACGGGGGGCACCAGGGCGTCCGGACCGCCCGCCCGGTACTCGCCGTGCCCGGCCGCCTGGCCGGCGCCCGCCCCCGGCCGGCCGGGAAGCGCGGGGCCGGAGGGCGCGAAGCCGCCGGGGCCGCTCGCCGGATGGCCCTGGCCCGCGGCCGGCTGGAGGGCGCCGGTGCCGCCGACCGTTGCGGAGACGCCCGGCCGGTCCGCCGGGTGGTCCGCGCTTGCGGTCACGGTGGGGATGTGCGGGACGCTTTCGGTCCGGCCCGGGGCCGGGGTGGCGTCGTGGGGGGCGAGGGGCGGGGAGGCGGCGGAAGAGGCACGGATCTCGGCGGTCAGGGTGCGCAGGGCAGCCACCCTGCCCTCGATGGCCTCGGTCACGGCCGGGGACAGCCAGTCGACCTGGCCACCGGGCCGGCGATCGCCGCCGGGACGACAGGCGGCGACGATGTCGGCGGGGGTGGGCCGGGCCTCGGGCTCTTTGGCGAGACAGTCGGTGATCAGCGGGGCGAGTTCGGGCGGGCAGCCGGTGAGGTCGGGGGGCTCGTTGACGACGCGGTAGACGATGCCGAACTCGGGGCCTTCGCCGAACGTGTGCAGGCCGGTGGCCGCGTAGTAGGCCAGCGCGCCGAGGGCGAACACGTCGGTCGCGGGCGTGGCGCCCCGGCCGAGGATCTGCTCGGGAGCCATGTACTGCGGCGAGCCGATGCGGGAGCCGCTGAGCGTCAGCGCGGTCGCGTCGGTGGCGCGGGCGATGCCGAAGTCGATGACGCGCGGCCCGTCGGCGCCGAGCACCACATTGCCCGGTTTGAGGTCGCGGTGCACGATGCCGGCCGCGTGGATGGCGGCCAGCGCGTCGGCGACCCCGGCCACGAGCGTGCGCACCGCCGCCAGCGGTAACGGTGCGGCCGGCCGCACGGCCTCCGACAGCACCGGGCCCGGCACGTACGCGGTGGCGAGCCAGGGCCGTTCGGCGTCGGGGTCGGCGTCGAGGAGCTGGGCGATGTGGATGCCGTTGACCCGCTGCGCCGCCAGCGCCTCCTGCGCGAACCTGGCCCGGAACTCCCGGTCGGCGGCGAGGTCGGCCCGCACCACCTTGACGGCCACGGGCCGCCCGCCCGGCGTGAACGCCAGGTAGACGCACCCCATGCCGCCCACGCCCAGCCGCGCGTACAGCCGGTATCCCCCGGCCGTGGCCGGGTCGTCGGCGCGGAGGGGCTCGAACGCCTCCGGGGCTACCGGCATGATCCTCTCGGCCCGGCGAGTGCGGCGTGCCGCTCGGCGATGATGCGATACAGCACGTGCCGCCTCAGCGGATGCCCTTCCGCCACCTTCGGATGGTCGAAGTCGCCGTCGGGGTCGCGGACCATGCCGATGCGTTCCATGACGGCCATCGAGCGCGTGTTGGACGTCGAGGTGAACGACACGACTTCGCCGAGCCCGAGCTCGCCGAACGCGTGGCCCAGCACCCGCCGGGCCGCCTCGGAGGCGTACCCGTGCCCCCAGGCCGACCTGGCCAGCCGCCACCCGATCTCGACGGCGGGCATGAACGGCGCCGCGAAGTTCGGCACGGCCAGCCCGGTGAACCCGATGAACCGCCCGGTCCCGGCGACCTCCACCGCCCACAGCCCGAACCCGTGCCGGTCGAACCTGGCCTCGATGCGGTCGACCATCTGGTCGCTCTGCTCACGCGTGAGCGGCGCGGGGAAGTGCCGCATCACCTCGGGGTCGGCGTTGAGGGCGGCGAACGCGGGGCGGTCGTCCGCGCGCCAGCGCCGCATCACGAGCCGCTCCGTACGCAGCTCCGGGTTGCCGGCCATGCCCCGACTTTACAAGATCCGCCTGTTCGGCGGCATGCCCCGCGCGGACCCGATATGCGGACCCGATATGCCGTGAGACCGGCCGTTACGGCGGCCCCGGATCGGCTCGGGTCAGGGCCGCCCGCCGTTCCAGCCCGGGGCGGCCCCCCTCGGCTGCGCGGTCAGATGCTCGCCGACGCGCTTCACCAGGAGCGTCATCTCGTAGGTGACGATGCCGAGTTCGGCGTCGCCGGCGGCCAGCACGGCCAGCCGCGCGCCCTGCCCGGCGGCGGTGACCAGCAGGAAGCCCTCTTCCAGCTCGATGATGGTCTGCCGCACCCCGCCCAGCCCGAAGTGCCGTCCCGCCCCCGAGGCGAGGCTGTGGCTGCCCGCCGCGATCGCGGCCAGGTGCTCGGTGTCGTCCTGGGTCAGCCCGCGCGAGCCGCCCATCGCGAGCCCGTCGGAGGACAGCACGACGGCGTGCCTGATGCTCGGCACGCGGCGGGTCAGGTCGTCGAGCAGCCAGTTCAGTTCGGTTCGCTGGTCGGGCATCGGGCTGACCGTCCTTTCGGGTCCGCGTGTCCTGTCCCTGCCGCCGCGCCTGGCGGTCGCGCGCCGCATGGACGCCATGAGTTCGGGAGCTCCCTCGGCGGGCCGTACGGCGACGTCGTGCCGTTCGGGGGAGCGGGGGGGCCCGCGCGGCTGGGCGCCAGGTCGGCGTGGGGCACGCGTACCGGTAGCCCGCCCGGGTCGTCGTCGCCGAGGTGGTGGGCGGCGGGACCGGTCGTGCCGGGGGTGGCGACGCGGAGGGGTCACCCCGGTCGGCACCGAGACCCTACCGAAGATGTGGCGCCCGCGGGGCGGGCTCGGCGGTGCCCGTCTCGCCGCCGGCATGCGCGCCGGCGGGCGACCGCGGCGCGCGGGCCTCCACAATTGTTGTCGGAAAAGTCATGGCAACGCATTCCCGCCGGATCACGTCTCACCTACGGACGTTCGGGGTACGAAACGCTCGGGAGACGACGCATGAGTTCCGTTCCGTTATCCGCGCCCGGCTCTCGGCTTCGTACGGCCGTCGATTGGCGCGGCACCGCGCAGGTCGCCGATGACACCGAAGGCCTCATCAAACGGAATGAGGAACGGCTGGCCAGGATGGCGGCCTTCATTCGGGTGTTGATGGTGCCTTTTCTCGCGATTCCGCTATTCGGCTGGAATCGGCTCGCCCACCCGTCGCTCGCCGTGGTCGCGCTCGGCACCGCCGCCATCGAGGCCACCTGGGTCGCGCACCGCGCCTGGACCAGGGGGAACGTGCGGGAGGACAATCTGCTCGCCTGGGTCGACGTGGGGTTCTGCATCGCGCTCATGACGATCGGCTCCCGGGCCGCGGCACCCGAACTGCGCAACGTCATCATGACCGAGGTCGTGCCTTTCAGCCTGGTGTCGTCTCTCATCCTGGGGTTCGCGATCGGGCTCCGGGCGCGGGCCATCGCCGCGGTTCTGCTGATGTGGACGTCCTGGTTCGGCACGCTCCTGCCGGATATCACGCTGAAACTCGGCTCGGATCTGCTCGGTTTCGTTCTCTGGTATGTCGTGGGCCTGTTCGTTTCCACCCTGCTGCGTACGATGGCGGGTCAGATCGCGCAGGCCGTCGCCGAGCGGCGCAGGGCGGAAAGCGAGCGGCACGCCGCCGAACAGGCCGCGGCGGAGCAGAAGCGGCAGCTGGACCTCGCCCGGGACCGGGAGCGGACCCGCCGGGGCCTGCACGACGGGGTGCTGTGGATCCTGGACGGGCTCGCCCGCGACGAGCGGTTGCCCGCCGAGGCGCGCAGGTCGGCCCGGCGCGGCGCGCTCAAGGCGCGCAACATGCTGCGGGTGGCGAACGACCAGGAGTCCGATCTGCACGACCGGCTCACGGAGCTCATCGACACGTTCGTCGAGCTCGGGCTGCTCGTGCAGCCCAGCCTCTACATTCACGCCGACCCGCCGGGCCCGGTCATCGAACCGGTCGTGGCGGCGGCGGGTGAGGCCCTCGCGAACGCGCTCAAGCACGGCGGGCCCGACAACGAAGTGGTCTTCTTCGCCGAGGCCGAGCCCGACAGGCTGGAGGTGTCCGTACTGGATCACGGCGTCGGATTCGACCAGCAGAGCACGCCACGTGGGGGCGGCATGACGAAGACGTTCCAGGCCGTGACGGCCGTGGGCGGACGCTGTGAGGTGACCTCGGCCCCCGGTGAGGGGACCCAGGTGACGATCACCTGGCGGGCGGGCGCCGATGACCGGTAAGCCGCGGGTCATCCTCATCGACGATCACCCGCTGGTCGGCGGGCCGCTCACCGAGGCGCTCGCACCACGGCTGCGGGCGCGCGGCTTCGCCGTCCTGCCATCGGTACGGAGCGTGGCCGAGGTTCCCCGCACCGACACGGTGGGGGTGGCGATCTGCGACGTCAGGCTCAGGGCCGGCGGCCCGTCCGGGGCCGCCGCGGTGCGCATGCTGACGAGTCTCGGGTGGAGGGTGCTGCTGCTCTCGGGCGAGGCGCAGCCGGCCGAGGTCCTCGACGCGATCGCCGCCGGCGCGCGAGGCTACATCGAGAAGTCCGCCGTACCCTCCGCCCTCATCGAACCGGTCGTCGCCGCGGCCCGGGGCGGCCATCACCTGTCCCTGGAGCTCGCCAGGCTGCTCTACGCGGACCTGCATCGGCGCAAGCTGCCCCGGGGCGAGGAGCTCAGCACGTTCGACAGGGAGGTGCTGAAGGCGTTCGCGGCGGGTGAGCGGGCCGAGCGCATCGCCGCCAGGCGCTGCATCACGGCCGGCGACCTGAACCTGACCCTCGCCCGGGTGTTCGAGGCGGCGAAGCGGCGCCGGGAACTGTTCGTCCTCACCGAGCGCGAGATCGAGGTGGTGAAGGCGTTCGCGTGCGGTCCCGGGCGTACGGCCAAGGACGTGGCGGATCTGCTGGGCACGAAAGAGAACACGGTCAACGACCATCTCAAAAAGATCCGCGCGAAGTACATCGACTCCCATCCCGCACCCGGCGGCAGGCATCCCACGCAGCAGGCGGCCGCCCGGCTGTGGGCCGCCGAACTGGGCCTGTGCGCCGAAGCCGACCCGGAGCGCGGCCCGCTCGGATGACCCCACTTCTGGGGGTGGCCCCGCCCCGGTCGGCGTACGACGCTTGATGTACGGACGGTCCGTCCGTACTCGCCGGTCGAGGACCACGACCGGGAGAGGCAGGGGGTTGCATGGGATCGATGGCCGTCTTCACGATGACCGTCGCGGCACCGCCACCGCCGGCCAGGTGGCGATCACGGGGGGTGTGAGCATGGCAGGGTTTCGCCCGCCCCGATGGGCCAAGCCGGCACCGCTCGGGTCGGGGCAGGCGGCGGACGCCGCCCACTTCGTGGCGGCCCCGCTGCTCGCCGCCTCGTGCGTGGCCATGATCGGCGTGGTCGGGGCGGACGGGGACGAGTTCCGCTGGCCGGGGCAGGCCCTGCTGGCCCTCGCGCTGGCCACCATGGCGCTGGTCTCCTGCATCCAGTACGGCTTCCACGCGCGGGCGTTCCTCTACTCGGTGGGCGACCTCGAGGCGTGGTGGGGCCGGGACGACCTGGCCGAACGCGAGGAGAGCCTGCGCCGGCGCCAGCAGGAGCACTTCGACCGCTGGAAGATCAAAATCAACCGAGCCGTCGCCGCCTACAACATCGGTGTGACGCTCCTGGCCCTGGGCGTGGCGCTGTGCCTGGCCCCGCCCGAACGGGCCGACGTCACGCAGACGGTGTTCCGCTGGCTCGCCTGCGCCGCCGTCTCCGCCGGAGCCCTGGGGGAACTCCTGTGGACCGTCCTGACGCCTCGTCCGCCCATCGCCCTGCCGGCGTTCAAGCGCCGCCGCGGCGACTGATCGGAGGAACACGATGCCTGTCCATTTCGGCGGAGGCTCCTACCAGTGCGCGTGCCCCGTCTGCCACGCCGACCTGCACTGGCCCACGCTGTCCCGCGGCCCCGAGGAAAGAATCC
This sequence comes from Actinomycetales bacterium, assembly GCA_044507605.1. Classification (GTDB taxonomy): domain Bacteria; phylum Actinomycetota; class Actinomycetes; order Streptosporangiales; family Streptosporangiaceae; genus Thermopolyspora. Next base: position 36,992 of record JBIQJI010000043.1, on the reverse strand, counting down.
GCGCGGTGACCCGGCAGCACGAGCGCGGCTGCCCGGCGTCGATCGCCGACCCCGCGCGGCTGCGGCGGATGACACGCGACGAGGCGATGAGCGAAGTGTCGCGGCTCAGGCGGACCGATGGGTGAGCCGGGCGACATGTGCGGGTCGTACTGCGGGCGGCTGGCGGCGCGCGAGCCGGCGTCCGTGCCCGTTCTGGACGTGCTGCACCGGCGGGGCACGCTGCACGCCCGCAGCGGTGAGAACGGGCAGCCGGTGGCGCGGTCCCTGCTGCGCGTGCTGACCGAGCCCAGAGCCGACGGTCTGGACCCGCGGCACCTCTACTGGGGCCTGCTCGAACGCCTCTACAACCCGGCCGGCAACACGCAGATCGTCAACGTGTACTTCCGCGGCGGAGAACCGGACGCGAGGACCTGCGTCAGCGCGGCGCACATCTTCTCCCTGATCTGGCGATACCCCGGTGAGTACGCCCGCATCACGGAAGCACTCGGCTCACCCGCGGAGAGCTTCCAGATCGTCCGCACGTACACCCCCGAGGCGTACGCCAGAAAACGCGCCTGGCTCTCGGGCGCCTTCCGATTCGAGGAGGCCGGCACGAACACGCTGCGCATCTGGATCCACCTGGACCCGGATGCGCGGGCCAGGGCGGTGGCCGAGCAGGAAGGACGGCGGTTCCGCGACTACGACTTCGGGGTTCGCGGGCGAAAGAACAGCCGTCTGCTCGGCGACGTCCTGATCCAGTCGGCGCTCACCAACTACGCGTTGCGCGGCCGGTACGACAGTGCCGCGGACCGCCACCGCGACACCGGAGCACGCGGGCTTCCGCCACCGGACGTCTCCGAGGGCCACCGGGCCCTCCACGAGGACATCCTCAGCGGGCCGACCCCCGCGTTCCGGGCCCGGACCGGCCTCGTCTTCACCGAGACGACACCGGAGGCGGCGATTCGGGCCGTCGAATCCGCCTGGACCGGCGGACATTACCTCAACCGGCCGATCGCCGTCGACATCGACCACACCTGAACCGGCACCACACCAGAACCGGCACCCGACCGGCACCAGAACCGGCACCCGACCGGCACCAGAACGGCGGACCCGGCCGGGCCCACCGGCACGCCACCGGCCGTGCGCCGCCCGCCCCCACGACCACAAGGACGACGAGCCCTGGAGGGCCGACCCATGGACAAGGAGATGGTCCCGTCGAAGAACGGCAGGTTCCTGCTGACCGCCTCGACGGACGTCAGCATCGAAGGCGTGCGCAAGGCGATCCCGCAGATCCGCGCGCTGATCGAGACGACGTACAGCAACATCCGGGTGCTGCGCGCGCACGTCCGCATCGTGCGCGACCAGTGCGAGCTGGAGATCGAGACCGCCGCCCACCAGACGAGGATCCACCGCGAAGACGTGATCCCGGCGCTCGCCCTCGCCCGCGCCCACCAGGCGGGGCGCAACGCCATCCGCGACTCCGGGCTGGACCCGGACCTGAAAGAGGCGGCGCTGCAGGAGCTGGAGGCCAAACGGCTGCGGCGGCTGGGGAAACGGGACGTATGACGGGCGAACTCGAACGGAGGTCCGGCCAGGCCGGACTTCCGGCCCTCGCCCAGGCCGTTGTCGACATCTTCGCGGCGATCCGGGAAATCGGCTCAAGGCTGCTGCTCGCCGCCAAGGAGGGCTGGTACTACGTCGTCGACGTGCTGCCCGTCGTCCTCAAATATCAAGGCGCGCAGGTGTTGCGGGACTTCTGGCCGACCCGCCCTTCCTGAGCGAAGGCGTCCGCGACCGCATCCGCGCCTGGCTCCAGGAACACGGCTGGGAGGAAATCCCATGATCATTCGATGGCGCACCGTGCTGAGATGGCTGATCCGTGCCCTCGACCGGCTGCTCGACCGGCTGCTCGGCCGGTCCAGGCGACCGAAGCGGCCCGGGCCGCGCGCAAAGACGCGGGCCGACGCCGGCCGGCCCGCTCCCGCCGAGCCACGCCGCCGCGACCCGCACCGGGCCCCCGCCGACGACGCCTCCCGCATGGACCCATATCTCAAGGGCCTGCGCACCCTGCACGAGTCGGGCCTGGACCCCGATCTCGCGATCGACGCGGCGGAGACGATGGGCAGGAACTATCGACGCCGCTACGCCGAGCCCGACACCGAAACCGAGTGACCGCCGGCCCGGCCGGGGCGCGTGCGTGCCCCGCCGCGTCCCGCCCCCCGCCGGCGGCCCTCTCGGTGCCGGTCGTGCTCGTGGAGGGGCGAGCACGACCGGCACGTCGGCGCCTTGCCGCGCTGCCACGCTGCCTCGCGCCGCATGGCGGCTGAGCCTGACCCTGATCTGTTTCGCAGAACATGTTCTGCCCTTTAGGATGAGACGCAGCATGTGATCGTCCGTCGGCGAGCCGGAAGTCCCCTATGTTGAAAGCCTCCAGCCCGAGCCACCCCGCCTGCCGCCAGGCGGCGCCCCGGCACGGCATCGGGAGTATCGCCCCATGATGGCCGCGGCGGACGATGCCGCCGATGACGCGAGCAGGCCGTACGGCTACCTCATCGAATCCGTCGACAACAGCGCACGCATCCTGCTGATGCTGAAGAACCGGCCCGCCATCCGGGCCGCCGACATCGCGCGGGAGCTGGGCGTGGCCCGCTCCACCGCCCACCGCATGGTCTCGACCCTGCAGCATCGCGGCCTTCTGCGCCAGAACGCCGAAGACAAGTCGTACAGCGCGGGCTTCGCCCTGGTCGAGCTCGGCCTGGCCATCCTGGGCGCCACCGACCTGCGCACCGCCGTCAAGCCGTACCTGGACCGGCTCGCCGGCCGCACCGGGGAGACCACCCACCTGCTGCTCCGGGAGGAGCAGGAGGTCGTCTTCGTCGCGGGCAGCGAAGGCGAACACGTGGTGCGGGCGGCGCTGCGCGTGGGGTCACGGCTGCCCGCCCACGTCACCGCCGCCGGGCGTTGCCTGCTCGCGGCGCTCCCCGAAGAACAGGTCCGCGACCTGTACCCCTCGCCCAGGCTGCGCGGCGGCACCCGCAGCGCCATCCACGGCCGCAAAGAACTGCTGGAAGATCTGCGCCGCGTCCGGGCGGCGGGGTACGCCGTCAACGACGCCGAAAGCGAGGAGAGCCTGCTCGCGGTCGGCATGCCGGTGCGCGATTCCCAGGGCGCGGCGCAGGGCGCCATCAGCGTGTCCGGCCCGGTCGACCGCATGCGGGCCAACCTGGAGAACGTCCTCGCCGACCTGGGCGCCTGCGTCCGCGACATCGAGACCCGCGTCTTCCACCGGACCCCGTCCGGCGACGGCGCTTCCGGAAAGCAGGACTGAGCGGGCGGCTACGAAACCTGCGCCGGCGACAGGTCGGACGCCGCGCCGAGGTCGGCGGCCAGCTCGTCCACCAGGCCCACCAGGCCCTCCCGGTCGGGCGACGTGCCGTAGACGTAGCCGTCGGGCCGCACCAGGACGCCGGCATGGCCCCCCTCCGCCATCCAGTCGTGAAATCGGCGCCCCTGCTCCACGACGACCTCGGCCCGCGGCGCCTGCTGCCCGATGCGGGCGGGGCCGGGGGTCGAGCCGGTCGGCAGGATCACGACGGGGGCGACCCCCAGGTCCGGCAGGCGGGCCGCGGTGCGGGCGGGCAGCGTGGAGATCACCGCGGGGTCGGTGACCAGCAGCCGGAAGCCGGGGGCGAGCACCGCGTCGAGCGGCCGTCCCCCCGCCACACGCGGCTGGACGCAGAGGTGCCCGGACACCGGGCCGGGCCGCCACAGGGCGCCGACCGGCGGCTGGAAGGGGGCGTCGCCGGGACCGTTCCGCTTCGCGAGCAGCTCCTCGTCCCGTACGCGGGCCTGCTCCGGGTCGGTCTCGCAGACGATGCGCCCGATGCGCACCGACTCCCGGATATACGCCGTCACGTGCGGCGCCCGGCTCGCCGTGTAGTGGTCGAGCAGGGTGATGGGGGAGCGACCGGCGAGCACCCTGTCCAGCATCCAGCCGAGCGTGGCCGCGTCGCGGAGCCCGCTCACCATGCCCTGCCCCATGAACGGCGGCATCAGGTGCGCCGCGTCGCCCGCCAGCAGCACCCGCCCCTGGTTGAAGCGTTCGGCCACGAGGGATCGGAAGGTGTAGGCGGCGCAGCGTGTCAGGTCCGCGTTCTCGGGGCTCGCCCAGCGCCGTATCTTGGGCCAGACGAACTCCGGCCGCGTCGCCGCGGCGGGGTCGACGCCGTCGACGACCATGAACTCCCACCGCAGGTGAGGTCCCCCCAGCCAGGCCATGTGCATCGGCTGGTCCGGGTCGCAGATCTGCGCGGTGTCGGGGATGCGGGGCACGTCGTGCCCGTCCTTGACCCGCACGTCCGTCACCACCCAGGTCGCCGCGAAACCCAGGTCGCGGCACGCGATGCCGGCCCGCCGCCGTACGACGCTGTTGGCGCCGTCGGCGCCGATGACGAACCGCGCCTCGACCCGGCCGGCCCGGCCGTCGCCGGCGTCGGTGACCAGCCGGACGTGGTCGCCCCGGTCGACGACGTCCAGCACGGTGACGCCCCGCCGGACCGTCACGCCGGGGAGGGCCCGCGCTTTGGCGTCCAGGATCGCCTCCACGTCGGGCTGATAGAAGTGGTACGACGGATGCCAGCCGGACGGCGTGGCCCACGTCCTCGGCAGGCCGGCCAGCAGCGACCCGTCGCCGCGGAGCAGCAGATACTCCCGGGCCGGCACCGACACGGCGGACACCGCGTCGGCCAGGCCCATCATGCCGAAGATGTGCATGCCCTCGTGGTCGAAGTGGCAGGCCCTCGGCAGGTGGTAGGGCCTCGGCTCCCTCTCCAGCACGACGATCCGCCGGCCCGTCCCGCCCAGCATGATCGCCAGGCTCTGCCCGACGGGCCCGTAGCCGACGATGGCCACGTCGAACGGCCCCTGTGTGGTCTCCCGCGTCACCGGCTCTCCCCGGAGCGCCCGCCGCGGGAGTCCCCCTCCGCCGTGAACGGCGGCACCGGCTCGGCCGCCACCACGGTGTTCCGGAGACTGCCGAGCCCTTCCACGGTGGCGACCACCTCGTCGCCCGGCGCCAGCCACGGAAAGTCGCCGCCGGTGCGCGACAACTCCAGGATGCAGCCGGTGCCGCAGGTGCCCGAGCCGATGACGTCGCCGGGCCGCACCTCGGTGCCGCGCGACGCGTACGCGATCATCTCGCCGAACGACCAGTGCACGTCCGCCCAGTTGGCCGACGAATACGTCCTGCCGTTGACCGTGAGCGTCATGGCCCGGTCGAAGCCCTTGCCCTTGGCGTACGGCGCCAGCTCGTCCCTGGTCACCAGGTACGGCCCCAGCCCGGTGGCCGTGTCCTTGCCCTTGACCGGGCCCAGGGACAGCCGCATCTCCCGCTGCTGCACGTCCCGGCCGCTCCAGTCGTTGAGGACGCAGTAGCCGATCACCGCCTCCTCGGCCTCGGCCACCGTCAGATTCCGCCCCCGGCGGCCCACGATCGCCGCCACCTCCAGCTCGAAGTCGAAATTCGCCGCGCCGGGCGTCATGGGCACCTCGCCCTCGCCGAGGAACGCGTACGGGTTGGAGAAGTAGAAGACCGGAATCTCGTACCACAGCGGGTCCATCTCCAGGCCACGCCAGGACCGGCCCGCCTTGACGTGCTGCTCGAAGGCGTAGAAGTCGCGGAACGTGGGCGGCGTCTCCAGCGGAGACAGGATCCGCGCGACGGACCCCACCTCCTCGCCGCCGGCACGTGCCCGCAGCCCCGCCTCCCTGAGCGCGGCCTCCCCCTGCTCGATCAGCGGCAGCAGGTCCGTGCATCCCGGGATGCGGCGAAACCCCCCGTCGCCGGCCACCACGCCCACACCGGTCCGGCCGTCATGCTCCTCGAACCGAACGAACTTCATCGCCCTGCCTCTCCCTCGCCGCTCGGCGCCGCGTCGTTCCCGTCGTCCTCGTCATCCCCGTCGTTCTCGTCGTTCCCGTCGGCGGCGGTCCCGGCGTGCTCGCGGGTCCACCGCAGGTAGCTCTCCTCGGTGAAGCCGGTGGCGCCGTGCCGCTCGACCGAGGCCCGGATCGCCGCCATGAGCTCGTCCGGATCGGTCTCGATGTCGATGTGCTCCACGAAGGGCTGCCGCGCCTCCAGCCCGGTCCGCCAGTAGACCTCGCCCCGGTTGCCTTCCGGGTCGAAGAAGTAGACGCCCACGGCGTTGCCGTGCGACACGATCATGTCGAGCCGCGTGCCGTTCTCCTTGAAGCGGCGGTAGAAGCCGAGCACGTCCTCGAACCGGTCGCACCGGAACGAGATCTGCTGGATCAGCCTGCCCTCCTGCGGCACGTCACGCCCCTTGGCCAGCAGGAACTCGTGATGCTCGACATCCGGCCGCGCCGACAGGAAGTAGTTGCCGAGCTCGGCGTCGTGGTCGGTCACGGTGAGGCCGAGCACTCGGGTGTAGAAGTCCAGCTGCCTGCCCACGTCGAAGCAGCGGATCCCCACATGCCCCAGCTCGGCGAGCCGCGGAGCGTGGTCCTCGGTCACGGCACTGTCTCCTCCCCGCCGGGTCGTCCGTCGGGCCGAACCCCCGGCACGCGGCCATGGTTCTCGAACGTTCTGCTCAACAGAACATACTCCGCACAATAGTCTGCTCAGCGAAACACGGTCAACGCCGTCGGCCGCTTCCCCGAAGTGCGGCCACGGCATTGACGTAGTTTCGATGTGCGGTCTACGCTCCGCAGGACAGAACAACAGTCGCGGCGTCACGCGAGTCCCCGGCGCCTTGATCCACAACAGGGGACGGCCTCGGCACCCGCAACGGCCAGGCGCAATGCAACCCCCACCACGTACGCCAGGACGGAACATGAACTCCACGAGCTCCCAGAGGAGAATGACGGTTCAGCAACGCCGGATCGCGGCCGCAACGCTGATCGGCACCACCATCGAGTGGTACGACTACTTCATCTACGCCAACGCCGCGGCGCTGGTCTTCGCCCACCACTTCTTCAAACCGGCCGAAGGGACGCTCGGCACCCTCATCTCGTTCGGCACGGTCGGCATCAGCTTCCTGTTCCGCCCCGTCGGCGCCGTCCTCGCCGGCTGGATCGGCGACAGATACGGCCGCCGCGTCGTCCTCCTCGTGACCCTCCTGATGATGGGGGCCGGAACCACGCTCATCGGCTGCCTGCCGACGTACCAGACCATCGGCATAGCCGCCCCGGTGCTGCTGATCCTGCTGCGGATCGTGCAAGGACTCTCAGCGGGCGGCGAATGGGGCGGCGCCGCGCTCCTCGCCGCCGAACACGCCCCGCCCCGCGTCCGCGGCAGACTCGGCGCCTTCCCGCAGATGGGCGTGCCCGTCGGCATGCTGCTCGCCTCGGCCATCACCGCCGCCGTCAGCCTGGCCACATCCGAAACCGCGTTCCTCGCCTGGGGCTGGCGCATCCCCTTCATGCTCAGCGTCGTGCTGTTCGGAGTCGGCTACTTCATCCGGCGCCGCGTCGAGGAAAGCCCGGTGTTCGAACAGCTCAGGGCCGCCGCCGCGACCGAACGCGCCCCCCTCATCAGCCTGTTCCGGCGCAACCCGCGCGAAATCGTCCAGGCCGTCGTCATGTTCATGGGCAACAACGCCTCCGGCTACATGCTCACCGGCGGCTTCATCCTCGGCTACGCCACCGGCACCCTGCACCTGGACCGCAGCCAGATCCTCAACTTCATCACCATCGGCTCCCTGGCCTGGCTGGGCTCCACCTGGGCCGGCGCCGTCCTGTCGGACCGCCTCGGCCGCCGCACCGTCTACCTCCTCGGCTGGGTCGCCCTGCTGGCCTGGATGTATCCGCTGTTCCTGCTCATCGACACCGCCCTGCCCGCCCTGGTGCTCACCGCCCTGCTCGTCTTCGGCGGCGTCCTCGGATTCACCAGCGGCCCCCAGGCAGCCCTGTACGCCGAAATGTTCCCCGCCCGCATCCGGCTCAGCGGCGCCTCCATCAGCTACGCCCTGGGCGCCGTCCTCGGCGGCGCCTTCGCCCCGACCATCGCCGTCGCCCTGGTCGACGAGTTCGGCACCACCCTGGCCGTCGCCACCTACCTGTTCATCATCGTCGCCCTCAGCCTGATCGCCACCCTCACCCTCAAAGACCGCACCGCCCGCGACCTGTCCCCGGCCGGCGACGAACACCCCGCCCAGCACATCCCCCTCCCCAACACCACCCCCACCGGCTGACCGGCCACGGAACGGCGGCCCACGCGCGGGCGAGCGCCCCGCCCCTCACCGCAGGCGACGGCGCCCCCGCGCCCGGCCGGGCGAACACCCCACCACCGAGGCCACCTTCTGCGATGCCTGGCGAACCAGATGTCATCCTGACAAGAATGGTTCATGAGTATCGTGGGCGGCCTGTTCGGCCGTAGACCGAAGCGGTCGATGCGTCTGGCGGCGTACGGCGTGTGCGTGCGCGACGGACAGGTGCTCCTGGCGCGGCTGACAGCACCCCCGGGCGAAGAGCAGGAATGGACCATGCCCGGCGGAGGGGTGGAACACGGAGAGAACCCGTTGCACACCGTCATCCGGGAAATGCGGGAGGAGACCGGCTACCTCGTGGCCGTCGACCGCCTGCTCGGCATTGACTCCCTCCACGTGGCGTCCAGAAGGCACAACGGCACCTTCCACTCCATCCGCATCGTGTACGCCGTCACCGTGACCGGCGGCGACCTGCGGCACGAGACCAACGGCACAACAGACCACGCCGCCTGGATCCCCATGGAGAACGTCCCCGCCCTTCCAACGGTCGACCTGGTCGACATCGCCCTGCGCCTCCACCGGGAGACACCCCCGAACGGCCACATCCCGTCGCCGGACGCCCGGACCTAGCGCCGCCACGTAACACCGAGACCCATCGCCCCGGCGGTGGTACCCGCCACTGACAGAACGGCTCCACGTCCATGGCGGAGACGCCCGTCACCAAGCGCGGCCGCGCGCGGGCTTACGGCGTGCCGTCGCCGCGTACGCCATGGAGCCGCCTCACCGCCCGCGTGGACGGCGAGGCGGCCCTTCCGCGACCGGTCAGGCGGAGAGGACGGCGTGGATGGCGGGCAGAACCTTCGAGCGCCAGCCGCCGCCGAGAAGCCGGCGGGTCAACTGCTGACCGGCGTCGTCGGGGTCGAACCCGGCGTGCTTCACGAACAGCCGCGTCCCACGCCCTTCCGGGACGAGCGTCCAGGTGACCGTGGTGTCCAGCGCGCCGCCAACTGATGCGCAGCAGGCGCTCCGGCTCGATCGCGAGGACCCGGCAGTGCACGACGCCGTCGAAACCCTGGGCCGGCCGCGGCAACGTGCGGAACGTGAACTCGTGGCCGACGACCGGGCGGAAATCGTTCGGCATCAGCCACCTGGCGAGCATCGCCGGGTCGGTCAACGCCCGCCACACCCGCGCGGGCGGATGGGCGAGAAACCCGTCGACCTGGATGGTGCGCGGATCGCTCATGACACTCCGGCGCCCGGTCCGCCGTCCGCGCCGGGCCCCCGGTGCGGGCCCCCATCGGCAGGGCCGGCCTCCTCGTCGAGCAGCTCGCGCAAGGCGGCCAGCCTCTCCCGCCAGAACCGCTCGTACGGGCTGAGCCACTCCGAGACCTCCATCAGAGGCTCGGGGTCGAGCCGGTAGTAGCGCTGCCGCCCCTGCCGCTGCTCGCGCACCAGCCCGGCGTCCTTGAGCACCTTGAGGTGCTCGGAGACGCTCGGGCGGCGCATCGCGAACTCGTCGGCCAAGGCCTGCACGGGCAGCGGCCCGCGGTCGAGCAGCAGGCCCAGCAGGCGCCGCCGTACCGGGCTGGCCATCGCGCTGAAGACGTCGACGTCAGGCACGGGCGGTGGTCGCCTGGAGCACGATGCCGTTGCCGTCGGGGTCGTCGATCGTGACGAACCGGCCCCACGGCGCCTTCTGGACGTCGCCGGTGCGCACACCGCGCTCGGCGAGCGCCTTGACATCGCCGTCGAGGTCGTCGGTCTCGACCACCAGGCCCCTGAGCGAGCCCGGGGGCATCGTCTCGAACCAGTCGACCAGCGTGATCGAGGTCTGCGCGCCCTTGGGCCGCACCTGAACCCAGCGCCCGCTCGGCCCCATGGGGTTGTCGCGGACGAGTTCGAAGCCGAGCGTGTTGACGTAGAAGTCCTTCGCCCGGTCCTGGTCGGAGACGGGCAGAGACAGCAGTTGCACATGTGTGAAAGCCATGGCGGCCACAATAGGTAGGAAATCTCCTACCAGTCAACCCCGGCCCGGATTCCGGGACGGTCCGCCGCTTCGTCGCCCGGCCAGGCCGAAGGACCGGCGACGACCGGTCGGCCCAGGTCGCCGGCGGGGTGCCCCGAGGGAGGGCGAGGGAGAGAAGCAGCGTTACGGTCACGACCGACCCCTCCGCGGAGACATCCGTGTATCCACATCCGGTGGGAGTGTTGGCCAATAAGATTCAGTCATGAATCTTATGGAGGGGTTGTGAAGCCTGACACGGTCGCCGGGCGCCGCCGAGGGCGGGAACTGGAAGACGCGCTGCTGACAGCCGCCTGGGACGAACTCGTCGAAAGCGGCTACTGCGGCCTCACCTTCGAGGCCGTGGCCGAGCGCGCCCACACCAGCCGCCCCGTGGTGTACCGTCGCTGGCCCGACCGCTCCGCCCTCGCCATCGCCGCCATCCGCCACCACGCCCGGCGCAACCCCCTCGCCGTACCCGACACCGGCACCCTGCGCGGCGACCTCATCGCGTACATGCGCGAAATGTCCGCCAAACGCCTCGAACTGGCCGTCGTCATCAGCGTCCACCTGGCCCACTTCTTCACCGAGAACAACTCGTCGATCACCGAACTGCGCGACGAACTCCTCCTCGACCGCCCCAACATCCTCGACACCCTCCTCCGCCGAGCAGTCGCCCGCGGCGAAATCGACCCCGCGAAACTCACCCCCCGCATCTCGACCCTCCCCGCCGACCTCCTCCGCTACGAATTCCTGACGACCCTCAACCCCATCCCCGAAAAGGCCATCATCGAAATGGTCGACCAGATCTTCCTCCCCCTGGTCCGCCCCTGACGCCCACCCGGGCACGCCGCAACACCCGCCGACACCGCCCGAGACCCGGCAGGCGGTTCTCCCGCCTGAAGCCCGACCGCATATCGTCGAGACGGGACGAAACGACCGCTGTCATGGACCCGCGTCTGCCGGGCAGGATGGACGCGGAAAGCGGACGGGAGGCGGCATCATGACCACAGGCACACGACGCGGACCGGCAAACATGCGCTGGTCAGAACTCACCCGCACGCAACAGGCCGCCGTCATCGCCCTCGGCGCGGCCGAAGTCACCCTCACCCTGACCGCCGCCGTAGACCTCCTACGCCGCCCCCAAGAACAACTCCGCGGCGAGAAAACCCTGTGGTGGCCCGTCCTCGCCATCCAGCCCTTCGGCCCCATCGCCTACCTCACCCTGGCCAGAAAGCGCCCCCACAGTAGACGCCGCCGCATCGCCCACCCACGTACCCAAGCGATGCTCGACTTCGACCCACCCCGACCGTTTCGGGCATCGACCCAGACATGAGCAGGCCGCATCCCCGCCGCTCATGCCGCCGTTCGCGCCCCACCGTCCTTGACGCCGCCCCGGCATCTCAAAGCGGGCTGAGCGGTCACCAACGGTCACCCGCGCCCTCCATGCTCCGGTGGAAAGCGTAAATAGGCCGACGGTACCCGATCCACCAGCCACACACCGTTCCTGCTCACATAGAACTCGTGGCCCGCCCGAGCAATCGTCAATACCTGTGGATCAAGATCTTTTAGGCGGCTATCGACGGGTCCTCGATGGCCGGTGATTGCTCGGGCCGCTCGACGAGCTTGCCGTTGACGAACGTCGCCCCGGCGCGGACCAGGGCGACCAGGTGAGGGACTGTACGGTTTTCGGTGTAACTCCTGATCAAGGAGAACGCACCTGATGAGTACTGTGATCCAGGCATCGACGGAGATCGACCTGGAGGACGCCGAGGTGGCGCGCAAGAAGCCGGAGAGCTCGACGGACCGCGAGCTGGTGGCCAGGCTGGTCGACCAGGCCCGGGCCGATGGCGTGGAGCTGGCCGGGGAGAACGGGCTGCTAGGCCGGCTGACCAAGCTGGTGCTGGAGTCGGCGCTTGAGGGCGAGATCACCGACCATCTCGGCTACGGCAAGCACGAACGTGCCGGCGGGCAGAGGGGTAACAGCCGCAACGGCACCCGATCCAAGACCGTCATCACCGATGCCGGCCCGGTGGAGATCAGCGTGCCGCGCGATCGGGACGGCAGCTTCGAGCCGAAGATCGTGCGTAAGCGGCAGCGGCGGCTGTCGGGCGTCGATGAGATGGTGATCTCGCCGGCGGCCAAGGGCCTGACCACCGGGGAGATCTCCGCGCACCTGGACCAGGTGTACGGCGCGCAGGTGTCCAAGCAGACCATTTCCACCATCACCGACAAGGTCATCGACGGCATGGCCGAGTGGCAGAACCGGCCGCTGGATCCGGTCTGCCCGGTGATCTTCATCGATGCCATCCACGTCAAGCTCCGCGACGGCCAGGTCGCCAACCGGCCCATCTACGTGGCGATGGCGGTCACCGTGGACGGCGAGCGCGACATTCTGGGGTTGCGGGCCGGCGACGGCGGTGAGGGCGCCAAGTTCTGGCTGCACGTGCTGACCGAGATCAAGAACCGCGGCGTGGGTGATGCGCTGATGGTGGTCTGCGACGGGCTGAAGGGCCTGCCGCCGGCCATCGAGCAGGTCTGGCCGCAGGCCGTGGTCCAAACCTGCGTCGTGCACCTGCTGCGGGCCTCGTTCCGGTACGCCGCCCGTCAGCACTGGGACGCCATCGCCAAGGCCCTCAAACCGGTCTGCACCGCCGCGACCGGGGGCGCCGCACTGGAGCGGTTCATGGAGTTCGCAGAGACCTGGGGCGGAAAGTATCCGGCGGTCGTGAAGCTGTGGGAGGACGCCTGGGCCGAGTTCGTGCCCTTCCTCAACTTCGACACCGAGATCCGCCGGGTGATCTGCTCGACCAACGCCATCGAGGCGGTCAACGCCCGTATCCGCCGCGCGGTCAAGGCCCGCGGCCATTTTCCCAACGAGCAGGCCGCGCTCAAGTGCGTCTACATGGCGATCATGAGCCTGGACCCGACCGGCAAGGCTCGCAAACGCTGGGTCACCCGCTGGAAGGCCGCCCTCAACGCCTTCGCCATCACCTTCGAAGGCCGCCTGACCCCGACCACCCGATAGAACAAATCAAGATCGAGTTACACCGTTAACTGGACACACCCGGAGATGAGGACGTCAAGGCCATGCTGGCGGCGGGGGTCATCAAGTGACGCATTTGTTGCGACCCCTCGTAGGGGCGATGAGGACGGGAGCTCGGCATCGCACCCCAGTCCCTCACGAACATGTTGCGACCCCTCGTAGGGGCGATGAGGACCCTTGACCCAGGACCTGGGGATACCTCCCCACTTCGGGCGTTGCGACCCCTCGTAGGGGCGATGAGGACGCAGGACGCCGCCATCCCCGCCCTGCGGTGCCTGTATGGTTGCGACCCCTCGTAGGGGCGATGAGGACGCCTGGTCGGCCCTGTGGGGTGCCGTCCGCAGGTTGCGACCCCTCGTAGGGGCGATGAGGACAGAGGAGCCGACGATGCCTCGTCGCGAGGAGGTGTTGCGACCCCTCGTAGGGGCGATGAGGACGCCACGACCGCGACACGTGGAACGTCCAGCTCGCGTTGCGACCCCTCGTAGGGGCGATGAGGACTTCGCGCGCCCAAGGAGAACATGGAAGCCGTCGTCGCGTTGCGACCCCTCGTAGGGGCGATGAGGACATCCGGCCGCCCGTCGAGTGGCGGCCGCGAGCAATGTTGCGACCCCTCGTAGGGGCGATGAGGACCCGGCCGACACCCGGCTGACGACGTAATACGGGTCGTGATGTTGCGACCCCTCGTAGGGGCGATGAGGACTTCCAGCAGCTCACCTGCTCAGCCGAGGCCCCCACGTTGCGACCCCTCGTAGGGGCGATGAGGACCCGCTGCACGTCGGCCACCCGCCCGGCCAGCCCAGCGTTGCGACCCCTCGTAGGGGCGATGAGGACCGGGTGCTCGGCCTCGTGGACGCCCGCCAGGGCTACTGTTGCGACCCCTCGTAGGGGCGATGAGGACCCACGGCGCTGGCCGCTCTGGCCGCCGCGGGCATTCCGTTGCGACCCCTCGTAGGGGCGATGAGGACCCTGCCCGGTGGAGCCGGAACCGTGCCGCAACGGTTGCGACCCCTCGTAGGGGCGATGAGGACCCCAAGGTAAAGACGCAGGTCGTGCGGAGCTTCTTGGTGGGGCCTGAGCGGCTTTTTGCAGTGAACCTCCGGTAGTGCAAAAACCCCCGGGGGTTTGCTGCAAGCCGTGGTCCTTACAGTACGGCATCTTGGCTCTGGTCGGCCGGTATCGGGTGGTGATGGAGTCGCGAGCTGTGCCGTCATTGACGGGGCAGGGCGGAAGAGCGGACGGGGCATTCTGGTGGTCCTACAGCGCCCTGCGGGCGCTGTCGATGCGAGCCGTCAGCCTTCGTGCGTGGGGGTCGTGGAACTCGGGTAGTAATGAGCGGGCCTCCTCCCAGTGTTCTCGGGCCGCGGCCGGCGTATCGGATGCGAGTTCTGCCCGCGCGAGCGCGTCGAGGGAGATGGCGAGGTGCCAGTGGTCGGCGAACTCGCGGTGCACGGTGGCGGCCATGCGGTGGAAGTGGGCGGCTTCGTCGAAGCGTTCGAGGGCCTGGTAGGTTTCGCCGGTACCGTTCCAGGCCAGGGCTTCCCGGGTGCGGTCGCCGATTCGTCGCTGAAGGGTCGCGGCTCGTTGGTAGGTGATGAGGGCGTCCGAGGGTTTGCCCTGGAGTAACTGGACTTTGCCGAGGTCGAGCAGCCAGTAGCCCTCCCACATCAGGTTTTCGTGACGTCGTGCGATGTCCACCGCTTGTTCGATGTGCTGGAGGGCGCTCGTCAGGTCGCCGCGTGCTCGGTCGAGGGCGCTGAGCACGCGGAGTGCGTTGCCTTGGCCGCCGTCGTCGTCACGGGCGCGATGGATGTGCAGGGCGTGCCGTATCAGGGTCGTGGCCTCTTCGATGTGTTCGAGTTCCGTCTCCACCTCGGCCAGGTTGGTCGCCGTGACGGCTTCCCACTGGGTGTCGCCGCGCTCACGGGAGATCGACATGCTCGCGCGGAAGTTCGTTTCGGCCTCGGTGAGACGCCTCGCGCGGAGGTGGATCAGCCCGATGTCGTTGAGGGAGAGGGCCTCCCCGGCCTGGTCCCCGAGGTCGTGCCGTATGCGCAGCGCCTCGTGGTGGTACTCCGCGCCTTTGGCGAGCCGATGCGACTGGACGTTCGCCATCCCCAGGCTTTCCAGCAGGTCGGCCTCGGCGGCGCGATCGCCCGTCTGACGTGCCGAAGCGAGCCCGATCTCGCTGGTCGTGATCCAGTTCGTGAAGTGGTTGGTCCGCATGTAGATGTTGCGCAGCGCCACCGCGAGCCGCCAGGCGATCCCGTGTGCTCCCGTCTCCGCGGCCACACGGGTGGCGGCGGGCAGGTTGCCGTGTTCCTGGTCGACCCACTTGGCGGCGTCGACGTAGGAGGTGAACGCCGGGGGTTCTAGATCGTCGAGAAGCCCGTCCAGCGGAACGTGGCTCTCGTACGGGCTGATCTGGCTCTGCGCGGTGTCGGCGCCGAGCAGGTACCAGCGGAGGGCCCGGCCGCGGTACGCGGCGCGGTTTTCGGGTGGCTCGTCACGCTGGGCCTGGTCAGCGGCGTAGTAGCGGAGCAGATCGTGGAAGCGGTACCGATCCGCGGAGGGCTGCTCCAGCAGGTGGGCCCCGATCAGGACGTCGAGCAGCCGACGTGCCTTGCCCGTGCTCATGCCCGTCATCGCGACCACGACCTGGGTGCCGAAGTCGGGGCCGGGGTGGAGTCCGAGGACTCGGAAGAGCCGCGCCGCGTCCTCGGGAAGCGCGCGATACGACCAGGCGAACACGCTGCGCACCGCGTCGGTTTCCTCCCCGTCCTCGGTCGCGAGGGCGTCCCACAGGTCCGACTCGTTGCGCAGATCGGTGATCAGCTCGTCCAGGCCCATCCACGGCCGGCTCGCCGCCCGCTCCGCGGCGATGCGCAGAGCGAGCGGCAGGCAAGCGCACAGCCGCGCCAACTCCGCCAGGCGCGCCGGGTCATCGTGCGGCCGATAGGGCGCGGTCACCGACCGCAGCAACTCGACCGCCTCGGCCTCGGGCAGCGTGTCGAGGGTTATCCGGCGGGCGCCGTTGCGCACGATGAGCCCCGAGAGCCGGTTTCGGCTGGTCACCACGACAAGACACCCCGCCGTGCCCGGCAGGAGGGGACGTACCTGGCCGACGTTCGCCGCGTTGTCCAGCAGCACGAGCATGCGCCGCCCGGCGAGCAGCGAACGGTACAGGGCCGCCCGCGCCTCCAACCCCGCCGGTATCGCGGATCTCGGCACGCCCAGCGCGGGCAGGAAGTTCTCCAGCACCTGCTGGGGGGTCACCGGAGGACCGGGGTCGTATCCCCGCAGGTCCGCGTACAGCTGGCCGTCGGGGAAATGCCGCTGCGCCCGATGCGCCCAGTGCACCGCCAGCGAGGTCTTGCCGACGCCGGCCGTGCCCACGATCAGAAGCATGGAGGCGTCGGGCGGCTCGTCCGCGCCGCCCGCCAGCACCTCGTCGAGCTTCCGCAGGTCCGCGTAACGGTCGACCAAGACCACGTCGTTCCGAGGCAACTGGCGGGGCAACGGCGAGGGTGTGCCCGCCTGCTGGTGAAAATGAACGCCTCCCCTGATATCGCGGGCCTGCACCACGTCCCCGGCGGAGCCCGACAGCTCCGACCGCGTCGACTCCTCGTACGGACGCCTCTCCGCGTCGCCGGGCCGATCACCTCGGTTGGTCACCGGATCTCGCCTCCACGGTCGGGGGAGGAAGCGGTGCGACCACACGCCGGAAGTACGTGCCGAGGTCTTCGCCAGTGGCGTACAGGTCGCGCATGAAGCCGGTCCAGTGCGCCACGACCTCTGGATCAGAGTGTCTGACGGCACCGTCGAGCTCTCCCGCCGCGTTGTACAGGATGCGGTACAGCGTGCTGTCGCCCAGAGTCACGACCTCCGGCAGCGGCGCCGTCGCTTCGTACCTCCCGACGCGGTCCTCGGTGACCACACGGATCCGTTCTCCGCATTGGGCGCGAAGGTGGAGCAGGTGCAACTCCCATTGCAGGTAGGGCACGATCGGCTCTTCCACCACCCGGACTCGAAACAGGCGGATACCCTTTTCGGCGTTCTTGGCGGAGAACTCGACGAGAAAATCGCGCTCCTCCTCGATCAGGCGTAACGCCTCATCCCAGTCGCCACGCGAGAACGCCTCCCAGCTCGCGAACCCCGGCTCCCGAAATCGCTGTTCCCGTTCAAGCTTCCATGATTGCTGTCCCGCGATCGTCCATTGCAGATCTTTGAACTCCACTCGATAGTCATCAAGCGAGAGACGTACACCGGACGAATCGTCGAGATGGTCTGGCTCATTCATCGGGAATATCGGGCTTGGCGGATATGAGCATGCGCCGGGGGATGACCACGAGCCGCTCGTCCGAGGCCATACTCACCCCCTGAGGCAGCCGGGAACCGTAGCGGCCGGTCATGTCCCGGCCGATCACGGCGACATCCCCGTTGTCCAGCTCCCAGATCTCCGGGCATCCATCACGCCCGCCAGTGATGCCGAGCTCAGCCGCGGACCTCCCGAGCCGATGCGAGAACGAGGCAGCAGGATCGGCCTCCCATAAACGTTGCATGTCACCGTCCCTTTCCCGAGATACGGTCAACATCGGACAGGCCACATCAAAAGATATGACCACGATGGTAATGACCCCTCTTTAGGGAAGATGAGACACCGCCCCACGCCAAGCGGCACAAAATCCGAGCGGTGAAGCCACCCACCGATGTGTGAAACATTCACTGCACCGATGACGACACTTCCACTATCCTCTGTAACCCGCAACCGTCAAGACACGCGCCAAGAATTCCCGGTTAGCGCTCCACAGATGCGATGAGGACCCGTCACCGGGCAGATCAGCCAGCCGCCGCGCGTGTTGCGACCCTCATAGAGGCGATGAGGACACGGCCTTCCGCTGAATGTGGCCGATCACTACCTGGACGGTTGCGACCCCTCGCAGGGGCGATGAGGACCTCCAGCAGGCCGCGGGTCTTGCGGGCGGTCGCATTGGTGTTGCGACCCCTCGCAGGGGCGATGAGGACCTCCGGCACATCACCGGTAGAGGCGTCGCGGACGGACACAAGTTGCGACCCCTCGCAGGGGCGATGAGGACCCCGGCTTGTCGACGGCGGCGTCACACAATCCAGCATCGCGTTGCGACCCCTCGCAGGGGCGATGAGGACTTCCATGGCGAAAGATCATCCACCGGCAGCAACTCTGGGAGTAGTTGCGACCCCTCGCAGGGGCGATGAGGACCAGCCCGTCCAACGCCTTGCGCGCCGTGCCTTTTGGTTGCGACCCCTCGCAGGGGCGATGAGGACTCATCGAAGCCGCCAACGCCGCCCGGCCTGACTAGTTGCGACCCCTCGCAGGGGCGATGAGGACGCGGGAGCAGCAGGCCCTTGGCCGGCGCGGCGTGTTGCGACCCCTCGCAGGGGCGATGAGGACCCGGCGTAGCAGTGCACGCCAACGCCCCGTTGACCCCGTTGCGACCCCTCGCAGGGGCGATGAGGACCCCCTCGCCGGCCGCCACCCGGAGCCATCACACAGTTGCGACCCCTCGCAGGGGCGATGAGGACGCGGGTGCTGCGGACGATGCAGACCGTCTCGGACAAGATGTTGCGACCCCTCGCAGGGGCGATGAGGACCTGGGCGAGGGAGCGGAGCTCGCGCACGGTGGCCAGTTGCGACCCCTCGCAGGGGCGATGAGGACCTGATCTGTTTCACATTGACGCCCCCGAGTTTGAGTTGCGACCCCTCGCAGGGGCGATGAGGACGACTACGAAAAAGCCCTCGCCGAGGCGAGGGCACAGCGGTTGCGACCCCTCGCAGGGGCGATGAGGACGGTCCTGTACCCGTCCACGGCGGTGCCGGCCGGGTTGTTGCGACCCCTCGCAGGGGCGATGAGGACGTAAGGGCCGGACAGGTCCTCGGTGTAGGTGCCGAGCGTGTTGCGACCCCTCGCAGGGGCGATGAGGACGCCCACCTGACGATCCTGGACGAACTGGTTCCGGTCATGTTGCGACCCCTCGCAGGGGCGATGAGGACGCGCCTGGACGCCGAGGACGCGGACGGGTTCACCCTGCTGTTGCGACCCCTCGCAGGGGCGATGAGGACGCGCAGGGCGACAGCCGCGGCCTAGATTCCCCTAGATTTTCGTTGCGACCCCTCGCAGGGGCGATGAGGACCGTTCAGCTCTGACACCAGCTCGTCCATCTCGGGGTTGCGACCCCTCGCAGGGGCGATGAGGACCGGAGTATCCGCATCTGGGCGGCGAAGTTATTTTCCCAGTTGCGACCCCTCGCAGGGGCGATGAGGACCCGGTACGGGCCCCCACGTGAGCGGGTCCACGTAGTGTTGCGACCCCTCGCAGGGGCGATGAGGACTCGCGCGGAGCCGGGCGGCTGCGGCGCGGATTGCCTGTTGCGACCCCTCGCAGGGGCGATGAGGACCCCAAAGTAAAGATGCAGGTCGTTGGGGCTCTGTGGAGCATGGTCGGAGGCGGTTTTGCAGTGAACCTCCGGTAGTGCAGGAGACCCGGGGGGTTTGCTGCACTGCACGGTCCTTACATTACGCCACGCTTCCCGCTTTTCGGGTGGGTTGGCATGGGTCGGGGTGTGCTGGCGCTTGGGGGGTCGTCGTCCATCTGTCTTTGGTGAGAGGCGTTGATGGACGGTATGGGCGGTGGTGGCCTTGGCGGTGCGGGGGCGGCGGTGGGTGACTCTTCGGGGGGTTTCGCAGGCGGGTCTGGCCTTGTTGGCCGGTGTCGCGGCGGCCGTTTCGGCGGGAACCCTGCCGGATGTGATCAAGGGGTGGCTGGGTGACAGTGTCTGGTTTTTGAGCGTCTTGTGCGGGGTCACCGCAGGGATCTTTGCGTTCGTCAACTGGTGGCAGCATCGGCGTAGGGGCGTGGGGATCGTCCTCACGTTGCCTTCGGACAAGGGACCGGCACCGTGGAATCCGCAATGGAGCCGCGCGGCTGTCGATCACGCGAGGCGTTCGCACGATTCGTGCTTTCTGGTGCATCGGCCTATCCAGTCGCCGACGCGGAAGGCCAGCCCCGAGGCGCGGGAGGCCGCCGCGCGGGAGCGGCGGGACACGCTTGAACTGGCCAATGAGCTGGCGGCGGCCCGGCTGGCCGAGTTGTCCGAAGCCGATCCGGCCGCCCCGGTCTCCCTGTACGTGGACGCCGCACTGCCCGATGCTTTCGAGCTGGGCAGCATGTTCAAGTTCAACGTGCATCGCCGGTTGACCGCCGTCGAGGGACCTGAAGGGTCGTGGCCGGGCCAGGGCGATGACGAGGACGGGGACGCCGATCGCGGCCCGGTGCTGCCGCAGCGATCGGAGGAGACCGACACCGACTTCTTCGAGGCGGTGCGGATCGGCGCCCGGCTGAAGGAGCCGTTGACGCCGACCGAGCAGGCGAGGGTGGAGCGGTTCGTGCGTGTCGACACCGCCCCGCCGTTCGCTGCGGACCCGAAGGGGGATGCGGTGGCCCTCGTCGTGCACCTGGCCGACAACCCCGGGATGGTCAGGGAGGCGCTGAACGCGGCCGGCGCGGGCTGTCTGGATTCGGACGGGAAGCCGGTGCGGTGCCGGGCCGCACTGGTCATCGACGGCGGCCCGGCGAACATCCCGGAGAACAGGGCCGACTTCGAGCTGGTCGTGCGGTACGTCTACGCGTCGTGGCGGGCGTGGCTCACGGAGCATCACGAATACGGCGGGTTGAGCCCCCGGCTGTTCATCTCGGCCCCCGCCACGATCGGCTTCGCGCTCGGCTGGCTGCTGCGGCAGCGCGTCAAGGTCGTGCCATTCCCCTATAGAGGACTCGGAGGGTGAGTCGTGTACGTCGTCGTGATCACTACGGCGGGAAACCAGCGTTACATCTTCTCCTCGCGCAAAAGAAAGGAGATCGTGGGCGCCTCCGATCTGATCGCCAAGGTGAACACCACGTGGGCGTGTGAGGCGCTGGAGGAGGTGTTCGAAGGGTTCGACAAAGAGTGGCGAATCGCGTCCGATGCTCCGGCGGAACTCGTCGCTGCGGCTGCGGGGGCGGTGACGGTGCTGGTGAGAGACGACGTCGGCAAGGCCCGCCGGCTGGTCACCGAGGTGACCCTGCGGGCGCTCGAACGTGCTCCCGAGCTCGACGTGTGCGGGATCGTGGTCGAGCAGGGAGAAGAGGAACGCGTTGCGGAGTGCGTGCGGCGCGCGCGGCGTGACCTGGCCGCCGTACGCGAGGCACGGCCCGGTCCGCAGGCGAGGTTCCCGCGCCTGCCCATCGTGCAGGACTGCGGCTCCACCGGTCTCCCGGCCGCGGGTGTCCACCGGGAGGCCCCTGACGAGCCGGAGAGGACGCGGTCGGCGGCGTCGCTGGCCAAACTCTGCGGTTTCAGGCCCGCGCTGGAGCGTCTTGCCAGCGACTCGGACACGGATGTCGACACGATCCGCAAGATCGTGGACCGGCTCGGCCTGTACGCCGAGTGGGTCGCGGTGGTGCACGCCGACGGCAACGAGTTCGGCGAGATGTTCGGCTCCCTCCCCTCCGACGACTACGTACGTCGCTACCGCGACCTGTCCGAGGGAGCGGACGAGTGCGCGCGGAAAGCGCTGAAGGTGGCCATGAACAAGACCGCCACCGACGGCGGCAGCCTCCTGAGCAACAACACGCCTCCGGTCCTGCCGCTGGTCGTCGGCGGTGACGACTTGACGGTGCTGTGCGAGGGCGAGGTGGCGCTGTCGTTCACCCGGCACTACCTGGAGGCGTTCGAGGCGGAGAGTGCCAGGAACGAGCGGCTCCGCGGTGCGCTTCAAAAGCTGAAACGCACCGAGCTGACGGCGGCGGCCGGGGTGGCGATCGTCAAGCGCACCTACCCGTTCCGGTTCGCGTACGACCTGGCGGAGGAGCTGATGACGAAGGAGGCGAAGACGGTGAAGACCTGGGCTTCGGCGCTCGCCTTCACAGTGTTGTTCGAGAGCGCGGCCGCGGACCTGTCCCGCATCCGTTCCTCGGCCATGCTGTCGGGCGGCCGGGTGCGGCCCGTCTCGCCGTACGTCGTGGGGAAGGGCGCCGACCGTCCTGAGGCGGAGCGGCGGCGGTGGACGGACCTGGAGCGACGTGTCGACGCGCTGCGGCGCACCGGCGGCTCGGGCGAGCGGTTGATCCCGCACGGGGCGGTGCACGACCTGCGGGAGGGGCTGAGTCTCGACGACAAGGACGAGAAGGTCTCGGCCTCGCGGCTGCGCCTGCTCCGGGAGCGTTTCGCGGCCAGCCCGGACCGGCTGGCCGCGCTGGCCGAGCTGGAGGGCGACCCGGGCCGGCTCACCTGGCAGGACCCCGATGGCACGACGGCCAGGGTGACGGGTCTGACGGACGCGATGGCGGCGGAGCCGTTCCTGCTTCGTGGAGGGCGCTGACCATGGAGTTCGACCTGAACCTGCACATGCGCGGCGACTGGCAGGTGGGCACGGGGACAGGGCTGTACGGCTATGCCGACCGGCTTGTGCAGCGGGACGCCGCCCGGTCGGGTGAGGGCGGCCGGGGCCCGGCCGCGCCGATCGTCCCGGCCAAGACGCTGGTCGGGGTGTGGCGCGACTGGTGCGAGGTCGCCGCTCATGCCCTGGACGGTGGGCCTGAGGGGGCGTGGCACGACTGGGTGACGTACCTGTTCGGCGGCCAGTACCGCCAGGACAGCGACCGCACCGTGCGTCCCGCCGCTCTGGTCCTCGACGGCGCGTTGCGGCTGCCCGACCGGTTGTGCGACCTGTTGCGCGCGAAGCCGCGCGTGGCGTGGGCGGCGGCGTTCCGGAAGCCGGGGGTGGCGATCGACCCGCGTACGGGCGCCGCCGAGGAACGCAAGCTGCGCTTCGAGGAGATGACCCGGGGCGGTGTGACGCTCACGGGCCGGGCTCGGGTCGATGTCGATGGGCTGAGCCCGGAGCAGAGGGACGCGGCCCTGGCCCTGCTGGCGGCCGGGGCGAGACTGCTGGAGAACATCGGCGGCAAGAGACGCCGGGGCGCGGGACGGTGCCGTCTGACGTTGGGCATCGCACCGGACCTGGAGATCCTGTCCCGGCCGGGTGCCCCGCCGCCGCCCGAGCCGCGGCCCTTCGACGTGCCCGACCGCCCGCTGCCGCCCGCCGGCGAGGCCGGCACGGGTTGGGACCGGGCCGAACTGCTCATCACCGTGCGGGAGCCCGTGCTGGTGGCCGCGACGGTCAAGGGGAACCTGGCCGAAGGCGCCGACCATCTGCCCGGCTGGTGCCTGATGCCGGAAGTGACGAGGCGGCTCGGCGGGCCCGCGCATGCTCTCGTCCGCACCGGCGACCTCGTGGTCACGGCGGCGCTGCCGTTATCCCCGGGGGGCGCGGCGACCCTGCCGGTGCCCAGGGTGCTCGTCCACGAAAAGGGCGGGAATCAGGTGGTCGGCAACCGCATGGCCGGCGACACCGCCGAGGGCAAGCCGTTCCGGGATCGGTACGTCGTCCTGGACGGCGCAGAGGCCGGCCGGGTGGTCAAGCCCGAGGCCACGATGCGCATGCACAACACGGTGAACGACGAGACCCAGCGTCCCACCGAGGACGTGGGCGGCGTCTACATCTACCAGGCGCTCGCGCCCGGCACGGTGCTGCGGGCCGAGGTGCGGGCCCGCGCCGGGCTACTGGAATGGGGCTGGCCGAAGCGCCTGGCGGGGAAGTGGCGGATCGGCCGCTCGGCCAAGGACGACTACGGCCTGGTGAGCGTCGAGGCCCGCGCCGTCACCGCCACCAGGCCGCCCAGCGCGCCCGTCGCCTCCGGCGGGGCGCTGCGCGTGTGGCTGCTGTCGGACCTGCTGGTCCGCGACCAGCGGCTGCGCCCGAGCACCGACCCCGCCGACGTCGCGCGCGTCCTCACGGACGCGTTGGCGAAGGCAGGCGCCCCCGGTGTCGGGCTTGCCGTGGTCGGCAACCCGGCCCGGGCGGGCACCCCCGCAGGCGACGGTCAGAGCGGAAGCGCGGCGACGGCCATGGCGGTCGGCGTGCGGCGAACCGAGAGCTGGCATCGCGGCTGGGGCCTGCCCCGGCCCACCCTGTACGGCCTGGCGGCCGGAAGTTGCCTGACGTTCCAGGTCACGGAAGGCGACATACCTGCGGCCGTGCTGGACGAGATCCGCGCGACGGGGCTGGGGGAGCGGCGGGCCGAAGGGTTCGGTCAGGTCGAGTTCGACCACCCGCTGCTGACGCGAAGTTTCGCCGGAAAGAACGCCGGCCCCCCACCCGACACGCCCGAGTCATCGAGCCCTGGCGAGATCCCGCTCCTCGAACCCGACGACCCGGGGTACGCGAGCGCCCGCGTCTTCGAACGCGCGGCCTGGCGGGAGGCCGTCCACCGGGTGTGTGAAGAGTTCATGGCGGATCCCGAACGCCGCACACGTCTCTTCCCCAAGAGACTCACGACGAGCCAGCTCAACCGGCTGCGCAACGTCGTCCAGCAACCCACCGTCCGCCGAGCGGCACGCGTGCTGACCCAGGTGGCCGAGAAACGGGCCGGCCGTTCGATCTGGCCCGACGACATCGTCAACGCCCTGCGTGAGCTGCTCACCGAGCCCGACCGGATCTGGACGACGCTCGACCTGCCCGAGGCCGACCTGACCGTGACCCGGGACGGCGTCGCCGAGCTTCGTGCCGAGCTGGGCTTCGAGGCCGTCCGTGTCCTGATCACCACTTGCCTGGCCGCCGAGGGGCGTGCCCGAGCCACTGAAGGGAGCCCGGAATGACCCATCGGACGGGCCGCCACCTGACGAGCCGCATCCGGGCCCGAGGCTGGCTGCGCGTCGAGTCCCCCCTGCACGTGGGCGGGCTCGACGGCGACCCGTCGGCACCGCTGACGATCGCCGTGGACGGGCAGGGCCGCCCGTACGTGCCGGGCACCGGCCTGGCGGGGGCGCTGCGCGCCTGGACACGCGGCGCGGGAGCGGAGAACGACGGCCTGCGCGGCCTGTGGGGGTTCATCCCCGACACGGAGGGCCCGGCGCCGAAGAAAGGCGGGGAGGCCGGCCAGGCCGCCCGACTGATCGTCGCGGACGGCCTGATCACCACCGAGCCCCGCGAGTCCGCCCTCACCCACCCGACGGCCATCGGCCTCGAACTGCGGCCGTCCGTCGGCATCGACCGCGTGACCGGCACGGCCGCCCCCGAGATCCTCCACCACCGCTGGGTCGTGCCCGTCGGCCACTATGTCCGGCTGGAGCTCGACATCGGGTCCGCCAGCCCCCGCCCCACGCCCGACGGCGCCCGCGAGGCGCCCCTCCTGACCGCCCTCGAACACGGCGAAATCCGCCTGGGCGCGGCGACCAGCCGCGGCTACGGCGCCGTACGCCTGCTCAGCTACCCCCTCGACCTGCTGGTCGACCGTTTCGACAGCCCGGAAGGACTCCTGGCCGTCCTACGGGACGCACCTTCCCGCAGGCGCACGCTGGCCGACCTGCGCGGCGACCCCGACCTGCCGCCCCGCCGGGAAACCCTGGAGGTCCATATCACCTGGCGGCCCCTGGCCCCCGTGATGGTGCGGGCCGCGCGCGACGGCCTGGTCGTCGACACGCTGCCCCTCACCACCCGCGTCAACGACGGCCACCTCACCCTGACCCTGCCCGGCAGCTCGATCAAGGGCGCCCTGCGGTCCCACGCCGAGTTCGTGACCCACACGGCCCTCGGCCCGGCCCCCGCCGCCGCAGCGGACGACACCGAGTCACTGAGCGCCGCCGCCGACCACAGCACGGCGTTCCGCCAGCGGCTCGACCGGCTGGCCGTCGTACGCGCCCTGTTCGGCGCGGCCCGTGACGACACGAAGAACGACACCGGGGAAGCGGCCCGGCACGCAGGCGCACTGCGCGCCGAGGAGTGCACGGCGAACGTGACCATCCGCAAGGACCTCTGGGACCGGGTCACCGACCCGTCTCCGCCGTCCGCGGGTCGCCAGCCGTCAGCCGTAGACGACTCGTCACTCCCTTCGCTCCCCGAGCAACTGCTCGAGGATCTCGACGAACTCGGCCTTGCGCAGGCCGATCACGTCGGCCTGGACCGGTGGACGGGCGGCGCGGCCGACGGGCGGCTGTTCAGCGTGCTGGAGCCGTACGGCGTGGACTGGCATCCCATCCGCCTCTCGGTGGACCTCACCCGCCTCAGCGGCTCGGCCGGAGAGGACGCACAGCGCAACGACGGGAACGAGAAGGCGGCCCTGGCCCTGCTCCTCCTCACCCTCCGCGACCTGGCCGCCGGGCGAGTCCCCCTTGGGGCCCTGGTCAACCGAGGTTTCGGCGACATCGAGGTGAGCGGCATCACCTTGACCGGCGGCCCATGGCCGACGCCGACCCCCCTTCGGGACGCCCTCAACGGCCCCGCGAGCGGCGACCTCACCAGGGCCTGGCAGACCTACCTTGACCAGGAGAAAGCATCATGATCACCCTGCGCGGCGCGACCGCCGCGGGAGTCACCCTCCCCGAGGCGCTGAACGCCGCCCGGCTCCCGGACGGCGCCGTGGCCCTGCTGACGACCCCGTCGGCGTACCGCGTGGCCCGGGTCGAGGGCGGCGTCTGCGTCACCCCGTCCGGCCCGGCCGACCTGTCCCCGGCGTACGAGGCCCGGGTGTTCACCCCGGATGTGGAGCTGCGCTGGACGGAGACGGGCGCCGTCCTGCTGGCCGAGGACCCGGCCCTGCTGCCGTCCGCATTCGGCCGGCCGATCGACCCCCTCGACGCGATCACCACGCTAAGCGCCTCCTACCTCCTCTGGGGCACCGTGTCGTCACCCACGACCGGAACCTGGGCGACCCTGACGTCCGCCCGCGTAGGCCCCCTCACCGTCCCCCTGCCCCGCGACACCCCATCACCTGAGCCCGCGACCCGCATCAGCCTCGCCACCCGCGAATACGTCGCCGCCGACCCCGAACACGGCAACGCCTACGTGGCGGAGGAACGGCTGATCAGATTCGAGCCCTACAAGCAGAAGCCCTGCCCGGAGGAGAAGGCGAAGAAATGACCGGAGAGTTCCTCAACCCGTACACCTTCATCCCCGCCTACCCCCGGGAGGGCCTGCCGAAAGAACTGGACGACGCCGCCCCACCCGGGCACGACCGCCTCCACGCCGGCACGTACACGGGCCGCATCGGCGTCACCCTGACCGTCAAGACCCCGCTCCTCCTCCTGGACACCGCCCGCCACTTCCCCCCAGAAAAGGGCGAACCAGACCACAAGGTCTATCCGGTACGCCTCCGCAACGGCCGCCCCCACATTCCGGCAACCTCGATCAAAGGCATGCTCCGCGCGGCGTACGAGGCCATCACCAACTCCCGCTTCGGAATCTTCGCCAACCACGAGTGTCTCGGCTTCCGTCGGGACGCGGGCTATGCCCAGGCCATGGTGCCTGTGCTCGTGGGCCACGAGCGTAAGGTCCTCTACGCGTTTCACCAGGCGAAGCTGACCATGTACGACGATGACGGGAGATGCATCTATCCACCGGATCGCGCACCCCAGCATCTCCAGCGTCTCCGAGCGGTGGTCTCGGCTGACGGGACCGAGGTGCGGGATTTCGTGCCGATCGACGCTGAGGACGACCTTGATCCGGCTGCGGGCGAGATCTTGGTGCACGGCTTCGCTTACGTCACCGGCCTAAATATCGAAAAGAAACACGACGAGCGGCTGTTCTATCTGAAGTTGGATGAGCGGCCATGTGAAATGCCGCTCGCGGTGCCTTGGGAAGAACTGGAGAAGCAATGGTATGCCCTGATCGAGAGCTACCGTGCTGCGCACACCCAAGAAGAATTCAGTAAAAGGAAACACCAGGACAGAAGCGGCCTGGCGAAACCGGACGCGCGTATCGGTGTCAGGCCCGGCCAGTTCGCCTGGAGTCCGCACCTGTATGACGACGAAGTCATCAAGTTTGATCGCCCGTTAATTTGTTATGCCCATCTCAACGATGGCAAGAAGGTGGACGGGCTGTACCCGGTGCTCGTCCCGCGAAGCGTCTACCCGATCACCCCCGGCAGTTTGCTTCATAAATCGCTGGCCCCTGCCCCGACGTACCAGGAACTTTCACCGGCCGATCGGGTCTTCGGCTGGACCGCCCCCACCGGAACCGGCGTGCGACCAGCGGCCTACCGGGGCAGGCTGCGCGTAGGCCCGGTGAGCTGTGACCAGGACGCGGATGAAGCGGTCCAGCCGTTCGACGGCGACGGTCTCCCGTTGGCCATTCTCAGCAGCCCGAAGCCACACCAGGGCCGCTTCTACCTGGCCGAATCCGCAGAAGATCCCCTGAAGCCCATCGAGGACGGCACCAAGAAGGAGGACCTTTACCAGGAGGGCCGCGGGCTGCGCGGCCGGAAAGCCTATTGGCATCACGCGGGGCTCGCCGGCAGGGGCCACTGGTGCGACGGCGCGGGCAAGGTCGACCCCACTCAGGCTCAGGTGGGCGGTCATTACCGCGAATACCGCCGTCCTTGGAAACCCGTCGAGGACGGGTGCCGGCCAGACCATACCGGGAAGCGTCATCAGACCACCCCCGGAGCCGAACAGCGTGACAGCCAGAATCGCTCCATCCAGGGGTGGGTGAAGCCGGACAGCACGTTCCGATTCACCATTGACGTACGAGACCTGAACACCATCGAACTCGGAGCCTTGGCCTGGCTGCTGATGTGGGAGCCCGGCTACTTCCACCGCCTGGGCCTCGGCCGCCCTCTCGGGTTCGGCAGCGTCCGCCTGAACATTGACGAGGCTCGTACCGAACTGCACACCAGCGACCAGCACAGCGAGTACTACCGGTCCCTGTCTGCGGACCTCCCACCCACAAATAGCATCAAGATTCTCAGGGAGGCTCGAGACGCGTATGAGCGGCTGATCGACGGCTCCGCCGTTCTCCGCACGATCAAGAAGGCCATGCTCACCGTGGCGAAGGGCGATCCGAACCTCGCCGTGCACTACCCGCGCACCCGTCCGGCATGGCTGCCAGATCAGTCACCGTCCATACCCGACCCGAACGGCAAGAACTACGAGTGGTTCACCGAGAACGAGCGGATCGAAAGGGACAGGCCTGCTCGGGGCAGGGGCCGTTCACTCCCGTCCGTACTGGACAACAGCACCCCCTTGGTCGCCTACAAGAAGGAATGTGATAAAGGAGGTCGGGGGAAGTCTCGCTGATGTGGGGCCGAGGAGGCGGTAGCCCCTGCGTCGACGCCCGGCAGCACAATTCGGTCATCCGTTTCCCGGAATTAGGTTGGTGATGACCGGCGGCCTGACGCAGTAATCACTCTATTCATTACATATCCACAGTGGTCGGGCGCGATCTGTAACCTGTCCCCGGCTTAACCTCATTTCCGCCGGGAGCGACTGTGGAAAAGAATGAAGGTGTGCTGCTCCTGCACGCTGTCGGCGGCGGCGATGTGGGCTGCCCCGGCGCAAGGAACGTCCAGGACGTCGTGCCCGACCTGGAGGGCGATCCCAACGCAACGGGCAAGGCCCGACGCCCCCTACGCAAGATCTTCGAGGGCTTGGCTGCGGCGGACATGCCGGTCTCCCTGATCGCGCTGCTCGGCACGACGACCCCGGGAGCGCCCGGGGGCGGCACGTTCGCCGACCGGGCCGAGGAGATGCGGGCCCGGCTGACCAGCGAGCCGGGCCTGTGCGGCCGGCGCTTCGATCCGGACGCCGTGCACGTCATCCGGCTGAACGGCCCGTCGCTGAGCGGCACCTCGACCACGATCGCCGCCTGGCTGCGAGCCCGCAACCCGTCGGACGTCGTGGTCTCCTGCGGCTCCGGCGCGTACGCCTTGAGCGTGGGCGCCCTGTGCGCGTCGATCGCCGCCGGCCGCCCCGCGACGATCGTCCCCATCGACACCCCGAGCAGCCCTTACGCGCTGGGCGCAACAGACGACGTTGCCACCCATCTGGACACCTGGCTGCTCCGCCACCGCTTTTGGGACGCCTTGGCGGAACGCGACCCGGGGAACCGCCTCCTCTGGGAACTCCTCGCCGCCCGTCAGGCCGGCGACGTCTACCGGGTGACCGCCATCCTCGACACGCCTGGAACGGCGGAGGCCATCGGCCTATCCCGCGAAGATGTCGATGCGCTCCGCAAAAGGTGGCCGATCACCCAGGCCGCCATGTTCGAACGGCTCGGCAGAGGCGAAATCGCCGACCACGGCCTTTTCCGCGCCTGGTACTTCGGCGAACTGCGATCCCGCAAGGACCGGGAGTGGTCCGATCTGGACCAGCGGACCCGGCAAGAGGTGCAAAATCTGCTGAGCCACCTCAAAGACAGAAGAGCAGGCCAGGGCGACCTGTCCGGACTCATCCGCAAAGCGGGCCGCGAGGCATGGCTAGCCCCCGAGAGCGCATGCGCCACCATGCTGAAGGACACGGAACTCACCGACCTCTACACGATCGCCGCCACGCACCGCGCCCACCTGGAGACCAACCGCCGTCCGCGCGGCCCCCTCCCCCCGACACTGCTGCAAAGCGCCGACGAGTGGGCGGGCAAACACGACCTGGCCGTTCCGCTGGCCACCAGAGCCGGCCGGGCCGCCTGGCCCGTCCTGGGCAGCGGCGACGTTCTCGGCCTGCTCGCCGTAGGCCTCCCCAGGGAGGGCCGCGACGCGGAAGACCTCCAAGCCATCGCGGCCGTCGCCACCGAACTCCGCGCGAGACGTGACCAGCTGCCCCGCCGCGGCACCATCCGCCTCCGCCTCCTCGCCAGCCCAGAAACCCGCGACCGCGCCCACGTCCTCGCCCACCACGCCGCGCTCGAAACGGATGCCGACGTACGAGTCATCGAAAACGTCGCAGGCGACATAGCGACGGTCCAGCGCACCTTGGTAGCCGCCCTTGCCGCCGAAGCCGAGCAGACCGGAGGCCGCGAGGTGGACGAGATCGCCGTCTTCCTCAACCCAGGCCCCCCGACCACCAACCACGGCATGATCGCCGCTGCCGTCGACTGGTCCCTGACCACCGCCTGCCCCCTGTGGGTGGCCGAACTGATCCGCACCCCGACCACACCCGAGATACGCGGCGGCCAACGCGTCCTCGCCCGCCTAGGCGCCGACCATCTCCTGGCCGACCTGGCCATGACCGCGCTCACCCGCCTGGACGTCGAAACCGCCCACCGCCTCATCGCCCGAGGCTCCGACGCCCTTCGATCCGCCGCCCTCCCTGACCTCCGTAAGCTGAAGGTCGGACTCTTCGGCCACGTTTCGCAGGACCTTGCCCGAAAGCGACGGCACCAGTTGGCCAGGCAACGGCTCCTCCTCATCGCATGGGCGCATAAGATCACTCCGCTGATCCCCGCCGCTTATCTGGCGGTCGAATCCCTCCGCCCCGCCATCTACAGCTGGTCGACTTTCACCAACTTACGGAAAGTGAACGGTGCCCTGGACACAGTGGCGAAGCTGGCCAACACCAGCATCCATTCCCACGCCCTCAACCGAACCGCCACCCAGCCAGCTCCCCCCATCTTCGTCAACGAGCACCTCGGCCGAGCAGCGGCCGAGCTGGCTCCGTCGGCCCCCGACGACAACACCCTCATCCGCCACTACGAGTCCATAAGAACCACCCTGACGACCCTCCGCAGTCCATGATCCAATCCGCCAGCGGGCCATCCACCATGGGCGAGCCGGGAGCACGACTAAGACCGGAGACGGCGCCAAGCCGCTCGCCACGATGATGAAAACAAGCGCCTTCGCTGCGGAAAACGCGATCACTGGTTACCTGTTGCACCCCTCGCAGGGGCGATGAGGACGCGACGGCACCTACACCGCTGTCGTCCACTACGGCCCGTTGCGACCCCTCGTAGGGGCGATGAGGACACGTCGACCGGCCCGGCCGGCGCGGGCGCGGCGACCGTTGCGACCCCTCGCAGGGGCGATGAGGACCCCGCGACATGCACCGGGCCCTCACCCGCGCCTACCCGTTGCGACCCCTCGCAGGGGCGATGAGGACCCAGACCGACCAGGAACGCATCCGCGCCGAGCTCGACGCGTTGCGACCCCTCGCAGGGGCGATGAGGACTGGAGGCCGCGGTGACGTGGCCGCTGCCGCCCCAGGGCGGTTGCGACCCCTCGCAGGGGCGATGAGGACCCTGCGCAAGGCGCAGCAGGCCCTGTCCCGCAAAGGTTGCGACCCCTCGCAGGGGCGATGAGGACGGGTGCTGTCCGACCCGCAGGCGGCGGTGATCGTGGTGTTGCGACCCCTCGCAGGGGCGATGAGGACCCGCCAAGGCCGGGGCCGACGCCGGTGCCCGCGTGTTGCGACCCCTCGCAGGGGCGATGAGGACACCGTGGCGTTCGGCAAGGCGGAGATGATCGGCCCGTTGTTGCGACCCCTCGCAGGGGCGATGAGGACCCGGGTCCGGCACCACACTGGAGGCCGCCGTCATGTTGCGACCCCTCGCAGGGGCGATGAGGACCCCAAGGTAAAGGCGCAGGTCGTCGAGCCTCTTGGGGCGAGGTCGGGGGCTGACTTGCAGCGAACCTCCGGTAGTGCAGAAGGCCCAGGAGGTTTGCTGCACATCCTGCCCATCACTCTAGCGAAGGACGGGATCTGAAAGGGTGAGGTGTTCCACGAGTGGCCTTCGCAGCGGAAACCCGCCGATCAAGGCCACTGCCACCACAGCGTCTTGCCGTCCCCGGCGGGCCTTGGTTGGATGCCCCAGCGTCCGGCCAGGTCGGCGACCAGCCGTAGTCCTCGCCCGCTAACGGCCAGTTCGTCGGGCGGACGAACCCGGGGCATCTCACTTCCCTGATCGGCTACGGCACCCAGCACATGCCCGTCTACTGCGGCAAGCGTCAAGCGGATCTCGGGTGAGCCATGCACAATCGCATTCGTGATCAATTCGGACGCGATCAGGATATTGTCCTCGGCGTCATCCAAGATCTCCCACTCGGCAAGCACTTTTCGCAGGGTGGCCCGCATCTCGCCTACGGCCTCAGGACAACTTGGGACCTTCCACATCATGCGTTTTCTGCACATGTAGCCCTCCCTATGCGAGCCAATGCCAGACAGGTGCCTCGCACCTCCGATGGCCGAGCAGGGACCGGTGATGCCTGACGGAGACCAGGCATAGAAACTTCCTGCCGCACGTGGCTCGTGTTCTGCTTTGCGTACTTCCGATCGACCCCAATGGTTGACGTTACGAAGAGTTGTCGACAAGATGCTCTGTGTTGCACGCTCGGGTGCTTAGCGTGTTTAACGGGGGAATCGGGGCTGGGTGATGGCGGCTGATCAGGGGTGGCACGAGTTCGGCAGCGCGCTGCGACTGAGGCGGGAGCAACAGCAGTTAAGCCAGCGAAAGCTAGCGGAACGGATCAATTGGACGAATCCCATGGTGTGCCGATGGGAGGCGGGTCATCGTCCTCCTGCTGAGGCGGTTGGGGCGCTTGACGCCCAACTTGATGCCGGGGGATCCTTGTTGTCTCTAGCTCTTCGTATTGCGATGGCCGATACAGATAGGCTTCGAAAAGGTAGGATTAAGACAGACATCTCGGCAAGCGACAAGGACGACGAGATGGAACGTCGCGCCGCAATGCAGCTTCTTGCGGCAGTAGGGGCGGGGCTGGCTATCCCCGCAGATGCTCTTGAAGAGATACGTGGCGGGATAGATCTCGCTATCGGTTCCAGAATGGGTTACGCCACCGATGACTGGGGTGACATAGCTCACGAGTACGCCCTATCGGTGCGTACCCTTCCTCCCGCCCAACTGATAGCCGATCTTGCAATGGATCTCGTCGGCGTCCGATCAGCCCTCAGTACGAGCTCCGCCACGGACCATGCGGACCTCCTAGGTATCAGCGCCCAACTGGCCGCGTTTTTCGCCATGGCCCTGTACGACATGGACAAGGTGGCGGCCGCCCGCCGCTGGTGGGTCACGGCCCGCCGTGCTGCGGATGAGAGCGGCCACACGGAGTTGCGCGTCTGGGTACGTGCCCGCGAAGCAGCCCAGGCCCACTATGCAGGAAGGCCGTGCCAATCGCCTCTGAGGCTGACAGACGAGGCGATAGGAATCGCGAACGCGAGGCCCTGCGCCGGCCTCGCCGAGGCCCTCGCGATCCGCGCCGCGATATTCGCTGCCCAAGGTCGGCGTGCTGACGCCCAAGAGTCACTCAACGTGCTCACTGACGTGTTCGGCCAGCTTCAGACCGAGGTGGTCAGGGACGTTACGTCCGCGTGGGGCTGGCCTGAGCAGCGGCTCCGACACAACGAAGCCAACACCTTCATCGCGCTGAAAGACGTGCCGCGGGCACGAGAAGCGCAACGGCAAGCGTTGGAGCTCTATCCTCCTCAGCTACGCCGCTCCACAACACAGGTGGCGCTGGTGGAAGCGGCATGTCGCATCGTGGAGGGATACGTCGATGAGGGCCTCGAATACGCCCACCAAACCCTGGGCACGCTTCCTACAGACCAGCGGACATTCATCATCCGGCAAATGATCTTGCGAGTCTACAGCGCCTTACCTGAACGCTCCCGCAACCTGCCTGCCGCTCGTGGACTACGCGACCTCGCAATCCCGACATAGATCGCCAGGACTCGGCGCGTCGAGGGGGGCCGCTTTCGCCCTTTCATCGAACTTACCAAGATGCCAGGGTGCCGATGCGGAGGGCTAACCGTAGTCCATCGGGTCAACAGGCGTACGCCTATGCGCTGCGTTTTAAGTGACCTCTCGTGAGGGCGATGAGGACTCCCGGGCGCTCAGGCCGGACGCAACTACCTCTACCTATTGCGACCCCTCGCAGGGGCGATGAGGACTGCCCAGCGGGGCGCACCAGCCGGCACCGTTGGTTCCCAATTGCGACCCCTCGTAGGGGCGATGAGGACTGGCTGGTGACGGTCAGCCACGTCCCGGCCCCGCATTGCGACCCCTCGTAGGGGCGATGAGGACCGGAACGGCGCGGCGTCGCCGCCGATCGGGATCTGA
Organism: Actinomycetales bacterium; assembly: GCA_044507605.1. Lineage (GTDB taxonomy): Bacteria > Actinomycetota > Actinomycetes > Streptosporangiales > Streptosporangiaceae > Thermopolyspora. Next base: position 1,827 of record JBIQJI010000043.1, on the reverse strand, counting down.
TTGCGACCCCTCGTAGGGGCGATGAGGACGCCCACGTGGACGTGCTGCTCGCCCTGCCCGAAGAGCATTGCGACCCCTCGTAGGGGCGATGAGGACGGTCGACGACGTCTCCGCGTTCGTCCTGGTGCTCACATTGCGACCCCTCGTAGGGGCGATGAGGACCCGGCGTGCCCGAGGTGAACGCCTACCTGACCGCCTGCTAATTGCGACCCCTCGTAGGGGCGATGAGGACCCGAAGGTAAAGGCGCAGGTCACCGGCGCTCTTTGGAGAGGAATTCACGGCTGTTTTGCAGTGAACCTCTGGTAGTGCGGAGAACCCGGGGGGTTTGCTGCAACTGGTGCCCCTTACACTACGCCAACTCTCCCGGGTGTACCTGCCGGAGACCCACAAGAGCGGTTGAGGAGCGGCCGGATAACTGGACCGGTCTTTCGGTTGCCGATGCTGGACGAGGCTCTTTAGGCGAAGCGATTGACGGGGTGAAGGAGGGCTGGCATGGTTGTCTCGTTCCACGGCGGGTGCCGGTGAGCATGAGTGACATGGGTCGCTCTTCCTGAGGGTCTCGATTCCGAGGCCGACGTCGCGAGATCGCGCTGTTATCAGCGTGCTCTCCCCGCGTTCAGGAGAGATGCTCATGTACCTGCCCGCCATCGCTGCTGACGACGAGGCCGTCGCCTTCTCCGCTGTCTACAGGGCGATCGGGCCGGCGTTGCGTTCTGCGGCGGAGGGCCCCTTGCGGCGGGCTCGGCACGCCGGGCGGCCGTGTTCCGGGCCTGATGACAGGCATTGGTGCGCCGAATGCGAACAGGACCTCGACGATCGCTTTCTCGCTGTTCATGCGCGACTGCGCAAGGCGCTGCTGGGAACCGCTCCACGCACCCGCGAGGGCGAGGCGGTCCGCGAAATGCAAATCGTGCTGCGTCATGTCACCTCTGCCGAGTCGCGTTATGACCGTGTGGACGACGTGGCGGCCGCCCTTCGCCGACGCCCCCGGGACGACGAGGCGCCCTGGCTACGGGCCATGCGCGCGCAGCTCGTGCACTATCCGGTGATGCGGCTGGAAGCCCAGGTGCGACGGTCGGACGCGGTGAACCGTGGTGCCTCGGCGCGCCCCGGCCGTGATCTCCTACAGTCCGAATGGGCGGCGCCCCTCCGGGATGACCCGGTGGCGTTCAATCTGCTCCTCGCATTCATCGGTCGGCTGCGCCGCAACGCCCCCAACCCGTACCAGGCCCCCGCCGACATCCTGGAACGTCACGCCCTCGACCAGCGAACCGCCCAGCGGCTGCTCGGCGAAGCCTTGCGCCTTCTGCAGAAGATCCGCCCGGCCTTTTTCGCGGCCAACGTCACGATGCTGCTCCCGCAGGAGCAGCACTCCGACGCCACCGATGCCCAGTGCCACGACCTCGCGGACGTACTGATCGCTAAGGAGGACGAGGACGCGGCCCGCCGGCTCGTGACCCGCTTGATCACCCCGGTCGGGCCGACCGACCGGCTCGCCCCTCGCCGAGCCGAGTACCGCACGCTCCTGACCCAGATATGCCGCGCAGCCGGCCCGGAGGTCCTCACGGCCTGCGCGCAGGCTCTTGCCTGCTCTGATCGGGTAGCCGCCCGCTTCGTAAGTCGCCTGGTCAACCTGGTTGCCCGTGCCGACGTTGAATGGGTCCAGGATCTCTGCACTGAGCACATTGGCTCCGTGAGGGTGTCCAGTTAGCGGATCCATCCCGAAAAGAGCACATAGTCCCGCTCCGTGTGGCATTGGCCCAACCGGCTCCTAGTGGCCTGTCCCGGAACGTTGACCGGGTAATTGATCTCGGGCGGTGAACCCG
>JBIQJI010000042.1:0-52749 GCA_044507605.1 Actinomycetales bacterium | reverse complement strand
TGGTACTGCACCCGTGGGGGTGTGGGAGAGTAGGACGCCGCCGGACATCTTCATAAGAGGTGTGGTGGATGGGTCCTCCCGGGCTTCGGTCCCGGGGGGAGACCCGCCACCACACCTCTTTTTTGTTGCAGCTGCACAGGTCAGGCCGGCTGCGCCCCATGGAAATTCATTTGACTGTATTGATAACCGCGCTTTCCCGTGCCGTCCGAATATCAGTTGCGTTTGGCCGTACGATGCCGGAGCCTGGAGCGGACGGCCGCGAGGTCGGACTGTCCGTCGGAACGGAGGGTAATCGGTAAAGGTTGTCTGGGCGTGTCGCGTGGCCAGCGGCGAATCGTCGGTTACCGTCCTTCGTGTCGGGACAAGCCGGTTGCGGCGGGTTCTCGTGGAAAGGACAAGCCAATGGGGGCAGTGCGCAAGGTAGCCGACTACCTTGGCCTGGGTGGCGTGGAGTACTACGGTGACGAATCGTACGACGACGGTGAGTACGGGGATGAGTGGATGCCCGCGTCGGAACGGGCCGCGAGGCGGTGGCAGGGCACACAGGAGCCGGCGCGTATCGTGATGGTCCGGCTGCGTAAGTACGATGACGCGCCCACCGTGGGCCGGCATTTCCGTGAAGGTTGTGCCGTCGTGATGGACGTGTCGGAGATGACGACGGCCGAGGCGACCAGGATGGTGGATTTCGCGGCCGGGCTGGCGTACGGCTGTGATGGCCGGATCGAGCGGATCGTGGAAAAGGTCTTTCTGCTCGCCCCGGCCGATGTCGACGTTTCGTCGATCTGAATGGTCCCCCGCCACCTGAGCGTTCAGGGGGTGAAGGTCAGGCGGCGCGGGGACCGCGGCGCAGCAGCCGGTTGAGTTCGGCGAGGTCGTTTGCGGCGGCCGCCGCGCGGCGCGGCGTTTCGCGCGCGTAGTCGTGCAGCGCCCACACGGCCCGGTCGGCGAGTTCCTTCAGTTCGTACAGCTGGCCGGCGACGTATTCCGCGTCGGACTGCTGCTGCATGTGGCGCTGCCAGAGCAGGTAGCCTCCGGCGGCGCCCGCGGCCAGGGCGAGGATGGCGAGCGGCAGGAAGGTCAGGAAGGACGCCCCGAGCAGTACCACGCCCACGGCGATGAGCGCGTAGGCGAGCTGGGGGCCGCGTCGTCGCGGCACGCTTTCGGCGGCGATGCGCTGCTCGGCGATGGCCATCGACTCGGCGTCGGGGCCTTCGGGCCGCAGTTTGATGGGGTGGCCGAGGATGCGCACGATGACCTCTGTGGGCGGCATCTCCTGCGTGGCCTGGGCGAGACTCTGGGCGGCCGCCCGGATGACCGGAGCGGCGACGTGAAGGGCGAGCGCGGCCAGCTGTGGGTCGGCGCCCGGCTGGACGTCGTTGAGCAGGTGCCCGGTGAGCGAGGTGAGCGGGCCTTCCTTGGCTTGCGGGTTGATGAGGGCGCGCAGCACCGCCACGGCCTCGGGGTCGGCGCGGCCAGGGGCCGCGTCGGGGGCGTCGCTGGGGTTCCTGGGCGAGGTGATCTCGATGCAGCGGCCGCGGAGCCGGGCGAGCCGGTCGGCGGCCTGGGCGGGACGGCCGAGGGCGGCGACCTCGGCGAGCTCGGGATAGTCGACGAGCGACGGCGGCACGACCACGGCCGGCTCGCCGGGCAGCAGGGATTTCAGCCAGCGCTCCGGGTCGCTTTGCGACGGCACGGCGACCGCGTCGAGTTTGCGCAGCACGAAGATTTTCCCGGCGGGGCCGTAGGCGCCGCGGGCGGCGGTGAGCCACAGGGCCCGCTGGCCGGATGTCACGGGCCGGTCGGCGGACAGGTCGCCGAAGGCGGTGCCGAGCCAGGAGGCGTGCACCCGGTCGCCGTGGCCGCTGATGGCGAGCGCGAGGCACAGGAACAGCGCCGTGCGTCTCTCGTCGTGGCGGGCGGCCCGGGTGAGCGGCTCCAGCGCGTCTTTGCCCGCCATGATCAGGGTGAGGGCGTCGATCGCGGGGGCCAGCCAGTAGCCGGGCACGTCGGTGATGCCCGGCTCGGGTTTCGGCGCGGTGCCTTCGGTGGCCAGGTGGTCGATGAGCGCGTCGGCGTAGCGGTGCAGCTGCGTCGCGTCGATGAGCCCGGAGAGGTCGGGGCCGGCAGTCAGGTCCATGCTCACCAGAAGGCTCCCCGAAGAAGGAAGGATCGCCCGGGGCGGCCGCGCCCTGCGGGCATTCCACATGTCCGCGCCAAGCTTAGACGGTAGGTGGCGGCGTTTCTCGCACGCCACGCCAGTCGGTATCGTCCCCTAAGTAACATTGGTCGCAGCCCTGCTCACATGCGCTCGGGGACCTCGATGCCGAGCACGCCCAGGCCCTGCAGCAGCACCCTCTGGGTGAGGGCCAGCAGGGCCAGGCGGGAGCGGCGCACCGTTTCGTCGGCGGCGGTCAGCACCGGGCAGTTCTCGTAGAACGTGGTGAGGGCCTGCGCGACGTCGAACAGGTACGCGCAGAGCCGGTGCGGCTCGGAATCGTCGGCGACGCGGCGGAGCACCGAGGCGTACGAGAGCAGGGTGAGCGCCAGCGCCCGCTCGGCGGGCTCTCCCGCGATGATCGGCCCGGTGACGGTCGCCGGGTCGATGCCGCCCTTGCGGAAGATCGACCGGATGCGGGCCGTGGCGTACTGCAGGTAGGGGCCGGTGTTGCCGTTGAGGGCGAGCATGCGGTCGAAGTCGAAGACGTATTCGCTGTCGTGGGTGACCGACAGGTCGGCGTACTTGACGGCGCCGATGCCGACCTTGTGCGCGATGTCGGCCCGGGAGCCGGGGTCGTAGTCGCGGTCGGCGATGACGGCGTCGGCCCGCTCGACAGCCTCGTCGAGCAGCTCGGTGAGCTTGATCGACGCGCCGCTGCGGGTGCGGAAGATCTTGCCGTCGCTGCCCAGCACGTTGCCGATCTGCACGTGCTCGGCCCGCACCTCGTCGGTGAGCCACCCGGCCATGCGGGCGGCGGCGAACACCATCTGGAAGTGCAGGGCCTGGGTGGTGCCGACGACGTACAGGATGCGGTCGGCCTTCAGGTCGCGCACCCGGTAGCGGATCGCGGCGAGGTCGGTCGTGGCGTAGCCGTAGCCGCCGTCGCTCTTGCGGATGATGAGCGGCAGCGGCCGGTCGTCGCGGCCGGTGAACCCGGGCGGGAACACGCACAGCGCGCCCTCGCTGACCACGGCCACGCCCATGCGTTCGAGCTCGGAGCAGACGTCGGCGAGCATCGGGTTGTACATGCTCTCGCCGGCGATGTCGGCGTCGGTGAGGGTGACGCCGAGCTCGGTGTAGACGCGGTTGAAGTAGCGCTTGGTGTAGTCGATGAACTCCTGCCACAGCCGCAGGCTCTCGGGGTCGCCGCCCTGGAGCAGCGGGACGCGCCTGCGCGCGCGCTCTTCGAACGCCGGGTCGCTGTCGAACTTGGCCCGCGCCTCCTGGTAGAAGGCGTTGCCGTCGCCGGCGGCGAGGCGGCTCAGCGCCTCCTGCTCGCCGGTGTCGAGCAGATGCTCGATGAGCATGCCGAACGGCGTGCCCCAGTCGCCCAGGTGGTTCTGCCTGATCACCTGGTTGCCGAGCAGCTCGTGCACGCGGGCCAGCGCGTCGCCCACGATCGTGGTGCGCAGGTGGCCGACGTGCATCTCCTTGGCGGCGTTGGGCCCGGAGTAGTCGATGACGACGGTCTGCGGCGTGTCGTAGGGCACGCCGAGCCGGTCGTCGCCGAGCAGGAGGCCGGCCTCGGCGAAGATCCAGTCGTCGCGGAGCCGCAGGTTGAGGAAGCCGGGGCCGCTGATCTCGACATCGGTGCAGATGTCGGAGAGGTCGAGCACCTCGACGATGGCCTGGGCGACGTCCCGCGGCGACCGTCGCAGCCGCTTGGCCAGGCTCAGCGCCACGTTCGCCTGGTAGTCGGCGAACTGGGACGGCCGGATCAGCGGATCGGCGGATGAGTACTCCTGGCCGAACGCGGTGGCCAGCGCACGCTGGACCCGTTCGGTGAGCACGAGCTGCGGGTCGGTCATGGATTAAGAATATCGACGTTCGAGCATCATTCCCGCCGGTTATCCACCTGCCGATCACCACAGCCGATGCGGGCGGGACCCGGCCGTGCGTTCGGCGATGCGCGCGACGATGCCCCGCCGGGCGAGGTCGGCGGCCAGTTCGCACGCCGTGGCGATGGCGGCGCTCTTGGCGGCGCCGTGGGCGATGACGACCGTGCCGTTGAGGCCGAGGAGCACCGCGCCCCCCATGCCCTCGGGGTCGATGCGGGCACGAAGGCGTCGTAGCCGCCGCCGTTGCAGGAGGGCGCCGAGCCGGGCGGTGCGGCTGCCGGCGAGGGTGGCGTGCAGTTCGGCGAGGGTGTAGCGGACGGTGCCCTCGATCGTCTTCAGCGCGACGTTTCCCGTGAAACCGTCGGTGACGACGATGTCGACCTTGCCGCTCAGCAGGTCGTGGCCCTCGATGTTGCCGGCGAAGTCGAGCCCGGGGGCGGCGCTGAGCAGCTCGTGGGCGCGTTTGGCGAGCTTGTTGCCCTTCTCGGCCTCGCTGCCTATGGTCAGCAGTCCCACGCGCGGTGCGCGCAGGTGCAGGGCCGTCTCGGCGTACGCGACGCCGAGGTGGGCGAACTGCACCAGCATCTCGGGCTTGGCGTCGGCGGTGGCGCCGGCGTCGAGCAGCACCGTCGGGGTGGGCAGGGTGGGCAAGGTCACGGCGATGGCGGGGCGCAGCACGCCTTGTTGCGCGCGCAGCCGTAGCCGGCCGGTCGCCACCACGGCCGCCGTGGACCCGGCGGACACGACCGCCGAGGCGTCGCCTCGCCGCACCAGGTGGCAGGCCACGGCGATGCTGGAACGCGGGCGGCGCAGCGAGGCCAGGGCGCCCTCGTCCATCGCCAGGGCCTCTTCGGCGCGCACGATGGGGATCTCGGCGGTGGCGTCGTGTGCGGAGAGCGCTTCGTAGAGCGGGCGCGGCTGGCCGACGAGCACGACGGGCACCCCGAGTTCGCGCACGGCGCGCACGGCCCCGGCGACGGTCTCGCCGGGGGCGTCGTCCCCGCCCATCGCGTCCAGCGCTACCGGCGGGGCCGTGGGCAACCGGCCACCTCGCTCCCCATGACGGGCTCCTTTCGGGGAAACCACCAGGTCACCGGCCTGGCCTGATCCTGCATCGTAGGTGGGCGAGGCGGCGGCCCGCCCAGTGGGGGGCGAGGCGGACGGTCAGCGTTCGTGCGGCAGGTCGTGTGCGCCCGGAATCCCGGACATTCCAGGCAGATGCTGTATCCAGTGCATCCAGTGCGGGACATCTCCCACGCGGGAGACGATGACCTTGCCGAACCTGGCCTTGCCGGTCACCCTGATGAGCGGGCCGGAGGCGTCACCGTCGTCGCCGCCTGAGACGTTGCGTTTGGAGAAGATCGCGCTGCCGCCTTCGTCGATCACGCGGGCGTTCTTGGGCACCCGGACGATCAGCTTGCCGAAGGTGGAGTTGAGCTCCAGCGTGATCTCGCGGCCGGGCAGCACCGCGTAGGTGAGGTCGACGATCAGGGCGCCGAAGATCGAGTTGAACTGGGTGTGGCGCCCCGCGACCCAGCGCCCGGACTTGATGATCTTGCTGAACGCCGCGGTCACCTTCTGCCGATCGGTGCCGGCGCGGGCCGCAGAGGGCTGGGACACGTCGGGGAGATCGGCGGTCAGCGGGAGGAGATCTCCGATGGTCACTGCTGCGTAGGTCGCCGCCAGCCGCTCCGCGTGCTCGACGCTGGTGAGCCGGCCGGTGGCGAGACCCTCGCCGAGCAGGGCCGCCACATGGTCACGATCCTGGTCGGAGGCGCGCTGGCCGGCGTGCTCGGGGTCGAATGGCGTCAAGGAGGTCACGAGGCGAGCGTACCCCTCAACGCGATATGTCGCGAGTCCTGAATATTTCGACCGTCCGGCGCGCGTATCGGCCGACAGGTGCGGTGGTCGAGCGGGGAATCGGGGTGCTCGGGGGAGCGGGCAAGGAATCGGTCAAGGGAACCGCAGGTCGCGCGGCCACGTCGGGGTATATGACTAGGTAGGACGCATGACACTGGTAAAAGGTTTACCGAGGAGCGTCGACAGAAGGGACGACATCGGGTGATCTTGAAGGAAGGAACGCGTGGATTCCGGGCCTACACCAGCAAGCACCTCGACCAACTGCTGGGGCGGGCCGGCTTCGACGCGGATGAGCGGCTGAGGATCCGGGCGGTCGCCACGGTCCTGCCGTTCCGGACCAACACCTACGTCGTGGACGAGCTGATCGACTGGTCGGCCGCCCCCGACGACCCCATCTACCGCCTGGTATTTCCACAGGAGGACATGCTCCCCGAGACCGACGTGTCGCGGCTGGCCGCCCTCCTGCGCAAGGATGCGCCCAATGCCGAGGTCCAGGCGACGGCGCATGAGGTGCGGATGCGCCTCAATCCGCACCCCGCCGGGCAACTCCAGCTGAACATCCCCACGGTCGGCCGCGACGCGCTGTCCGGCGTTCAGCACAAGTATCCGGAGACCGTGCTCTTCTTCCCCAAGCAAGGGCAGACCTGCCACGCCTACTGCACGTACTGCTTCCGCTGGGCGCAGTTCGTCGGCGAGCCCGACCTGAAGATGGCCTCGGCCGACGTCTCCGCGCTGGTCGGCTACCTGCGGCGTCACCCCGAGGTGACCAGCGTGCTGCTCACCGGCGGCGATCCGATGATCATGGGTGAGCCGGTGCTCCGCCGCTACATCGAGCCGCTGCTGGAGATGGAGCAGATCGAGTCGATCCGCGTCGGCACCAAGTCGCTGGCCTACTGGCCGGCCCGTTACACCACCGACCCCGACGCCGACGACACGCTGCGGTTGTTCTCACGCGTGGTCGAGGCCGGCAAGAACCTGGCCTTCATGGCGCACTTCTCGCACCCGCGCGAAATGGAGCCGGTGGCCGTGTCCGAGGCCGTGCGCCGCATTCGCGACACCGGCGCCGTGATCCGCACACAGGCCCCGCTGATCCGGTCGATCAACGATGATCCCGGCACGTGGGCCAGGATGTGGCGTGAGCAGCAGACCATGGGGATGATCCCCTACTACATGTTCGTCGAGCGCGACACCGGCCCGCAGGACTACTTCGCCGTGCCGCTCGCCCGTGCCTACGAGATCTTCCGCGACGCCTACTCCCAGGTCTCGGGCCTGTGCCGCACGGTGCGCGGCCCGTCCATGTCGGCCACACCCGGAAAGGTGTGCGTGGACGGCGTCACCGAGATCGGCGGGCAGCGGGTGTTCGTCCTGCACTTCATCCAGGCTCGTGATCCCGAGATCGTCGGGCGGCCCTTCTTCGCCCACTACGATCCGCACGCGGCGTGGATCACCGATCTGCGCCCCGCCTTCACGGACCGCTTCCCGTTCGAACGGCAGTCGGCGGATACGTCGCGTTCCGTCTCCCGTCTCACGGCGTAGCCCGCGGCCCACCCCGCTCCGCGGGCCGATCCGGTCAAGCGATCGTGCGCGGGGCGGAAAATGTGCGTACTCGGCCCGGGGCATCCTTCCCCGTCTTCTTGTTCCCGGGTCGGTACGGCGCAGTCCACGCGACCTGTGCGACATGTCCTGCCAAGTCCCGGTCTTCCGGGCTGCCCATGGGCCGTCTACTGCCCACACAAGCGGCGAATTATCCGCCCACGCCCCATCCTTTCCCGCCCGTCGCAAAGTAGATCAACAAGGCCGATACGGCGTCTCGGGCCGCAGGTCGGCGAGGCCGGAAAGCGGCCGGGCCGATGATACAAATACCCCTACGTGAACGCCTCGTAGCCGGCCGCGGCCGCTGCGACGCCGGTGGCCGCCCCATAGGCCGCCGTCCATCTCGACGGGCATGGCCATGGGCATGGCCATCCTTTCGCCACCCGCGGAAAGCGCGGGCAGGGCGCCCATACACGCACGGGGGAAATCATGAAACGAGTGGTCAAGACGGCTATCGCCGTCACCTTCGCCGGCGCGGTCGTGGCCTGCGCCGCACCGGCCTTCGCGGCGGCCGGCGCGGTCGGCCCGAGCTCGCACCGGAGCGTCCAGGAGTCGGGGCCGGGCGGCGGGGCGTTCGGCTCGCGCCTCGACGGCGTCGCGGGCGACCAGGGGCCGGTCGTGCTCTACTCGCAGGCGCAGCCCAGCCCGATGCCGTACCCGCGGCCGGGGCCCACCCAGCAGCCGCGCCAGGAGCCGGAGCGGCAGACGAGCGGCATCGCCCGGCTGCTGCAGAGCGTCCTGGGCGACATCGGGGCCCGCATCGCCCGCTGACCTCGGCGTCCGCGCACGACGAACGGCCGGTGCCCGGCAGGCGCCGGGCACCGGCCGTCGCGGGCGAGTCGGCTGGTCGCGTCGCCGAGCGTGCCGGTCCTCGTGCGACAGCGTCAGCGACAGTGGCAGCGACCGTGTCAGTTGTGGGCCGCCCGGCTCGGCTCGGCGCGGGCCTGGACCCGCGCGTCGATGCGGCGCAGCCCCGTGCGGCGCGCGATCTGAGCCTGCAGCCGGGCCATCTGCCAGTGCAGCTCGAGCACCTGCTCGGTGAGCAGCACCTGCGGAATCTCCGCGGGGTCCTCGTCGGCCAGAAGATCGATGGCGGTCGCCAGCTCTCGCATCGCACACACCCCGTCCCCATGATCCTCACGTAGATCGAAATCCTGTTCGAATCATAGTCGAACAGGAGGCGCGCTGTCAGCCGTTTCGGGTCTGCGGCGCGGCGCGGTCAGGTCTCGTAGACGGGCGCCAGGTAGCCGCGGGCCAGGGTGTTGGCGGTGATGTTGAAGCCGACCATGGCGGGCGGCGCGTCGTCGCCGAGGCCCAGGGACTCGACGCTCAGGGCGTGCACGGCGAACAGGTAGCGGTGCGGATACCCGGGGGGCGGGGCGGCGCCGTCGTACTGCTTCATGCCGAAGTCGTTTCGCACGTGCGTGGCGCCCTCGGGGAGGCCCTTGAAGTCGCCGCTGCCCGCCCCGGTGGGCAGCTCGGTGACGGTCGCCGGGATGTCGAACACGACCCAGTGCCAGAAGCCGCTGCCCGTGGGCGCGTCGGGGTCGAAGCACGTCACCGCGTAGCTTCTGGTGCCCTCGGGGGCACCCGACCAGCGCAGATGAGGCGAGAGGTTCTGGCCCTGCATGCCCCCGCCGTTGTAGACATGGGCCTCGGCGAGCCGCTCGCCGGTCCTGATGTCGTCGCTCTCGACGGTCAGGGCCGGCACCTCGGGCAGAAAGTCGTACGGGATAGGTGGCCGTGCGGGCACGGGTTACCTCCGGTGAATGGGTAGCGGTCGTGCTGATCGCTACCCATTCTGGCGCTGCCCGCTCAGTTCTTGGTGTAGGCCGCGAGGACCTCTTGCGGGTCGCCGTCCATCTTGATCTTGCCCTTGTGCAGCCAGATCACCCGGTTGCAGGTCTCCTCGATGACGTCGAGGTTGTGGGCGACCAAGAAGACCGTGCCGGCCTCCTTGCGCATCTGCGCGATGCGCTCCTGGCTCCTGCGCTTGAAGTCGCGGTCGCCGGTCGCCAGGGCCTCGTCGATGAGCAGGACGTCGTGGGCCTTGGCCGAGGCGATCGAGAAGCGGAGCCGGGCGCCCATGCCCGAGGAGTAGGCCGACATGGGCAGGTTGACGAACTCGTCGATGCCGGAGAACTCCACGATCTCGTGGAAGCGCTCCTTGACCTGGCTCGGCGTCATGCCCATGGCGTAGCAGCCGAGCACGATGTTGCGCTCGCCGGTGAGCTCCTTCATCAGCGCGGCGTTGACGCCGAGCAGCGACGGCTGCCCGTCGGTGTAGACGGCGCCCTTGTGCGGCGGCAGCAGCCCGGCGATGGCGCGCATCAGCGTGGACTTGCCCGAGCCGTTGCGGCCGATGACGCCGATGGCGTCGCCGTGGTAGGCGATGAAGGAGATGCCCTTGATGGCATGCACCTCCTTCATCTCCGGCCTGCCCTGGCGGCGCAGGATGCGCATGAGCGCGTTGGCGGCGTTGCCCTTGGCGGCGGACGCGCCGTAGACGCGGTAGACGATGTGCAGGTCATCGACGATGACCGTAGGGGAGCCCGACCCGACCCGCACGGGCGGCTGGGGGGAGGAGGTGCGCTTCTTGGGCGCCTTCGCGCCTTTACGAGCATCGTCGAGAGCCACGTCGGACAGCTCCTTGGTCATCTCAGCCACGGCCGTACCTCTCCTCGGCCTGCCAGAAGAACCAGAAGCCGACGATCAGCGCGAACAACGCCCAGAATACGCAGGTGACCCAGGCCCAGCTCTCAGGGGCGTGCTGATAGACGAGCAGGTCACGCATGAACTCGATGAACGCGGCGGCGGGATTGAACTCGAGCAGCCAGCGCAGGAAGTCGGGCAGGCCGGAGGTGCGCTGCTCGATGCTGAAGAACACACCCGAGGCGTACAGCCAGGTGCGCACGATGAACGGCAGCAGCTGGTTCATGTCGCGCATGAAGGCGCCGACACGGGCGATGAACAGCCCCGCCCCGATGTTGAACATCGTCTGCAGCGTCAAGATGACGGGGATGAGCAGCCACAGCGGCGTGAGCGGCTCTCCCGTGACGAGGACGAGGACGATGAGGACGCCCATGGACCAGGCCAGCTGCTGGAGCTCCTGGAGCGTGTAGGCCAGCGGGAGCGACGCCCTCGGGAAGTGCAGCGCCCGGATGAGCGACAGGTTGCTGGAGATCGACTTGGCGCCGCCCAGGACCGATCGCTGGGAGAAGGTGAAGACCATCACGCCGGTGATCAGAAACGCCGGATAGTTCTCGATGCCCTTGCGCTGGCCGAGGATCACACCGAACATCAGCCAGTAGACCGCGGCGTTGAGCAGTGGGGTCAGCACCTGCCAGAGCTGGCCGAGCACCGAATTGGAGTATTTCGATACGTTGCGTGAGGTGGCGTAGGCGACGATGAAATGTCGTCGCTCCCACAGTTGCCGCAAGTAGACGGCCAAGTTGGGGCGCTGGATGGAACGGCGCAGCCCGTGGCGTTCGGCCAGCGCGGCCAACGACTCGCCCCCCTTAAGGGAGTTGCCGTGCGCCCGGCCGCCCGCCTGGGCGTCCGCGACCGCGGATTCCGGCTGGGTCATGGGATGGACTCTATTGGATGCAGGGGATTGTGATGGCTTCGATGGTGATCCGTTGCGGTCCCGTAGGGAGACCGATACGGGGGCACCGGAGCCTGACCGGGAGCCCGCTCAACGGTAGCCCACCCGGTCGATGAGTCGAGACGCGGGTGGCACCGCTGTGACAGGCCGTAGGCTCCGGGAACGTCGGCGCTCTCCTTGACGCCTGATGTCGAGCAGAAACTTCACTTTATGTCGGGATTGAAGGTTGTTTCCGTCATGGTCGGAATGAGTATGACGTCCGGAAGGTCGTTGTGTGACCGAACTGCAATGATCTGGAGACACCGTGGTGAGGCGACGTGAGGGATGCTCGCGGACGACTGGCAGGGCGTCAGCCGACTTGACCTGGCCTGCAAAGTCGGATGATCGGCCACAAGCGGATGTTCGGGTTGCGGTAGGTCGAGATGCGGTGACGTCGTGCCCACTTCAGAGGGAGGACCACTTCACCATGCGTGTGACCAAGGGCGCCAAGATCATCGCCGCAACAGCCCTGCTGGCGATGGCCGTCGCCGCGTGCGGCAGCAGCGGTGATTCCGGAGGCGGTTCGAGCAGCGGCGGTACGAACGATCAGCCTGTCACCATGCGAATCGGCGAGCCGCAGAACACCCTTATTCCGGGCAACACGGCCGAGACCGAGGGTGCCGAGGTGCTGGCGGCTCTCTTCACCCCGTTGGTGAAGTACGACGAAAACAAGAACGCCGTCGAGGACGCCGCGGAGTCCATCACCACCGAGGACAACACGACCTGGACCATCAAGCTCAAGCCCGGTTACACCTGGCACAACGGTGAGCCGGTGGTGGCGCAGAACTATGTCGACGCGTGGAACTACTACGCCAACCAGGAGAACGCGCAGCAGGACAACTACTTCTTCGGCCGCATCGACGGGTACGCCGACCTGAACCCGGGCGAGGGCAAGACGCCGACGACCAAGGAGATGAAGGGTCTGAAGGTGGTCGACGACCTCACCTTCACCGTGACCCTGTCCGAGCCGTTCTCCCAGTTCAAGACCATGCTGGGCTACACGGCGTTCTATCCGCTGCCCAAGGCGGCGTTCGGTCCCGACGGCAAGATCACCGATGAGTACGGCGAGAACCCGATCGGCCAGGGCTACTTCAAGATGGACAAGCCCTACCACAAGGGTACGGATCAGACGATCGACATGTCGCTGTACGACAAGTACCCGGGCACGAAGCCGAAGTTCGACAAGCTCCAGTTCAAGGTCTACACGAGCTCCGAGACCGCGTTCAACGACCTGCTGGCCGGCAACCTCGACGTCATCGACCAGCTCGCCGCGTCGTCGATCAGCACCGCCAAGTCGCAGCTCGGCGATCACTTCATCGACCAGCCCGACGCCGGCGTCGGCTACATCGGCGTGCCCCTGTCGAGCAACAAGGACCTCGCCGACCCGGACGTGCGCAAGGCCATCTCCATGGCCATCGACCGCAAGACGATCACCGAGAAGGTCTTCTCCGGCACCCGGGTGCCCGCCGACGACTTCATCAACCCCGCGATCGCCGGCTACCGGCAGGGCATCTGCGGCGAGGCGTGCACGTACGACCCGGCCAAGGCCAAGGAGCTGTACGAGAAGGCGGGCGGGCCCAAGACGCTCCAGCTCGGCTACAACTCCGACGGCGGTCACAAGGAGTGGATCGAGGCCGTCGCGATCAACCTGCGGCAGGCCCTCGGCATCGAGGTGAAGGTCGAACCGTTCGAGAAGTTCGGTGCCATCCTGGACGCTCTGGAGGAAAGGAAGTACAACGGCCTGTTCCGTATGGGGTGGGCGATCGACTACCCGTCACCCGAGAACTACCTGACCCCGATCTTCGGCACCGGCGCCATCAAGAACGGCTCCAACTACGGCGGCTACTCGAACAAGGAGTTCGACGAGCTGCTGAAGAAGGGCGACACCGCGAAGACGCAGGAGGAGAGCATCCAGTACTACCAGCAGGCCGATGACATCCTGCTGAAGGATCTCCCCTACATCCCGGTGTACTTCTACCGCGTCAACGCGGCCTTCTCCCAGCACGTCAAGGGTGTAAAGATCAACCTGCTCAACCAGGTTGAGTGGACTTCTGTGGAAAAGGCCTGACAACCCACGATTCAGCCCTCATGATCGGTGTCATGCTGATCTGACGAGGGCTGGTCACCTCCAGGACGGTCGTCGCCGCCGCGTGATCCTCGGCTCCGGGCGGCCGTCCTGGAAGCGTGCAATGGAGACTTGATATGGGCCGATACGTCATAAGGCGTCTCCTGCAGGCGATCCCTGTCCTGTTCGGTGCCACGCTGCTCATCTTCCTGATCGTCTTCGCGCTCCCCGGCGACCCCATCGCGGCGCTCGCCGGCGACAAACGGCTCGATCCCAACATCGCCGCGGTGCTGAGGGAGCAGTACCACCTGAACGATCCCGTGATCGTGCAGTACGGCTACTACATCGCCGGGCTGTTCCACCTCGACTTCGGCCGGACGTTCTCCAACGTGCCGGTGGGCCAGCTGCTGGCCGGCAAGTTCTCGGTGTCGTTCCAGCTCACGATGACCGCCCTGCTGATCGAGGCGGTCCTCGGCGTCCTCCTCGGCGTGTACGCCGCGCTGCGGCGCGGCAAGGCCGTCGACAGCATGATCCTCGCGGCGACGCTGATCCTCATCGCCGTGCCCACCCTCGTCTCCGGCTTCGTGCTGCAGTGGGTGCTCGGGGTGGAGTTCAAGAACAAGGTCGGCTTCGAGCTGGTGCCCGTCGCCGGCACCTTCGAGGGCTGGCCGCGGGCCTACCTGCTGCCGGGCTTCGTGCTGGCCGGCCTGTCGATCGCGTTCTTGGTGCGGCTGACCCGCACCAGCCTGATGGAGACGCTCCGCTCCGACTACGTGCGCACCGCCGTGGCGAAAGGGCTGAAACGCAGACGGGTGATCGGCCGGCACGCGCTCCGGAACGCTCTGATCCCGCTGGTGACGTACTGGGGCACCGACCTCGGTTCGCTCATGGGCGGCGCCGTGATCACCGAGACGATCTTCAATCTGCCCGGTGTCGGCCAGCAGCTCTACATGTCGGTCTACCTGCGCGAACAGCCGGTCGTCGTGGGAATCGTCACCGTACTCGTGGTGATCTACATCGCCGCCAACCTGATCGTCGACCTGCTGTACGCCGTACTCGACCCCAGGATCCGCTATGAGTGACATCCGGGCGGACAGCCCTTCGCTGACAGGCGTCGACCAGACCGGGGACGACCTGCCCGGCACGGGTGGCGAGAGCCCGCGGAAACGGGGCGGCCGCAGCAAGCCGGCCAGCCTCTGGACGGACGCGTGGTACGACCTGCGCCACAACCCCGTCTTCGTGATCGGCGCGCTGATGGTGCTGATCCTGGTGATCATCGCGATCGTGCCGTCGCTGTTCTCGCCGATCGACCCGTACGACGCGAGCTCGTGCACGCTGGCGGAGGCCCGGCGCGGCATCAGCGCCGAGCACTGGTTCGGCACCGACAACCAGGGCTGCGACGTCTACGCCAAGACCATCTACGGCACCCGGGTCTCCATCGTGGTCGGCATCGGCACGTCGCTGGCCGCGACCATCGTCGGGGGCGCGCTGGGGCTGGTCGCCGGCTTCTTCGGCCGGTGGACCGACGTGCTGCTCTCCCGGCTCGCGGAGATCTTCTTCGCGATCCCGTCGATCCTCGGCGCGCTGCTCATCCTGTCGGTCGTGGGCCGCGCGAACAGCGGCATCTCCACGGTCATCTTCGCGCTCGCGGTGCTGGCCTGGCCGATGGTGCTGCGCATCATGCGCGCGGCGGTGCTCACCGCGAAGAGCCAGGACTTCGTGCTGGCGGCGCGCGCGCTCGGGGCCGGTCCGGTGCGCATCATGGTGCGGCACATCCTGCCCAACGCGATCGCGCCGGTGATCGTGGTCGCCACGCTCAACCTCGGGGTCTTCATCGCGGCCGAGGCGGGTCTGTCCTTCCTCAGCGTCGGCATCCAGCCGCCCGACATCTCCTGGGGGCTGATGATCTCCGACGCGCGCAACCGGTTCCTTGAGGCCCCCCTGCCGTTGATCTTCCCGGCGCTCTTCCTCAGCATCACCGTGCTCAGCTTCGTCATGCTGGGCGATGCCGTCCGCGACGCGCTGGACCCCAAGTTGCGGTAGGAGCACGTACGGTGAACCTGCTGACTCCTGACGAACCCGCGGCCTTCGTGAAAGAGCGGTGCCCGTGAACAACCCTGTAGTCGACTCTCACACGCTGACCGCCGACGGCGTCGACCACCCGCTGCTCGCGGTCGACGACCTGCACGTCCACTTCCACACCCGGCAGGGCGTGGTGCGTGCCGTCAACGGCGTCAGCTATTCGCTGAACGCCGGTGAGACCCTGGCCGTGCTCGGCGAGTCGGGATCCGGCAAGTCCGTGACGGCCCAGGCGATCATGGGCATCCTCGACATGCCGCCGGCCCGCATCCCCCAGGGCGAGATCCGGTTCCAGGGCACCGATCTGCTCGCCCTGAACGAGGACCAGCGCACCCAGATCCGCGGCCGGCGCATCGCCATGATCTTCCAGGACGCCCTCTCGGCGCTCAACCCGGTGTTCACCGTGGGCTGGCAGATCAGCGAGATGTTCCGCGTGCACCAGGGCATGTCGCGGCGCGACGCGCTGAAGAAGGCCGTCGAGCTGATGGAACGGGTGCGCATCCCGGCGGCCCGGCAGCGGGTCCACGACTACCCGCACCAGTTCTCCGGGGGCATGCGGCAGCGCATCATGATCGCCATGGCGATCGCGCTCGACCCCGAGGTGCTGATCGCCGACGAGCCCACGACCGCGCTCGACGTGACGGTGCAGGCGCAGATCATGGGGCTGCTCTCCGAACTGCAGCGCGAAAGCGACATGGGGCTCATCCTGATCACCCACGACCTCGGCGTGGTGGCCGACGTCGCCGACAAGATCGCGGTGATGTACGCCGGGCGCATCGTCGAGAACGCCCCCGTGCACGACATCTACCGGGCCCCGGCCCACCCCTATACCAAGGGCCTGCTGGACTCGATCCCGCGGGTCGACCACAAGGGCCGGGAGCTGTACGCCATCAAAGGGCTGCCGCCGAACCTGCTCGACATGCCCACGGGCTGCGCCTTCCACCCGCGCTGCCCCTACCGCAAGGACAACTGCGTGACCGACAGCCCGCCCCTGTACGACGTCACGCAGACGCGGAGCAGCGCGTGCCACTACTGGAGGGAGGTCCTCGATGGCGCCGGCGAGTGAGGTCATCCTGGAAGTGCGCGACCTCGTCAAACACTTCCCGCTGACCCAGGGCATCGTGTTCAAACGGCAGATCGGCGCCATCAAGGCCGTCGACGGCGTCTCCTTCGACCTGCACCGGGGCGAGACCCTCGGCGTCGTCGGCGAGTCGGGCTGCGGCAAGTCGACGCTCGCGAAGCTGCTGATGGCCCTGGAGCGGCCCACGTCGGGATCGGTGCGCATCGCCGGCCGCGACATCGCGCACGCGCACGGGGCCGAGCTCAAGCGCATGCGGCGCAACATCCAGATGGTCATGCAGGACCCGTACACGTCGCTGAACCCGCGCATGACGGTGGGCGACATCGTCGGCGAGCCGTTCGAGATCCACACCGAGGTGGCGCCGAAGGGCGACCGGCGGCGCAAGGTGCAGGAGCTGCTCGAAGTCGTCGGGCTCAACCCCGACCACATCAACCGCTACCCGCACCAGTTCTCCGGCGGTCAGCGCCAGCGCATCGGCATCGCCCGCGGCCTGGCCCTCCAGCCCGAGATCATCATCTGCGACGAGCCGGTCTCGGCGCTCGACGTGTCCATCCAGGCCCAGGTCATCAACCTGCTCGAAAGCCTGCAGGACGAGTTCGACCTGGCCTACATCTTCATCGCCCACGACCTGTCGGTGGTGCGTCACATCTCCGACCGGGTCGCCGTGATGTACCTCGGCAAGATCGTGGAGCTGGGCAAGGACGCCGACATCTACGACCATCCCACCCATCCCTACACGCAGGCGCTGCTGTCGGCGGTGCCGGTGCCCGACCCGGAGGGCCGCGAGCAGCGCGAACGCATCATCCTGCAGGGCGACCCCCCGTCGCCGGCGGCCCCTCCGTCGGGCTGCAGGTTCCGCACCCGCTGCTGGAAGGCCCAGGACATCTGCGCCGAGCAGGAGCCCGTGCTGGAGATCCGCGCGGCGGGTCACGAGAGCGCCTGCCACTTCGCCGAAGAGGCCGACGTGGTGCACGCGGGCTGAGCCCGGCGACCGGCGGCGCCGCCTGGATCAGGCCACGCCGCCGGTGCGTCAACGCGGGGCCGGCTCAGCACAGAGCCGCGCGTCACCGCGGAGCCGGCCATCGAGCCGGTGCGTCACCGCGGAGCCGGCCGTCAACGCCGGGCCGGTGGCCGACGCGGGTCGGTGGTCAATGCGGACCGGGTGCGGCCCGCACCTGCTCGGCCACCGCCGGCATCATGCGACCGGGCCGTGTCAGCCGAGCCCGCCGGTCAGGGAGCCGAGGCCGCTGCCGCCGAGGCTGGTGATGCCGCCGGCGGCGCTGCCGCCATGAATGCCGGAGCCCAGCTTCCTGACGCCGCCGGCGAGGCCCTGACCGGTGCCCGTGAGGGCCTTGCCGAGCTTGCCGCCGACGCCGCCCAGCGACCCGCCGAGGGCGCCGAGGCCGGGCCCGTCGGCCGCCGCCGCGGCGGCGGGCGCCATGAGCACGGCACCGGCGCAGAGTGAGGCGATGAGAATGCGACGCATCATTGTTGCTCCCCCGAAGGCAGGCGGGCGCTGGGAGGCCGTTGGCACGGCCCGCACCCGCGTGGTCACGAATCGTGTGCAGGCCAGTATCCTCAGCCGGGGCGAGCGCGTCCATCGACTTGGCACGACGTTGTGGATAACCTGGCCGCGATCGTCCGGGGAAGGGCCCGCGGGTCAGGTGGTGGTGCCGAGGGTGAGCCGGACGTGGGCGCCCGGGGGGAGGGCGAGGCGTTCGGCGGCGTCGCCGGAGTTGACGGCGAACGCCACCAGGCCGGCCGAGTCGACGAAGGCGACCAGGTCGCCCGGCGGGACGGCCGCGAAGGTCTCGCGGAAGGGCACGGACAGCTGACGTCGGCCGAGACGCACCGTCAGCAGGTCGCCGTGGTGGGCGCCCAGGGTCGAGAGGTCCTCCGCGGTGATGGAGAGCTGCACGTTGCCGAAATGGTCGACCGACAGCACCTCGCCCTCGGCGGTGCCGTCGCGGAGCCGCGAGGTCGGCTCGGGCAGGGTCACCAGGCGAGACGGCGGCAGCTCGGGGCCCACGTCGGTGAGGGCGCGGCCGGCGGCCAGGTGGGCGGCGACCGGGGCGAAGACGTCCCGGCCGTGGAACGTGGGCGACACCGGGGTGCGGAACAGCGCCCGGTTCGTCAGCTCGTACGCCGCCAGCGCGCCCCCGGCGGCGTTCACGGCCCACGACAGCACACCGTTGTCGGGCCCGACGAACACCCGGTCGCCCGCCGCCACGGCGACCGCCCGCCGCGCCGTGCCCACGCCGGGGTCGACGACGGCGACGTGCACACCCGCCGGCAGGTACGGCACGGTCTGGGCCAGCACCGCCGCCCCGCGCCGTACGTCACCCGCCGGGATCAGATGGCAGACGTCGATGATCCGTGCCTCGGGGGCGATGCCGATGATGACGCCGTGACACGCGGCCACGAACCCGTCTTCAAGCCCGTAATCAGTGAGCAGCGTGATAATCGGGGGCACAGTTCGTGACATTACGTCTGTCTTCCCGCCGTGAACAGCACCCAATCATGTGTTCTCGGGGCAAAGCCAAGTTGACGCGGCATTACCATGGCGGCGGGCCCTTGTGCACGGCGCGATCGTCGTGTGCCTCACCCGAGGAGGAGAGCACATGGACACTGCACCGGTTCACGGTGCCAGTGCAGCCCACGAACCCACCCCCGACGCCGACGCGCTGACCGAGCGGGAACGTCGGTTGCTGGCCTTCGAACGCCAGTGGTTCCGGTACGCCGGGGCCAAGGAGCAGGCGATCCGGGAGACCTTCGAGATCTCGGCCACCCGCTACTACCAACTGCTCGGCGAGCTCATCGACCGGCCGGAGGCGATGGCGCACGACCCGATGCTGGTCAAGCGCCTGCGCCGGCTGCGAGCCGCCCGGCAACGTGATCGCGCCGCCCGCCGGCTGGGCAAGAAACCCTGACGACGGGCGGGTCATCCCGCACAGTGACGACAGGCGAGGGGTTCGGGAAACACATGACCGATGGTCTCTTCGACGTGCGCACGCACCGGGGCAGGCGAGGGCTCGACGCGATCGTCGCCGACCCGTCGGGGGCCGTCATCGGCTCCGACTTCGACGGCACCCTGGCGCCGATCGTGCCCGACCCCGACGCGGCGCGCATCCACCCGGCGGCCCCGGCGGCGCTGCTGCGGCTGAGCGAGGCCGGCGCGACCGTCGTGATCATCACGGGCCGGCCGGCGGCCGGCGCCATCGCGTACGGCACGCCCCCCACCGGCCCGGGGCTGGCGGACGTGCCCGGCCTGGTGGTGCTCGGCCAGTACGGCGCCGAGCGCTGGGAGAACGGCGAGGTCACGGCCCCGCCGCCACCGCCCGGCCTGGACGAGGTGCGCGCCGCCCTGCCGGGCCTGGTCGCCGGCATGCCCGGGGTGGGCATCGAGGACAAGGGCCGCGCGGTCGCCGTGCACACCCGCCGCCACGCGGCGCCCGACGAGGCGCTGGCCGCGCTGCGCGCCCCTCTCGCCGCCCTGGCCGAGGAGCACGGCCTGACCGTCGAGCCGGGCCGCATGGTGATCGAGCTGCGCCCGCCCGGCACCGACAAGGGGGCCGCCCTCACGGCGTTCCTCGCCGAGCGCTCGGCGCGTTCGGTCCTGTTCGCCGGCGACGACCTCGGCGACATGGCGGCCTTCGACGCGGTCGACGCGAGCGACCTGCCCGGCGTCACGGTGGGCAGCGCCTCGGCCGAGCTGACCACCCTGACCGACCGGGCCGACGTGGTCGCCGAGGGCCCCGACGGCGTGGTCGCGCTGCTGGACCGGCTGGCGGCCGCGCTCGACGGCGGGTCGCTGTAGGGCGCCGCGGCGCGGTGCGGCGCATGGCGCCTACGGGACGTCGCCGGGCGCCTACAGGGCGTCGAGCTGGGCGGCGAACCACTGTTTGGGGGGCAGCGCCATGGCGGCCGCGCGCAGCCGTGCGGCACGCTGGACGCGCTCGTCGGCGGGCATGACGAGGGCCTGGTGCAGCGCGTCGGCGGTGCCGGAGACGTCGTAGGGGTTGACCAGGATGGCGTCGTCGCCGAGCTCGGCGGCCGCGCCGGCCTCGCGCGACAGCACGAGGGCGCAGTGCGGTGACAGGATGGGGCCCTCTTTGGCCACCAGGTTCATGCCGTCCCTGATGGGGTTGACCAGCAGGACGTCGGCGAGACGGTAGGCGGCGAGCGAGCGCGGGTAGTCGTCGTTGACGTTGAGGATCAGCGGGTCCCAGTCCTCGGTGGCGTACTCGTCCTCGATCTCCTTCGCGCAGCGCTGCACGGTGGCGGTGTACTCCCGGTACTCGGGCAGATCGTGGCGGGAGGGGTACGCGAAGGCCAGGTGCACGACGCGGCCCCGCCACTCGGGGTGGGCGTCGAGGAACTCCCGGTAGGCGACGAGGCCGCGCACGATGTTCTTCGACAGCTCGGTGCGGTCGATGCGCACGATCAGTTTCCGGTCGCCGACGCGCTCTCTGATGGCGGCCATGTGCGACTCGACGTCGGGCTCGCAGGCGCGGGCCCACAGCGCGGTGCCGTCGACGCCGAGGGCGTGCACGCCGACGCGGGTGGTGTGGCCGTCGTGGGTCACCGTGCCGGCGGTGCGGTCGACCCGGGCGCCGAGCACCGCCTCGCAGCAGGCCAGGAACGCCTCCGCCCAGCGGGAGGCGAGGAAGCCGGCGTGGTCGGCGCCGAGGATGCCCGACAGCAGCTCGGCGGCGACGTCGTCGGGGAGCAGGGAGAAGTACTCCGGTGGCGCCCACGGGGTGTGCGAGAAGTGCGCGATGCGCACGTCGGGCCGGGCGCCGCGGAGCATCGCCGGGGCCAGCGCCAGGTGGTAGTCCTGGATGAGCACCCGGGCGTCGCCGGACGCCTCCTCGGCCAGGGCGGCCGCGAAGGTCGCGTTGTAGTCGCGGTACGACTCCCACTCCCGGCGGAAGCGCGTGCCGAACTGCGGCGAGTTGGGGGTGTCGTACAGGAAATGGTGGACGAACCACAGCGTCGAGTTGGCGATCGAGTTGTAGGCCCGGTGGAAGACCGCGGGTGGAATGTCCAGCATGCGCACCCGGCCGGTGTCGTAACCGGCCTGGTCGAGGCGGCCGCCGGGCGATAGGCGCACCGCGCCCCGGTCCGCGTCGGACAGCGCGGCGCACACCCATAGCGGGTCGAGGTCCCTGGCCACCTCCGACAGGCCGGACACCAGGCCGCCCCCGCCGCGCCGCATGGTCAGCGCGCCGTCGTCGGACGTGGCGAACGACACCGGTCCCCGGTTGGAGGCGACCAGGACAGAGTTCATTGTGCGGCTCCCATCGCGCGTGCTGTCGTCGCTCCGCGCTTCATTGCGCCGGTTTCCATCGTGCGGGTTCCCATCGTCGGCTGCAACGGTGGACGTCGTGATCGAACCTGCCCTCCCGCGCGGGTCGCCGCACGGGATGACGCGGCGTGCGGCGACGCCGTGGATTAGGGTTCCGGCATGGCGTTGGACGAGACGACCGAGGATCTCGCGAGGTCGGCCGCCCAGGGCGACCATCAGTCGCTCGGGGAGCTGCTGCGTCGCATCGAGCCCGACGTGCTGCGGCACTGCAACCGGCTGCTGCCCTACCACCAGGACGCCGAGGAGGCATGCCAGGACACCCTGCTGGCGGTGGCGCGCAACATCCGCAGGTTCGAGGGCCGCTCGAGGTTTCGCACCTGGCTGCACATCGTCACCGCCAACTGTGCCCGCACAACTTACCGCACCCTGAAGCGGCGCGCCTCGGAGCAGGCGGAGGAGCTGCCCGAGCAGCGGCCCGACCCGCGCAGGGTGAGCGTGATCGCGGGCTCGCGGCTGGACCTGCTCGAAGCGATGGAGTCGCTGGAGGCCGAGCGGCCCGAGCTGGCGCAGGCGCTGGTGCTGCGCGACATCTGCCAGCTCGACTACGCCGAGGTCGCCGAGCAGCTCGGCATCCCCCTCGGCACGGCCAAGTCACGCATCCATCAAGCACGCAGGTACATTCAGGACGCGCTCGGCGACGCGTACCTGTGACCCTCGCGCACGGCCGGTCGTCTCGCTAGGTGAGACACCTGTCCGGCATGACACATGAGCGAGGTACAGTCGAAAAGACCCGGCTCTGGCCAGGCCCCCCGTCGGCGGTGTTGTGCCGGCGGCGTTGTGCCCGTACGGCCCTGCCGATGCGTCCGACAACTGCATATGTGCTCATCCAGAGGGGTGGAGGGACCGGCCCGGTGAAGCCCCGGCAACCCTCCCGGTGATGTGAGTGCTCGCGATCCGCGAGGCCGCCCGGGACAGGGTGCCAATTCCGGCCCGTGACCAAGGTGGTCACGGGTGAAGATGAGGAGGAAGGCCTCGCTTCATGGTGCTCGCGACTGCTGAGAACCCCACCACTTTCGACTTCGGACCCGCCGTCGCCCTGTCGTGCCGCGAGTGCGGCGCACGTTACGACCTTGGCCCGCTCTTCGCCTGCGCCGAGTGTTTCGGGCCACTTGAGGTGGCCTACCCCTGGAACGCCCCCGACGGCGCGTGGGACACCGGCTCGTGGGACGCCGCGGCGGTCCGCGCCGCGATCGAGTCGGGTCCGGCCAACATCTGGCGCTACGCTCCGCTGCTGCCGGTGCCCGCCGACGTGAGCGAGAAGCAGAACCTCGCGCCGGGCTGGACCAAGCTCGTCGACGCCCGCAACCTGGCCCGGGAGCTCGGGCTGCGCAGCCTGCACATCAAGGACGACTCGGGCAACCCGACCCATTCGTTCAAGGACCGGGTGGTGGCGATCGCCCTGGAGGCGGCCCGCACCTTCGGGTTCCACACCCTGTCCTGCTCCTCCACCGGCAACCTCGCCGGCGCGGTCTCGGCCGCCGCCGCGCGGGCGGG
The DNA here is from genome assembly GCA_044507605.1 of Actinomycetales bacterium. Lineage (GTDB taxonomy): Bacteria > Actinomycetota > Actinomycetes > Streptosporangiales > Streptosporangiaceae > Thermopolyspora. The sequence goes on along the minus strand of JBIQJI010000042.1, from coordinate 29,510 downwards.
GCTGAAGGCCTGCGTGTTCATCCCGGCCGACCTCGAATCCGCCAAGATCGTCATGGCCGCGATCTACGGTCAGCGGCTCATCGGCATCGACGGCACCTACGACGACGTCAACCGTTTCTGCTCCGAGCTGATCGGCGACCCGCTCGGCCAGGACTGGGGGTTCGTCAACGTCAACCTGCGGCCCTACTACGGCGAGGGGTCCAAGACGCTGGCGTACGAGATCGCCGAGCAGCTCGGCTGGCGGCTGCCCGACCAGGTGGTGATCCCGGTGGCGTCGGGTTCGCAGCTCACCAAGGTCGACAAGGGGTTCCGCGAGCTGATCAGGCTGGGGCTGGTGGCGGACAAGCCGTACAAGATCTTCGGGGCGCAGGCGGCGGGCTGCTCGCCGGTGTCGTCGGCGTTCAAGGCGGGGCACGAGGTCGTGCGGCCGGTGCGGCCCGACACCATCGCCAAGTCGCTCGCCATCGGCAACCCCGCCGACGGGCCGTACGTGCTCGACATCGCCCGGCGCACCGGAGGCGCGGTCGAGGACGTGACCGACGCCGAGGTGGTCGACTCGATCGGGCTGCTGGCGCGCACGGAGGGCATCTTCACCGAGACGGCCGGCGGGGTGACCCTGGGGGTGCTGCGCAAGCTCATCACGAGCGGCCGGATCGACCCGGACGCGGAAACCGTGATTCTGAATACCGGCGACGGTCTCAAGACCCTCGACGCGGTGGCCGAGGTGGCCCGGCCCACTGCGGTGATTCCCCCCTCGCTCGACGCTTTCCGTGCCCAATTCGCGCAGGACTCCTGAAAGGACGTTAAAGTGAGTGTTTCAATACGGATTCCGACGATACTTCGGACATACACGGACGGTGCTGCCGACGTCACCGGCGAGGGGGCTACCCTCCGTGAGGTCCTCCAGAAGCTCGACGCCGACTATCCCGGTATCGGAGCCCGAATACTGGACGAATCGGGCAAGATCCGGCGTTTTGTCAACGTCTATGTAGGGGATGAGGACGTCCGATTTGCCCGCGGACTCGACACCCCGACCGCTGCCGGGGCCCAGATCTCGATCATCCCGGCGGTGGCCGGAGGCTGACTCTGCGTCGCCGCGGATGCCCCCGATGCGCCGAGCGCACGGGGGCATCCGGCTGTCCGGGGCGGATGACGTGCTCGGCTATCAGTAGCGAAGTTTGTGAGCACTGATACAAAAGGCGGGTTATCCCTATAGCTTGCGCGAATGCGAAAATTTCAGCGTCATGCTATGAGCGAACGTCAAGGACCAGTTTGCTGTTTAACTCTGTTGCCCCACGGCATGCCACAGGTATCGTCGAGGGCGATCGACGCAACCGAAGAGTTCGCACCTCTCAGGTTGGGGCGGTCATGGACCACGCAGTGGAATGGGCGTGGTCCGGAGCCCAGCAAGAGGAGTCGGAAGTGCCAAAGGGCACCGTCAAGTGGTTCAGCGCGGACAAGGGCTACGGCTTCATCGCGGTAGACGGTGGTAAGGATGTATTCGTCCATTACTCAGCCATCCTGATGGACGGATACAGGTCGCTCGAACAGGGACAGCGGGTCGAGTTCGAGATCACGCAGGGCCAGAAGGGCCCCCAGGCGGAGTCGGTCCGCTCCGTCTAGACGGTCCAACGACGCCGATGCGTCGTGGCGAGGGGGCTGCGACCCTCGCCACGACGACGCGCGGCAGACCGATTCCCAGGATGATCTCCCAGGTCAGCAGGCTTGAGCTTGCACTCGGGTGGGTAGAGTGCTAAACAGTTCGTTGGCACTCTCGTGTCGGGAGTGCCAATCGGATCGAGGCGATGGGGCCTGTACCGAAGCGCGGCGAGTGGTGTCGCGCCGAGGCGGGTTCTAGGCCGTCGCGGGCGTCGGCTCGATCCGCCGCAAGCCACCCTGTATTTGGGAGGTCTAGCCGTATGGCAGCCAAGATGATCGCGTTTGACGAGGACGCCCGGCGCGGTCTTGAGCGCGGTATGAACCAGCTCGCCGACGCCGTGAAGGTGACGCTCGGCCCCAAGGGCCGCAATGTCGTGCTGGAGAAGAAGTGGGGCGCCCCCACGATCACCAACGACGGTGTGTCGATCGCCAAGGAGATCGAGCTCGAGGACCCGTGGGAGAAGATCGGGGCCGAGCTGGTCAAGGAGGTCGCGAAGAAGACCGACGACGTCGCGGGTGATGGCACCACCACCGCCACCGTGCTCGCCCAGGCGCTCGTACGCGAGGGCCTGCGCAACGTCGCCGCCGGCGCCAACCCGATGGCCCTGAAGAAGGGCATCGAGGCCGCCGTCGAGCGTGTGAGCGAAGAGCTTTCCAAGATCGCGAAGGACGTCGAGACCAAGGAGCAGATCGCCTCCACGGCCTCCATTTCCGCCGGCGACCCGCAGATCGGCGAGATGATCGCCGAGGCGATGGACAAGGTCGGCAAGGAAGGCGTCATCACCGTCGAGGAGAGCAACACCTTCGGCCTCGAGCTCGAGCTCACCGAGGGCATGCGCTTCGACAAGGGCCTCATCTCGCAGTACTTCGTCACCGACCCCGAGCGCATGGAAGCGGTCCTGGAGGACCCCTACATCCTCGTGGTCAACTCCAAGGTCTCCGCCAACAAGGACCTGCTGCCCCTGCTCGACAAGGTCGTGCAGTCCGGCAAGCCGCTGCTGATCATCGCCGAGGACGTCGAGGGCGAGGCCCTGGCCACCCTGGTCGTCAACAAGATCCGTGGCCTGTTCCGCTCCGTCGCGGTCAAGGCGCCCGGCTTCGGTGACCGCCGCAAGGCCATGCTCGGCGACATCGCCACCCTCACCGGTGGCCAGGTCATCAGCGAGGAGGTCGGCCTCAAGCTCGAGAACGCCACGCTCGACCTGCTCGGCCGCGCCCGCAAGGTCGTGGTGACCAAGGACGAGACCACCATCGTCGACGGTGCCGGCGACGCCGACGAGATCGCCGGTCGGGTCAACCAGATCCGCACCGAGATCGAGAACACCGACTCCGACTACGACCGCGAGAAGCTGCAGGAGCGGCTGGCCAAGCTGGCCGGCGGCGTCGCGGTCATCAAGGCCGGTGCCGCCACCGAGGTCGAGCTCAAGGAGCGCAAGCACCGCATCGAGGACGCCGTGCGCAACGCCAAGGCCGCGGTCGAGGAGGGCATCGTGCCCGGCGGTGGCGTGGCGCTGCTGCAGGCCAGCGCCAAGGCGTTCGACAAGCTCGACGTCTCCGGCGACGAAGCCACCGGTGCCGCCATCGTGCGCAAGGCGCTTGAGGAGCCCCTCAAGCAGATCGCGGTCAACGCCGGCCTTGAGGGCGGCGTCGTGGTCGAGCGGGTCCGCAACCTGACCCCGGGCGAGGGCCTCAACGCCGCGACCGGCGACTACGTCAACATGTTCGAGACCGGCATCATTGACCCGGCCAAGGTGACCCGCTCGGCGCTGCAGAACGCCGCGTCGATCGCGGCCCTGTTCCTCACCACCGAGGCCGTCATCGCCGAGAAGCCGGAGAAGGAGAAGGCCCCCGCCGTGCCCGGTGGCGGCGGCGACATGGACTTCTGAGTCCATCGGCTCTCCTTCACAACGCCACAGGGGGCGGCTCTCTGCGGAGGCCGCCCCTTTCGGCATGCCACGACCGGGCAGGGTGGTCAGGCGGTCTGCGGGGGCGGGGTTTCCAGTTCGGGGGGCAGGGGGTCGGTGTGGAGGACGGTCAGGGAGGTGACGGCCCTGGTGAGGCAGACGTAGAGGCGGGCCAGGCCGCGGGGTTCGGCGGCGACGATGTCGCTGGGGTTCCAGACGATCACGTGGTCGTATTCGAGGCCCTTGGCCACGGTGGCGGGGACCAGCATGACGCGGTGCTCGCCCCGGGAGTCGGGGCCGAGGATCTCGTGGTCGATGCCGGTGAGGGCGGCCGACAGGGCCGGGACGGCGGAGTCGGCCGCGATGACGCCGATGGAGCCCTCGCGGGCGAGGGCCTCGCGTACGGTGGCGGCGGGCTCGGCGGGCGTGCCGGCGATGCGGCGGATCGACAGGGAGCCGGCGCCGGGGCGCAGAGAGCGCGGGGCGGCCAGGCCGGGGGCGATGGCCGGGAGCAGCCGGGCCGCGTAGTCGAGGATCTCGCGGGGGACGCGGAAGCCGAGGGTGAGCTCGGTCACCGTAGCGTCGATCGTGCCGGCGGGGGTGTCGTGGGCCGACAGGTGGGTCAGGACCTCGGTCCAGGAGCGGGCGGACCACGGGGTGGTGCCCTGGGCGAGGTCGCCGAGGACCGTCGCCGAGCCGGTGCGGCAGCGGCGGCCGAGGGCGCGTAGCTGCATGGCTGACAGGTCCTGGGCCTCGTCGACGACGACATGGCCGAGGGACGGGGTGCGTTCGATCAGGTCGGCGAGCTCGTCGAGCAGGGCGGAGTCGGCGGGTGTCCACTTCGCCGACTTGTGCGAGCGGTACGGCTTGGCCCAGGTGAGCAGCCGCTGTTCTTCGGCCGTCAGGTCCGATTTGGCGGCCTTGGCCAGGAACTCGGCGTCGGAGAACAGGCGGTGCAGCACCTGCGCGGGGGTGACCTTGGGCCAGACCTGGTCGAGCAGCCTGCGCACGGGCGCGGAACGGGCGACGGCGTCCTGCACCCGGTCGTCGGGGGCTTCGCCGCGCTGCTCCATGCGGACGAGCACGGCGTGCGCGAGGCGCTGGGCGAGGGCGGTGCGGCCGGGGCCGTAGCGGGTGGTGCCGCGCAGCGACGCGACGGTTTCGCGGACCTCGTGATCGGGCACGCGGTAGCGGCCGGCGCCCCGGGTGTAGAGGAGGCCTTCGGTGGGCTTGGCGATGTGCAGCCAGAGGGCGCGCCGGAGCACGGCGGCCATGCGGGCGTCGCCTTTGACGGCGGCGACGGCGGGGTCTTCGGCGGCGGTGTGCGCGGCGCCGCCGAGCAGGTCGGTCACCGTCGTCTGGGCGACTTTCACCTCGCCGAGCGCGGGGAGGACCGAGGAGATGTAGGACAGGAACGCGCGGTTGGGCCCGACGATCAGCACTCCGGAGCGCGAGAGCCGCTCGCGGTGGGTGAACAGCAGGTAGGCGGCCCGGTGCAGCCCGACGGCGGTCTTCCCGGTGCCGGGGGCGCCTTGGACGCACACGGTCTGCGCGAGGTCGGCGCGGACGATCTCGTCCTGGTCGGGCTGGATGGTGGCGACGATGTCGCGCATGGGCCCGGTGCGGGGGCGTTCGATCTCTTCGGTGAGGATTTTGGAGGTGCCGAGGTGTTCGCCGGCTTCGAGGTGTTCGTCCTCGTACGCCGTGAGTTCGCCGCCTTGGTAGCCGAACCGCCGGCGCAGCGCGACGTGCATGGGCTGGGCGGGTCCGGCCTGGTAGAACGCGCGGGACACCGGGGCACGCCAGTCGATGACGAGGGGACGGCTGCCTTCGTCGTGCACGTGCCGGCGGCCGACGTAGATGGTGTGGGGCAGGTCGTCGTCGGCGGACCGGTCGAGCCGGCCGAAGAACAGCGGCGTGTCGGCGTGGTCGGCGAGTGCGGCGATGCGCTGGTCCAGCGCGTGCTGGAGGATCTCCTGCGACACCCAGTCGCCGGCGGCGTCGGGCGAAAGTGATTCGGCGTGCTCGCGCATCGCGGCGAGTGCGGCGCGGGAGCGCGCCAGGTGGGCGCGTTCGGCGGCGAGCACGTCCGCGGTGTCAAGGTCGCCGGTGTCATGCGCGCCGGTGTCACGCGCGCAGATGTCCTGGTCGCCGTTGTCGCGGTCGCCGGTGTCGTCGCTCGGTATGTCGGGGGCGAGCTGGTGGTGTGCGGGCATGCGAAAGCGCTCCTGCGGTCGCTGATCGATAGGCGAACCAACGAGCCTACTCGGTGTTTCGGCGGGGTTCCAACGATTTAGGCCGGAGGGACCTATGCCATTCAGGATGGTAAATATCCCTGGAACATGACATTCTCCACTTGGGTCCGGCCGTGATTTGCCGCATACTTTCTGGCAGGACCCGTGATCTCGAAGGCGACGGTCAGGGTCGGCATGAGTGGGTGATCGGCATGGCCAGAGCGTGGATCTCACCGGTCATCCCGCTTGTGGCGAATGCGCTGCTCGCCGCGCTGTGGGGGCTGTCGGTGTTCGCGGGGTGGGGGCTGGAGGCGTTCTGTTCGACGGGCGAGGAGTCCGGCGCGTGCCGCGACAGGTTGGGGGGCGCGCTGACGTTTTCGGGCATTGTCGCGGTGTTGGCGGTGTGTTGCGTGGTGGGGGCGTGGGCGGTGCCGGGCGTACGGCGTGACCGCCGCCGCTTTTCCGCGCAACTCGTGGTCGCCGTGGCGACCTGGGTGGTCGCCGAGGGCGTGCTATTCGTCGGCGGAGTCGTCGGACAGTAGCATTACCGGCACACTATGTAAAAGCCGGGCAAACTTAGTGATTTGGTTAGATCGTGGGGTATGTCGCAAATTGGCTGCGGGGGCCATGACGCGAGGGGGTGAAGCGGTGAACAGGACCGACGGTATTTCGTGGACCTAGGGCAACTCTCGTCCACATGGTCAGGGGGTGGCGGCGGCGTGCCGCCGGGGTTCAATCACCGGCGAGCACGTCGTCCGCGTCCACGATCTGATAGGCGTATCCCTGCTCGGCCAGGAATCGCTGCCGATGCGCCGCGAACTCCTGGTCTTTGGTGTCTCGGCTCACCACCGAATAAAAGCGCGCGCCGCCGCCGTCCGCCTTGGGCCGCAGGATGCGGCCGAGCCGCTGCGCCTCCTCCTGGCGCGACCCGAACGTGCCCGACACCTGGATGGCGACCGACGCCTCCGGCAGGTCGATCGAGAAGTTCGCGACCTTCGACACGACCAGCACTTTGATCTCCTTGTCGCGGAACGCCTGAAACAGCCGTTCGCGTTCCCGCACCCGGGTCTCGCCCTTGATCACGGGCACGTCGAGGTCGGCGGCCAGCTCGTCGAGCTGGTCGATGTACTGCCCGATGACCAGCACCTGGTCGTCGGGGTGCCGTCTGACCAGGGCTTCCGTGACACGTGTCTTCGACGGTGTGGTGGCGCAGAAGCGGTACTGCTCCTCGGGCTCGGCCATGGCGTAGGCGAGCCGCTCCTCGTCGCTGAGCGTCACCCGGACCTCGACGCAGTCGGCCGGCGCGATCCAGCCCTGGTTCTCCATCTCCTTCCAGGGCGCGTCGTAGCGCTTGGGGCCGATGAGGGAGAACACGTCGCCTTCGCGGCCGTCTTCGCGCACGAGGGTGGCGGTCAGCCCGATGCGGCGCCGCGCCTGCAGATCGGCGGTCATGCGGAAGATGGGCGCGGGCAGCAGGTGCACTTCGTCGTAGACGATGAGCCCCCAGTCGCGGGCGTCGAACAGTTCCAGATGCCGATAGGCGCCCTGCCTTCTGGTGGTCATCACCTGATAAGTCGCGATGGTCACCGGGCGAATTTCCTTTTTCCCCCCGGTATATTCGCCGATTTCGTCTTCGGTGAGAGTCGTCCGTTTCAGCAGCTCCTGTTTCCACTGATGCGCGGAAACGGTGTTGGTGACGAGAATCAGCGTTGTCGCCTGGGCGTGCGCCATCGCGGCCGCGCCCACGATCGTCTTGCCCGCGCCGCACGGCAGCACCACCACACCGGAGCCGCCGTGCCAGAACGCGTCGGCCGCCTCCTGCTGGTACGGCCGCAGCAGCCAGTCGTCCTCGACGAGCCGGATCGGATGCCGCTCGCCGTCGACGTAGCCCGCGAGGTCCTCGGCCGGCCAGCCCAGCTTCAGCAGCGCCTGCTTGAGCGTGCCCCGCTCCGAGGGATGCACGGCGACGGTCTCGGTGTCGAAGCGCTCGCCGAGCAGCGGCCGGATCTTCTTCGACCGCAGCACCTCTTCGAGCACCGCCCGGTCGCTGGTCGTCAGCACCAGGCCGTGCGTGGGGTCCTTCTCCAGCCGCAGCCTGCCGTAGCGGGCCATGGTCTCGGCCACGTCGACGAGCAGCGCGTGCGGCACGGGGTAGCGGCTGAACCCGATGAGCGCGTCGATCACCTGCTCGGCGTCGTGGCCGGCGGCGCGGGCGTTCCACAGCGCGAGCGGCGTCACCCGGTAGGTGTGGACGTGCTCGGGCGCCCGCTCCAGCTCCGCGAACGGCGCGATGGCCTTTCGGCAGGCGTCGGCGGCGGGATGCTCGACCTCGAGCAGCAGCGTCTTGTCCGACTGGACGATCAGCGGGCCATCGTTCACGTGTGTGCTCCCGGTTAGGTGCGGCCGACCCTTGTCCAACGAAGGGCGGGGTCGAATCAGTCCCGGACCTGGGGCTTGCGGCCTGTCTCGGGGGCCGGGGCGGCCGTTGGGCGACCCCTGCCGGCCCCTGCGCGGCCTCCGGGCGGGCCAGGCGGCCGGTACGACGATACCCGGCACGACGATACCCGGCACGGCGATCGTTTCGCGGTCCAGGGGGGATCGGCGGGGAATATGTCCAGGGACGGCCCAGGGGCAGCGACGCACCAGGAGGTGGAGATGCCGTACTACCGGCGGGTCGCGGAGGTACCACACAAGCGGCACACGCAGTTCCGGACACCGGAAGGCGGTCTCTACTACGAGGAGTTGATGGGCGAGGAGGGCTTCACGTCGGACTCCTCGCTGCTCTACCACCGGGGCATCCCCTCGGCGATCGTCGACGCGTCGCCGTGGGAGCCGCCGGACCAGACGCTGGTCGCGAACCACCCGATCCTGCCCCGCCACCTGCGGCTGCACGACCTGTTCCAGGCCAAGGACTGGGCCGGCCTCGACACGGTGACCGGCCGCCGGCTCGTTCTCGGCAACGCCGACGTCCGCATCTCCTACTCGGTGGCGGAGCTGACGTCCCCGCTGTACCGCAACGCGATCGGCGACGAGTGCGTCTACATCGAGGCCGGGACGGCCGTGCTGGAGACCGTCTTCGGGGCGCTGACCGTGCGGCAGGGCGACTACGTGATCGTGCCCCGCGCCACCACGCACCGCTGGGTGCCCACGGGCGAGGTGCCGTTGCGGGCGTACATCATCGAGGCCAACAGCCACATCTCGCCCGCCCGCCGCTACCTGTCGAAGACGGGGCAGTTCCTGGAGCACGCGCCGTACTGCGAGCGCGACCTGCGCACCCCCGACGAGCCGCTGCTCGCCGAGGGCGAGGACGTCGAGGTGCTGGTCAAGCATCGCGGCGAAGGGCCCGGCGGGGTGGCGGGGACGAGGTACGTGCACGCCACCCACCCCTTCGACGTCGTGGGCTGGGACGGCTGCCTGTACCCCTACACGTTCAACATCGCCGACTTCGAGCCGATCACGGGCCGCGTGCACCAGCCGCCGCCGGTCCACCAGGTCTTCGAGGGCACCAACTTCGTCATCTGCAACTTCGTGCCGCGCAAGGTCGACTACCACCCGCTGTCGATCCCGGTGCCCTACTACCACTCCAACGTCGACTCCGACGAGGTCATGTTCTACTGCGGGGGCGACTACGAGGCCCGCAAGGGCTCCGGCATCGGCCCGGGCTCGGTCTCCCTGCACCCCGGCGGGCACTCGCACGGCCCGCAGCCGGGAGCGTACGAGCGCAGCGTCGGCGTCGAGTTCTTCGACGAGCTGGCCGTCATGGTCGACACCTTCGCCCCGCTGCGGCTCGGCGAGGGCGGCCGGGCCGCCGACGACGGCCGGTACGCCTGGTCCTGGGCCGGCCGCCGCGCCCACGGCCAGGCGGAGGGGACCTGAGCGCGGGCCCGCTCGCCGCGGCCGCCCGGGTCTACCCGTCGGGGCCTACCGGTCGGGCTTGTCGCGGGGGGAGCCGTAGACGCGGGGCGGGAAGTAGCCCTCGGGCTCGGGGGAGTACGCCGCCGCGTCGGCGGGTCCGCGCCGGCGGCGCGGGGGCGGCGCGGCGCGCAGCTCGGCCCGCAGGGCCCGTACGGCGGCCGGCAGGCCCCGCTTCAGCGCGATCAGCGGCACCAGCAGCGTGCCGGCGAACAGCCACGGGGCCTCGCCCGACAGGGAGGTGAACACGCCGAGGCCGAGGGACTGGAGGAACGACCCCGAGCCGACGGCCCGGACCAGCTCGCGCAGCAGCAGGGCGGTGAAGAAGATCAGCGGCGGGGAGACCACGAGGGAGAGCAGGTCGCGCCGCTGGGTGAGCAGCGCGGCGGCCACGCAGCCGGCGACGAACGCGCCCCCGGCGAGCATGGCCGAGCCGGTGACCTGCCCGACGAGCGCCAGCACGAAGATGAGCGCGAACGCGCCCCGCGCCGTCAGCCTGATGCCTGCCACCGCCGCCCCCTCACCGCCTCATCGAGCCCATCGAGGTCTTCCCCGCCGGAGGCGTCGACGAACTCCGGCATGGCCGGCGCGCGGGGCAGCTCCTCGACGAGGGCGGGCGTGTCGAGCCCGCGGTCGGTGACGCCGAGCTCGCTCAACCGGCGGGCGGTCACCAGCACCCTGCTTTCCAGCGAGCCGACCGCCTTGTTGTACGACGCGACGGCGCGGCCGAGGGCCTTGCCCACGGCGTCGACGTTGCGGCCGAGCGCGCCGAGCCGATCGTACAGCTCCCGGCCGAGGTCGAAGACGGCGCGGGCGTTTTCGCTGAGCGCGGCCTGCTGCCAGGCGTAGCCGGCGGTGCGGAGCATGGTGATCAGGGTGGTGGGGGTCGCGATGTGGACCCGTTTGCTCATGGCGTACTCCAGCAGCCCGGGGTCGCGTTCCAGCGCCGGGGCCAGGAAGGCCTCGCCCGGGATGAACAGCACCACGAACTCCGGCGCGGGGCTGAACGCCCGCCAGTACGCCTTGGCGGCCAGCCGGTCGACGTGCTCGCGCAGGTGCCGGGCGTGCGCGTCGAGCCGGGCGGACGACAGGTCGGAGTCGCCGGCCTCGGCGGCCTCCAGGTACGCCGCCAGCGACACCTTGGCGTCGACGACGATGTTCTTGCCGCCGGCGAGCCGCACGACCATGTCGGGCCGCAGCCTGCCGTCGGCGGTGTCGGCGCCGGCCTGCTCGTCGAAGTCGCAGAACCGCGCCATGCCGGCGATCTCGGCGACGCGCCGCAGCTGCATCTCGCCCCACCGGCCGCGCGCCTCGGGCCGCCGCAGCGCCCGCACGAGCGCGCCGGTCTGCGCCTTGAGCTGGTCGGAGGTGTGCCGCACGAACTCCATCTGCTGGGCCAGCTCGGCGCGCGCCGCCCGCTGCCCCGCCTCGGTCTCGCGCAGCTGCCGCTCGACCTTCGCCAGGGTTTCGCGCAGCGGGGTGATCAGGTGCTCGACGGCCTGCCTGCGCTGCTCCAGCTCGCCGGTGGCCTCGGCCCGCGACGCGGACAGGCGGCTCTCGGCGAGTTCCAGGAAACGCAGGTTGTTGGCGTCGAGGGCGCGGGTGGACAGCGCCTGGAACCGGTCGGCGAGCTGCTCCTCGACGTACTGGGCCTTCTCCTCGGCGGCCCGGGCTCGGGCCTGCGCGTCGGCGAGCCTCGACCGGGCGAGCGCGAAGCCGATGACGATGCCTACGGCCAGTCCGATGCCGAGATAGAGGAGGTTCACCCTCCGCATGCTCCCAGCCCTTGTGCGGCTGGGTCGCCCGACACGCTGTATCGGCGGTGTTCGCCCTGTGCGGCGGGCGCGTGGCGGGGCGGCGGGCGGGTCAGCGTGCGCGCAGGCACGTCACCGGGCGGGGCACGAGGTGGGCGCCGACCCGGGGGTAGAGGTAGTGGTCGGCGACGCGCGGGCAGGAACGCACGCTGGTGGTGCGGGCCACGACGCGGCCGTACCAGCCGGGGCGGGCGCAGGGCCATTCTTCGCCCGCCCGGGTCACGCAGTCGCCGGCGCGCAGCAGGCCGCCGCCCTGGCCGGGGTCGCCGGGGTGCGGGCCGGCGAGTTCGCGTACGCAGGCGACGCGCCCGCCGCTGATGGCGGTGAACTCGTCGGTGTCGACGGGGCAGGGCGGCTCCACGCCGCGGCGCGCCGCGCCGATGGCCAGCACCCGGCCGGACGCGGCGGAGCAGCGGGTGAGCGCGACCGCCTGCTCCTCGCGGCGGACGCACGCCCCGGCCCGCCAGGTGAGCGGCGGCGCGACGGCGGCGCTGCGCGAGGCCGTGGCGCGCCCGTCGTCGTCGGTCAGCACCAGGGTGACCGCCGCCGCGACGGCCAGCGTAAGCGCCACCGCGATGGCGGACCCCAGCGGAGATCTCGATGGCCACCGCCATCGCCGGGTAATCACTCAATAACTATGGGTGATTGTCGTGGCCGGTCACAAGGGACGCGGCGGGTACGCCGCCCGGCGCGTCGCCTCGGGAGCCGGCCGGCCGCTGCGGCTCCGGCAGCACGTCGAGCTCCGCCGGCAGGCGCATCGGCGGCGGGCCCGCCGGCAGCGCGACGGCGATCGTCAGGCCGCCGCCCTCCCGGGGCCGCGCGGTGACGACGCCGTGATGCGCCCGGGCGACCGACCGCACGATGGACAGCCCGAGCCCGGCCCCCTTGGCGGAGATCAGCCGGTCGGCGCCGAGCCGCCGGAACGGCTCGAACAGCACCGGGATCTCGTACGGCGGCACCACCGGCCCGCTGTTGCTCACGATGACCTCGGCGACGCCGTCGGCCCGTGTGCGGCTCTCCACGTCGACCCAGCCGTCGCTTCCGACGTTGTGCCTGATGCCGTTCTCGACGAGGTTGTGCACCAGCCGTTCGAGCAGCAGGGCGTCGCCCGTGGTCGGGGCCGCGCCCGGCCGTGCGCGCACGGTGACCCCCGCCGCTTCCGCCTCCCGCGCGGTCTGTGCCACGACGTGGCCCACCACGTCGGCCAGGTCGACGGGCAGCCGTTCGGTGACCTCGTTCTCCGAGTCGGCGAGCAGCAGCAGCCCGTTGATCAGTCGCTCGTGCCGGGAATTGATCTCCAGCAGGCTCTCGCCGAGCTGCTTGACGTCCTCCGACGCCGACCTGCGGTGCATCGCGACCTCGACGAGGGCCCGGCCGAGCGTGAGCGGGGTGCGCAGCTCGTGCGAGGCGTTGGAGACGAACCTGCGCTGCCCGTCGAAGGACCGGTCCAGCCGTTCGATCATGGTGTCGAAGGTGTCGGCGAGATCCTTGACCTCGTCGTCGGGGCCGCGCAGCGCGATGCGCTCGTGCAGGCCCCGCCCGGCGGCGGACGCGGCCGCGATGCGCCGCGCGGTGTCGGTGACGCGGTGCAGCGGCGCCAGCACCCGCCCGGCGGCCAGCCAGCCCAGCCCCGCCGCGGCGCCGCCGACCACCGCGAGCGCGATGCCGCCCAGGGTGAGCAGCGAGGTGGCGGCCGCCTCGTGCAGCTTCGCCTGCTGGTCGAGCATCCACTGTTCGGCGTCGGGCCCGCTGAGCACCTTGCCGTCCGCCCACACGTAGACGTTCTTACGGGGTTCCGCCTGCGCGGCCTCCGGCGGCGGCTGGATCACCTGCGCCTTGGTGAGCACCTTGGGCCCGCCCCGCCCGAGCTGCTGGTCGAACAGCAGGTACGTCGTGCCGAGCAGCAGCACCCCGGCCACGAAGAACAGCCCGCCGTAGATCAGCGTCAGCCGGGCCCGCAGGGTCACGCGGCGCGGCAGCAGCCGGGCCGGGCCGCGGCGCGGCGTGTCCGGCCCGGGGGCGGGCGGGCCGCCGTACGGTTCGGCGTACGGGCCGGCGTGGTGGGGGCCCGGGTTCGCTGGGCGTGCGGTCATGGGCCTGCTCCTGCCGTCGGTGCGGGCTGGTGGGCTCGGCCGGTGGGCTCGGCCGGTGGGTTCGCGGGTGGCCGCGATGCGTGGACGGGGACGGGGCCGCTCGGGGCGGGGTGCGGCGGGTCAGGCGATGCGGTAGCCGACTCCGGTGACGGTCTCGACGACCGGCGGGTCGCCGAGCTTGCGGCGCAGCTTGAGGATGGTGAGGCGGACGGCGCCGGTGAACGGGTCGGCGTGCTCGTCCCACGCCTTCTCCAGCAGATGCTCGGCGGAGACGATCGCCCCGTCGGCGCGCAGCAGTTCGGTGAGCACGGCGAACTCCTTCTTCGACAGCGGAACGTACCTGCCGCCCCGGAACACCTCGTGCCGCGCGGGGTCCAGCGTGATGCCGGCCCGCCGCAGCACGGGCGGCGCGGCCGGGCGGCAGCGGCGGCCGAGCGCCAGCACCCGGGCGGCCAGCTCGGCGAAGGCGAACGGCTTGGCGAGGTAGTCGTCGGCGCCCAGCGACAGCCCGTCGACCCGGTCGGTGACCCCGCCTGCGGCGGTGAGCATGAGCACCCGCGCCGCCGACTCGGAGGCGACCAGCTCGCGGCACACGTCGTCGCCGTGCACCACCGGCAGGTCCCGGTCGAGGATCACCACGTCGTAGGCGTTGACGGTGAGCCGTTCCAGCGCGGCACCGCCGTCGTAAGCGACGTCGACGGCGTGCGTCTCGTCGCGCAGCCATTCGGCGATCGCGTCGGCGAGGATCGGCTCGTCCTCCACCACCAGCACACGCATGGGTCCCCCATTCGGTCACGAACGCAGACCATGCTGGCCAGAGACCCGTTTCGTTTCTGTTAGTGATCGGCCGGCGGGCGCCGGCCGGCCCGGCCCGGCACGCCGCTTCGGAAACGCCGGGGAAACGGCCCAGGGGATTGCATCGCCTCCCGAACGGCCGGAGCCGGTCCGGCCAGGACCCGAGGAGACGACACGATGCGAATGCCGAAGCGTGGCGCGGCGGCCGTGCTGCCGCTGCTGGCCGCGCTGTCCCTGACCGCCTGCGGCGCGGACGGCGGCGACGACGGGGCGCAGGTGGCCTCGGCCGGCGGGGCGGCGACGACCGCGAGCACGCCCGCGGCCCAGCAGCTGAGCCCGGAGGAGATGGCGGTCAAGTTCGCCGAGTGCATGCGGAGCCACGGCGTCCAGATGGACGATCCGGTCGGGCCGGACGGGCGCATCTCACTGAACATCAAGGGCACGGACAAGGGGAAGATGCAGCAGGCCCAGCAGGCCTGCCGGCAGTACAACCCGATGACGAACAAGTCGGGCCCCCAGGACCCGCAGGCGGCGGAGCGGCAGCAGAAGTTCGCCGAGTGCATGCGGAGCAACGGAGTCGAGCAGTTCCCCGACCCCAAGCCGGGCCAGCGCGGCATATTGATCAACAAGGAGATCGGCGACGACCCCGATTTCAAGACCGCACAGGAGGCGTGCCAGGACATCCTCGGCGGCCCGCGTAAGCGCGCGGGGGCATGATGGGCGACCAGACCGAGGACCCGATGCCCGGCCGGGAGCACCGGCAGCGGCGCCGGCGGCGCGGCCCGCTGATCGCGGCGGTGCTCGTCGTCCTGGTCGCCGGCGGCGCGGCCACCGTGCTCGGTTTCGGCGCCTCCGACCCGGGCCAGGGCAAGGCGGCGGCGAGCGACCTGCCTCCGGCGACCGCCACCGTGACCAGGCAGACGCTCCGCGACACCGAGACCGTCGACGGCGAGCTCGGCTACGGCACCACCACCGACGTGATCGGGCGGCTGCCCGGCACCATCACGTGGCTGCCGGGCACCGGCGACCGGATCACCCGCGGCAAGCGGCTGTACGAGGTCGACGACCGGCCGGTGACGTTGATGTACGGCACGCTGCCGGCCTACCGGGAGCTCAGGCAGGGCGTCGAAGGGCGTGACGTCAAGCAGCTGGAGCGCAACCTCAGGGCGCTCGGCTACGACGGTTTCACGGTGGACGACGAGTACACCTACGCCACGGCGGTCGCGGTGCAGGAATGGCAGGACGACCGGGGCCTGGAGGAGACCGGGACCGTGCCGCTCGGGCAGGTGGTGTTCGCCCCCGGGGCCGTGCGCGTCGACTCCGTCGAGGCCGAACGGGGCGGCCCGGCGACGCCCGGCGGCAGGGTGCTGTCGTACACCGGCACCGGCAAGGCCGTCACCGCCGATCTCGACCCCGGTGACCAGCGGCTGGCGAAAAAGGGCGCGAAGGTCGAGATCACGCTGCCCGACGACACGACCGTCACCGGCCGGGTCGACGAGGTGGCCACGGTGATCGAGCCCGGCGGCAACGGCGAGCAGGCCACGACCAAGGTCGAGGTGACCATCGCGCTCAACGGCAAGAAGGCGCAGCGGGCCGCCCGCGAGTACGCCATGGCCGCGGTCGACGTCACCTTCACCGCCGGCACGCGCGAGGACGTGCTCACCGTGCCGGTCGCCGCGCTCGTGGCGCTGCGCGAGGGCGGCTACGGCCTGGAGGTCGTCAGCGGCGGCGCCTCGGCGTACGTGCCGGTCGAGACCGGGCTGTTCGCCGACGGCCGGGTGGAGGTCAGCGGCGACGGCATCGGCGAGGGCACGGTCGTGGGGATGCCGAAATGATCACCATGACGGATGTGCGGAAGGTCTATCCGGGCGGAGTGACCGCCCTCGACGGCGTCTCCCTGCGCGTGGAGCGGGGCGAGCTGGTGGCGATCGTCGGCCCGTCGGGCTCGGGCAAGTCGACCATGCTGAACGTGCTCGGCACCCTGGACCGGCCCACGTCGGGCAGCGTACGCGTCGACGGCCACGACGTGGCGAAGCTGTCCGACCGTGCGCTGTCGGCGCTGCGGGCGCGCCGCATCGGCTTCGTCTTCCAGCAGTTCCACCTGGCGGCCGGCGTCGCGGCGGTGGACAACGTGGCCGACGGCCTGATCTACACAGGGCTGCGGGCCAGGGAACGGCGGCGGCGCGCCGTCGCCGCGCTGCACCGCGTCGGCCTCGCCCACCGCATGGCGCATCGGCCGCACGAGCTGTCGGGCGGCGAGCGGCAGCGCGTCGCCATCGCCCGCGCCGTGGCCGGCGACCCGCCGCTGCTGCTCGCCGACGAGCCCACCGGCGCCCTGGACTCGGCGTCCGGCACCGGGGTGATGACGCTGCTGCGCGAGCTGCACGCCGCCGGCACCACCATCGTGATCATCACGCATGACCAGGACATCGCGGCGTCGCTGCCGCGTCAGGTGCGGATGCGCGACGGCCGGGTGATCTCGGACACGGCCTCGGGCACGACCCCGGGCACGACCTCGGGCACGGTCTCGGATACGGCCGCCGGGGCGCTCCCCGGCACCGGCTCCGTCGGGGTCTCCGGCGGCGCCTCGGGCTCCGCTCTGGCCCTGCCCACGCGGAGGGCGGACCGGTGACCGCCGGCACGCTGCGCCCCGCCCGCATGTGGCCGGGCGACGTCATCAAGGTCGGCGGCACGGGCCTGCGCACCCGGCCCATGCGGGCGTTCCTCTCGGCGCTGGGCATCGCGATCGGCATCGCCGCGATGGTCGCGGTGGTCGGCATCTCGGCCTCGTCGCGGGCCGAGCTGGACCGCACCCTGGCCGCTCTCGGCACCAACCTGCTGACGGTCTCGCCGGGCCGGACGATGCTGGGCGGCGCGGCCCAGCTGCCCCTGGAGGCCGAGGCGATGGTGGCCCGGATCGGCGCCGTGGAGTCGGTGTCGGCGGTGGGCCTGATGGACGGCGTGCACGTCTACCGCAACGGCAAGATCCCCAAGACCGACACCAAGGGGATCGGGGCGTACGCCGCCCGCACCACCCTGACCTCGCTCGTCGGGGCCGGGCTGCGCAGCGGCACCTGGCTCAACGCCGCGACCGAGCGCTATCCGGCCACCGTGCTCGGAGCGAAGGCGGCGGACCGGCTCGGCATCGGCCGCGCCGGGCCGGACACGCGGGTGCTGATCGGCCACACCCTGTTCACCGTGGTCGGCATTCTCGAACCGTCGCCGCTCGCCCCCGAGCTCGACACCGCGGCGCTGGTCGGCTGGCCGGTGGCCGAGGAGCGGCTGGGTTTCGACGGGCACGCGACCACGATCTATACGCGCAGCGCCGACAGCCAGGTGGAGGCGGTGTACGGCGTGCTCGGCCGGACGGCGAGCCCGGAGGCGCCGAACGAGGTCGAGGTGTCGCGTCCTTCGGACGCGCTGGCCGCCAGGCAGGCCGCCGGTGAGGCGTTCACCGGGCTGCTGCTCGGGCTCGGCGCGGTGGCGCTGCTCGTCGGCGGGGTCGGCGTGGCCAACACGATGGTCATCTCGGTGCTGGAGCGGCGGGGCGAGGTGGGCCTGCGGCGTTCGCTGGGCGCGTCCCGGGGCCAGATCCGCACCCAGTTCCTCGCCGAGTCGCTGCTGTTGTCGGCGCTCGGCGGCGCCGGCGGGGCGCTGATCGGCTCGCTGGTCACCGTGGGGTATGCCACGTACCAGGGCTGGCCGTCCGTCGTCCCGCTGTGGGCGGTCGCCGGCGGTGTCGCGGCGACCTTGGTCATCGGCGGGCTGGCCGGGCTGTATCCGGCGATCCGGGCGTCCCGGTTGTCGCCGACGGAGGCCCTGAGCACGCCGTGACGGTGCGACGCCCGGTGGCGGCCTGCGGGCAGGCGGTCGCCGGGCGTGTCCGCGGCTGCGCTGAGGGCTCTGCGCAGCACGTAAAATCGGGCGACGTGAGCCTCAGTATCGGGATCGTCGGCCTGCCCAACGTCGGCAAGTCCACCCTGTTCAACGCGCTGACCAAGAGCGGCCACGCCTTGGCGGCGAACTATCCGTTCGCCACGATCGAGCCGAACGTCGGTGTCGTCGGCGTGCCCGATCCGCGCCTCGCGAAGCTGGCCGAGATCTACGACTCCGCCAAGATCATCCCGGCGAAGGTCGAGTTCGTCGACATCGCCGGGCTGGTGCGCGGCGCGTCGGAGGGGCAGGGCAGGGGCAACAAGTTCCTCGCCAACATCCGCGAGACCGACGCGATCTGCCAGGTCATCAGGGTCTTCTCCGACCCCGACGTCACCCACGTCGACGGCGAGATCTCCCCGGCGCGCGACATCGAGACGATCAACACCGAGCTGATCCTCGCCGACCTGCAGACCCTGGAGCGCGCCCTGCCGCGCCTGCAGAAGGAGGCGAAGGCCAACAAGGACCGCCGGGCGTTCGTGGAGGTCGTCGAGGCCGCCGGCAAGCTGCTCGACTCCGGCACCACCCTGTACGCCGCCGGCAAGCAGGGCGTCATCGACCTGGCCGAGCTGCGTGAGCTGCACCTGCTGACCGCCAAGCCGTTCCTGTACGTCTTCAACCTCGACTCCGACGAGCTGCAGGACCAGGCGACGCGCGAGCGCCTGGCGGCGCTGGTGGCCCCGGCCGAGGCCGTCTTCCTCGACGCCAAGATCGAGTCGGAGCTGGTGGAGCTCGACGACGAGGAGGCCCTGGAGCTGCTTCAGTCGATCGGGCAGGAGGAGTCGGGGCTGAGCCAGCTCGCCCGGGTCGGCTTCGAGACGCTCGGCCTGCAGACCTATCTCACGGCGGGCCCGAAGGAGGCCCGGGCCTGGACGATCCGCAAGGGCGCCACCGCTCCGGAGGCCGCGGGGGTCATCCACACCGACTTCCAGCGCGGTTTCATCAAGGCCGAGGTCATCTCTTTCGACGAGTTGGTCGAGGCCGGGTCCATGGCGGCGGCCCGCGCCGCCGGTAAGGCCCGCATCGAGGGCAAGGACTATGTCATGCGCGACGGCGACGTGGTGGAGTTCCGCTTCAACGTGTAGGTCGCTCGTCCGGCGTGCGCGGGACGCCCCCGGCCCGCGGCGGCACCTGCGGTGCTCGGCGATGCCGGCCAGGTGGCGGCAAGGTGCTTTCCCGGACATGCCTGAGTCCGCGATGGCTGTCAGGCGCTGCCAGGGCCGGGGGGCAGCGGGGCGTCGAGCAGACGTGGCCGGTACTCGAGCAACTGTATGCGCTGGTCGAAGGTGCGGGTCTCGATGAGGTCGAGGGCAAGGTCGGGGTAGCCGTCGTAGATCCGTTCGTATCCCGTCTTGCCGGTGATGACGGGGAACACGACGACACGGAACCGGTCGGCGAGCCCTGCCGCTATCAGGGCACGAGACAGCGAGAGGCTGCCGAGAGTCCACAGCTGACGGTCGCTGGTCTCCTTCAGCTTCCGCACGGCCTGAACCGCGTCGCCACGGACGAGCGTGGAGTTGGCCCACTCCAGTGGTGCGGTGAGCGTCTTCGAGAAGACGATCTTGGGCACGGCTCCGAGCGCGTCAACGCCCTCGGACTGGGCTGCGGCGAAGCCGTGCATGAGCCGGTAGGTGGTGGCTCCCATCAGGATCGTGTGCTCGGTCGCGAGGTTCTGCTCGAGCCAGCCGAGATATTCGGGGCCTTCGAGCCCCCACCAGCCGGGCCAGCCTTCGGCGGCGGCATAGCCGTCCAACGACGTGATGTAGTCGATGACGAGTTCCATGATCGATCTCCTCCGGTCGTTCGCTCAGCATGACGCCGTCGGCACACCAGATCACTCGATCGGCACACCTATGGCATGAATTCTGGGATACCTGTCTGGTCTGCACGGCGCAGAGCCCGTGGACATCGCCTGCGTGACCACGGCCTTCAGGCCGACAGGCTCGATGCCGGGCCCCCGCTATCAGATCCGTGTTGCGACGATCGGCGGTGCCGACGGTCCGCTGCGAGCCGGGGCTGATCCTGCGCGCCGGGACGCCGATCGAGACGGTTCGTGACGTGGACGCTCTCGGTCGCCGGGGTGATCGAGGGACGCTCGTGGGCGGGGCGCGCCGGGGGTGGTCACTCAGGGTTCGCCGGGTCGCTCCGCAGGGTGGCCGCCGAGGGTCTCGGCACTGGTTCCGCCATTGAACACTGACCATCTGGTAATCGTTGTGCGTCGCTGACGGGGCGTAATGTGCCCTTTCCGGTGCGTCGATTTGTGCTGATAGATGGGTGTTCGGCCGCGCTGGATACCCTGTTTGAGCGGTCACGGCGATGCGCACCGCATGGGCGTGGCTTTCCTGTAACAATTGGCAGGGCCGCTAGGGTGAATGCTTCACCGGGCACAACAGGATTGAGGACGGAACAACAGCGCGCCAGCCGGGGGGATCGGCGCGAGCGGAGGCGTGATGGCTCGCAGGTCAGGCGTCCAGCAGACTGCTGGCGACCCCGAGCTTTCGGCATCCCCGGGGTCGTCCCATGATCCGGATCTTGATCGGGTGACCCCGCCGCGCAGGGGCGCGCCGCGCCGGGGCCGCTGGGCGGGGGGCGGCGGCCGCTGGCTCGTGTGGGTCGGCCGTATCGTGCTGTGGGCAGTGATCATCGTGGTCCTGGTCAACGGCGTCACGGCGATTTTCCAGCGCTTCACCGAGGGGCCCGTCCAGGGCCGGGGATCGGCCGCCACACCGACCGACTCCGGATTTCCGGTGACACCGGCGGCCGCTTTCGCCAAACAGTTCGCGGCGATCTATCTGAATTTCAATGGAAATGATCCCGGCACTCGGGCGAGGCGGCTCAAGCCATTCCTGCCGGAAGGGGCCGCCGACCAGTTCGGGTGGAACGGTTTCGGCCGCTTGCAGACCGGCGGCATCGAATTGAGGGGCGTCGACGTCATCGACGCCAACAACGCCGTCGTGACCCTCGCCGTGCAGTCCGACGACCGCCGCTGGCTCTTCTCCGTGCCCGTGTACGCCGACAACGGCGCCTTCGTCGTCTCCCGGCAGCCGGCCCTGCTGCCCGCGCCGCGCCCGGCCGGGCTGCCGCAGATGCCCGAGCCCGAGCGCGACGACGCGACGGCCGCCGAGCTGCGGCCCCAGCTCGAAGGATTCTTCAAGGCGTTCGCCGCCGGCGACGCCGAGCAACTCCAGCGCTACGTCGCCGCCGGCGTGAGCCTCGACGGCTTCGGCGGCGGCTTCACGCTGGCCCAGCTCAAGGACGTCGTGGTTCCTCCGGGCGGCACGACCAGGCAGGTCACCGCGGTCGTGGTGTGGGGCATCGCCGGCGACATCCCCGACCCGGTGGCCACGGGCGGCGACGCGGCCGCGGAGCCCGCCGCGCTGGAGCAGGCATACGAGCTCACTGTGGAGAAGCAAGGTGACAAGTGGTTCGTCAAGGACATCCATGGCGCGAGCCGGTCCGCCGGGTGATATCGGGTGGTGCCGCGTGAGAGCAGACATCACCGCGGTGGACTCGACCATATGCAGGAGGCCTACCGTTGATATTGCAAACCATCGTGCTGCACGCCGCTGACAGCCTTGCCGCCGCCACACCGACCCCCATCCCCACCGGTGTGGACACCCAAGGGCTTGCCACCTTCCTGCGCAATTTCTTCGGTCCGCTTTTCCTGGTGGTCGTCTCCGTCGTCGCGATTTTCTTCCTCTTCACCCGTGAGATCACCAGGTTCGTGCAGTTCATCCTGCTGGCGATCGCGATCGGAGTGATCTTCTACGTGCCCAACATCATCGAGGTGACCGCCAAGGCGATCGCCGGGGCGCTCGGCATCAGGTGAACTGAGGGGAGGGCACCAGATGGACCTGCCGACCTACACCAATATCTGGCGGATCGAAAAGCGGCTCTACAAGCTTTATGATCTTCGGTTGCCGACGCCGCTGCCGATCGTCTGGATCGGTGTCTTCCTCGGTGTGCTGGCCGTCTGGACCCTCTTCCTGCGTCTCGCCGGAGTCCCCTTCGAGACCCCCTGGCACGTGCTGTTCCTGGTGCCGCCCGGCGTCGTCACCTGGCTGTCGACCCGCCCGGTGATCGAGAGCAAGCGGCTCACCGAGCTGCTGCAGTCGCAACTGCGCTACATCGGCGAGCCGCGCACCTGGTGCCGGCTGTCCCCTTCGGCCGAGCCCGACGAGATCACCTTCGAGGCCCGGGTGTGGCGGCGCGCCCCCGGCGCGGCCCCGGCGCTCGGCGCGGCGAAGGCCCGGCATGCCGCGGCCGCGAAGGCCAAGGCCACCGGGAAGGGCCGGTCGGCCGTCAAGAGCAGGCCCGCCAAGCAGACGAAACCGGCCAAGCCGGTCAAGCAGGCCAAGCAGCCGCGGCCCGTCAGGCAGGCCGGGCCGGTCAAGCGGGGCAGACCCGCCGCACTGCCGGGCCGGGCCGCGCCCGCCCGTTCCGCGCGTGCGCTGCTGCCCGAGCCGCTCATGCTCGCCCGCACCCGGCTCCCGGTCGCCCGTCCGGGCCGGGAGCGTCCGGCGCCCGGCGAAGTACGCCCGTCGGTCGCGGCAGCGGCGGCGGCCGTCGAGCACGCCGCCATCGTCGAGGCCGGCGCGGTGGAGGCCGCCGCCGCCGAGGCCGCGGCGCTGAGCACCGCCGGAGCGGAGGCCACGGCCGTCGAGCCGGTCACCGCAGAGGCCACCGCACCCGACAAGGGCCCCCAGGCCGGACGGTCGCCCGGGGCGACCGGCACGGCGGGCGGTGTGACCGGCACGGCGAGCGACACAGGGCGCCCGGCCGGCCCGGCCCGGCGGCCGGGCATCGGCCCGGCGATGGGCTCCGTGGCCGGTCCCGTTGCCGACGATGGCGGCACGATGGCTGCTGCGGGCGAAGCCATGGGGATGGTCCCGGCGCCCGGCCGCGAGCAGGCGGCGGACCGGGGACCGCGGCAGGGCCTCGCAGGCACGGCCGAGCGACCGCCCGCCGCCGACTTCGGGGGCGCCCTCGGCGGCGGCTCGGTGGGCGGTGCCGCGATGGGCGGTGCCGCACCGGGCGTGCCGAACGGCGCGGGCAGTGGCCGCGACGCGGGCGACCTGCCTGTCGCCTGGGGCGACCTGCGGCGCCCCGAAACCGGCGTTCCGGGTGCCGGACCCGGCGTTTCCGGTGCCGGGCCCGGGTCGCCGGGCGCGTCCTCGCCGCGCGCCGATCAGGGCCGTGGGCAGGTCCGGCCGCCCGCCGGCATCGGCCCCGAGGCGCTGCGCCGGCTGCGCAAGCTCGCCGCGGCCTCCGTCGACGCCTCCGCCGGCACCGCTGCCGATGCCTCCGCCGAGACCACCGCTGCCGGCATGACCGCCGGAGCTTCGGGAGACGGCCCGGGCGGGCCGGCCCGGGAAGCATCCTCCGTCCCGCCACCACCGTCGGCCGGAGGCTCGGAATCGGGGCCGGCGATGAGCGGCCGGGGCGGGCCGGGCGCCGAGGCGGCGCGGAGTTCGCCGCTCCGCGCGACGGACGCCGGATCGGCCGCGCATGCGCCTGGACACGCGGCGGAGAACGACGGAGCGACCGACGGAGCGACCGCCGATGGCGGCGCGGTGAGCGACCCCTCCGTGGGGCCCTGGGACGTGCCCGTCGCCGGGCCGTCGGTGCCCGGCGGCGTGGGGCCGGACGCGGGGCCGGATGCGGGGCGGGACGCGCTGCCGATGGCGGCGGAGGCCGCCGTGCTCGACGCCGCGCGGCCTGGGAACCGGCGGTCGGCACGGGCCGAGAGCGGTCGGCCGGCGGGAACCCGGAGCGGTCCGGCGGCTGGGGCCGAGAGTGGCTCGTCGGCCGGTGCCGGGAGCGGTCGGGCGGCCGGAGCCGAGGGCAGCGAGAGCGGTTCGCCGGCCGGTGCCGGGAGTGGGCCGTCGGCCGAGGAGGATGCGGGCGGGGCGGTCGCCGGGGACGCCAGGGAGCAGCACCGGAAGGGGCGGCCGCCTCGGCTGCGGGCTGCCGAGATCCCGGTGTCGATCAAGGCGGTTCCGGCGCCCGGTGATCCGGCCGCGGCGGCGGTGCCGATGCCGGCTTCGCCGCGTGTCGGCGAGGAGCCGAAGGTGCGGCGGGTGGAGTCGGTCGTGGGCCGCGACCCCTCGGGCGGCTGGCGGCGGCTCGCTCAGGTCGTGGTGGGCGGCGGGCCCGGCCGCACCGACGGGTCGGAGGTCGACGAGGCTCGCGCGCGGGCGGTGATCGGCGACAGCAAGCGCATCGTGGTGCTCGGCTGCACCGGTGGCGCCGGGCAGACCACCACCGCGCTGATGCTGGGTCACACGCTCGCGCATTACCGCGACGACCGTGTGCTCGCGGTCGACGCCGCGACCGGCGAACGCTCCCTCTCCAGCATGATCGACAAGGAGTCGCCCGAGACGCTGACCTCGCTGCTGGCCGGTCTCGACGACGTGCGCGGCTACCTGACCATGCGCGCCTACACCACGCGCTGCGAGTCGGGCCTGGAGGTCGTCGCGGCCGACGACGACGGTGACGCGGCGCGGCGGCTCGCCGACCGTTCGCGGTTCACCGACGACCGGATCGCCGAGGCCATGCGGGTGCTCGACCGGCACTATCGGCTGATCCTGCTCGACCCGGCGGCCGCGGTCGCGGCCCGGATGCTGCCGTACGCCGACCAGCTCGTGCTGGTGGCCCCGGCCAGCGAGGACGCCGCCGAGGCGATCGCGATGACCTACGAATGGCTCGACGGGCACGGCTGCGCCGATCTGCGCAGCCGGGCGGTGCTGGTGGTCAACGGCGTGAGCCGGCGCAGCATGGCCGACGTGGAGCAGGCCGAGGCGGTGGCGAGCGGGCGGTGCCGGGCGATCGTTCGGGTGCCGTGGGAGGACGAGCTGGCCCCGGGCGGGCCGGGGCGGATCGACCTCGGGCTGCTGCGGGCCGGTGGACGGCGGGCGTACGTCGCGCTGGCGGGGGTCGTGGCGAGCGGGCTCGCCGGTGAGCGCCTGAGAGCGGGAGCGGAGGGCCATCAGTGAGCAGGGCGTCGAGGGCACACAGCCGGCTGGCCGTACGGTATTTCGACGACCGTGTGCTGCTCACCGACACGGCGGCCTGGGCGTACTTCAGGCTGCCGACGGTGAGCTACGAGTTCATCACGGCCGAGGAGCGGGAGGCGCTGGCCACCAACATCACGATCGCCCTGGCGGCGATCCGCATGCCCGACGCCGAGGTGCATCTGCGGGTCGCGCACCGGCCGTATCCCGCGGCCGAGTGGGCGATGGCGCTCGACGAGACGGCCGACGGCGGGCCGGGGTGGCACGACTACCTGGAGGAGATGTACCGGCACGTCTGGGCCAAGGACTTCTGGACCAAGGAGGTCTATCTCGGGGTGCGGCTCGGCCCGCGCGGGGCGCAGCTCGGCACCGGCATGCTGGCCCAGCTGTTCGGCCTCTACCAGCGCGGCGAGAAGACGCTGGGCCTGGAGGACGATCACGTGTCCGACAAGGAGATCGCCCGCTGGACCGACGCCGCCGAGCGGCTGGGCCGCGCCCTCGGCAGCAGCGCGCTCTACGCCCGGCACGCCACGTCGGCCGAGGTCGCCTGGCTGTTCCAGCACGCGGTGTGGGGGTCGCTGGGCGACCCGCCGCGGTCGGCGTCGACGGCGCGCGGGTGGGGCAAGGGCGAGATCGAGTCGCTGATCGAGGGGCAGATCCACAACGGCCGGTCACTGCTGCGCATCGAGCAGCCGATCGGCGACTCGTACGTCGCGCACCTGTCGTTCGCGCGGTTCCCCGACCTGATGCCGTTCCCCGACGGCGAGCCGTGGATGCACTTCGCCGACCAGCTGCCGTTCCCCGTGGAGATCTCCAGCCGGATGCGGCTGATCCCGCCGGTGCGGGCGAGCAAGGACGTCGCGCGCAAGCTGGCGCACGCCCGCGACATGGACATTCACATCCGCGAGGCCGGCGCCGAGGCGCCGATCGCGCTGGCCGAGCAGATCGACGCGGCGCGCATGCTGGAGCACGGCATCACCAAGGAGCGGCTGCCGTTCGTGTACGGCTGGCACCGGCTGATCGTGTCGGCCCCGGCCGAGGACATCTGCAAGCAGCGCATCGAGGCGGTGATCGAGCACTACCGCGACATGGGCATCGACGTGGTCAACTCGACCGGCGACCAGTTCTCGATCTTCTGTGAGTCGCTGCCGGGGGAGCGGGTGCGGGTGAACGCGTACGCGCAGCGGCAGCCGTTGCGCACGATCGCCGGGGGCATGGCCACCGCGACCGTCGACCTGGGCGACCGCAGGGGCGACTCCGACGAGGGGTGGGCCGGGCCGTACATCGGCGAGACCCTGGGGCGGGCGCGGTCGATCGTGCACTTCGACCCGCTGGTGGCGGCGGTGCGCAACCGTCCCACGGCCATCGCCATCACCGGCGAGCCCGGCGGGGGTAAGACGACTCTGGCCCTTTTGCTGATCTACCAAATGGCGCTGAGAGGTGTCACGATCGCGGTGATCGACCCTAAGGGGGACGCGGAGTCGTTGGTGCAGCTGCTGCAGAGGCGGGGACGGAAGGCGCGTGTCGTCCCGCTGGGTTCGGCCGCGCCGGGGCTGCTCGACCCCTTCTCCTTCGGCGACGATCTCGCGACGAAGAAGACGATGGCCACCGAGACGCTGCGGCTGCTGCTGCCCCGCATGTCGGAGGAGCGCGAGTCGGCCATGATCCAGGCGGTGGCGGCGGTCGCGAACGCCGCCGACCCCTCGCTCGGCAAGGTCGTCGACCATTTGGAGGCGTCGGCCGACCCGGCGTCGAAGAACCTGGGCGCGGTGCTGCGCTCGATGTCGGAGATGCACCTGGCCCGGCTGTGTTTCGACCCGTCGGGCGGTGACCGGTTCGACACCGAGGGCTGGACCACCGTGTTCACCCTGGGCGGGCTGACCCTGCCCGACGTCGCCACGGGCCGCGACGACTACTCCTACGAGCAGCGGCTGTCGGTGGCCCTGCTGTACCTGGTCGCCCAGTTCGCGCGGGGCCTGATGAACGACCTGGACCGCCGCGCGCCCAAGGCGATCTTCCTGGACGAGGCGTGGGCGATCACCTCCACGCCCGAGGGGGCCAAACTGGTGCCCGAGGTGAGCCGCATGGGCCGCTCGCGCAACACTGCCCTGGTCCTGGTCTCGCAGAACGCCGGTGACCTGCTCAACGAGCAGGTGACCAACTGCCTGTCGTCGGTGTTCGCGTTCCGCTCCACCGAGCGGGTCGAGGTCGAGCACGTGATGTCGCTGCTCGGCGTCGACCCGGCCGAGGAGCACAAGGCGGTGCTGCGCTCGCTCGGCAACGGCGAGTGCGTGTTCCGCGACCTCGACGGCCGCGCGGGCCGCATCGGCGTCGACCTGATCTCCCCGGAGCTGCTCCGCTGGCTCGACACCAATCCCACCCACGACCGCCCGGTCGGCGACGCGGTGACGCAGGAGGTGCGGACATGAGGGTTCCCGCCTGGAGACGACGCGTTGCGGCGCGGCGGCCCGGCGACCGGCGCGGCGGACGCCGCCGCAGGTTGTGGCGGCGGCTCGCGCTGGCGCTGGTGGCGCTGATCGGGTTCGCGCTGCTGCCGGTGGCGTTCCCCGGCTCGGCGGCGGTCGCCGCGCCCTGCGACATGTCGGGCGACCTGACCCCCGAGCTGGTGGGCGGCGGCGTCGACGGCCTGGTGAAGCCGCAGGCGGAGGGCGCGTCCTCGGCGGCGGCCGGACAGATACCGACCCCGGAGCCCGGCGAGGGGGCGGTGGGGTCGGCCGGTGGTCTCGGCAAGGTGACGCCGCCGGCCACCAACTACGAGCGGTACGGCATGTCGGGCCAGTTCTGGCACACCTACGAACTCGGCTGCAACGACATGGCGGCGGTGCTCGGCAACGCCTGGGCGAACACGATCTTCTCGTGGGCCAAGGCGCTCGACCGGCTGACGATCACGACGTACCAGGCGGCGGCCACCGAGGGGCCGCTCGCGTCCATCAAGAACGTCGTCGACGACATCGTGCGCAGCCTGGCGAACGCCATGTACTGGCCGTATCTGCGGCCGATCATCATTCTCGGTGCCATCTGGCTCGCGTGGTACGGGCTGATCCGCAAGCGGGCCACCACGACCACCGAGGGCGTCGTCTGGATGGTGTGCGCGGTCACCGTGGCCGTGTGGTTCTTCAGCCGCCCCGGCGACTTCACCGGCATGGGGCAGATCGTCACCGACAAGACCGGCGAGGTGGTCAACTCGGCGTTCAGCGGCCTGCCGGGTGCCGGCGGCACGTCGTGCCTGCCGCTGAAGGGCGAGTCGGGGCCGGACGCCAAGCCGGCGACCTACAGCAAGGACGAGACGACGAGCGTCGCCCAGAACGCCGACGCGCTGTGGTCGACGCTGGTGTGCAAGCCGTGGCTGATGGGCGAGTTCGGCACCGCCGACCCCGAGTCGGGCTACGTCAAGGGCCTCGGCTCCAAGCTGCTCGACTATCAGGCCACCGACCTGGAGGAGCAGGCGTCGGGGAGCCGGCCGGACGCCGCCGCGCAGCAGACCCGCTTCGAGGAGGAGATCGCCAAGCCGATGGAGAGCACGCCCATGTTCTTCCTGTTCCAGGGGAAGGACTGGACCAGCCGCCTCGGCATCGCCATCGGCGCGCTGATCGCGGCGATGGTCGCCGGGCTGCTGATCTTCCTGGTGGCGGTGTCGCTGCTCGTCTTGAAGATCGGGTTCCTGCTGCTGCTGATCCTCGGGCCGATCTTCCTGCTCATCGGCGTGCATCCGGGCTCGGGGCGCATCATCGCCATGCGCTGGGTGGAGATGGTCATCGGCACCCTGCTGCGGCAGGCGGTGATGGCGCTGGTGCTCGGGGTGCTGGTCTACGGCTACTCGCTGATCATGGCGACCGGGCTGCCCTGGGGCATGCAGATCACGTTCATGGCGCTGCTGACCATCGCCGTGTTCTTCTACCGGCGTCCGTTCCAGCACCTGTTCTCGTCGATCGACGGCCACACGATCACGACGCGCGTGCTCGGCGAGGCGGCGTCGGCGCCGACGCTGTCGCGGGCGGCGAGCGTGCTGCCGCCCGTCATGGGCTACCGGGTCGGCAGGTGGGCGATGCGCAAGGCCGAGCCGGCGATCACCGCCGCGGCGACGGCCGGCTCCGGCGCGGGCGCGGCGGCCGCCATCTCGGCCGGGCAGTCG
>JBIQJI010000122.1:0-9658 GCA_044507605.1 Actinomycetales bacterium | reverse complement strand
CCCGGCAGCCCGCCGCGCGGGCCCGGCGGGCGGCGCGGCCCGCCGCCGTGCAGACCCCGCCGCCCGTCGCGCCCCCGCAGGCCACGACGACCCCGGCGGCCACGTCCGGAGGCAACGTCGGCCTGATCATCCTCGCCGTGCTCACCGTGCCCTGCGTCGTGGCGTCCGTGATCTGGCCGCTCGCCACGTTCGCCATCACCGGCGGCCTCGGCGTGCTCGCCCGCACCCTGTGGACCGGCCACGGCCTCGTCCGCAACCGCAGGCCCGGGCGGGGCCGGGCGACGCTGCGCGTCCTGTCGTTTCCCGCCCTCCTGCTGGGCGCGCTGATCTCCACCGCCATCTGGCCCGGGCTGCCGGCCGGCGCCGCCGCGGCCCTGGCCCTGTGGCTGACCTCCGGGATGCGGCTGGACCAGCAGTGGTGGCTCGCCGACCCCGGCCCCATCACCCTCGCGGGCGTCGTCTTCGGGATCGTCTGCGGCGGCATCATCGGCCGCGAGGTCGAACGCGCCGCCGGCCGTATGCCGACGCTCCGCAAGGAGGGCCTGCGGGCCCTGGCCGTCCTGGGCGGCTTCGTGGCCCTGTGCACCGCGGCCATCCGCGGCATCGCCCTGTTCCTCTGACCGCCCCGCCCGCCGCAGCGACCCGCCGCCAAGCGAACCCGTCGCGGTGCCGTCCCGGGGGACGGCCTCTGGAGGCCCCGGTGTCCGGGCCGTCGCTCCGGGCGAACCTGTTGCGGCGCTAGCCCGTGGGGCGACCCCCGGACCGGTTTTCAGTAATCCCTCAGGGCGAACCTGTTGCGGCGCTAGCGCGGGGGGCGACCCCGGACCCCCGGTTTCTAGTTGTCCCTCCGGGCGAACCTGTTGAAGATGCGCTCGCCCGCGTTCACCGCGCCTTCGGCGACGTCGCGCAGGACGCCGATGAAGGGGTCCTGGGACTGGGACCAGGACTCGCGGTACGAGCGGGCGGCGGCCTTGATCTCGTCGCTGATCTTGGCGTGGGAGTCGTCCTCGCGGCGCGGGTAGTCGCCGCCGAGGATCGTGTCGTATTCGCCGCTGCGGCGCCAGCGGTCGAGCTGGGCGACCCTGACGACGGCGAACGGGTGGGTGGTGCCGAGCAGGTTGAGGACCTTGAGCAGGCCGTCGCGCACGTCGCCGGCCGTGTCGTACTCGCGGGCCTGCTCGAGGAACGACTCGATGTTCATCTCGTGCACGCGGGAGCCGCCGGCGAGTTTCATCAGGGCGCGCAGCGCGGCGTCGGGGTCCTGGCCGCAGAGCAGGCCGCCGCGGTCGGCGGACAGCTCGGACTTGCGGAACCACTCCTCCAGGCCGGCGACGATGGCGCGCAGGCCGATGTAGCCGAGGGGGATCCAGGCGACGCGGGTGGCGAGCCGGGTGAGGATGAGCAGCATCGTGCGGTAGACCGCGTGCCCGGACAGGATGTGCGAGGTCTCGTGGCCGACGACGAACCGCAGCTCCTCCTCGTCGAGCAGGTCGAGCAGGCCGGTCGAGACCACGATGAACGGGTCGTCGAAGCCGATGGCCATTGCCTGGACCTGGGGGTCCTGCTGGACGTAGATCTCCGGGATGCGGGGCAGGTCGAGGATGTAGGCGCTGTCGCGGCCCATGTCGTGCAGCATGCGGAACTGGGTGTCGCTCGTGCGTACGGCGGAGGCCAGCCGCATGAGGCGCAGACGGCGCTCGCTCACCAGTCCAGACATCTGCTTGAGCACGGTGTCGAAGCCGCTGAGCGATCGCATCGCCACCAGGGCGGACCGGTCTGCTGGGTGTTCGTAGGCCCGGGAGCTGATGCCGGGAAGTTGTACGCGGTTGCGATCCGGGGTGGTCGTCGTCATGGTCGGCATGCTACGTCGGCGCACGTTCCGGCGCGCACGCATTGCGCCGACATGGGCCGGTGGGCGTCCGATGGCCAGAGGGTGCAGGCGTTGGTGAGGGGTCCGTGCCGATCCGGTCCCATCGGGAGGTTATCGTCCGTTTCATGAGAAATGGGGCCCCGACCAGGCGGCTGGGTGTGATGGGAGGCACGTTCGATCCCATCCACCACGGTCACCTGGTCGCAGCGAGCGAGGTCGCGCACCACTTCGATCTGGACGAGGTCGTCTTCGTGCCGACCGGGCATCCGTGGCAGAAGGCCGAGCGCACGGTCTCGGCACCCGAGGACCGGTACCTCATGACCGTGATCGCCACCGCGTCCAACCCGCGGTTCTCCGTGAGCCGCGTCGACATCGACCGGCCCGGACTGACCTACACGCTCGACACGCTGCGCGACATCCAGGACATCTACGGCTCGGACGTCGACCTGTACTTCATCACGGGCGCGGACGCCCTGGCGCAGATACTGAGCTGGCGCAACGCCGATGAAATGATCGACATCGCCCACTTCGTGGGCTGCACCCGTCCCGGACATGTCCTGCACGACCCCGGTCTGCCCCAGGGCAAGGTGAGCCTCATCGAGATCCCCGCGCTGGCCATCTCCTCCTCCGAATGCCGCGAGCGGGTCTCCAACGGCGAGCCCATCTGGTATCTCGTGCCCGACGGCATCGTGCAGTACATCAACAAACGCGGGCTGTACCGGCGGCCGCGGAGCTGACGGCCCGGGTCGCCGATGCACCGGTGCGGATAGGCTGGGCGGTACGGGGTTGTACCACGGGGGATGGAGTGGGCACCCTGATGGGTAGACATCCCGAGAGGGGCACCTGTTCAGGAGGACAGAACCACATCGTGACCGCATCCGACAGATCCATCGAGCTCGCACGGATAGCAGCCGAAGCCGCCGCCGACAAGCTGGCCGACGACATCATCGCCTACGACGTGAGCGAGCAGCTCGTCATCACCGACGCGTTCGTGCTCTGCTCCGCCACCAACGACCGTCAGGTACGCGCCATCGTCGACGCCATCGAGGAGGCGCTGCGGGTGCGGGCCGACGTCAAGCCGGTACGACGTGAGGGGGAGCGCGAAGGCAGGTGGGTGCTCCTCGACTACCTCGACATCGTGGTGCACGTGCAGCACGAGGAGGACCGCACCTTCTACGCCCTGGAGCGGCTGTGGAAGGACTGCCCGACCATCGCCCTGCCCGAGAGCGTGACCCGGGTGGCCGAGCAGCGGGCGGTGCGCGGGGCGGCTACGTGAGCCGTAAGGTCATCTGCTGGCGGCACGGCCAGACCAGCTGGAATGTCGAGCACCGCTTTCAGGGCCACACCGACATTCCGCTCGATGAGGCGGGCAGGGCGCAGGCGGCGCGGGCGGCATCGCTGCTGGCGTCGCTGCGCCCCTCGCTCATCGTCTCCTCCGACCTGCGCAGGGCGCACGACACCGCCACCGCCCTCGGCCGGCTCGCCGGGCTCGACGTGCGCGTCGACAAGGACTTGCGGGAGCGGTCGGGCGGCGACTGGGAAGGGCTCACCTCCGAGGAGATCAAGAGCCGCTGGCCGACCGAGTGGGCCATCTGGACCATTCCGGGCGGCGAACCCGCCATGACCGTCGCCACCCGGGTCGCCGAGGCGATCAGACGCTGGGCGGCCGAGGTCGACGACGACGGGGTGCTCGTCGTCGCCTCGCACGGCGCGGCGATCCGTTTCGGCATCGCGCACCTGCTGGGGTTGCCCGAGGAACTGTGGCCGGCGCTCGGCGGGCTCAGCAACTGCTCCTGGTCGGTGCTGCAGGAGGGCCGCAAGGGCTGGCGGCTGATGGAACACAACGCCGGCACCCTGCCCGAGCCGGTCATCAGCGACGAGACGACGGTGGAGGCCGCCGAGGCCTGACCCACCGTCCTTCCAGATCAGGTCGGCCCCTCACCGGAGCCGGTCGGCCGCCCGGCGCGGCCTCGACCGTCTCACCCGTCGTCCCGGCCCGTCTCAGGCCAGGCCAGGCCGCGTCGCGGGGGCGGCTCCGGGGCGGCGAGGAAGCGGGCCAGCGTCAGCAGCTCCTCGGTGAGCGAGGCGCCGAGCGGCAGGTCGCCCACCGCGCGGCGGGCCAGCGCCATCTGGTGGTCGATGTGCTCCAAGGTGAAACAGCGGCCGCCGTTCTCGTCGGCCAGCGCCGCCGCCAGCCGCGCCGAGTCGGAGT
This sequence comes from Actinomycetales bacterium, assembly GCA_044507605.1. Classification (GTDB taxonomy): domain Bacteria; phylum Actinomycetota; class Actinomycetes; order Streptosporangiales; family Streptosporangiaceae; genus Thermopolyspora. The sequence continues at coordinate 5,576 of JBIQJI010000122.1, read as the reverse complement.
CCAGGCTCGGGCACGAGGAGAGCAGGCCGGCGAGCCGCCGGGCCGCCGGAGTCTCCACCGCGAGCGCCGCCACCACGGGCAGCGTCTTGCGGCCCCGCAGCAGATCCTCGTACGGCCGCCGGCCGGTCACCGACGGGCCGCCCCAGATGCCCAGCAGGTCGCGCGCCGCCTGGCAGGCGATACCCAGATGGCGGCCCATGCGCCTGAGCCTGTCCACGGTCTCGTCGGGCGCGCCGCCGAGAGCGGCCCCCGCCCCCGCCGCGAACGCCGGCAGGGCGCCCGTCCACGCGGTGGCCATGCCGCAGTACTCCTCGACGGTGACGGCGTGCGGCCCCGTCCACGGCCGCAGCCCGAAGGTGAAGTCGCGCGCCTGGCCGTTCACCAGCTCGACGACCGCCCCTGACAGCAGCCGCATGGCTCGCGCGGCGCCGGGCCCGGTGGCGGCGGCGAGGGTGTCGGTGGCCAGGGCGAGCAGGGCGTCGCCGTTCGCCACCGCCGGGCCCGCGCCGGCCGGTCGCCCGGCCCCGCCGCCGGCGACGGCGGTGTCCGCGCGCACCAGGCGGAACGCGTGCAGCAGCTCGACTGCCGTGGCGGCGGCGACCGCTGTGCGCGCGGACGCCCCCGCGATCCGCGCGCACAGCAGGCACAGCGCCGAGCACAGGAACGCGCTGCCGGGCTCCGCAGGGCCGGCCGGCGCCGCGGGCTCGGCGCCCGGCACGGCGTCGATCGGCTCCCAGGTGGCGTCGCGCATGGCCCAGGCGTCGCAGTCGGCCCAGCCGAGCGCGTGCGAGGCCATGGCCGCGAGCCACGGGTCGAGCCGCGTCACGGCCTCGCGCAGCGAGGGGCCGATCAACGCGCGGCACCAGGCCCGAATCTCGCCGATGGGGCGCGGGGCCGTGACGGCGGAGCCGGCATCCAGGGCGGTCGTGGACATCGACGACATCGACGGAGAAACCTTCATGGCAGAGAAATCCCGGTGCTCTGAACGAACCATGGTGTACCGCGGAGTTGCTGTCACCGAAGGTTGTATTCCAATTACCCTCCGTTGATAAACGTGCCGTCTGGTTTCACCTGGTCCCGAACCGGCCCGAGGCGGACGACTAGGCGGTGGCGGGCCTGCGGGCCACCAGGGTCAGGACGTCGTACGCGGCCACCGTCGCGCCGTCCTGCTTGGTCACCTGGGCGTCCCAGCGCACCTCGCCGTGACCCGCGCCCTCACGCGGCTCGATGCGCTTGGCGGTGAGCGTGACGGTGAGCTCGTCACCGGGGTAGACCGGGGCCAGGAAGCGCAGGTTCTCCAGGCCGTAGTTGGCGAGCACCGGGCCGGGGTCGGGGTCGACGAACAGCCCGGCCGCCAGCGACACCACCAGGTAGCCGTGCGCCACCCGGCCGTCGAAGAACGGGTTGGCCCTGGCGGCCTCCTCGTCCATGTGGGCGTAGAACCGGTCGCCGGTGAACTCGGCGAAGTGCTCGATGTCGGCCAGCGTGACCCTGCGCGGCCCGGCCACGACCGTGTCGCCGGGGCGCAGCTCCTCCAGATGCTTGCGGAACGGGTGCGTGCCGGTCTCGATGCGGCGCGCGCCCGGCACCCAGCGGTCCGTGATCGCGGCCAGCGTGTCGGGGTCGGCCTGAACGGCGGTGCGGCGCATGTGCGCGAGCACACTGCGGACCCCGCCGAGCTCCTCGCCCCCGCCCGCGCGGCCGGGCCCGCCGTGCACCAGGGTCGGCAGCGGCGAGCCGTGACCCGTGGACTCGGCGGCGTCGGCCCGGCTCAGCACGAGCAGCCGCCCATGCCAGGGCGCCGTGCCGAGCACCACCTCGCGGGCGAAACCCGTGTCGGCCGTGACGATCGACCCCACCAGGCTGCCCCGGCCCCGCGCCGCCAGCTCGATCACCTGGCCCGCCGAGGAGTAGGGCAGCAGGGTGGTCACCGGCCCGAACGCCTCCACCTCGTGCGGCTCGGGCCGATCGGGGTCGTCGGCCAGCAGCAGGATGGGCGACATGAAGGCCCCCCGCTCGGAGTCGGCGCCCACCACCTCCACCCGATCGGGGTCGCCGTACATCCGCTTGCTGGCGTTCGTCAGCGTCTGCACCGCGCGCCGCACCTCGTCGCGCTGCGCCGGCCCGGCGAGCGCCCCCATGTGCACCCCGGGGTGGGCCGGGTCGCCCACGACGACACCGGCCAGCCGCTCCCGCACGGCGGCGGCGACGTCCTGCAGCAGCGGCGCGGGCACGAACGCGCGGCGGATCGCGGTGCATCTCTGCCCGGCCTTCACCGTAATCTCGGTGACGAGCTGATCGACGTACAGGTCGAACTCGGGGCCGCCGGAGCGCGCGTCGAGGCCGAGGATCGAGCAGTTCAGCGAGTCGGCCTCGGCGTTGAACGGCACCGACCGGCCGGCGATCACGGGATGGGCCCGCAGCCGCCGCGCCGTGCCGGCCGACCCGGTGAACGCCACGCCGTCCTGCTCGGTCAGGTGATCGAGCAGGTCGCCGGCGTCGCCGCAGACGAGCTGCACGCTGCCCTCGGGCAGCACCCCCGACTCGACGATCAGCTCGACCAGGCGGGCGGTGAGGTAGGCGGTCGGACTGGCCGGCTTGATCAGGCTGGGCAGACCGGCCAGGAACGCCGGCGCCAGCTTCTCCAACGGCCCCCACACGGGAAAGTTGAAGGCGTTGATCTGCACCGCCACCCCGAGGCGCGAGGTGTACATGTGCTGCCCGGCGAACGTGCCTCCCTTGCCCAGCGGCTCGACGGCCCCGTCGACGTGCACGGTGTCGTTGGGCAGCTCGCGCCGCCCCCTGCTCGCGTACGAGGCCAGCACGCCGATGCCGCCGTCGACGTCGAACCGCGCGTCGGCGAGCGTGGCGCCCGTGCGGGCCGACAGCCGGTAGAGCTCGTCACGGTGCTCGCGCAGATGCCCCGCCAGCGCCTTGAGCAGGGCGGCCCGCTGGTGGAAGGTCAGCTCGCGCAGCGCCGGCCCGCCCACCCGCCGCCCGTAGTCGAGCGCGGTGCCGAAGTCGACCCCGGCGGAGGACACCCGGGCGACCTCCTCGCCCGTGACGGCGTCGAGGATTGGGACGCCTTCCTGCGTAGGCGCCTGCCAGCGCCCCTCGACGTAACTGCGCAGCACGGCCATGAGCGGACCTCCTCGTCCAACGGCGCCTGGGCGCCCGCGAATGCGGCGCCACGAGCCCCGGCGGCGCGACCCGCGGTGAGCGGCGGCCGACCGGCCTGGGCGGCCGACTATGTACCCGTTCCGCCCGTCCCGCACGCGCCGCCACCGGCGCGGGCGACGCCCGGTGGCGGGGGCGGGACGTGGCGGGAACCATGGTGCCGGTCGGGCCGGGACGCGGATCAGGGGGCGGCCCGGTCTGTGGATAACCTAGGCGTCGTCCTTCCCCTCCTCACCCTCCGGCCGGTGCCATGATCCATTCCTTCGCCACGTGGCTGATCGCGGGCTCCCTGGTGGTCGCCGTGCTCGCGCTGATCACCACCTTGCGCAAGCGGCCGATGGGCGTCGTGCTGCTCGTCGGGCTCGGCGTCATGGAGATCGCGCTGCTGGTGCAGGCAGGCATCGCCGTGGCCAAGCTGATCGGCGGCGAGCGGCCCGCCGAGATGGCGACGTTCCTCGGGTACATCGCGGGCACCCTCGTCATCCCGCCCTTCGGCGCCTACTGGGGGCTGGCCGAACGCAGCCGCTGGGGGTCGGCCGTCGTCGCGGTCGCCTGCTTCGCCATACCCGCGATGGTCGGCAGGCTGCTGCAGATCTGGCAGGGCACGGCGTGAGCGCCGATCCGCGCACCGGCACCGGCACCGGCCCGGGCAGGGTGCTGGTCTCGGTGTACGCACTGTTCGCGCTCGCGGCGGGCGCACGGGCCGGGGTGCAGCTCGCCACCAAACTCGACCAGGCCCCGCTCGCGTACTCCCTCTCGGCGTTCGCCGCCCTCGTGTACATCGTGCTCACGGTGGCGCTGGCCAGGGGAGCGCGGCGTCTCGCGCTGGCGGCCTGCGTGATCGAGCTGACCGGGGTGCTCGTCATCGGCACGCTCAGCCTGGTCGACCCGGCGGCGTTCCCCGACGAGACGGTCTGGTCGGGCTACGGCAGCGGCTACGTGTTCGTGCCCGTGGTCCTGCCGATCCTGGGGCTCTTCTGGCTGCTGCGCGGCTCCTCGCGACAACGACCCCACCGGTGAAATAACCCGGTTGCCCGTTCTGTTAACCTTTTTCGAGGGAAACGTCCTATGACTCTATGATCCCTTGGCGGTGTACTGCGCCCGCCAAAGCAGCACCTCAGAAAACGGAGCAGACCACCGCATGAGCGCAGCCGCCACCACCGAGGACCGGCCCAGATCCTCGTACCTGTACCTCCTGGTACTCGGCATCGTGCTCGCCGCACTCAACCTCCGCACCGCCGTCACCAGCGTCGGCTCCCTCCTCGACCAGATCACCGCCAACCTCGGCATGTCCGGAGCCGTCGCAGGCGTCCTCACCACCCTCCCCGTGCTCTGCTTCGCGATCTTCGGCGCCGTCACCCCCGCCCTCGCCCGCCGCCTCGGCGAACACCGGTCACTCCTCGCCGCACTGATCGTCCTCGGCGCCGGAATGCTCATCCGCTCCATCGTCGACTCCACCACGGTGTTCCTCGCCGCCAGCACCGCCGCCCTCGCCGGCGGCGCCGCCGGCAACGTGCTGATCCCCACCCTCATCAAACGGCACTTCCCGGCCCGCTCCGGCATCATGACCACCCTCTACTCGACGGCACTCGCCGCCGGAACCATGCTCGCCGCCGCCGCGACCGTCCCCATCCAGCGGGCGGCCAACGGCAACTGGCACGTCGCCCTCGGCGTGTGGGCGGCACTCGCCGCTGTCGCTGCCATTCCGTGGCTCGCGCTCCTGCGCGATGAGCCGGAGCAGGACGGCCGGCACCCCGGCATGGGCCCCCGCGCCCTCGTGCGCAACAAACTCGCCTGGGCCATCGCCCTCTACTTCGGAACCCAAGCCACCGTCGCCTACATCATGTTCGGCTGGCTGGCCCAAATCCTCATCGACAAAGGAATCACATCCTCCGAAGCCGGACTGCTGCTCGCCCTGCTCACCGGCGTCGGCATCCCCATCGGAATCATCGTCCCCCCCATCGCCGACCGCTACCGCGACCAGCGCCCCCTCATGGTCGCCCTCGGCGCCCTCTACATCGCAGGATTCCTCGGCCTCTGGCTCACCCCCGCCCACACCGCCACCTGGATCTGCGTCGCCCTCATCGGCATCGCCATGGGCACCTTCCCCCTCGCCCTCACCCTCCTCCCCCTCCGCACCCGCACCCCCGAAACCACCTCCGCCCTCTCCGCCTTCTCCCAAAGCACCGGCTACCTCATCGCCGGCGCCGGCCCTCTCGTCGTAGGCGTCCTCTACCAACTCACCGGCGGCTGGGCCGCCACCTACCTCCTCCTCCTCGCCGTCGTCGCCGCCCAACTCGCCGCAGGCTGGACCGCAGGCCGCCCTCTCCACATCGAAGACACCTGACCCCCCCAACCCCCCCCTCACCCCCCCCCCCCCAAAACCCGTACACTAAAAA
>JBIQJI010000121.1:0-9776 GCA_044507605.1 Actinomycetales bacterium | reverse complement strand
GGGCCGCCGCGCGATACGCCGCCGGCCCGCCGGGGGAGTCCGCCGACGCCGGTGCGGTCGCCCGGGGCCGGTCACGCTCGCCGGGCCGGCCGCGGGGCGTGGCCGAGGTGCGCCGGCCGCCCGTGGCCGAGGCGGCCGGGGGCCTGGTGTGCGGGCTCGTCGCCTGGAAGTACGCCACCGGCGCCGGGGCGGCGCTCCTGGCGGCCTGCCTGTACCTGGCGGCGGCCGGCGTGGTGCTCGCGTCGATCGACTGGCGCACCATGCGGCTGCCCGACTCGATCACACTGCCGTCGTACCCGATCCTGATGGCGCTGCTGATCCCGTCGGGCGGGCTGGTGCCCGGCGTGTACGGCATGCTGGCGCTGGGGTCGATCTACGGGCTGCTGTGGTTCGTGCGGCCCGGCGGGCTCGGGCTGGGCGACGTGAAGCTGGCCGGGCTGATCGGGCTGGTCACCGGGGCGCTGGGGCCCGGCGCCTGGGTCGTCGCGGCGGTCGGCGGGCACCTGCTGGGCGGCCTGTACGCCGCGGGCCTGCTCGTCACCCGCAGGGGCACGCTCAAAAGCGAGTTCCCGTTCGGGCCGTTCATGCTCACGGCGGCGTACGCCGCCGTGCTCCTGGTCTGACGCCGCCGGAACCCGCTGCGGGCCGGGCGGCGGACGTGGCAGTGGGCGGCGCATGGAAGACTTGTCCACATGTTGCGTTGGCTGACCGCCGGGGAGTCGCACGGCCCCGAACTTGTCGCGATCCTGGAAGGGCTGCCGGCCGGGGTCGAGGTGACCACCGCCGATCTGCGTGAGGCGCTACGGCGCCGCCGGCTCGGCTACGGGCGGGGCGCCCGGATGAAGTTCGAGCAGGACGAGGTGAGCATCGCCGGCGGTGTGCGGCACGGCCGCACCCTGGGCAGCCCGGTCGCGATCCGCGTGGGCAACACCGAGTGGCCCAAGTGGGAGACCGTGATGGCCGCCGACCCGGTCGACCCCGACGTGCTGGCGACGCAGGCGCGCAACGCGCCGCTGTCGCGGCCTCGGCCGGGTCACGCCGACCTCGCCGGCATGCAGAAGTACGGTTTCGACGACGCCCGGCCGGTGCTCGACCGGGCGAGCGCGCGTGAGACGGCGGCGCGGGTGGCGCTCGGCCAGGTGGCGCGCAACTTCCTGCGGCAGGCGCTCGGCGTCGAGATCGTCGGGCACGTGGTCGAGATCGGCTCGGTGGCGGCGCCGCCCGACCTGGTGCCCACCCCGGCCGACGCGGCCGGCCTCGACGACAACCCGGTGCGCTGCCTCGACCCCGCGACGACCGAGGCGATGGTGGCCGAGATCGACGCCGCCCGCAAGGACGGCGACACGCTGGGCGGCGTGGTGGAGGTGCTGGCGTACGGGCTGCCGCCGGGGCTGGGCAGCTACGTGCACTGGGACCGGCGGCTCGACGCGCGGCTGGCGGCGGCGCTCATGGGCATTCAGGCGATCAAGGGGGTCGCCGTCGGCGACGGTTTCGAGACGGCGCGGCGGCGCGGCTCCCGTGCCCACGACGAGATCGTGGGCACCGCCGAGGGGGTCCGCCGGGTGACCAACCGGGCCGGCGGGGTCGAGGGCGGCATGACCAACGGCGAGCCGCTGCGGGTGCGGGCCGCGATGAAGCCGATCTCGACGGTGCCGAGGGCGCTCGCCACGATCGACGTGAAGACCGGCGAGCCGGCGAAGGCGATCAATCAGCGGTCCGATGTGTGCGCGGTCGTGCCGGCGGCGGTCGTCGCCGAGGCGATGGTGGCGCTGGTGCTCGCCGACGCGGCGGTGGAGAAGTTCGGCGGAGACTCTGTCGAGGAGGTCGCCCGGAACCTGTCCGGCTACCTCTCGGCCATGGTGGTGAAGTGATGACGGACGTACGCACCGAGCCCGACGTCAGGCCCCGGGCGATCCTGATCGGCCCTCCGGGCGCGGGCAAGTCGACCATCGGCCGGCGGCTCGCGGCCGAGCTCGGTGTGGGCTTCCGCGACACCGACGCCGACGTGGAGGCGGTCGCCGGCAAGGCGGTGAGCGACATTTTCGTCGACGACGGCGAAGAACGGTTCCGTGAGCTGGAGCGCGCCGCCGTGCGGGAGGCCGTCACCGGGCACGACGGCGTGCTGTCGCTGGGCGGCGGCGCCGTGCTGAGCGAGCAGACCCAGAAGCTGCTCGCCGGACATTTCGTGGTCTATCTGGAGGTGGACCTGTCGGAGGCGGTGAAACGCGTCGGCCTGGCCACCGCCCGCCCGCTGCTGGTGCTGAACCCCCGCAGCCAGTTCCGCAAGCTCATGGAGGAGCGCCGCCCCATCTACCGGCGCCTGGCCACGCTCGTGGTGGAGACCAGCGGCCGCGAGCCCGACGACATCGTGCACGAGATCGTCAAGGAGGTGAGGGCATGACGGCCACCCGCATCGAGGTCGGCGGCGAGACGCCGTACGACGTGGTGGTGGGCACCGGCGTGGTCGGCGAGCTGCCGTCACTGCTGGGCTCGCGGGTCCGCACCGTCGCCGTGATCCATCCGGCGACCCTGCCCGAGCTCGCCCGGCCGGTGACCGAGACACTGGAGACGGCGGGGCTCGAAGTGCTTCCCCTGCCGGTGCCCGACGCCGAGCGGGCCAAGACGATCGAGGCGGCGGCGCAGCTGTGGTCGGCGCTCGGCCGGCACGGCGTGACCCGCTCCGACGCCGTGGTCGGCGTCGGCGGCGGCGCCACCACCGACCTCGCCGGGTTCGTGGCCGCGACGTGGCTGCGCGGCGTGCGGGTCGTGCTCGTACCGACCACCCTGCTGTCGATGGTCGACGCCGCAGTCGGCGGCAAGACCGGCATCAACACCCCCGAGGGCAAGAACCTGGTGGGCGCGTTCTACCCGCCCGCCGGCGTGCTGTGCGACCTGGCGACCCTCGCCACCGTGCCGCGCGACGACTACGTCAGCGGCCTCGCCGAGGTCATCAAGGGCGGCTTCATCGCCGACCCGGAGATCCTGCGGCTCATCGAGGACGACCCGCGGGGGGCCCGCGTGCCCGGCGGGCGGCACACGCGGGAGCTGATCGAGCGGAAGGTCCGGGTCAAGGCCGCCGTGGCGGGCGCCGACCTGCGCGAGTCGGGGCTGCGCGAGATCCTCAACTACGGCCACACCCTCGGCCACGCCGTCGAGCGCGCCGAGGACTACCGCATGCGCCACGGCGAGGCCATCGCGATCGGCATGGTGTACGCCGCCGAGCTGTCGCGCCTGGCCGGGCGGGCCGGGGCCGACCTGGTGGAGCGCACCCGGTCGATCCTGACCTCCGTGGGCCTGCCGACGACGTACCGGCGCGACGCGTGGCCGCAGGTGCGCGACCACATGCGGGTCGACAAGAAGAACCGCGGCGCGACCGTCCGGTTCGTGGTGCTCGACGGCCCGGGGCAGGTGTCCCGGCTGGAAGACCCCTCGGAGGAGCTGCTGGCGGCGGCCTTCGAGGCCGTGGCCCGGTGAGGGGCCGCGATCGATCGGCGACGAGTGGCAGGAAGGGGTGAACCGGCGGTGCGGCAGGTGTACGTCCTGAACGGGCCGAACCTGGGCAGGCTCGGCAGCCGGGAGCCGGACGTGTACGGGGCGCAGACCCTGGAGGACCTCATCGAGCTGTGCCGGGCGGCGGGCCGCGAGGTCGGCCTTTCGGTCGAGGTGCGGCAGACCGACGACGAAGCGGAACTGATCGGCTGGATTCACGAGGCGGCCGACACCCGGACCCCCGTGGTGCTCAACCCCGCCGCCTTCACCCACTACTCGTACGCGCTGCGCGACGCGCTCGCCCAGCGCACCGCGCCGCTCGTCGAGGTGCACATCTCCAACCCGGCGGCCCGCGAGGAGTTCCGCCACACCTCGGTGGTCGCGGGCGTGGCCACGGGCACGATCGCCGGGTTCGGCTTCCAGTCGTACGTCCTCGCGCTGCGCGCCATCGCCGGCCTGCTGCGCGACGCCGCCGAGCAGACGGACGAGGCCGTGCGGGCATGACCCGATACACCAGCTTCGTGGCGGTCGGCGACAGCTTCACCGAAGGGCTCAACGACCCGGGCGAAGACGGCGCGTTCCGCGGCTGGGCCGACCGGGTCGCCGAACGGCTCGCCGAGCTCGAACCCGGGTTCCGCTACGCCAACCTCGCGGTGCGCGGCAAGCTGCTCGACCAGGTGATCGCCGATCAGGTGCCGCGGGCGATCGAGATGCGGCCCGACCTGATCTCGTTCTGCGCCGGCGGCAACGACCTGCTGCGGCCCGGCGCCGACCCCGACGTCCTGGCGAAGAAGCTGGCCCGCGCGGTGCGCGACCTGCGTGCCACGGGGGCCGACGTGCTGCTGTTCACCGGCATGGACACCCGCGACACGCCGCTCATACGGCGCCTGCGCGGCAGGGCCGCCGTGTTCTACCTGCACCTGCGTTCCATCGCCGACATCTACGGCTGCCTGGTGGTCGACCAGTGGTCGATGCAGGGCCTGCGCGACTGGCGGGCCTGGAGCGAGGACCGCCTGCACATGAACGCCGAGGGCCACCGCCGCGTGGCCGCCCGCGTCCTGTCGGTCCTCGGCGTCGACGGCGCCGACGACTGGCGCGCCCCCTGGCCGCCCCGCGAGCGGGTCACCCCCCTCGTCAAGGGCCGCGAGGACCTCCGCTGGGTACGCCGCCACCTCGTGCCCTGGGTGGGCCGCCGCCTGCGTGGCACATCGTCGGGCGACGGCGTCCTCGCCAAACGCCCCGACCTCGGCCCCTTCCCCGGAGACGCCGTCCCCCGGTGACCCCGGGCCGGGCGGGCGTTCAGTCGCGGCTGAGGGCGGCCTCCTCGAAGTCGAGCTCCTGGATGACGCGACGGAGCACCTCGTCGTCGATGCGGCGTTCGTCGCGCATGCGGACGAAGACCTGGCGTTCGGCGGCGAGCATCTCGCGGCGGAGGCGGCGGTAGACGGCGGCGGGGGTTTCCTCGCCGCCGGGGCCGGTGCCGCTGCCGAGGCGCTCCCAGGCGGCGAAGGAGCGGCGTTCCATGTTGGTGCGCAGCTGTTCGACGACCTGCGAGTGGACGTCGGAGACGCCCTCGGCGACGATCTCGTCGAGGCGCGACAGGGCCGCGGACGCGGCGGCCTGCTGGGCGGCGGCCTCGGCCAGGTTGTCCTCGTACGCCTCGCGGCCGGCGCTGATGCCCAGGCGGCGGATCAGCGCCGGGAACGACAGGCCCTGGACGAGCAGGGTGCCGATGACCACCACGAACGTGAGGAACAGCAGCAGGTTGCGGCGCGGGAAGCCCTCGGGGATGGAGAACGCCGCGGCGAGGGAGACCACGCCGCGCATGCCGGCCCAGCTGATCACGGTCATGCCGCGCCAGGTGGGCCGGGCCTCGCGTTCCCGGACCTTCCGTGACAGCTTCCACGGCAGCAGCGACCCGGGCACCGTCCAGACGGCCCGGGCGACCACGGCGACGATGAAGATCACCACCGCGTACGTCGCGAGCTGTGCGGGGCTCTCGGCGGTCAGATCGGCGAGGATGGGACGCAGCTGCAGGCCGATCAGCGCGAAGACGATGATCTCCAGGAAGAAGTCGATGATCTTCCACACGCTGTGCGACACGAGCCGGCTGCCGTAGGAGAGACGGGTCATCCGATAGCCGAGGTACAGGCCCACGATGACGACGGCGATCACGCCGGACGCCTCGGCGATCTCCGCGGCGAGGTACGCCGCGAACGGGATCACCAGCGAGATCGTGTTGGTGATCAGCGGGTCGCGGATCCGGTCGATCAGCAGGCCGGTCAGGTAGGCGATGGCGAAGCCGATGAGCACGCCCACCCCGGCGGCGTACAGGAACCTGCCGATGGCGCCGAGCAGGCTGACGCCCTCGCCGAGGGCGGCGGCCACGGCCACACGGTAGGCGGTGAGCGCGGTGGCGTCGTTGAACAGGCTCTCGCCGACGAGGATCGTGATCATCCGCCGGGGCAGCCCGAGCCGCCGGGCGACGGCGACGGCGGCGACCGCGTCGGGCGGCGACACGATGGCGCCGAGCGCGAAAGCGGCGGCGAGCGGCAGGCCGGGGATCAGGGCGTGCGCGGTGAGCCCGATCACGACCGTGCTGAACAGCACCAGCCCGACCGACAGCAACGCGACGGGGCGGCGCACGTCGCGCAGCCGCAGGTAGGAGCTGTCCTGCGCGGCCGAATAGAGCAGCGGCGGCAGGAAGACCAGCAGCACGATCTCCGGGTTGAGGGAGTAGTCGGGCACTCCGGGCACGAACGACACGAGCAGCCCGGCCAGCACCAGCAGCAGCGGCACCGGCCAGCCCTTCCAGCGGGCCGCCGCGGCCACGGCGATGGCGCCCACAGGCAGGACGAGCAGCTGCAGCGCCTCCAGCGCGTTCATTGACGACCTCCGAGGAATCCCGATCCGCGCCGCGCCGGGAGGAATCGGAGCCCCCGGACACCAACCTGGCGGCAATGACACAACGCCATGAGCGCCACGAGTGTTCGGTGTAGTTTCTCACTTTTATGACGGTGGCCGCGCCACCGGTTCCTGCCGGTGGCCATGCCACCGGCCGCGCATCATCCGTCGCCCGCCGTCGGCCGGTCCCTGGCGGCATCAGCCGGTGCGCCCGCCATGCCTTGACATGAAGTGACGTGTCGGGACGTACCCGGGGCGGCCACGGGGCGCCGGCTCACCAGGTGTCGCGGGCCTCGCGGTAGTCGCGGGTCTGCCCCTGCTCGTAGGCCGGGTCATAGGACGGGTCGCGCGGCGCGTCGGGCGGCCCGGAGCGGCGGCGGCGCCCGGCCGGGGCCTCCTGACGGTGCTCGGGCCGCAGCCGCTCGCCCGTGGTGTACATCGAGTCGCCCTGGTAGGGGTGGGCCGGAGCCGGGCCGGGCTGCTGGTAGGCGTCCTGGTACCCGTCCTGGTAGCCGTACGTCTGCGCCGGAGGATAGCCGGGGTCACGGGGGTACGCCGGGTCGGTGGCCGGCTGCTGGTAGGCGGGCTCGGCGGGGTACGCCTCGCCGCCGGGCACGCGATGGCCCTGGGGCGGGGTGACCGGGCCGAGGCCGAGAGGATCGTGGGGGTCGACGGCGCGCTGCTGCGTGCCGTACCAGTCGACGGGTTCGGCGGGGGGCGCCGCCTGGGGCGCCCGGCCCACCTCGTAGCCGCCGCTGTCTTCGTCGAAGGCCGGAATGTAGGGGTCGGTGTCGACGGGCGCGGGGCCCTGCGCGGCGACCGGCTCGGGGGCCTCCGGCCGGGCCCGCTGCGGCTGCGGATCGTACTGCGGCGGCGGGGGCGGCGGAGGATGACCGTAGGGGAGAGAGTCGTTGACGATCAGGTTCTCCCTGGGCACGGCCTCGGTGGCGCCGGAGGCGACGAGGCGGTCCTGGCCCGCCGGTGGGGTGCCCCTGGCGACCAGAACGTCGTTGGGGCCGACCGACGGCACCTGGCCGGCCTCGGCCGCGCCGGGCCGGGGCGGCCGGACGTACTGGCCGGTGGCGGGGTAGTCGCCGTAGCCGGAATCGTCGTGCGGGGCGGCCTCGTGGTGCTCGGCGCCTTCGGGGTACTGTTCCTCGGCCTCGGCGAAGCCGTCCTCCAGCGCGTCGAGCAGACGATCGACGTCGTCCATGGGCATGCGGAAGCTCGCGGTGCACATCTCACCGCGCCACAGGCTGAGCACCAGGGTGCCTTCGTGCCAGGTGACACGAAGCACCCGGTCCCGGCCCCGAGCGTCGAAGAAAACCTCGCCGAACGAAGGCAGTGGGACAACTTCCGACATGGAGGACATGTGGTTTTCCAACCTTTATTCGTCCACTCGACCGTCCAAACCATACCGCTACCTGCCCTTCTCCCGCCGGGGAAGTCCAAGGGCGGCTCAGCCAGAATACGAGATGGCGCAGGTCGCACGCAGTGAAGTGGTCATATGGCCGAGCGGGCCCACGTGACCGGGTAGCGTTTCGTGTCGTGCCCGACGACTCGTTCCCGCAGCCCCAAGGCCATTGTGACGATCTCGCCGAAAGCCGCGCCGGCCTCGGCGACACCGGCGATATCGACGAAATCGACGCCGCCGTCGACGCCGGAGACGAACCTTTCGGCGACACCTCCGCCGACGTCGATCTGCCCGAGGTGGAGGAGCTGCTGGACGCCGCCGTGGCCGCGCTGGGCGGCAGCCGCCGGCCCGGGCAGGTGAAGATGGCCGAGGCCGTGCGCCGCGCCATCGCCGAAAGCGAGCACCTGGCCGTGCAGGCCGGCACCGGCACCGGCAAGTCGCTCGCCTACCTCGTGCCCGCGATCAGGCACGCCGTCGAGAGCGGCAACGCCGTCGTCGTCTCCACCGCGACCATCGCGCTGCAGCGCCAGCTCGTCGACCGCGACCTGCCGCGGCTCGCCGAAGCGCTGGCGGAGCACCTGCCGCACGAGCCGCAGTTCGCGATCCTCAAGGGGCGGCGCAACTACCTGTGCCGGCACAAGCTGACCGTGGGCATGCCCGACGACGAGCCCGACGAGCTGTTCGACCCGCGCACGATCACCGCGACCGGCCGCATGGTGCAGCGCATCCAGGAGTGGGCCGAGGAGACCGAGACGGGCGACCGCGACGAGCTGGTGCCCGGCGTCAACGACCGGGCGTGGCGGCAGTTCTCGGTGAGCGCCCGCGAGTGCCTGGGCGCCCAGCGCTGCCCGAGCGGCGCCGAGTGCTTCGCCGAGCTGGCGCGGGCCCGGGCCGGCCAGGTCGACGTCGTTGTCACCAACCACGCGCTGCTCGCGATCGACGCCATGGAGGACTTCCCCCTGCTGCCCGAGCACGAGGTCGTGGTCGTCGACGAGGCCCACGAGCTGGTCGACCGGGTGACCTCGGTGGTGACCGACGAGCTGTCGGAGGCGAGCGTGTCGATCGCGGTGCGGCGCTGCGCGCGGCTCGTCGAGCAGGGCGTCGCCGACCGGCTGCAGGAGGCCGGTGAGGACCTCCGGGCGCTGCTGGCCGCCGCGCCGCCGGGGCGGCTGGACCGGCTGCCGCAGGTGCTCGGCACCACGCTCGCGTTCGTCCGCGACGCCGCCGCCGGCTGCGTCAGGGCCCTCGGCCCCCGCAACCCCAAGGGCGGCGAGGGCGGCGACGCCGAGAACCTGGGGCTGCGCAAGGCGGCGTTCACGGCGCTCGACGAGGTGCACGACACCGCGCAGCGCATGATCGACGCCTTCGGCGCCGACGACGAGCGCGACCGGGCCGAGGTGGTCTGGCTGGAGCCGGGCGGCGACCGGCGGCCCCCCACGCTGAAGGTCGCCCCGCTGACGGTCGGCGGCATGCTGCGCGAGCGGCTGTTCGGTGACCGCACCGTCGTCCTCACCTCGGCGACCCTGGCGCTCGGCGGCAGCTTCGACGGCATGGCCCACCAGTGGGGCCTGGGCGACGACGGCTGGTCGTCGCTCGACGTGGGCTCGCCGTTCGACCACGCGCGGTCGGGCATCCTGTACGTCGCCAAGCACCTGCCCCAGCCGGGCCGCGACGGGCTTCCCGACGTCTACCTGGACGAGCTGGCGGAGCTGATCGGCGCGGCCGGCGGCCGCACGCTCGGCCTGTTCTCCTCGATGCGCGCGGCCCGGCAGGCCGCCGAGGCGCTGCGCGAGCGGCTGGACGTGCCGCTGCTGTGCCAGGGCGACGACACCACGAGCCAGCTGGTCACGAAGTTCGCCGACGACCCCGCCACGTGCCTGTTCGGCACCCTGTCGCTGTGGCAGGGGGTCGACGTGCCCGGACCGTCGCTGTCGCTGGTGGTGATCGACCGCATTCCGTTCCCCCGGCC